>JANOVZ010000105.1:0-1758 GCA_031417655.1 Sphingomonas sp. | reverse complement strand
CTGAAAACATTGCGCGTCTGGGATCTGGCATCCGGATGCCGCTTGCCGGTATCGATGGCCGTCAACCTGTCGGCGATTCAGATTGCCCGCGATGATGTCGCCAAATTCGTCGAAACCGGCTTGCGCGATCACAGCGTACAGGGTTCGCGCCTGACCATCGAGCTGACCGAAAGTGCGATCATTGCCGATCCCGACCGCGCCGCGCGAACGCTGGCCGCGCTCAAGCGCTGTGATACGATGATTGCGATGGATGATTTCGGGACCGGCTTTTCAAATCTTGCCGCGCTGCAACGGTTACCCATTGATACGCTCAAAATCGACCGGAGTTTCATTACCGGGATGATCGGCGATTCGGACAAGGTCGCGATTGTCCGTGCGATCCTGTCGCTCGCTGAAGCGCTGGGCATGGCAACGACCGCCGAGGGGATCGAGACACCCGCACTTGCCGATACGCTGTCCGGCCTTGGTTGTACGACGGGGCAAGGCTATCTTTACGCCGAGCCGATGGGTGCGGATGCCGCACTTGATTTTGCAATCAAGTCGCTGGGCTGATCCGGTCGAGAATATCATCGAATGCGGGGCCCGTCGGGAATCCCGCATCGACCCAGGCATTTTCGATTTGCGCCAGTGTCTGCGCCACAATCGGGCCTGATTCGAGGCCGCGCTTGATAAGGTTGCCGCCGCTGATCGGGAATTTGGGTCGGTGCCAGTTATCGAGCATTGTGGCGTCGGTGCCGGCGAGCAACAACCGGTCGCGCGCGCTTTCGGTGCCGAGGCGATAGGCGAGCGCGGGGACATTGTCATAAGGAACCGTCCAGCCGCAGGCCGTGACGAGGCGCTTGCCCTGTGCCTTTGACAGTTTGAGGCGCGTGGCGATGTCATTGGCGACGGCAGGCTCGGGGCCGATGAGCGCAGCGAATCGCCGGATGGGGTCGCCGCCTGTGCCCTCGCATGTGACAAGGCCGTCCAGCTCGTCAACCGATACGATTTCGGGAAGTACAGGTTTCAGAATATCGCGGGCAAGCATCAGGCGGATCGCGGCGACGGGCGTTGCGTAGGATAGCAATTTGAGCAGTTCGCTGGCGATGCGTTCGCGCGAGAGGCTCATGAGGTCGTTGGCGCGGGCGGCGCAGGCATCAAAAGCGGCGGCATCGGGGGCAACTTTGCCAAAGCGCGCGTAGAAGCGAAAGAAACGCAGGATACGCAAGTGATCCTCGGCAATGCGCTGCAGCGGCTCGCCGATGAAGCGGACATGTCCCGTCGCAAGGTCGTCGCGACCGCCGAAATAGTCGAAGATTTCGCCTGTTTCAGGGTTGGCAGACAGCGCATTGATCGTGAAATCGCGCCGCGCAGCGTCCTCGCACCAGTCATCGGTGAACGCAACTGTGGCGTGACGGCCATCAGTTGAGACGTCGCGGCGGAGCGTGGTGATCTCGACGGGACCGGTGGACATGACGGCTGTAACAGTGCCGTGGGCGATGCCGGTCGGGACCGATTTGATGCCAGCCGCCTTTAGCCGGGCGATCACCTCATCGGGCGTCAGGCGCGTGGCCATATCCACATCGCTGACCGGCACGCCAAGCAAGCTGTCACGCACGACCCCGCCGATCAGCCGCGTGGTCTCACCGCCGCCCAGCGCCGCAACCAGTGGAACCAGATGGGGAAGCCTCACCATTTCAGCCGCGCCGACAAATTGGCAAGCATTGCCGCCGTCGCGCCCCAGATGCGTCGATCACCCCACATGATTTCGAAATAGCG
>JANOVZ010000104.1:0-12991 GCA_031417655.1 Sphingomonas sp. | reverse complement strand
TTCGTGAAAGCCGCGTGCATGGCGTTGCGCGATATTCCCAACGTCAATGCGCAGATCGACGGCGAGGAAATCGTCTATCACGACTATGTCGACGTCTCGGTCGCGGTCAGCGCGCCCAACGGCCTCGTCGTCCCCGTCATCCGCGATGCTCAAGGACTGTCGGTTGCGGGCATCGAGAAAACCATCGGCGATTTCGGCGCGCGCGCAAAAGCGGGCACACTCATAATGGAGGATATGAAGGGCGGGACGTTCACGATCAGCAACGGCGGCGTTTTCGGGAGTCTCATGTCCACCCCGATCATCAACCCGCCGCAGAGCGCCGTCCTCGGCCTCCACCGCATCGAAGACCGCGCGGTCGTCCGCGACGGCCAAGTCGTCGTTCGCCCGATGATGTATCTTGCGCTAAGCTACGACCACCGGTTGATCGACGGGCGCGAAGCGGTGACGTTTCTTGTTGCGCTGAAAAATGCTATCGAGGACCCGACGCGGCTTTTGATTGATCTTTAGATATGGCGACGCTGGTAAAACGACTGATCACGGCTGAGGAATTCCTCGATATCGAGTTTCCGTCGGATACTCGGTTTGAGCTTGATAACGGCGTCATCAAGATGATGGCGGGTGGCCTTGCCATCCACGCACGCATTCAGGGCAATGTGTTCGGCGCATTATTCCAAAAACTCGCTGGATCGGGATGCTCGCCTTATGGTCCGGACATGGCCGTTCGGACACACGATCTTGCAGTGCGCTATCCCGACATCTCCGTTTATTGCGGAAAGGACGGGCCCGAAAACGACAAGCTTAAGGCCTTCGATGATCCCAAGCTCGTCGTCGAAGTATTGTCACCGACAACCCGGCAGGATGACATCAAGATCAAACTCCCCGAATACCGTACAATAACGTCGCTTGAAGCGATCCTGTACATCGATCCCGAGGATAAAACCGTCCACCTCGAAACACGCGATCCGGCGCGGGGGTGGACAGTGACCACGCCGGAGGTTGGAGAGAGCTTGACGCTTCCGCTGCACGACATTGTGTTGACTTGGCAAGATATTTTCGGGCGGACGGCCTGATCGACGGGCGCGAAGAGGTGACGTTTCTTGTGGCACTGAAAAATGCTATCGAGGACCCGACGCGGTTGTTGATTGATCTTTAAGGGGAGCAAACCATGGGGATGGTTCTTTATTTACGACGTGTCACGCAAAAGGGGCTCGACGTGCTGGCTACGACGACCGACCCAGACAGTTTTCAAGACTTATATTTTCACGATGCCGCTCAGCGGAACGGCGATATTGTTGATTTCGACAAGGCTTGGCATGCTCTTCATTTTTTGCTGACAGAAGAAATAGGTTCGTCCGATCATCCGTTGGGCATTATGCTCCACGAGGGCGAACCTGTCGGCCAAGATTTTGGTTATGGTTCGGCTACTTTAGTACCCGCGACGATGATGCAGTCGTTCAACAATGCGTTACGTGAGCTGTCGGATGAGCAAATCAAATTCAAGTTCGATGAGATCACTAAGTGGCCAGAAGATGTGTATTTTGGCGATTGGTTTGATGAGGAAGGGAGTGAAGGCTGGGATTACATAGAACAGGCACTGCCGGATTTACGATCATTTGCCCAGCGGTGTGCTGACAAGGGTTCACCAGTGTTATGGACGATAAGTTAGCTGCGAAGAATCAAACAAACCGCTCCGCCACATCTTTCGGCACCCGTAAAATCCGCCCCGTGCCTTTGTCCAAAATCGCCCATGTCGTCTTCGCCCGCACGATAACCTTCCCGTCCCGTAAAAACTCCACATGGCGGTCGAACCGCGCACCTCTTGGCGCCTCGCCGACCCAGGTGCGGCCTTCGACGCTTTCGCTCGGCCCGATGTTGCCAAGGAAGTCGATCTCGTGCCGCACGACGACCCAGACATAGGCGGCGACATGCTCTGGCAACGCCGCCGCCTGCCAGTGCGCGGTCGCCATGTCCTGAATCCAGCGCACCCAGACGCTGTTGTTGACATGGCCGAGTTCGTCGATGTCGGCGGGCTGGGCAGTGATCGTGCGGGTGAAGGGCATCATCGACACACTCTTGCAAGCCCACGCGGACTGGCGCAACAGTCGCGATTATGTCCAGCTATGCCGACCGTCTCGCCGCGCTGCGTGCGCACCTTGCCGACCATCACCTCGACGGTTTTGTCGTGCCGCTGACCGATGAGCATATGAGCGAATATGTGGGGGATTACGCGAAACGCCTCGAGTGGTTGACGGGGTTCAGGGGATCGGCAGGGTCGGCGGTCGTCCTGCCAGAAGCCGCAGCGATTTTCACCGATGGCCGCTATACGTTGCAGGTCCGCGCTCAGGTTTCGGCCGACAATTGGGAATATTGCGGGGTGCCGCAGGTGAGCATCGCCGATTGGCTGCGCGAGCATGCGCCCGACGGCGGGCGGATCGGATATGATCCGTGGCTGCACACGCGTGATTGGGTCGCGGCGGCGAAGAAGGCGCTGGCGAAGAAGGGGGCTAGTCTTGTCCCGGTAACGCCCAATCCGATTGATGCGGTGTGGGCGGATCAGCCCGCGCTGTCCGAGGCCAAGATTGCGGTCCAGCCGACCGAAGTGGCCGGACGGTCCGCGCCGGAGAAGCGCGCGGAGATTGCCGATTGGCTGACGCGCGAGGGATTGGACGCCACGGTCATGACCGCGCTCGATTCGATTGCCTGGACGTTTAACGTGCGCGGGACTGATGTGACGCACACGCCGGTTGGTCTCGCCTTTGCGGTTCTGCATGCCGATGCAACGGCGGATCTGTTCATCGCCCCCGACAAGATTGACGACACCGTCCGTGCGCATCTCGGTAATGGCGTTCGTTTGCATGACCGTGATGCGTTTGCGCCGATGCTCGCCACGCTCACCGGCAAGCGCGTTGCCGCTGACCCCGAACGTGCGGTGGCCGCGGTGTTCGATGCGCTGGAAAACGGCGGCGCGAAGCTGGTCAGCGTCCGCGACCCCGCCGTGCTCGCGAAGGCTATTAAGAATGACGCCGAACAGGCGGGTTCGCGGGCCGCGCACGCCCGCGACGGAGCGGCTTTGTCGCGTTACCTACACTGGCTCTCGGTCGAAGCGCCGAAGGGCGAGCTGACCGAAATCTCGGCATCGGAACAACTGCGCGCCTTCCGCGCCGATACCGGCAAGCTGCTCGATCTCAGCTTCGACACCATCTCTGGCGCAGGGCCGAACGGCGCGATCATGCATTACAAGGCCAGCGCGGACACGAACCGGCCGATTGAGCCGAACTCGGTCTATCTGTGCGACTCCGGCGGGCAATATGCCGATGGCACGACAGACGTGACGCGCACGATCTGGGTCGGCCCCGGCGAAGCGCCCGCCGAGGTCAAGGACCGCTTCACCCGGGTGCTCAAAGGCCACATTGCGCTCGCGACTGCTGTTTTCCCTGAAGGTACACGCGGCAGCCAGCTTGACGGGTTCGCCCGCCAGTTCCTCTGGTCCGCAGGGCTCGACTACGCGCACGGTACCGGCCATGGCGTCGGCGCGTTCCTTGCGGTTCATGAGGGGCCACAGCGCATCGCCAAGCCCGGCGGCGGACAACCCGGCACAGACGAGCCTTTGCGCGCGGGGATGTTCCTGTCGAACGAGCCTGGCTATTACAAGCCAAACGCCTACGGCATCCGCATCGAAAATCTGGTGCTGGTCGAGGAACGCACGCTCCCCGGCGGCGAAGCGACAATGCTCGGTTTTGAAACGCTGACTTTTGCGCCAATCGACAAAGCAATGATCGAACCGGCATTGCTCACCATTACCGAGCGGGAATGGTTGAACGAGTATCATGCCCAAGTTTTAGCGATCATCAGCCCGCAAATCGCAGGCCCTGCCCTAGCTTGGCTGAGTGCAGCCTGCGCCCCACTCGATTAAGGGTACGTCCCCTTCCTCATCGGTTCCATGCGACGGTTCGGGCACATGGGCGCGGGCCTGTTCTTTCCGCTTCCGCAGATTTTCGCGGAGAGCGGCAGCTAAACGGTCGGGATCAGATTTGGCCATTGCGGACAATAACGCACCGCGCCTTGACCCGTCCACACGCTTTCTTCATAGGCGCGGCCTACATGAAAAACCGTGCTGCCGTAGCTCAGTGGTAGAGCGCATCCTTGGTAAGGCTGAGGTCCGGAGTTCAATCCTCCGCGGCAGCACCAGTTTTCAATGACTTAGCCTTAGTGGCTGCGCGTCGATCTCGTATAAACCAGCACCGAACCATCACTCTGCGGGGTTTAACTGTGACCTCGATTATTCAAAACGCCGTATTCGCTTGTTGATCGAAACATTCGTGATTGGCGAAAAACGTCCAAATCATCGCGGTAATAACGAACCGCGCCGCCATATTTGGCAAAGGCGGTAACATTACCTTCGATGCACATGGACTCCATCGTGCTCTCCTTCGCACATCGCTCTGTATGATGTACCCCGGCCCTCGCCAAACGACGCAGAGAAATAATTGCTTTATTTGCGGATCGCCCCTTCAATAGCCAATAAATTGCCGTCTGATTTCTGCAAAGATGTGATCCGCGGTTGGATGCCGCCAGACTGATAATCATGATATTCACGGCTCGCGATCAAACAATGAAGACTCAGGGCAAATCCCTTGGGACTTGCCAGCGCGTGGCACCGATATTGGGTCATTTGTAACAGCAGGGTGGTCGGCATGACCGATCGCAAGGAGAAACCCAAATTTGATTACACCGCGCAAGACGTGGCGATCCTCGGCAGGCTCAGCGCGCCCGATCCATATGTCATACAAACCGTGGTCAAGCTGCGACCGATCACAGGTAAGGTCGCGGTCGAGCCCGACGACGCAAATGACTTTGGTAGGCAAACGATGCGCATGCGCTATGACGTACTGACGACGGATCTACCGTTGGCGGGCGACCCCGCGCTACGGCGAACACTCTCGAGCGAACTGCTGGTCATCAAGACGCTTCGCGGCGGAGCATCATGGCTCGAAAACGTCATCGCGGTGGTTGAGCGGCAGCTCGAACTGCAACCCGCGCTTGGTCGCCCGTGGATTCAAATTGCGCCGTTTTTGCTCGTTGGAGCGGTTAAAGTTTAAGTCGTTGACGGCCCAACGTCATCGTCCCGACACCTGCTGTCCGTTTGGATTTTGAATAACGAAAAACTCGCCGATTGCTAGCTGATACGTTGGGCATTGTCTTGCGGAAAACGAACACTAATCTATTTGAATGCTCAACATCTCGAAGCTGTGGTTTTTTGCTGATCGACGTCGGACAAATGAGAAAGGTACCGCGATAGTATGACTTGGTGTCGGCCAGTGTTAAGATTTTAAGTCAATAAACAAGCGGAGAAAACTTAATCGAACAATTAATCGCCTTTGCCTTATTGATCGTGTTGATTTTCGCGCTCAACCTTATCCCGGTCTTCGCGCCACCGACATGGATGGCGCTGGCATTTGTCGGGTTTCAGTTTCCAGAAACCAACCCTTGGGCCTTGGCGCTGGTCGGGGCTGTCGCAGCAACTGCGGGTCGGTTGATGTTGGCGCTGCTGGCCGACCGGATTGCTAGCCGAAAATGGCTAAGCCGATCGCAGCAGGAAAACATTGCGGTGATCAAACAACGCCTCGAAAAGCGCACCGTGCTGACATTCGGCATTTTCCTGTCTTATGCCTTCAGTCCGTTGCCTTCGAACTTCCTGTTCATTGCTTATGGCCTGACGGGCCTGCCACTTATCAGAGTGGCGCTGCCATTCTTTCTAGGACGATGCGTCAGCTATGCGTTTTTCATCATTGGTGGTCAGGCAGCAGGGCGGCGGTTTCAGATCGATTCACTCGAATCGACACTCTATGCTAGTGGTTATTTTATCATCACGCAGCTTGCTGTGATGGCCGCGCTTTACGCATTCACACGCATTGATTGGGCGGTGTTGATCGATCAACGTCGGATCGTATGGCGGCGTTGAGTAGTTTCCGACCCTGATGCAGCGGCGCCACGGCGTTAACGATGACATGATGACCGTCGATATGATGACTTATCTGCCAGTCCTGCTGCGACCCGATCCGTCGCGCGTCGTGATCCGCCCGTTCATTCCGGCCGAAACGCGAGTGGACAACACCACCGACAAACGACCGCGCGCGCAGCGGATTGCGGATAAGGTGCTGGCGCTTTGCGAGGCCGAGATGCGAGCAGAACTCGCGCGTGTGACCGCAAGTCTCACGGAACGGCACAACGACATCGATCATGTCCTGATGCGGCGCTTTCACGACGTAAATGGGCTGCTTATTGACCGGTGCTCGACCAGCAACGCGCAGATGTTGTTGATCGGTGCCTATTTCAGTGAGGAATATGCATTCGAAGCGGCTGCGTTGTTCAATCCGAGCATTGTCGCACATCCCAATCAATCGGGCATTTCGGATGGCGCATTGCGGTTCGTGCTGTCGCTGCGCGGCGTTGGCGAAGGGCACATGTCGTCGATTGCCTTTCGAACCGGTATCTGCGCCGCCGACGGAACGGTAACCGTCGATCCGCCGGGGCTTCAGGCGATTTCGCCGCGAATCGAGAGTATTCCTGGCGGTGCGCCCGATGATCCCGGCGTGCGGCTATTCTGCGCAGACGGCGGTGACTTGTCACAAGTGGTAATCTTCCCTGTGACGCGTCACCAGCAGCATGGCATCGAAGATTTGCGGATGGTTAGATTCACCGATGATGATGGCAATGTGTCGTATCTGGGCACTTACACTGCATTCAGCGGGGAGGCGATCCGACAGGAACTGCTTCGCACGACCGATTTCGAGACGTTCGAATTGAACGCGCTGCGCGGTGATGCGACGACACACAAGGGGATGGCGCTGTTCCCGCGTCGCATCGACGGGCGTTACGCAATGCTGGGGCGACAGGATCATGAGAATATCTGGTTCCTGACGTCGGACGATCTTTATGACTGGAATGGCGGGACTAAAGTGATGGCACCGCAACAGGCTTGGGAATTCGTTCAGATTGGCAATTGCGGATCACCAATCGAGATCGACGAGGGTTGGCTCGTCATTACTCACGGCGTCGGTGCGGTTCGCAATTATTGCATCGGCGCCTGTCTGCTCGACCGTGATGATCCGACCAAACTGCTCGGACGGGTGACGCATCCATTGGTTCGACCGAGTGCCGGACAGCGTTATGGCTATGTGCCCAACGTCGCCTATACATGCGGCGCCTTGGTGCATGAGCGCATATTGGTCTTACCCTACGCGCTTGCTGACAGCTTCACGACTTTTGCAACGATGCCACTCGACAGGCTGCTTGCGGCTATGACGTAAGTAGATTCCGAAACTAGAACAGGCCTTGCCGCAGGCTTAAGATCATCGACCAGAGGTCGATAAAATGAGCGCCAAAGCAGCACCTACGCGTCACGCCGTCATATTGTGCCATCCTGATTCCAACAGTTTCAATGCGTCGGTCGCTGACCGGTATTGCCAAACCGTTCGGGACTTTGGGCATGAAGCCATCCTGCGCGACTTATACCAAATGGAATTTGATCCCGTCTTAAAATCAAATGAACGGCCGCATTTGGTGACGATGGCAATCGCCAGCGATGTCGCTGCCGAAATCGAGGCGATCCGCACCGCCGATGTCTTCGTGCTCGTCTACCCGATCTGGTTCGGGACGCCGCCTGCAATGCTGAAAGGCTATGTGGAGCGCGTATTCGGTGCCGGGTTCGATCACCGGGCCATGCGCAAACATGATCGCCACAGCTTTATGGCAAACAAGCATTTGGTCAGCCTTTCGTCATCGGGCAATTCAATCCAGTGGCTTGAGGAACAGGGCGCATGGCGATCACTCCGCGACGTATTCGACCATTACCTCGCGACGGCATTCTCGATGGCATCCGAGGAGCATATTCACTTCTCGAACATCGTGGACGGAACAACGGCGCATAATGTCGATGTAGAATTGCTTCGCGTTACCGAGTTTGCCCGAAAGATATGCGCCGGGCTTCTTAAAACCGGATGCGATTGAGGTGGAGGGCATTAGTTACAACTGTCAGGGATGAAAGTGCCATCGCGGCACCTGCGAACATCGGCGACATGAGCAGACCCGTAACCGGGTAAAGGACACCTGCCGCGACGGGAACGCCTATGCCGTTGAACACAAACGAAAAGAACAGGTTTTGCCTGATGTTGGCCATCGTTGCCTTGGCGAGCGAGCGGGCGCGGACGACGGCGGCGAGGTCGCCCTTGGTCAGGGTAATCCCGGCACTTTCGATGGCGACATCGGTGCCTGTGCCCATCGCCAGTCCGACGTCGGCGGCTGCGAGTGCCGGCGCGTCGTTGATGCCGTCACCAGCCATGGCGACCTTTGCCCCCTTGGCCTTCAGTTCGCCGACGATATGCGCCTTGTCTTCGGGCTTCAGTTCGGCATGAACCTCATCAAGCCCGCCGACTGCGTCGGCCACGATCTGCGCAGTTGTGGGATTGTCGCCGGTCAGCATGATGACCCGGAGGCCCTGCTTGCGCAGAGCGGATATGGATTCCTTGGCGTTCGCGCGGATCGGGTCGGCGACCGCAATAAATCCGGCAAGCGCGCCATCGACCGCGACGAGCATGATGCCCGCGCCTCCGCGGCGCTTGGCTTCCGAGGCATCGAATAGCGGTTGCGGATCGACGCCGATGCTCTGCATTTGCGCGGTGTTACCGATGACGACGGCGCGTCCGCCCACCTTGGCGCTGATGCCAGCACCGACCTGGACTTCGAAGCCTTCGGGTTCGGCGAGTGTCAGGTCGCGTCCCTTGGCCGCCGTCACGATGGCATGGGCAAGCGGATGTTCGGATCGGGCCTCAACGGACGCAACGAGCCTCAACAGTTCAGCTTCGCCAAGCCCGTCAACCGTTTGAATCCCGACGAGCTTGGGTTTGCCTTCGGTCAGCGTGCCGGTCTTGTCGATTAGTAACGTATCGACCTGTTCGAAGCCTTGCAGTGCCTCGGCGCTTTTGACGAGTACGCCCGCCTGTGCACCGCGTCCGGTGCCGACCATGATCGACATGGGCGTGGCGAGGCCAAGCGCGCAGGGGCAAGCAATGATGAGCACGGCAATGGCGTTGAGCAGCGCGTGACCAATGCGCGGTTCGGGGCCGACAAGGCTCCAGACGATGAACGTGGCGACAGCAATCACGATCACAAGTGGGACGAACCAGCCCGAAATGCGGTCAGCGACCGCCTGGATCGGCGCGCGACTGCGTTGCGCTTCGGCAACCATCTTGACGATACGCGCAAGCATCGTGTCGCTGCCGACCGCCTGTGCTTCCATGACCAAGCTGCCGGTGCCGTTGACCGTGCCGCCAGTGAGCGCGCTCGCCGCCAGCTTGGCAACCGGAAGCGGTTCGCCAGTGAGCATCGATTCATCGACTGAAGATTTCCCCTCAATCACCACGCCATCGACGGGCACCGCTTCACCGGGGCGGACGCGCAACCGGTCCCCCGCGACGATCTCAGCAAGTGGCACTTCGGTTTCCGTGCCGTCGGCTGCAATCCGCCGAGCCGTTTTTGGGGCGAGATTCAGGAGCGCGCGGATCGCCTTACCCGTTGAAGCACGCGCGCGAAGTTCGAGAACTTGGCCGAGCAACACCAGTGCAACGACGACCCCCGCCGCTTCATAGTAAACTGGCACCATCCCGTGCGTCTTGAATGTGTCGGGGAAAATGCCCGGCGCGAGCGTCGCAACGAGGCTGTAGAGGAAAGCTGCGCCGACCCCGATCGAGATCAGAGTGAACATGTTGAGGTGGTGCGTCTTGAGCGAGGTCCAGCCGCGCACGAAGAACGGCGCACCGGCCCACAAGACGATCGGTGCAGCGAGCGCGAGTTGAATCCATTGGGAAATTGCCGGGCTGACAAGATGCAGACCGAGTAGATCAGCGCCCATCGTGAGCACGAGAAGCGGAACCGACAGCACCGCCGACACCCACCAGCGCCGCGTGAAGTCGACCAATTCGGGATTGGGCGCATCGTCGAGCGACGGCGCTTCGGGCTCGAGCGCCATGCCGCAGATCGGGCAAGTGCCGGGACCCTGCTGGCGGATTTGCGGGTGCATCGGGCATGTCCACATCTGGCCGGTCATGATCCGGCGCCCAATGTCGCCAGCGCTTGGCGAATGACCTCTGCCGATCGTTGCAATGCACTTTGTTCATCGACTGTCAGTTCGGGCGACAAAACCCGTTCGACACCGCCAGCGCCCAAGATACAGGGCAAGCTGAGAAAAACGTCCGTGATCCCGAGCTGGCCGGTCAGCAAAGTCGAGACCGGCAACACAGTCCGCTCGTTGCGGATGACGGCCTCGCAAATCCTGACAACCGCCGTGGCGATACCAAAGGACGTATAGCCTTTGCCGGACATGATTTTGTATCCGGCGTCGCGGACTTCGCTGGCGATAACGTCGTAATCAAAATGCGGTCCGGTTTCGGTGAATTCTTCAAGCATCAAGCCGCCGACACGAACGGTCGAGAAGGCGGCAACCTCGCTGTCACCATGTTCGCCGAGCACCAGTCCTGCGAGCGCCCCCGGAGCGACATCGAACTGCTCTGCGAGTGCTTGGCGCAAGCGGCTTGAGTCGAGTAGTGTGCCCGTTCCGATGACGCGCTGTGCGTTCAACCCTGATTTGCGCAGGGCAACATGCGCCATGAGATCGACAGGGTTTGCAGCGACCAGAATGATCCCAGCAAAACCAGCGCGCGTCAGACTTTCGACACAACTTTCAACGATCACCGCGCTCCGCGTAAGCACCGACAATCGGCTCTCATCGCCGTGCGTCGCGGCCCCTGCCGTAATGATCGCAATGGTTGCGGCTGCTGCGTCCGCGTAATTTCCTGCCCATATTCGCGCAGGTCGGGCGAGCGCATTGGCATCGGCAATGTCTGAGGCTTCGGCCTTGGCGAGTGCGACATTGCTGTCGATCAGCACGATCTCGCTGACCAACGCGCGCAGCATCAGGGCATAAGCTGCCGTCGATCCGACATGGCCTGCGCCGATAATCGCAATCCGCACTGCGTTATTCGTCACGGTCCAAATCCTATCTCTGACGGGGATGAATTGGCTATATCGGTGGCACCCGCTGCTTAGCAGTGTCGGAAACTACTCACTCGAAGCCGGACCAGCTGCCGCAAGCGCCAATCGGGCCAGCGCGGGCAGCGATTTTGCGCCCGTTTTTTTCATGATCGACGCGCGGTGATTTTCAACAGTGCGCTGGCTGATGTGCAGGTCGGCGGCGATGTTCTTGCTCGGGTGGCCGGCAAGGACCAAGTCCATGACTTCGTGCTGACGCCGGGTCAGGCCATCAATGTGCGTCGCTGCATCGGCCTGCCAATCCAGTAATTTCGTCGCGTCACGAGAAAGGTCGAGCGCACGGTCAATACTGGCGAATAATTCGGCGCGATCAACGGGCTTTTCCAGAAAGTCGATGGCACCGACTTTCATCGCTTCGACCGCCATCGGCACGGCGCTACTCCCGGTAATCATGATCGCGGGCAGATGATGACCCGCGGTCTTTAACTGTCGCAATAGCTCGATGCCATCAATGCCGGGAAGATATGCGTCGATAAGCAAACATGCCTCTTCGCCCGGACGATAGGCAGTGAGAAATGCCTCGCAATTCCCGAAATCCTCGACATGACGGCCATCGGCTTCAAGCAGTTCACGCAAGGCGTCACGCACCGTGTCATCGTCATCGACAATGTAAATAGTTGCGTCGTCGGTGCTGTGTTTCGGGACAAGCATCCTTTGAATTGCAGTTGTTAGCGCATCGAGTTTAACAGGCTTGTTCAATTGCACGCATTCTTGCCCCGCCACCTCACGAAGGGTGGTCGTCGAGATGTCGCCGGTCAGAATGATGACAGGAACTTGGTGACCCATCACCTCGCGCACCTGCGCTGTCAGTTGAAGTCCGTTCATACCACCGGGCAGATTATAATCGACCAGCAACAAATCGGGTCGGACCGTTCCCGCGGTAATCATCGCCAAGGCCGATTTGCCATCAGGTGTGATTGTCGTTTGATGGCCTTCATCGGTCAGAAGCTGGGCGAGCAAGTCACGCAGTTCGGGATCATCATCGACGATCAATATGCGACCGCTTACACGAGCAGGCGCTACAACTGCGGAAGGTTCGGTTGGGGTCGGCGTTTGTTTGGTAGGTTTCGAAACTTCGTCGGACAAAGCAACATCGATCGAGAATACCGATCCCCGGCTTGGCAAGGACCGCACACCAACCTTGTGGCCGAGCAATGCTCCCAGACGCTGCACGATTGAGAGGCCGAGGCCCAGGCCCAGACTGCGTTCGCGCGCCGCGTTGTCGATCTGGTGATATTCCTCGAAAATGGCGTCGAGCTGGGATGCAGCGATGCCGACGCCAGTGTCCCAAACTTCGATTTTCAAGATCTGGCCATGCTTTCGGCAGCCGATCAAAATCTTGCCGCGCTTTGTGTATTTCAGCGCGTTCGAAATCAGGTTGCGCAGCATTTGTTCGATCATAACCGGATCGCTGTGAATGACGCGACTGCAACGGACCGAGCAGAGTTCGAGTTTCTGGTCCTGCGCCTGAACCATGAACTCGCCGCGGACACGATTGATGAGATCACCGATGACGAAATCTACCGGCTCGGCCCGGACGACACCGGCCTCGATCTGGTTGATGTCGAGCATCGTGTTGAGCATGCCCGACATTGTCACCAACGTCTGGTCGAGCCGACCGATCAGTGACTGCGCGCGCTCATTCTCGGCGGCCTGCGCGAGCAATCCTGTCAGCAAAGCAAGCGACTGGAGCGGCTGGCGCAGATCGTGGCTCGCTGCTGCCAGAAACCGGGATTTCGCGAGGTTGGCCTGTTCGGCTTCGCGTTTCGCCAACTCGAGCGCCTTGCGCACGGTTTTGCGTTCGGTGATGTCGGTGAACGTGATGACGACGCCTTCGACACCATCCTTGTCGCTCAAATACGGCAATATGCGCCGCATGAACCAG
>JANOVZ010000103.1:0-76059 GCA_031417655.1 Sphingomonas sp. | reverse complement strand
CATGTCCGATCTTTCCCAGTCCCCCTTTCTTGACAGTCGGGCGCGCCCGGTGCGGGCGCCGCGCGGCAGCACGCTGAGTTGCGCCAACTGGCAGATTGAAGCGGCCTACCGCATGATCCAGAACAACCTGGACCCGGAGGTGGCCGAAAACCCCGACGAACTCGTGGTCTATGGCGGCATAGGCAAGGCCGCCCGCGACTGGGATTGTTATGAGGCCATCCTGCGCGAGTTGCAGAAGCTGGACGAGGACGAGACCCTGCTGATCCAGTCGGGCAAGCCCGTGGGCGTGTTCCGCACCCACGCCGACGCGCCGCGGGTGCTGATCGCCAACTCCAACCTGGTGCCCAAGTGGGCCACCTGGGAGCATTTTCATGAGCTCGATCGCGCCGGGCTGATGATGTACGGTCAGATGACGGCAGGGTCTTGGATTTACATCGGCTCACAGGGCATTGTGCAGGGCACCTATGAAACCTTCGTCGAAATGGGTCGCCAGCATTATGGTGGCGACCTCTCTGGCAAGTGGATACTGACAGCAGGCCTCGGTGGCATGGGTGGCGCGCAGCCTTTGGCCGCAACGATGGCCGGCGCATCCTGCCTTGCCGTGGAATGCCAGCCGTCGCGAATCGAGATGCGGAGACGGACAGGCTATATCGACTGCCAGACCGATAGTTTGGATGAAGCGCTGGAGATCATGGCGAACGCCAAAGCGCCAGTCTCGGTTGGATTGTTGGGCAATGCAGCGGATGTTTTTCCCGAGATTTACCGACTTGGCGTGCGGCCGCATGCAGTGACCGATCAAACGTCCGCGCATGATCCGATCAACGGCTATCTGCCGCAGGGATGGACTTTGGATCAATGGCTGACCGCGCGCGAACGCGACCCGGCGCGTGTGGAAAAGGCATCGCGTGCCTCAATGGCGATCCATGTCCGTGCGATGCTCGATTTCTGGCGGGCGGGTGTGCCCACGCTCGATTATGGCAACAACATTCGCCAAGTTGCCAAGGATGAGGGCGTTGCTGACGCCTTTGATTTTCCAGGCTTCGTGCCTGCTTATATCCGTCCCCTCTTTTGCCGGGGGATTGGTCCGTTCCGCTGGGTAGCATTGTCGGGTGATCCCGAGGATATTTACAAGACCGATGCGAAGATAAAGGAGCTGATCCCCGATGATCCGCACCTCCACAAATGGCTCGACATGGCGCGCGAACGGATTCAATTTCAAGGACTTCCAGCCCGCATCTGCTGGGCTGGTCTTGGCCAGCGTCACCGGATCGGCATGGCGTTCAACGATATGGTTCGGAACGGCGAGCTAAAGGCACCGATCGTCATCGGTCGCGATCACCTTGATTCAGGATCGGTTGCCAGCCCCAATCGCGAGACTGAGGCAATGAAAGATGGCTCAGATGCCGTATCCGACTGGCCCTTGCTTAACGCGCTGCTCAACACCGCATCGGGTGCGACGTGGGTTTCACTCCATCATGGGGGCGGCGTTGGCATGGGCTATTCTCAGCATTCGGGGATGGTCATTGTGGCCGATGGAACCGACGATGCCGCACGGCGGATCGAACGGGTACTTTGGAACGACCCTGGTACCGGCGTCATGCGCCATGCCGACGCGGGCTATCAGGATGCGCTGGACTGCGCGCGCGAAAACAGCTTGGACCTGCCCGGCATCAAAGGTTGGCAAAAAAATTAGATTTTGGATTGAAACCCGGCGCAATACCGACCATTTTCAAAAGTACGTTTATTCCCCAATTTCGGAGCCAGACAATGCGCACGTCTTTTTTTGCAGCTGCTTTCGTTCTCGCCGGCGTTGGGACCGTAAGCGTGGTCACGGCCAGAACGATCGCGCCGAAGCCATCGCTTGCGCTGGAGGCTGCTGTTGCTGCACCGACACGCACGCCGGCCAATGTTGCACGCGATAAATATCGTAATCCGGCGCAGACGCTCCAGTTTTTCGGGATAAAACCGACGCAAAATGTTGTCGAAATCTGGCCGGGCGGCGGCTGGTATACCGAAATCCTCAGCCCCTATCTCAGTGCCAGCGGCAAGCTGACTGTCGCGGTTCCTGGCGAGCGCCAGCGCGAAAGTATCAGTAAGAAACTGACGACTGATCCCGCAACCTATGGCAAAGTCACAATAGCAACATTTCCGATGACGCCCACCGGAACGCCGGTTGCGGCGGGCAGCGCGGATGCCGTTTTGACGTTCCGCAATGTCCATAACTGGCGTTTCGGCGGTGCGGACAAGGTGCAAACTGCCTTCAACGAAATGTTTGCGATGCTCAAACCTGGCGGCACGCTTGGCGTTGTCGAACATCGCCTGCCCGAAGCAATGGAAACAGCGCGCGAAGAAAAGAGCGGTTATATGAAGCGCTCGTCGGTCATTGCGTATGCCACACGCGCGGGTTTCAAACTCGCGGCTGAAAGCCAGATCAATGCAAATCCACGCGATACGCATGATTATCCCAAAGGCGTATGGACGCTGCCGCCTAACTTCGCAGAGGGCGACGTCAACCGCGCGAAATATGCGGCAATTGGCGAAAGCGACCGGATGACACTAAAATTTATCAAGCCAATGAAATGATGGCCAGCGGTCGCCCTTGAATCCAATGTTTGTTTTTATGGCGAAGAATTTTATGTAATTACAACGGCTTATTTACGGGATAGCCCGTAATAGTCGTAAAAACTCCATGCCACAGGTGCTGGCGGTCACGCGCCGATCTGCAAGCGCTTGGTCAGCGCTTGCAGCGTTCGGATTAGCGCTATCGATCAGCGGTGATTCAAATGCCCGAAATGTAGGCCCAGATCATGATGGTGATGCCCATGACCAAGCTGATGATGGTGTTTGTGATGGCCATGGTGATGGTGGTCATGATGCGGCAGGATCGCATCAATGGCCGCAAAACGCGACAGTAAGCCGAGGAACAGGAACGCTCCCAGCATTTCACCCGCTTCGCCCAAGCTCATCGCGCCGCTGCCGGGCCCGTATGCGCCACCCACGGCCGTGACATTTGCTTCGGCTTGCGTCACCGTGCGGCCGCATTCGGTTTGCCAGCTGCCGCCGCCTTCGTGGATCGTGAAGCCATCGCGGTGCGCGGCATCGATCGCATAGCCGTTATTCGACATGCTAATCGACAAGTCGCCGATCTTATTCTGGCTGATGCCATCGACGATGATGGCGTTCTGGCCCTTGGTGATGACGACTTGGCTCGCCACATAAGCATTGGGATTGCCTTTCCACTGCTCGGTATTGATCGTCACTTTCGTGCCGTTGGCGAGTGTGAAAGTGGTGGTTCCCCAAAAGTCAAACTTGTGCTGGCCGTTTACGTCGACATGCGGATCGCCCCAGATGCGCGTTGATTGGCCCGTTGCGGTGTTGACGATCGTCATTTCACTTGAGCGCTCGTCGATCTGGAGCTTGTAACCGTCACCAAGATCAATGTTGGCCGTGCTTTGCCCCGTGGTCTGGACGGTCCAATTGGCTTTGGGTTCGGGGATCACTGGTTTGGTGGGGAAGCAACCGGTCGGCATCGTGCCGCAGCGGATATTGAAAAAGGCAGGGAGCATGCCGAACGCCAGTGCGCCCGCGCCAAGCGGGTTCATGAAGCTACCGAGGATACCGGCGGCCATGACGAAGCTTGCGGCATCGATATCCTGATTGAAATTTGCGGCGAAATTGTTTGACGGGTTAGCTGCAATCGTTGTCATGACGTCCTCCTATAGCTCGATCCTGTTTCGTATCCGGAACATGTCACAAGATTTGGACCCGCGCGCTCAACAGATCGTTTAGTTTACCTAAACGAATCGTTTAGAGACGGTCCTTTCAAAATCTGGCAATCAGCACGCAGGCAGGCGACATTGTGTTGTCGGCCCTTTGGGGATTCGCGTCGATGATCGAGGCGGTGACTGTTGGATTACGCGGTTCGGGCGCCATTGGCGCTGCGGACGTCTCATCACGTCTACGCAGCCTCGATATTGCCGAATTTGATACACGCTATATTCCCCCGCGCGAAGGGCTAGTCTGGGCGCAGCCGCAGCCACCGATACAGTTCGCGCAAACCGCGCCGCAGACGGTGGGCGCGGTCGCCGCACCCGCGACGCGCGAACTCGCGCTGATGGCAGCCGACGTTTATAATGACGTGGCGAGCCCGCCCGCAGGTTATCGGGTGGCGACTGAAAATGATCTGGGGCGTTTGGGGTTGAGGCCGCAAGATTTGACGTCTTCGACGAGTGCGTTTCGCGCGCGGGTCTATGTCAAAGGCGCAAATGAAAGCGCCGAATTTGTCGTCGCCTTTCGCGGAACGACGAGCGGGACCGATTGGCAGGCCAATTTGCGACAGGGCGTCGGGCTTTCATCGGACCACTACACCCGCGCCCTGATCATCGGGCGGGCACTTGCGCGTAATCCCGACGCCAATGTGACAATAACCGGGCACTCGCTGGGGGGCGGGCTGGCGTCGGCAACCGCGATTGCCAGTGGACGAAACGCGAGCACGTTTAATGCTGCGGGGCTGAGCGACACGACAATCGGAGCTGCTAACCGGATACGCACTGCCGCCGGTATTGGTCGCGCTGCCGAAGTTCAGGCTTTTTATGTTCGCGGCGAAGTGCTGTCCGCCATTCAGGACGGCGGCGACCGCGTGATCGGCGCAATATTCGGCGGCGTGCGCGGGGCCGTCATCGCTAATGCGCCCGAAGCCTATGGCACGCGCGTACCGCTCAGCGCTGTGCGGCCGGCGGGTCAGCCGTGGTATTCTGACAATCCGGTGGCCAAGCACGGCATGGACTGGGTACTGAGCAGTCTTGGCAGGCGGTAGCGCTCGTTGCAAAAGCGCCGCATCAGGCCGACGGTGATCATGGCCGCAATCCTGCTGGCTGGAACGTCGGGGGGATGTGACATGGTGAATGACCGGGGTTGCTTTAACAAACGCCCATCAGTCATCTTGCCCGACCGCATCAAAGTACTTGCCAATCTGAACAACGGCGGATCAGGCCGTGCCGTGGCCGAAGCGATCCTCGACGGCCGGATTGATGAGGCCCGGGCGATGTTGCTGCGCGACCCGCGTTTGCTGAAAACGATCGTGACGCATGATGCACGCATGGACGCTGCACCGACGGGGCAGTCGGGTGATTTGCTGACCTTGGCCGTGTCGCGCTGTAATCCGAAAGCAATGGCGATGCTCATTGAGGCTGGTATGCCCGCCAATGGTGTGACTGTCGGCAAGGCGCTATCGCTGGCGCTGGTGGCTGATACGCCTGATCTTGCGGAGCAATTGTTGCGGGCTGGGGCGTCGCCCGACCCACAGCCGGGTGGCGAAGATGCGATGGCAACGGCGATTGCATTTTCGCATCCCGGCGGCGTAATGACGTTGTTGCGCCACGGGGCTGATCCGCGCTGGGCGGATGCGTTTGGCATTGATCGCGTGCGGTTAGCAGTCGATGCCGAGCAATTGGATATTGCCGAATTGCTTGTTGCTCAGGGCGGCAGCCTTTGGCGCATTGCCGAGGACGGCAGCATGGCCGCGCATCTTCTTGCGGACCCGGCCGTTGTTTTTAATAACCCCGAGATGAACGCCGCGCGTGCGCGACTCGTAACAAAAGCTCAGGCAAGCGGCCTGTCATGGCCGCCACCTGATCGCGCGATGGTCAAGCGCATGATATTATCGGGGCAATGGCCTACCGCCGCGATGGTTGCGGCGGGGATGCAAGCGACACCGCAGGCGCAGGCGCGAATGCGGGCGGACTAACAACTTTCGTCGACACCCACAGCGACTCAAATGTCATCGGATCAATCGGTAAGCGCTTCATTGTTCCAAACGAAGCGGCTCCATTGCAGACTGGCACCCGGCTTGGTGAAGCAACATCATCTTGCGCCGTCGCCAGTATCGCTTGTTCGCCGACCACGCGGAACAACGGTGTGTTTATGGGACGCTTCTTGCCGGGGGCTGAAACGGGAGCGCTGAATACGCCGCTCCCGCCAGCGGCTGCTGCGACTTGAATCGAACATGCTGCGGGTGATTCCCCGGTTGCGAAACCACGCACGCTGACCCGCTTTCCCGATTCCACACGTGCGAGCATATAGGACGGCGACAAGCGGACGAGCACTTGTGCAACGCCTGGCCAGGACGGTTGCAAGGTCGCGCCAGATGCCAGCGCGAGATCATTACGAACAAACAATATTTTCTGCGCGCGCTTCATCCAAGTCATCGGCGCGGTCGTCGCAAGCAAGCTATTGCGGCGGGCGCGGTAAACTCGTGTCAGGCAGAGAACACGGTTTTCGGTTGTCTGGTTCAGGCAAAAATTGCGCGCATTTTCGAACGCAGCAACGAGTTTTTTCTTCGGTGGCGGACCCGACGCAACGAGCCGGGTAACATCAGAATCAAATGCAAAAAGCTGGCCACTCTTATCTTCGCAGAATGCAGTTTGCAGTGCGGATGGCGGATTGGTGCATTGGCTCGCAACGCTTCCTGATGTCACTAAAGCGCCCGCGAGCGCCATCGCCACGGGGCCGTCAACCAGCGTGGCCATTCCGGCATGGCGGACGCTGATGACATTGGGTTCAGCGCCGCCGATAATCTGTCCGACGTCTTCAATGGCCATGTCGGCGCCGTCGAACAGAGCCCCATCGACTTTGCTCCCCCACAGCGCAAATCCCTCGAACAACGCACCCGAAAAGTCAGTGTTGCGCGCGCTGATCCCCTGTCGATCAAAGGGGCAGCCATCAACGGCAGTCGTGCCACAGATGAAGCGGAAATTGTTCATCTTCGCAAGATCGAGTTTAAGATTTTTGATGCTGGCATTCCAGCCGCCGTCGAGCCGACCTTCGCTGAAATCGGCTGCGGTCGCATCAACATTGGCGAGTGTTGTCGTGCGGAACAAGACGTTGCGCAGGATCGCACCTGTAAATACCGATCCGCTCAGATCGCTGTCGATAAAGCCCATGCCCGTCGCGTTGGCCCCGCTCCAGTCCGTATTCGCGAGCTTGACCCCGCGAAAGCAGACATTGCTCAGCTTTGCCTTGCGAAAATCATAAGCTGTGAAATCACCACCCTCGATCAAGATCGTGCGCCCGTCCTTTGCTTTCTTGCGAAGCTTTTCGATGGCATGCGATTTTTTGACCGTATCGCCAGAAATTGCGAGCGGTAACGTCATCCCTATGCCAGAAACAGCTCCTGCGCGTGTCGAGCAAGCGTCGTTTGTCGGCCCGACGGCAGCCGCGAACGATAGGAAAATTGCAATCGAAACCCCTGGCATAATCTCATTCCCCGAACCTGCTCAGTCGCAGTTCTTTTGACCAAGCTCCCTAAACGAATCGTTAGGGATCAGGTCATTGTTTCTATGACATTTCTACACGCCAATTTCGACGGATATTGTGGCTGGCTTGCCCGCTCTCCAATCACGATGTGCTCGAACCGGCATCAGCATTTTGTTCACCACGTGCGTAATCCTGCTGCCAGCCGCCGCAGAAAATAATCGCGCGTGCCTAAACGAATCGCTTAGAGCGCTGTCGCTTCGAACGCGCTATACGAGTCTGAGAAGTGTAATATTTCTTTGGAGTGAGAACGCCTGTGATACCCCCCGTTAATGTTGGCCGACGTGACGCCATATCACTTCGCGGTGTTGGAGCTGCAAAAGGTGGACCGGCGAGTGCGGCGGCGCACGCAATGACGCAAGTGGCGGGTCGGGTCGCGACGGCGATGACAGCGGAGCTGGGCTTGGCGAGCGTCGATGCGCGCGATCGATACACCGGCGGGACGGCAAGCGATGCCTATGGCGTAGAGGCGATGGCGACCGAATTGGCCGATTCCCTCGGAGGTGGTCCTGCGGATCGCGGCCATGTTGCCCGCGCGCTGCACGAATTCGTTCGCGAAGGAGCAACATTGGTCGCATCTCGACCCGAGAGCCGGTCGCTTGAGCGTTTGGAATTGGCGATTGCCGGGGCATCTGAACTGAAAAGCACAGGGTCGGACATCGAACGTGCGGTTGCCGCGATTGATGACGCCGTATTGCGGTTACAGGGGACAGGCCGATGATAAGCAGTGTAGGGGGGGCGTTGCCAGCGATTTTCATACCTCTCGAAACCATCGCGAGTCCGGCTCTGATCGCCGAAACCATACTGACGCATCCGATTGCTGCGCCCGTGATGTCGGCGGTGGTGTTGCCGGACACGGTCGATGTCATCCTTTACGACAAGCCAAAAGTCTCGGGCGTCGGCGGCTTTACGGTCACAGCCCAGTCCATTGGCGGCATCTCGTTTGACCTTACGAATGGCTATTGGATGTCGGTCAATGAACGCGAATCGGCGGTATATGTCGCGAACAACGGCACGAAGGAAAGCGTGCGGATATGGGGGGCGGCGGAAATCCAGTTGGATGGGGCAAAGGCCGCGCGGTTTTGGGGCACGACGACTGTCATCCTCGGAAACGGCGCCAAAATCACATTGGAAACGATTCCCGATGCAAAGGCAGCAGACATCTTTCGCCTTGACCGGATGACTGTCACACTTGCTGAGCGCGCGATGGTGATCACGGGTGTGTCCTCGGATATCGGCGGCGACTTGGCGGTGATGCAGAGCGATAACGGTCGCCACGTTGATCTGGACACTCGCGACGGCTTGGTCCTTAAACGCGACACGCTGACCGGCTGGGCCGACGAATATGGTGTTGCGGTCACGCAGGAACTTCTTGATGCAACGGCAGTCGGTGGCGCGTTCGGGCCAGGCAGCAACGTGATGAGTCTTGATGAATTCCGAACGTTGATCTCTCGGTTTATGACATGGGGTATGACAAGTTCGATGATATCGCTATCGTCGCGCATGTTGAATAGCGACATGCTGCGCCAGGAACCGGGAGACTTCGCACGCGCGGCCGACCTTCGCCGGTCATGGGCGCGTCATGCTGATGAAGCGGCTGCGATTGATCGTGGACAAGTGCAAGCAGCCGAACGTCGGACGCTCGAGTTAAGCTTCTGACTCGCGGCGGTTGATCCGCTGAAGTGCCATTTTCGCGACGCGGATTTCGCGGCGAAGCAAGCGCTCGGTAAGCTGACTCTGCAGTTGCGCCGCCGTGGCAGGGGCAATTGCCGATGCCGTCGTCAAAACAATATGGATATGGCCCATTGCGTCGCGTCCGATGACGGCACCGTCGATCCGCGTCGGTCCCGCAGGCAGCGTCAAATGGACATCCGCCTTCGCGCCGTTGGCTGCCACTTCGGCAATTGCTGCCGCAATACGCTCAATGTGGGCAGCAAAAGACGCGTCGCTTGCAGCAGTGGCGGGGATCGGCGTCATTGCTGTCGCTGCATAAGTGACCGGGGTCGTCACCAATGCGTCGACCGGCTGGTCTTCAGCCAATTTGTTGTTGAGCGCCGCCGGCTTGGCGCTTGCTTTGTTCAGCGCATCGGCAAAAAGTCGTTGCTTTTGTCCCACATCGGACGGGGCTACACGCTCAGACGTCTTTGACTGCGATGGCATTGCTTTTGGTGCAATTGAGGAATCGCCTTTCATCACAGCGCCATAGCCCTTCCTTTTGCGGGCATATCGAGTTCGGCGAGCGCCTCAGCCTGCAAGCGGTCGGCCCGGAGCAGACTTTTGTGATGTTCGGCTATTCGATCACTGCGGGCCTGATGCCGGGCAACTGCGCGCACGGCCTCAGTGCGTTCGGCCTCAGTGATTTCAACATTGGCTTCGGCATTGATAACCGTGTCGGCCCGGACGCCCAATTGCGCCACACTATGATCGAGCCATAGCTTGCCCTGCGGACAAGCCGGGTCGCGCGCGAACACCGCACGGGCGTCATTGACGTTTACTTGTTGCCAATCCAAAAAATCCAATGCGGTCCGATGCGTCTTGACTGCTGTATCGTGCGCCTGTTGCGCTTCTTCCGCCGCCCGCGCCAAGCGAAGCCCGCGGACATGGGAAATGCGAGTCAGCCGGGCGATGCCATGTTTATCCGCCATCATTGTCTCCGAAAGCACGGAGGCGCGCGACGCTATGACTTAGCGGCGTATGATCATCATTAGTTTGCCGCAAATAGGCATTGATGGCGTCGCGGTCATCAATCGCACGATCCGCCAGCACGTCGCGGCCCGGCGCATATTCGCCCATCTGGATCAGCAGATCGATCTCGTCGAGCTTGGCCAGCATCGACCGCAGCCCTTCGGCAGCGCGCTGTTGCGGTCGCGGGGCGAGCTTGGGGAAAAGACGCGATAAACTGCCGAGCACGTCGATGGCCGGATAATGCCCCTTTGCCGCGAGCTTGCGTGACAAGTGAATATGACCATCGAGCAGCGAGCGGACTTCTTCGCCGATCGGATCGCCTTCTTCGTCCTCAAGCAGCACGGTGTAGATGCCAGTAATCGCCCCTTTGGCCGATGAGCCTGCCCGTTCGAACAAGCGCGGCAGTTCGGCGAATACCGATGGCGGGAAACCGCGTCGCACGGCTGGTTCGCCCGCAGCCAGCCCGATTTCACGCAGCGCCCGGGCAAAGCGCGTGACACTGTCCATCAGGAGCAGAACATGCTTGCCCTCTTCGCGCAACCCCTCGGCAATTGCAGTGGCAATGTGCGCGGCGCGGACTCGTTCCATCGCTGGACGATCCGACGTCGCGACAATCACGACGGAACGCGCCAGGCCCTCCGGTCCCAACGCATCCTCAACAAATTCGCGCACTTCGCGGCCACGCTCGCCAATCATGGCAATAACGATGGCGTCGGCCTTCGCTTGTCGCGCGAGATTGGCAAGCAGCGTGCTCTTGCCGCCGCCGGCGCTGGCGAAAATGCCGATGCGCTGGCCGATGCCGACCGTCATCAGGCCGTCGATCGCGCGGATCCCAGTTTCCATTGCGGTATCGACCGGCGCCCGCTCCATCGGATTTGGCGCATCGGCATGGATCGGGCGATCTGGCGTGCGGCGGACGGGGCCGTGTTCGTCGAGGGGCTGCAGTCGTGCATCGAGAACACGACCGAGCAGATGAAGGCCATACGGCGTGCGATCTTCGCCGCTCCGCAGGATGACTTCGCTGGCGAGGCTGAGCCCGCGAATGTCGCCGAGCGGTGTGAGGATCGCATCGCCGTCCGAAAGGCCGACAACTTCGGCCCACAGGCGGAAATCGGTTTCAGGGTCAATGATCTCGCAGTTCTCGCCAATCCGTGCGCGAACGCCGGTGACGCGCAATGTCGTACCGAGTGCGCCGACGATCCGCCCGCGCTGTTCGAACATCGGGGCACTGTCGAGGGCGCGGATAAGCGACAGGCTGTCGGTTCGCATTGTCACAGCCCCCAGCGCGCGGCGAGCGCATCGAATTGGACCGAGAGGCTGGCGACGATCTGACCCGATGCGCCCAGAATGCGACAGTCGGTCGGTCCGAAGTCCGGATTCGCGAGTATGGTCACATGTTTGAGACGTGCAAGATGCGGGGCCAATCCATCAACCATGTCCGGAGCGACTTCGATCGTCATCGGCTTGTCGCCATCAAGCCGTGCGATGGTGCGGTCGATGATCCGGCGCGTGACATCGCTGTCATCCAAGTCACCGATGATCGCGCTGGCCGCAGCAAGGGCCGCTTCGGCAATGTCAGCGCGGCGAATTTCGGCGTGGGCTTCCATGGCTTTGGCGACCTCAGCCAGGCCATTAATTACCACGTCGTTAGCAGCATCGCGCGCTTCGGCTAAACCTTCTATGCGAGCGGCATCGCGCGCGCTGGCCGCTTCATCGCGCGCCTGATCGCGCAGGCTTGTGGTTTCTTGAAGAAGCGCCAGAGCATCGCCAAACGTCACACGGTCCCGTCGCTTTATTACGGCGCGGTCGCTGCTCAACAAAGCGCAGTCGCTGGCATAAGCGAGGTGGAAACTCATAACGCCAGCACCACATCAACCGCGCGCTCCGATAGTGCACGTGCCACAGGGTCGCCGCCGGCATCGGGAAAACGAGCCGCAAAAACAGTGGGGAGACCACGGTGCATGAGGCTCCGCCCGTCGGCAACAATCCGATCGGGGCGGGGCAGGGGCGTGTCGTCTGCGATGCCATCGTCCGCATCGCCCGCGCAAATTGCGTCGAGCAAGTTCTCGCCCACGGCTTGGGCGAGGATTAGCAAACGCGGTCCGGAAAGTTCGCGGTCGATAGCAGCGCGGTGACGCATCAGTCCCGCCGCCTGCGCGACTTGTTCCTGCAAATCTGCTGACAGTATCAGCCAGCGCGGCACGGCGGCCATGTCGGCAAAGTCCGGCCCCTTCGCGCCCGTCCAAGCCTGTGCAAAGCGCGCCCCGCGTGTATCCGTCACGCCGAGTGCTGTTCGTTGCGCGGCGCGGCGGGCGATGCGATCGCTCATTTGGGCTTCAGCGAGACGGGTAATCCCCCCTTGCGCCGCGACCGGATCAACGCGCGACCGGCAAACAGCAACAGCGCCGCCGCGGCAAGACCCGCAAGGACGCGCCCCAATGTCCCAAGCTCAATGCTGTTCTGTTGCGTTGCGACCGTTGGCAGTGCTTGCGCCGGAACCATGACAACCGAAACGCGGTCATACGTCAGCCCGTCGATCCCGTTCGTCACCAGCGCCTTGATTGCTGCCGTCTGGCTCCGCAGATCGAACCCCGTTCGATACTTAACAAAGACTGATGCCGCCGATGGCTTGGCTTCGCGCGACAGGGGATCGGCTTCGGGCATGGTAAGATGGACCCGCGCCTGTACGACGCCGTCGATTTCGCTGATCGTCCGGCTGAGTTCCTGCGACAGGCCGTAAATCAGTCGCGCACGTTCCTCAAGCGGGGTTGATGTAAACCCTTCTTTTTTGAACACGGTACCCAGCGAGTCATAATTTTCGTGCGGCAATCCCTGCGCGCGTAGCGTCTCTACCGCGCGGGCAAAATCGTCGGGTGTGACCGTAATGCTCCAATTTTCCTTTTCGCCCGCGACTTTCGATGCTTTGATTCCGCTTTGCGACAGCACCGCGATCATCTCGTTCGCGCTGGTTTCAGTCAGCTTACCATAAACTTCCTGCTCGCCGCAGCCGCTCAGCAGGAGAAGCGCAAGCAGCGCTGCGTGTGGGACAAAATTGGGAAAAGCGCGCGCGGTCATTGCTGCTTGAACAATTGCTGGACGCCATCCGAACTGCGGTTGGCGATGTTTGAGGTTAGCTGTGCCTGAAACATGAATTCCTGGCATTTCATGGTCAGCTGGACGATCTCGCCAGGCGTCAACTGCCCGCCGCTGGCTTCAGCAGAGGCGGCATAATCCGAAACCGATTTCGCCTGTACATTCACTTGATCGAGCGCGTTAAACATGCCCTTAATCGCGGGGGGGACGCTGCCCGAAGGCGCTAGCGCCTCGATCCCGCCGACGCGCGCAAGCGACTGGTGAAAGCGGGCTTCGAGCTGTGGCGAACCACCGCTCGTGCCGCCGGGCGGTGCCAAATCGACAGTGCGCGCACCCGCCGATTTGGCATTCAAGGATTGCGCGGCGACCGCGCCAATCGGATCAATTGCCATTGCTTAACCCTTCCGCGCCATCGTTTCGAGTGCCTTAGACACGCTGTCGAGCGAGGTGTGCGAGCTGTTCGCCATGAAGCTCATGCGCATCGACTCAGCGCTCAGCTTG
The DNA here is from genome assembly GCA_031417655.1 of Sphingomonas sp. Taxonomy (GTDB): domain Bacteria; phylum Pseudomonadota; class Alphaproteobacteria; order Sphingomonadales; family Sphingomonadaceae; genus Sphingomonas_O. Next base: position 62,469 of record JANOVZ010000103.1, on the reverse strand, counting down.
GCGATGTCGGATGGCCTGTCTCCACCCGCTGACAGCTGGTCAGACTGCGCAACGATGACGTCGGCCTGCTTGTCGAGCGCGCTGCCCCACGCACTGGCGAACGCTTCAAACCAGTTTTTCGATTTGGTGTTGAACTCGCTCATGCTTGGCGATGCGGCCATGTTGCTGAGCGAGACGTTCGAAATTGGATCGGTCATAGGGTCTTCCTTCCGTTGGGTTCAGTGGTGGTTGGCGTTGACATTGACGCTGGTGCGGCAGGGGCGGAGGCCGTGCCCAATATGAGCTCTTCGATACGGCCATCACGTTCGAAGCTGGCGCGGCCATTACCAATGGCGACGATATTGTGGCCGGTCGGCACTTGCGATCCTGCGAACCAATGCGTGCCGTCGGCAGTCACGATATATCCGGGGGCGCCATCCACAAAGGTTGCGAGCCCGAAGGGGCCCCCGGAAAAGAAATACTGCAGATCGCGGTCGCCGCGTGTGCTTGATGTCGTAAAGGCAACACGCGTGACGCCGGGCAGGTCACGGCGGATAAGTTTGGACAGCTCGTCTTGGCGGTCAACGGGGAGGAATTCAGTCGTGACGAGCAAACTATTGCCGCGCATTGGGCGGGCATCGGCATCCACGCCTTGTGCGCGGAGCAGGTCCGTTGCGGACGCAGCCATTGCTTGCATGGTATCGACATCGATTGTGGCGCGACCGATACGTTCGCTAATGACCATGCGCAGGCGGGCGAGTTCGGCATCGTCCTTTACGACGCCAATGATCATTGGTCCTTGTCCAGCGGGGCCGTCAGTCACCGTTAGGTTGCGGAACCCGGCGCTGGCGAGGACGGTCTGGTGACTCTGGGCATTGGCAAACTGGCCGCTGACCCACCGTTTCGCAGGGCCACCAGCGATCACGAGCAGAAGTACCAGAGCGGCAATTACGCCATAAAAGGGCCAGTTACGCTCAACCGCAATCGCATCGCGCAAAGGGTATAGCCGCGTCGCCAGCCGCTCCGAGAGGTCAGCCTGTGGTGCTGCGGCAGGTTCAGCCGAGACCGGCGCAATCATCGTCGAAAGGCGTGCGACTTCGGCCCAACGATCGGAGTCGCCATCGCCAATTGCGATCACGAATGCGCCGAGCGTGAGCGGCACAAACGCGGGCAGGCTAGCATCCTCGCCCGCCAATATGGGTCGACCGAGCAAACCAATCGCGCCCGCGACCACACGGATCGTTGCAATGTCTGCCCCAAGGTGCAGTTCAAGCGAAAGCCCCTTGGTCGAGGCATCGCGCAAGACGATATCATGATCAAAGGCATGGCCGATGCGCACGAATTTGCCCGAATGAAGCCGATGCTCTGCGCCTTTCGATTTGCCCGCAACCACGCGCAGGATCATGTTGCCGACCATCAGCGGCGGCGGAAAAGGAGCGTTCATCGCGATCCTCCCGGTTTAATGCGGCGCCCGGCGGCGATGCGATCCAGCTGGTCCATTGGTATAACGCGCGACGCCGCCTGAGCATTCGGACTTTGCGATAGGATCCGCGCGGTGATCAGGAAGAGCCGTTCAAAATGAGATCCGCCTTTGCTGCGCTTGCGGAACAGCTGGCCGACGACGGGAATGTCGCCTGCCACGGGCACCTTTGATTTATAGTCATAGTCGGTGTCGATGGTCATGCCGCCGATCAGCAAGCTTTCGCCCTGTTTAACGACGGCATTGGTGTTGATGCTCGACTGTTTAACCGCCGGAATGCCGTCGACAATCAGTCCGCTGGGCGAGCCGTCAACAATGTCGATTGCCAGCCGGGTGCGGAGCTCGCCGCCATCATAAAGGACTGACGGATTGACGCGCATGATCAGCCCTGCCGTGATCGGGAACAAATCCACTTGCCGGTCGCCCGCCACGCGAGCGTAATAAGTTACCTGATTGTTGAACACGACCGGGATGTTGTTGAGTGTGCTCATCCGGGGGCGCGAGACGACGCGCAATGCGCCCGATTTTTCAAGCGCGTTGATCCGCACGCTGAATCCCGCAAGCGCACCGGTGAGGATATTCGCGCCAATGTTGCCCGGCGAAAAACCTCGGGTAGGGTTGCTCTGCTGCCCGCCGAACAGCGCATTGAGGTCGCTATTCTGAAGACTGAAATCGATGCCCAGTTCCTTGAGCCGTGTCGTATCGAGTTCGAGGATGGTTGCTTCGACTTCGATGCCACGCGGTTCAATGTCGAGACCGCGGATGATGTCTTCATAGACACTCATCGATTCCGGCCGGTCGCGGATGATGACGGCATTGTTCGTGGCGTCGACCTCGACACGGGGGCCGTTTACGTCACGGGTCGAACCCTGCCGTCCGCTCGCTCCGCCACCATTAGAAGCGCCTTCGTCATCGTCGTAATCACGCTGTGACGCATCCGGGGGAACTGACGTCAACCCGCGCCCGAGCAGTCGGGGCACTGATTGGCGCGCGATGTCAAAATTGCCGCTGGTCGAAACCGTATTCGATTGCCGCCCGTCGCCCATGATCCCGCGCAGGATAGAAGCCACCCCAGGAGTTACGTCGGTGCGGTCGAAGCTCTTTTGGATCGTGTCGTCGGCGCGGGCATAGCGGAGATAGAAAATACGCACTTCATAAGGATTGCGCGAACTTGCCCGGGTCAGCACATTTGAGCGGACGGTTTGCAGCGCCGCCGGACCGCTGAGCATTGGCGAGATGATCGGCACATTGGCGGGCGTCGTCACTTTGATTATGGGGACCGAGGTCGTCGCGGCAAATACGGGAGCGGCCGCCTTGGTCGACGCCGCCAGCTGTGCGACCCGCTCGAGGAAGGTCGGTACGCCAGTGGCGCTGACGCTGCCGTTCGCCGCAGAAATTATGTTCGAACTGTCGCTGATCCCCATGCGCTGCGCGTCGCGAACAACCGTCAACGGCCAGGCATTGGGAAAGCTGCGTGTTTGGATTTCGCTCGCGGCATAGACCCGCACGATCGCGCCGTCGTAATAGGCAATCAGATTGAACGCGCGCGACAATTGCATCCAGATCGCCGCAGGGGTGTCCGTGAAAGTGCCGTTCATCTTGCTGTTGACGGCCGAACTGACTTTGACGCGAAGCCCCGCTTGCCCGAACAAATTCGTGACAATCTTTTCAACCGATTGGTTGCGCGCGCTGATCGTGATCGTTTTGGTTGGGAATGGCGGTGCTGCCGCCTGCGCCGCAGGCGGCATGAGCAGAAAAAGCGCGGCAAAAAGGCGCAACAAGCGGGTCACTCGGCAAACTCCCTATGGGCTTGGTCGGTTAGGCTCTCGGGCGCGCTGTTAAGCTCACCGACAATGTCGAGCGGGACCGCCGGGTTGAGTTCATTGAAGCTGATCACTGGCACGTCGAACAAGTCGGCAGCAATGAGCAGGCGGAGCGGGCGACGGAGGTCCTGTGCGGTGAGAATCGCACGCGCGCCACTTGCTTCGACTTGTTCGGACAAAAGCGAGATCAGCGCGCGCATCTGATGCGGATTGATCGCAAGGCGCATCTGCCCATCGACTGACGTCAGCGTATGACGAATAATTTCCTCGAGCGCGCTGCCGACCATCAAAACACGCAGGCGACCGTTCTGGCAAATTGGCGCAATCAAATGGCGACGCATCGCCACGCGCGCGCGCTCGGCCATGGGGATTGCCTCGCGCTCATATTGCCCGATGTCCCCGATGGCTTCGATAGCATCGCGGAAATTGCGCAAGGGCACCGACTCATCGACGAGAAGGCGAAGCGTCTCAGCGATGCGGCCCGTCGGTACCGCGCGGACGGCTTCCTTGACGACTTCGGGATGCGTTTCGCCCAGCAGGTTAAGCTGATCGGTGACTTCCTGAAGCCCGAGGAACAGCCCGAGATTTCGGCCCAGCAGATGCTCGACATACGTGCCAAGGCGTTCGGCGAAATCGTCGCTTTCGATAATGCCGCTGCCGACGGGGGCGTCATGGGCGAGCAACGCCCAGCCGTTTTTCGGCATTGCGCCGGTTTCATCGGCAACAATGCGGACGGCCGGAAGGGCAACGCCGCTGCGGTCCTGCAATGCGGCCACCCCATTTCGCACGCGCGTGGTCAGTGCCACAAAGTCGGGGGATGTCGCGGATAACCCAATGGTCAGCCGGATAGCATCAACTGCGGGAAGAGCCTGTGCCGCGATGGTCGTTTCGCCCGCAATCAATGTGGTGTCGGCAACGGCAAAACCGGTTTTCATTCTTATCCACCCGCCCGATGTCGGGTGATTTATGACACCTGCAACAAGCAGGATCGCCGCGAGTGCAAAGAATACCAGCGTTGGAAATCCGGGGATCAAGCCCAGCAGGATCGCAAGCCCGCCCGCAATCATAAGAACATGTGGCTTGCCCGAAATCTGGCGCGCGATGGCGGGACCGAGATCACGGTCACGATCCTCGTCGGTCGTTCGTGTGACGAGCAAGCCTGCCGCCATTGCCGAAAACAGCGCAGGGACTTGCGCGACGAGCCCGTCACCGATGGTCAGCACCGAATATGTTGCGGCGGCTTCACCGACTGACAGCTTGTGGTACATCATACCAACCGCCAGTCCGCCGAGCAAATTGACGAGCACGATGATGATTGAGGCAATCGAGTCGCCTTTCACAAATTTCATTGCGCCATCGAGGCTGCCATGGAGCTTGCTTTCAAGCTCGAGCGTGCGGCGTTTTTCTTTGGCTTCGTCCTTGGTCAGGATGCCTGAACGGAGATCACTGTCGATTGACAATTGCTTGCCGGGCATAGCGTCCAGGCTGAACCGAGCGGCAACTTCTGCAACGCGCTCGGCCCCTTTCGAAATGACGATGAACTGCACCACAGTGATGATTAGGAAAACGACCAATCCGACAACGAGATTGCCGCCTGCGACCATTTCGCCGAACTGCTGGACAATCGAGCCGCCGTTCATCTCACTCAGGATCATCCGTGTCGTCGAAATGCTGATCGCAAGGCGGAACAATGTCGAAAGCAACAGCACGGTCGGGAAGGTCGAGAAATCGAGCGGCTTGGTGACATAGATCGCGCTGAGCAACAGCAGGATGCCAAGCGTCATGTTGATCGCAATCAAGATGTCGAGCGCCAACGGTGGCATCGGCATGATAATAAGCATGACGACCGCAACGATCACGCTGACCAAAATTACGTCCGCCCCACGCACAGGCAGTGCGCGGAAACGGGGGAAGGGAAGGGTCCGCGCCAAGATCAGCGGCTCGCCGATGTTTGTTCAGCCGCCAGCTGTTGATAATTGGCCATTACCTTGCGGACATAATCCTGCGTCTCGCGATAGGGCGGCACTTGATTGCCATATTTGGCGACCGCACCTTCGCCCGCGTTGTAAGCCGCGAGCACAAGCGGAAAATCATTGTAGCGCGTGTAAAGCCGTCGCAGCAGCCGCGCGCCGCCATCGACATTGCTTTCGGGATGGGCGATCGCACCAACGCCGAGCATCCGCGCGGTGCCCGGCATCAATTGCATCAGCCCGCGCGCGCCCGCATGGCTCGTTGCGCGTTCCTTATATTGCGATTCTTGCTTGATGACGGCGTGAAGCAGCAGCGGATCGATCCGGTGCCGCTCGGCAACGCGCGTGATCATGTCGTCATAAGGCGTCGAGTAGCTGACGGGGCGCATTGCAAGGATGGCGTCACCCGATCCCGTGTCTCCAGCAAAGGCCTCTACCGGTTCCTGCATTTTGGGCGCAATACGAACAATGCTGCCGCCATCGACACTCGCCATAACACGCAGCAATTGTGGTTCAGCATTGGGCGCAATGCGCAGATCGCGGGGGTCGACATATTCGGCAACGCTGGCGGGCGCGATGATGATGCGTTCGGCGCCGCAGTCCTTGAGCGAATCAAATCCAGCAAGGGCGCCTGCACCAGCAACGCGTAACGAACCTTCAATCGGACAGGGGAGCGTGGGGAATGGCTTGTCCTTGGCGTGAGCGGTCACCCCATATGAACTACACAGGACAGCGAGGCCCAACCATATGCGTCTTTTCATCTGCATCGCTCCTTAAGCGCTTCCGGCTGTTATCCAGAAGGCTCCCAATACGATGCCCCACCCTGCAACCCGGTCATGCTCGTTCCGGTGGTCAGACCCCTTAACTGCAAGTGAATTGCTACGATTTCAAGTCGTGATTCAAAGTTGTTTTTGTTAACTGTATTTTAACGCTGATTTTCGCCGGTTTACTATTTCGCAACCGCATTTTCGATCCTTACTTACTTGCATGTCAATAGCTCGAATCGTCTTTTTGGACCGCGAATCGGACAAATTGTTCCAACCCGGCGATGAGCGGCCTTCGTTCAAAAAATCATGTAATTACATTGATGTAAGTATGGCATGGAACCGATTGTGCGTTGACTCGTTATGAAAAGTGTCCAAAATTATGGACGCGAGTCGCAGCGAAGCCCCACCTTGCGACTTGCACTTTTAGTGTTGCGTATCACGCCCGTTCAATGCGTGACTATTTTATTCATATCGTGGCCATGCTCGGGCTGCTCACAACTATTAACATTACTGTCATTACGGCAGTAATGACGCAATTGTTGTGGCCCTTGGTGAGGACGCGGTAACGCATGGCCGACAAAAATGACGGTGCCGACAAAAGCGAGCTTCCGACGCCTAAAAAGCTGCGCGATGCGCGGAACAAGGGTGATGTTGCCAAGTCAAAGGACCTAAGCGCGGGCTTACTGACTCTCGCGTGGCTGATCTTGTTTGCGCTGGCTTCGGGCTATGTCGCGGGTGAGCTTGCCCGACTTGCAACCGACACACTCACTGCAGCGACGAAAATGCCTTTTAACCAAGCGATGTCTTCGATCGGCTGGGCAACCCTCGTTACACTTGTTAAGATCTCGCTTGTGACGCTGGTGCCAGTTGCTGCCGTCGCGACCTTTGCCGAATATCTGCAGACAGGTCCGATCTTTACCTTCGAAAAACTGAAGTTTGGGCTCGACAAAATGAATCCTATGGAAGGGTTGAAGCGGATGTTCGGGATGGACGGGTTGGTCGAGCTCGTCAAAACGCTGGTCAAAGTCGGCTTTGTCTGCGTGATCAGCTACATCGTAATGCGCGCCGCCGTCAGCGAGGCAGGGCAATTGATTCGTCTCGCCAGCTGGTCGCCCGTTGCGGATTCCGGACCGGCTGCTGCCTATACAACGCTCGACTTAACCTATCGTCTTACGCTCAAACTTTTTGCGATGATCGTCGGCGTTTTCTTGTTCGTCGCGGTCGCCGACTGGCTTTATTCACGGCATAGCTACATCAAGAAAATGAAGATGAGCATGCGCGACATCAAACAGGAATATAAGGATGACGAAGGCGATCCGCAGGTGAAATCGATGCGGCGCGAGATGCATCAGGAATGGGCCAACCAAAATACGTTGGGGGCAACGCGCGGGTCGGCGGCGCTCTTGGTCAACCCGACGCACATCGCTATCGCGCTCGATTATGATATTGAGAAAACCCCCGTGCCGGTAATTGCGGCCAAGGGGGCAGGCGAATTGGCCGCCGCGATGCGCGCCGAGGCCGAAGCAGCAGGGGTGCCGATCATCCGAAACATTGCGACGGCGCGAAAGCTATGGGCGCGTGGCGAAATCGGCGAAATCGTCCCGCACGAGATGTTCGACGCGATTGCCGCGATCATCCTGTGGGCAAAAAAGGCGCGCGACGGGGATGCGCCGATGGACAATGATATGGATGCGGCGCGGCCCTTGCTCGCCCGCCTCGAAAACGCCTGACAGGGGAATTTATGGGGATCGGTGCTGTTTTATCGTCAATATTGGCTGTGGTCATCGCGCTTGCTTTCGTGCTCGGCCTTGCGTGGGGCGTCATCTGGTTGCTCAAGAAATTTCAGGATAAGCAACTCGGCACGACCGAGGGCAGTGGCGATAACCGACCGATCCGTTTTCTCCGCTCGATGCCGCTTGGCCAGCGCGAGCGCGTGGCGCTGATCGAGGTGGGCAATGAAACAATGCTGCTCGGCGTGACAGGCGGTTCGATTACACTGCTGGCACGCTGGCCCGACGAGAAAATGTCTGCGTTCCCGCCGCGACCGGGTGCGGCGTCGTGAACGCACATGTCACCATAAACGGACTGACAGACCTGCGTCGGATTGACCCCGATGATGCAGCATTGGGCAGCGCGTTGTGCCTATTGTTGCGCTCCGACGATGTACGGACAAAACTCGTTCGCCCTGCGCCGGGTGCGGCTTGGTTCGCAACAGGGGACGGCGCACACTTCCATGTTGCGCGCAGTGATGGCCGTGCCGTGCCACTGTCGCCCGACCGGATATCGGACGCGGTTGGCGCGCTTGATCATGTTGACCCCATGCTCGTTGCCATTGAGCGCGCATTGAGTATTTCGATGGATGCCGATGCGATAACGGAGGAATCGCCGGATCAGGCGATCATTGTTGCGCTGGCATGCGGCGCGGACGAAATTCACCTCTCAATTCCCCGCGACCACGCTCGGTGCGAAGACTGGCTGCGTTGTGCAGCAATCCTTCCCCCAGTTGCGATGGATATGCCCTGCGTTATCCAGATCGAAGCCGCTGGCCCGCGCCTGACGATCGCCGAAGCCAGTGACCTTAGCGATGGTGACGTGCTACTCATTCCGAACCACACCGCTGCCACGCTTTCTGCCGTGCACATCGCTGCGGTCGCCGGGATGATTGACCTGACCACCGGCAACTTTAGCGCCGGACAAACTGGAGCCTCCATGCCCGACGATACCCCTGCTTCCGACTTCATGGTCCCGCTAACGATCCGCTTGCCCGACCGGATGACGAGCGCTGCCAGCCTTGCCGCGTTGGGTCCCGGTACAACACTCCCGCTCGGTCCTCTCACCGAAGGTATGCCGGTTGAACTGCGTGTGGCCGACCGCCTCCTGGCGCGCGGGGAACTTGTCCAACTGGGTGATCGGTTTGCCGTGCTGATCGAAAGCCGCGAAGACATTGCCGACGCCATTAGCGAAGAAACCGAATAATGGACCTTGCACAATTCACGCCTGGCTCGGCGCTCATTACCGTTGTCATGCTCGCGCTCGCGCCGTTTTTTGCTGTTATGGTCACCAGTTTTACCAAGATCGCCGTCGTTCTCAGCCTCGTTCGAAACGCGTTGGGCTTGCAGCAAGTGCCGCCGAACATTGTCCTGAACGGCCTTGCGCTGATTCTCTCGGTTTTTGTTATGTATCCAACGATCGAGAAAATGCAGGCCGCTGCGGCCATCGAAAGTGCGTCTTCGGCGACCATGCCCGGCGACGCAAAGGCAGGCGAAAACCCATTATCGAGCACCGGCGACATATTCGCGACCGCCGACCGTGCGAAGGAACCCTTGCGCGCATTTTTGATGAAACATAGCGATCCGCGTGAACGCGCTTTTTTCCTGCGCACGCAGCAACGCATCGGCGATCCCACCATTGTTCAGACGCTTAAGGAAAGCGATTTCGTCATCGTTATCCCATCCTTCGTCGTCAAGGAATTGAAGATGGCGTTTCAGATCGGCTTCCTCATATTTCTGCCCTTCCTCGTTATCGATATGGTGATTTCAAACATTCTTCTCGCGATGGGCATGATGATGCTCTCGCCTGTCACGATATCCTTGCCCTTCAAGATTTTGTTATTTGTTCTTGTCGATGGGTGGGTGAAGCTTACGCACGGGCTGGTCCTGTCCTATGTCTAGCGACCTTATCGGCCTTACCACGCAAGCGTTATGGTTGGTGCTGCTGCTGTCCGCGCCGCCGATCATTGCCGCATCGGTCGTCGGGCTGCTTGTGGCGATCATTCAGGCCGCGACGCAGCTTCAGGAACAGACGCTGCAATACACGCTCAAATTTTTTGCGATCGTCGTCAGCATTTTTGTAACCGCAAGCCTGATGGCGGGCAGCCTTTATGCCTATGCCGACTCGATTTTCTCTGGGTTCCCGGGAATGGTGCGATGACCGGTGATGCCCTTGCCCTTGGGGGTACGCCTCTGTTCGCAACGATTCCTTGGCTCGACCAGTTGCTGACCGTCGGCACGGCGTCGGCGCGTTTTGCCTTTGCGTTTATTTTCGTGCCCGTATTCTCGACCGAAGTAATGCCGCCCACGGTGCGCAACAGCATCATCGTGACGTTTGGCCTTGTCGCACTTTCGCTCCAGCCCAATTTTGCGCCCGCCAACCTTTCGGCCATGGGCTGGGCAACGATGCTGCTGAAAGAAGCCGCAGCAGGCGGAATCATCGGGTTATTCTTCGGGACGATGCTGTGGGCGATGGCAGCGGCGGGAGAGATTATTGATACGAAAGTCGGCGCCACTGTTGGTCAACTTATCGATCCGTTGAGCGGCGTCACAACCTCGCTTACGGGCGTCCTCCTTGGTCGTTTTGCGCAAGTCGTATTTGTCAGCGCAGGCGGGCTGACGTTGCTTGTGGGCACAGTCATGGGCAGCTATGTCGTCTGGCCATTGGGACCTGGGGGCATCAACTTAAACCTTCAAGCTGTGCAATATTTCGAAGGCGAATTCGGACGCCTTTTTACCCTCGCGTTTCTTTTCGCTGCGCCCATGCTGACTGTCCTTTATGTCATTGACGCCTCGATGGGGTTCCTCAATCGTTTTGCGCAACAGTTCAACGTTTTCTCGCTTGCTCTATCGGTTAAATCGGTCGCGGCAGCGATTATCCTCATCCTCTGTTTGCCCTTGCTCGCCGATGCCGTGATCGGGGATTTGCGCAGCCGCGAGGGGATTTCTGGGGGTATCCTTGATCGCGTCGGGCGTGTCGTAAAGTGAACCCGAACGAAGACCCCCGCTTGTTCGGTGGCCTTGCAGCGGCGGCGAGCCTTGCAACACCGCGCGTCGTGCCCGCCAAGACCGGCCCGCTTCCCGGCGAAGGCATTACCGATACCGCCGAACTTGCCCGCCTCGTCGGGATGCTCCGCGCGTCCGAAGCCGCCAGCACGCCGCAGCGCCGCGACATCGTGATCGGGGAATTCACTGTGTCGGGGCCCCGCGTGCCTGAACATCATATCGCGGTGCTCCAACATTTGACGCGTAACGAAGCTGCGGTTCTTCGCTTCCTCGGCTGGGGTCGCGCCAATGCCGACATCGCGACCTTGCTCGACATGACCGAAAACACAGTGCGCACGCACATGAACAATGCAATCCGCAAGCTCGAATTGGATGGAGTCCGCGAGCTAAACAGCTTGGCCGGATTGCTGTTCCTGCCGATTGATTAGCCTCGTCGGCTCGTTATCTTTCCCACCCGAAAAACCCACCCAGTCCGGCGCCTCCAGCGACATCGAAGAAGAGATAGGGGCAATGAGCCGTTCTTCGCCCCGACCGTCGATTGCGCGCCGTAATGGATGCTGAGACAAGTTCAGCCTGCCGATGCAGCGGTGAATGACCTAAAACTAAACGAATCGTTTAGATAAACTAAACGATTCGTGGAGCGCGCGACTCATTCCTTCGAGCCATAACGGTGATCGAAGGGCGGTCCCCCCGATCACCCCGACAGCTTTTTGATGAAGGAGATAAATCATGAGTATCTTTAATAGTCTGGTTCGCGCTGTTGTGCCGATTGCTTTGGCTGCTTTCACGGGCGGCGCAAGCCTGGCCTTGATGGCGCAACAGACGCTGATGCAGACAGTCGGACAAATGGCACTGCAGCAGATCGCGAGCCGCTTGGGCATAAACGGTGGCGCTGCCATGCAGATGTTTAATGCGCTTACGGGCAACGCTAGTGGCGTCCAGATGAGCCTCGGCCAGGCATTGAACCAATATGGGTCGGCCATGGGTCTTTCACCCCTGCAGACCGGCAACTTGGGTCGCAGCCTCCAGTCGATCATTCAGGAAATCGTTGAAGGCGCCACCAAGAATGGTCAGTCCAGCGAAACCACGTCGACAACCGAAGGCAAAGAAAGCTTCTTGGTCGCATTCGCAAAAGCCATGGGCAAAGCGATGGACGCTAAGATGGATAAGATGATGGAGATCTCGAAGAAGATCGACACCGAAACGAAAAAAGCCAATGCGTCGGACAAGGACAACAAGCAACAGGCAGTGATCGGTGAGTTGAGCGCCGAAATGCAGGGCTTGTCACAGGAACTGAACTTGCTGAGCCAAGCACTTTCGACTTCGGTCAAGGCAGCCGGCGAAGCAATGTCGACCGTCGCTCGCAAGGGTTAAGACGCTTAAACATGGGTTCGATGGGCGGTCCGCATGGATCGCCCATTGTCCTGTTCGGCTGCTGGCGCTATTTCACATAGGGGCGGGACTGAGGAGGTATCTCATGAGTCGGATCAATAAAGCATATTTTTTTGCAGCATGGTGTTTCATAATTCCCACTGCTGCCCACGCGCAAGGCATGCCCGTCGTCCCTTACGCCGCAAATTTCGCTCAGACGCACCTTCACAATCAACTTTTTGTACAGCCTGGCGTGAACGCTGAAATAAGGCGCCGAAATAGAGCCGAAAGTGGGTTACAAACCGACAATGTGCCGCTGGCTTCAGCGCCGTCATTTAATTATCGCGCTGACCAAAAGCAGCGTAAGGTCAACCTCGACCGATATATCCAAGACTTGCGCACGAAAGATCCAGCCGGCGCGCAATCATTAGCAGCGCTGTTTAACTCAACGGATATTATCGCGCAAATCGGCAAGGAAATATCGCCTCATGGGCTTAAAGTCACCAATGTTGCTGATGCTTACGCAATTTACTGGATTAGTGCTTGGGAAGCGGCCAACGGCATCGTTGGAAATAAAGAGACGACGACGCGCGTTATCGCTGTAAGAAACCAAGCGTTAAGTGCATTCAATGCAACGCCAGCGTTTGCGAGTGCGACAAACGCCAACCGGCAAGAATTTGCCGAGATGCTGCTGATTCAGGCGTTGTTGATTAGTGCCAACATGGAAAGCGCTGAAAATAACAAACCGTTACAACGGCAATTGTCCAGCGCCATTAAGCAAGGCGCATCTGCAATGGGCCTCGATCTTGACGCCATGACGCTCACCGAAAAAGGTTTCATCCCCTCGGGCAGATCGGGCGCTGCCGACCCCGCGCCGGACGCGCCCGAACAAGCGCTCGCTGCCAACGCTGCCCCCAAGCCCGCAACCGCAAACGACACCGCACCCCCCTATCTCATTCTCGCTGCCGCTGGTGGCGCAGGGCTGGGTGGGGTTTTCCTGTTGGGAAAGATGATAGGTCGGCGGGGGTGACGGCCGCTCTACATCGACTCCCAAAGCGCTGCGTCATAGCGATCCGAGCGCGACAGGATTGAGGTCATTGCGGGCAGATGGTCCGTTTTGCGCAGCCAGCCGGTTTCGGCAAGCGCCTCTTCATAAACCGGGTTGGCATAAATAATCCGCAGTTTCGGCGGGTTCGCCATCGCGGCGCGCGCGATGCCGAGATTGACGAGCACCTGTTTAAGGATGGCCTCGCCAAATGGGTGAAACATATAAAGGATCGTCATACCCGGCTCGCTAAAATCGAGCGCGTTGGCGCAGACGAATTCGATGTCGCGGTTGCAAAGCGTGCTGCGCGTCCGATTATATTCGGCTCCAACGGTCAACTTCTGGACGAGATCAACCCCGACCGCGCGCTTTGCGCCGAGCCAGCTTGCGGCAAACACAGTGCGGCCATAGCCTGCGCCAAGATCAACGAAAACATCATTGGGGTTGATGTTAACGGCGCGGAGATAACGAAACGCGTCGCTATAGGCAGACGGGACGAAAGGCAGGTTTGCCGTGCCGGTTTCAAACGAGCCACTGCCCGGATGCGAACCGAAGGTATGGACTCCCAGTTTGCGGTCCCAATATTCATCGAGCGGATTCTTGATCCGGTTTTTCAGGTTCAGACTATGCAGTCGGTCGAGCAATCCGGCCATAACGCCCCCAGGAAACGATGAACAGCGTTTGGCGGATTCCAGCCACTCAAATCAACCAGTTTTAGAGGCACGCCTCAAGGAACGGCTGATCAAAACCATATTGCTTGGCTTTGTCGAGCGTATAAGGGCGCAGGCCCATCGCACGATATTCGCCGATTATTTTGCCATCGGCGCTTTCTTCAAGATACTCGAATTTGAAGAGTTGCTGCGTCACGATAACGGGGCCTTCCATGCCGACGATTTCGGTGATGTCGGTGACACGACGTGACCCGTCGCGCAGACGCTTTACCTGAATGACGAGGTCGACCGAATCGGCGATCTGGCGCGAGATGGCTTCCTTGGGCATTTTGATGTCGCCCATCATGACCATGTTTTCCATACGCGCGATGGCTTCGCGCGGGCTATTGCTGTGGAGCGTGCACATCGATCCATCGTGGCCGGTGTTCATCGCGGCCAGAAGATCGAAACATTCCTGGCCACGAATTTCGCCGAGGATGATACGGTCCGGCCGCATACGCAGCGCGTTCTTGACGAGATCGCGGATGGAGATTTCGCCCTGACCTTCAAGGTTTGCTGGACGCGTTTCGAGCGGGAGCCAGTGCGGCTGTTGCAAGCGCAATTCGGCCGCGTCCTCAATCGTCAGCACGCGCTCGCCGGGATCGATCATTTTCGACAGCGCGTTGAGCATGGTGGTTTTACCCGAACCCGTGCCGCCCGAAATGACGATGTTGAAGCGGCAAGCACCGGCAATCTTCAGCGCGGTCGACATTTTTTCGGACATCGACCCGCCCTTGGCCATCATGTCGAGGGTAATCGGCTTGGCGGAGAATTTACGGATCGAGATCGCAGTGCCGCGCAAACTGAGCGGCGGGACAATGACGTTGACGCGCGACCCATCAGCAAGACGGGCGTCGGCGAGCGGCGTCGTCTGGTCAACGCGGCGACCCACCGAGTTGCAGATGCGCTGGGCAATCTGGAACAAATGCTCTTCATCGCGAAACTGGATCGGCGCGATGATCAGCTTGCCCTGTTTTTCGATGTAGGTCTGATCGGGACCATTGACCATGATATCGGTAATTGCCGGGTCGTTGAGCAATTCTTCGAGCGGACCGAGGCCGAGCAGCTCATCGACCAGCACTTTTTCAAGCGCAAACTGCTCACGCCGGTTCAGCGTGAATTTCAGTTCGGCAAGCACTTCGCCAATAATCGGGCGAAACTCTTCGGCAAGTTCTTCTTTGTTCAGGGTCGCTGCGGCTTCGGGGTCGACACGCTCGAGCAGTCGCGGAAGAACTTGCTCTTTAATCTTGTGGACGCTCGCCTCGAACCCTTCGGCTTTGGGCGCGATTTCCATGTCGCTGGCTTGACGGTCGTTAAGCCGCGTCATCGCATCCGAATGATCGGGCATCGCAGGTTCGATGGCGGCACCGGGTAATGGCGCGGCATCCAGCGGGGGAAATTGTTTGCCGCCGTCGTCTGCGGCAGGAGCGCCGCCGCCTTGCATCGGGCGCGCGACGCCGAACGCCGGGCGATTGCCCGTTGGCGTTCCGCCTGCTCCACCCCGTTTTCCGAATGCGCTCATGCTGTACCCTACAACTACGGAGGCCACGGAAAACAACCTGTGGCGATTTAGGGTGAATAGGACGGAAACTTTTATAATGTCCTAACTCTGCGTCCATTCGCGATTAATCGTTCGAAATGGACGCAGTTGGTTAAAGCAGACGGCCGGGGTGCCCCTCGCGTTTCAGCAATTCCAGTTTGCGCTCAAGCCCATAAGCATAGCCGCCGGGCGACCCATCGGACCGGATAACGCGGTGGCAGGGGATCAGAACCGCGACGTTATTGGCCCCGTTTGCTGAGCCGGTCGCGCGGACTGCATCGGGCTTGCCGACGGCAGCAGCGATCTGGGCATAGCTGCGCGTTTCGCCCGGTGGTATGGCCATGAGCTGCTGCCACACGGCCTGTTGAAATGCCGTGCCCGCCACGTCGAGGGGGAGGGCGGGCATGTGCGCGGGATCATTCACCGCAGCGACAGCAGACTGGACAAGGGTGTCCATGGCGTCATTGCCGGCTTCGATCGTGGCGTTGGGAAAGCGGCGATGAAGTTCGCGCTCGTCCTCGTCGAACGACAGGCGGCAAATTCCCTTGTCGGTGGCGGCGAGCAGCATCTTGCCCAGTGCCGTGTCGGCCATTGTCCAGCGGATCGTCACCCCTGCGCCGCCATTCTTCCATGCACTTGGCGTCATGCCCAATCGTCCCTTCGTGTCGGCATAAAATCGGCTCGGCCCCGAATAGCCCGCTTCATAAATGGCATCGGTCACCGAACCATTGCTGTTTAATGCCGTTTCCGCGCGTTTGGCGCGAAGTGCCCGCGCATAAGCCGCCGGTGTCACGCCGGTATCGCGTTTGAACAGTCGATGGAAATGATGCGGCGCATAGCCGACAGCAGCAGCGAGGTGATCGAGGGCAGGGATTTCGTCTGCACCATCAATAAGGCGCAACGCCTTTTCGACAGCTTCACGATCCCGCCCAACCTCATCGGGCTTGCACCGCAAACAAGCACGATACCCCGCCGCTCGCGCGCCCTCACCATCGGCAAAATATTCGACATTCTGCCGCAAAGGATGTCGGGCTGGGCAGGACGGCTTGCAATAAATGCCCGTTGTTTTGACGGCACCAACGAACATCCCGTCGAAGGCGCGGTTGCGGGCGGAGAAGGCGGCCCAGGCCTGGTCTGAGTCGATCATCCGCTGCGCTCCACCTTCGCCGCAAAACAGCCATGCGCCGCATTGTGGGCGTGTAGATAGGCAATGTCGGGCTGATCAAACAACGCGCGGATCTTGGTGTCGGCCTCTCCCGGAAGGGCGAGCGCGGCATTGCGCAACATACCCGCTGCATCAAACGCGCGAAACGCCATTGGCCGATTTTCGAACACCGGCGGCAGAGCATCCTCATAGGTCGCTGTCTCTAGCGCCGCCTCACGCACGAAAATCGCATAGGCCGAGCGATAGGGTGTCGCGACATCATGGCTGACATGGTTCAGCAAAATGAGCGTCTCTCCCGGTTCGGCGTCCTCGAGCGTGATGCGGCAAGGATAGCCCGGCTTGGCCGCCGCTGTCACGCGCGCGGCGCCATGCTCGGCAAGGGTCGCATCGTCTGCGCCGATAAGGGCGACGAATGGGTCAGGCGAAAGGCCGGTTATGCGGTAGGTCATGTCGGTCTCCTATGGTCAAGGAGCTTCCTATGCGGTTGTGATCAGGCACGCGTCCCGTTGCTTGCGGTCAAACATTAGCCGCAAACAATGCAAGCGTCCGCTCGCGCGCAAGGTCTGCGCTCGGCTCGTGGTAATCCTTGCGACGGTCCGAATTGAAACCGTGCCCTGCTTCATAGACGTGCACCGTCACTTGCGGGTGTGCGGTTGCAATCGCATCGACATCGGCCATGGGGATTGATTCATCGAACCGGCCAAAATGCAGCATCGTCGGGCATTTTGGCTTTTCGTCAATGAACGGCACGATGTGCCCGCCATAGTATCCCGAAGCCGCCGCCAGTCCTTTGACCCGGCAAGCAGCAAGAAAGCTCATCGTCCCGCCATAGCAATAGCCCGTGACGAACACCGGCCCTTTGTCGGCCAGCGCAGTCACACATGTCTGAATATCAGCGACCGACAATTCGATGGGGTGCAGCACCCGCGCCAGCTCAATGGCCCGCGCAAATTGATCGTCGTTATAACCTGCCTGAAACCCGGGATGCTCGCGGTCGTACAGGGCAGGGGCCAGCACTTCATACCCGTCCGCTGCATATTGATCGCACAGCTCGCGAATATGCTCGGTCACACCAAAAATCTCCTGAATCAGGACGAGCCCACCTTTGCGGTCCCCCGCCGGTGTCGCGCGATAAACGTCGATGCTGGCGCCGTCGGCCATCGTCATTTTCTCAAAAGGCATTTTGTGGCTCCACGGGTTTGGCGGCACGTTTGGGATAGCGCCGCAGGAAATATATGATGAGCCCCATGCCGACGACCGACGGCACGGCCCATATAACCGGATTAAACGCAAGGTGCGGGATGTGCGCGATAAGCCCGACCGACAGGAACGCGGTATAAGCCGCGATGCCCGTCGCCACCATCGCTTTGAGATGTTCCGGAATATAATCCGCCGGTCCGCGCGCCGCTTTGAAAATATACCACAAATACGTCATCGTCGTGCCAAATCCGAGGATCGCGACGAGGATCATCAGCGACTGGCGCAGGATCAGTCCCTGCACAAAGCAATTCGCGCCGGCGACGAACACTAGCACCTGAAGCGCCACCATCGACCAATGCCGGTTCGCATCATGGTTCCGTTTGTTGGCGATCATTTGCAATCCGTATCGCGTCATGCTCATCGTCAGCAACGCGAGATAGATCATCATCCAGCCGAGTAAGCCGCGATAAAGGGGCTCATCAGTTAATTGTGAATGCATTGCTGTTGGCCAGACCACTGATAATAGCCCCATGCCGAGCGCCTGAAAGCACGCGACATATATAGCAGCCGAAAACACGCGCCCGAAATGGCGATGGCGCGGTCCGCCCTTGCGCGTAGCGACCGCGCCCCAAAAGCTGGTGAGCGCAACAATCCCCGCGCCAACATGGATCGCGAGGAACAGATGGAAAAGCCACGGCATCGATCCACACTGTGTTCGACGAAGACTTTCATCGCAACAATTTTTCCCCTCCCTAAATGGGGAGGGGCTAGGGGTGGGTGTCGGCGAAGCCGATCACAGGGAAAACCTCTGGAATTGATCGCCGGTGGCGACACCCACCCAGTATCGGGTGAAACAGCCCCCGGCTTTTCAGGGCGTCCGGGGGACGACCGACCCGATACTCCCCTCCCTGCTAGGGAGGGGGAGTATAGCCATCTTGCATCGCAGCAAATCGGATGCTAACCGCGCGCCATTCCTGCCGCAGGACGCATTGCCGTCCCACCGCGCGCAGGGCCCAAACGTCGTTTAGAGGACATGACCACGCGTGGAGAATTCCGGCGCCATTCAGGCTAGCCTTTCGGGGCGATACGCGTCCGCGCTGTTCGATCTCGCGCGTGAATCTAAAGTGATTGAGAAAGTCGAATCGAGTCTTTCGACGCTCGAATCTGCAATGGCTGGGTCCGACGATCTGCGCCGTCTTGTCGCCAGCCCGCTGATTGCGCGCGGTGCCGCCGCCAATGCCGTAATAGCAGTCGCCGGATCGCTGAAGCTTGATACGCTGACGACCAACTTCCTCGGCGTTCTCGCCTCAAACCGCCGTCTCTCGCAACTCGGTAAAGTCATTACTTCATTCCGTGATCTGGCCGCCAACCACCGCGGCGAAGCCAGTGCGACGGTGACGACGGCGCATGGCTTGTCCGGTGCGCAAGTCACTGCGCTGAAGGCAAAGCTCAAGGCCCGCGTCGGTCGCGACGTTGCCGTTACCCTGAAAACCGATCCGGCCATCCTCGGCGGGCTCATCGTCAAAATCGGATCACAGCTGATCGATTCGTCGATCCGCACAAAATTGAACACTCTCGCGCATGCGATGAAAGGCTAAACATGGACATCCGCGCCGCTGAAATTTCCCGCGTTATCAAGGATCAGATCGCGTCCTTTGGCACCGAAGCCGAAGTCTCCGAAACCGGACAGGTCTTGTCGGTCGGTGACGGCATCGCGCGCATCCACGGCCTCGACAATGTTCAGGCTGGCGAAATGGTCGCGTTCGCCAACGGCGTGCAGGGCATGGCGCTCAACCTCGAAGCCGATAACGTCGGCGTCGTCATTTTCGGGTCGGACTCGGAAATTAAGGAAGGCGACGTCGTCAAGCGGACGGGCACCATTGTGGACGTGCCCGTCGGGCGTGGCTTGCTCGGTCGCGTCGTGGACGGCCTCGGTAACCCAATCGACGGCAAAGGACCAATCGTCAGCGACCAGCGCAGCCGCGTTGAAGTCAAAGCGCCCGGCATCATCCCGCGCCAGTCAGTGCACGAACCCGTGCAGACGGGTCTCAAGGCGCTCGACGCCCTCGTCCCCGTCGGCCGTGGCCAGCGCGAACTGATCATCGGCGACCGTCAGACGGGCAAAACCGCCGTCGCCATCGATACCTTTATCAACCAGAAGGAAGCGCACAAAGGCAAGAACGACGCTGACAAGCTGTTCTGCATCTATGTCGCCATCGGACAGAAGCGTTCGACCGTCGCGCAGATCGTCCGCGCGCTCGAAGAAAACGGCGCGATGGAATATACCATCGTCGTTGCCGCCACTGCGTCCGAGCCTGCGCCGCTCCAGTTCCTTGCGCCCTACACCGGCTGCGCGATGGGCGAATATTTCCGCGACAATGGCATGCACGCGCTGATCGTTTATGACGATCTGTCGAAGCAGGCCGTTGCATATCGCCAGATGTCGCTGCTGCTGCGTCGCCCGCCGGGTCGCGAAGCCTATCCCGGCGACGTGTTCTATCTGCACAGCCGTTTGCTCGAGCGTGCGGCCAAGCTAAACAAGGATAATGGTTCGGGCTCGCTCACAGCGCTGCCGATCATCGAAACACAGGCCGGCGACGTTTCGGCCTATATCCCGACCAACGTGATCTCGATCACCGACGGCCAGATTTTCCTTGAAACCGATCTGTTCTTTCAGGGCATCCGCCCCGCGATCAACGTCGGTTTGTCAGTGTCGCGCGTTGGCTCCGCCGCACAGACCAAGGCAATGAAGAAAGTCTCGGGCTCGATCAAACTCGAACTCGCGCAATATCGCGAAATGGCGGCGTTTGCGCAGTTCGGTTCAGACTTGGATGCGTCAACGCAGAAACTCCTCAACCGCGGCGCGCGGCTGACCGAATTGCTCAAGCAAAAGCAGTTCTCACCCATGCCGTTCGAAGAACAGACCGCGTCGATCTTCGCGGGCACCAACGGCTATCTGGATAACATCCCGGTCAGCGATGTGACACGCTACGAAGAAGCCATGATCTCGGATCTTCGCGCCAATCATGCGGGCGTGTTGAAGACGATTCGCGATACCAAGGACTTGGGTGACGAAGCGAAGTCCGGACTGAAGTCCGCGCTCGATACCTTTGCAAAGACGTTTGCGTAGTTAACATTGTGCTCCTGCGAAAGCAGGAGCTCTGGACGCCAACGCTCCTGCTTTCGCAGGAGCACAAAGGATAAGAATGGCAAGTTTGAAGGCCCTCAAAGTCCGCATCGGCTCGGTGAAGTCGACGCAGAAGATTACCAAGGCGATGAAGATGGTCGCCGCGGCAAAGCTGCGTCGCGCGCAGGAAGCTGCGGTCGCTGGCCGTCCCTATGCCGAAAAGCTCGAAGCCGTCATGGCCTCGCTTGCGTCGAAAGTGACCGTCAGCGCATCGTCGCCCAAACTGCTCGCGGGCACTGGCAAGGATCAGGTTCATCTGATCGTCGTCGCGACCTCGGAGCGCGGTCTTGCGGGTGCGTTCAACACCAACATCGTCCGCGCGGCGCGCAAGAAGGCCGAAGAACTCGAAGCCGCGGGCAAGACCGTGCTTTTCTATCTCGCCGGTAAAAAAGGCCGCGTTCTCAAGCGCTTCTATCCAAAGGGTGTCCTACACGATCAGGAAGTGGGACACATCAAAAAGCTCGCTTTCTCTGACGCGCAGATTGTCGCCGAAGACCTGATGGCGCGCTACGAAGCAGGCACTTTTGACGTCGCGCATCTGTTTTTCGCCAAGTTCCAGTCGGCCTTGGTGCAGAACCCGACCGGCATCCAGATCATTCCAGTGCCGTTACAAAATTCTATGGCACCCATAGTGTCAACTTCGTCAACTTCGGCCCCCGCAGCAGTCGAATATGAACCCGACGAGGAAACGATCCTCGCTGACCTCTTGCCCCGCAACATCGCGATTCAGGTGTTCCGCGCGATGCTCGAAAACGCTGCCTCCGAACAGGGCAGCCGCATGACCGCGATGGACAATGCTACCAGGAATGCGGGTGACATGATCAACCGCCTGACCATCCAGTACAACCGCACGCGACAAGCGGCGATTACGACGGAGCTGATCGAGATCATCGCCGGGGCGGAGGCGCTGTAGCCATGCCGACGATTTCCATCTTTTTCGGTATCATGATCGAGATGTTCTGGAACGAGCATGCGCCGCCGCATTTCCATGCGAAATATGGCGAGCATCAAGCGACGGTGGACATCAAGAGGCTGGAGCTGATGGAAGGATTTCTTCCCCGCCGAACGAAGAATCTGGTATTGGATTGGGCTGAATTGCATCAAGGCGAGTTGCTGACGAATTGGGATTTGTGCCGGGAGAACCAGCACCCCAACAAAATCGCACCGCTGGAGTAGGCCGATGTATTGGGACGTAACCGACGTAAAGGTCATCGACGACCGTGCCATCCATGTCCACTTCCGGGACGGTCTGGAAGGCGACGTGCGTTTTGGCCCGAATTTCTTCCGGGGCGTTTTTTCGCACCTCGTCGATCCTCATCGCTTTCGCGAAGTGGGCGTTCTTGGCGGTGCTGTAAGGTGGCCGGGTGAGCTCGATCTCGCGCCGGATCGGATGCACCACGACATCGTTGCACATGGCGAATGTGTGTTGGGAGCGGAGACGCCTTAGATGATTCGGAAGGCCATCTTGATTGGCTCGGTGATTATTGCAGCCTGCCTGATCTGGTTTTGGAACAGTGAGTGGCTGAAAATTGACATATGTCTCGATGGCGGCGGCCGATGGGACAGTTTGAACAAGAAATGCCAGTTCGCTGCTGGCGACACGAAGTAAGAGGCAAGGACATTAACATGGCAACCGCAGCTCCGACCGCAAAGAAGCCCGCCGTCAAGAAGGCCGCAGCCCCCAAAGCTGCTGCGCCGAAAGCGACCGTCCCCTTGCAGGCATCGAACAATGTCGGCGCGATTTCGCAGGTTATTGGCGCGGTCGTCGACGTGACGTTCGAAGACCAGCTTCCGGCGATTCTGTCGGCGCTCGAAACCGACAACAACGGCGTCCGCGTCGTTCTCGAAGTCGCGCAGCACTTGGGCGAAAACACCGTCCGCACCATCGCGATGGAAGCAACCGAAGGCCTGACCCGCGGCCAGCGCGTCGTCGATACCGGCTCACAGATCCGCATGCCCGTCGGCCCGATGACGCTCGGTCGCATCATGAACGTCATTGGTGAACCGATCGACGAGCGCGGCCCTATCGGTGCCACCTTGACCGCCCCGATCCACGCCAAGGCTCCCGAGTTCGTTGACCAGTCAACCGAAAGCGCGATCCTCGTGACGGGTATCAAGGTCATTGACCTCCTCGCGCCCTATGCGCGCGGCGGCAAGATCGGGCTCTTTGGCGGCGCAGGCGTCGGCAAGACCGTGCTCATTCAGGAACTGATCAACAACATTGCCAAGGGCCACGGCGGCGTGTCGGTGTTCGCAGGCGTTGGTGAACGCACCCGCGAAGGCAATGATCTCTATCACGAATTTCTCGACGCGGGCGTCATTGCCAAGGATGCCGACGGCAACCCGACGCCCGAAGGGTCGAAAGTCGCACTCGTGTTCGGCCAGATGAACGAACCCCCCGGCGCGCGTGCCCGCGTTGCGCTCTCGGGTCTGACCATTGCCGAATATTTCCGCGATACCGAGGGACAGGACGTGCTGTTCTTCGTCGACAACATCTTCCGCTTCACGCAGGCGGGTTCGGAAGTGTCGGCATTGCTCGGCCGTATCCCGTCGGCGGTAGGCTATCAGCCGACGCTCTCTACCGACATGGGCGCGCTGCAGGAACGCATCACGTCGACCAACAAGGGCTCGATTACGTCGGTGCAGGCGATCTACGTTCCCGCCGACGATTTGACCGATCCGGCCCCCGCAACGTCGTTTGCCCACTTGGACGCGACGACCACGCTCAACCGTGCGATCTCCGAGCTGGGCATTTATCCGGCAGTCGATCCGCTCGATTCGACCAGCCGCGTTCTGACGCCTGCCGTTGTTGGTCAGGAACATTATGATACTGCCCGCAAGGTTCAGGAAACATTGCAGAAATACAAGTCGCTGCAGGACATCATCGCCATTCTCGGCATGGACGAACTCAGCGAAGACGACCGCCTTACTGTCAGCCGCGCACGCAAGATCCAGAAGTTCCTGTCGCAACCCTTCCATGTTGCCGAAGTCTTCACCGGCATCAGCGGCAAGTTCGTGCAAGTTGAGGACACGGTGAAGTCGTTCAAAGCCGTCGTCGAAGGCGAATATGACCACCTCCCCGAAGCGGCGTTCTACATGGTCGGCGGCATCGAAGAAGCCGTGGCCAAGGCGCAGAAGCTGGCGGAAGAAGCATAAGTGGCGGACCTCCACTTCGAACTCGTTACGCCCGAACGGGCCGTGCTCAGCACCGATGCGCATATGGTTGTCGTCCCCGGCAGCGAGGGCGACATGGGCATCCTCGCGGGCCACGCGCCGGTAATGACGACAATCCGCGACGGCGAAATCCGGGTCTATTCGAACCCGACGACGGTAATCCAGCGCATTACGGTTGCGGGCGGGTTCGCCGAAGTGAACGAGGCCGGACTGACGGTGTTGGCTGAGCAGGCAACGCTGGTCGGCTAACTGCCGCCCGTCTGGCAGTCAAAAACGATCCGCTCGTTCGGTGCCTGCGGCATAACGGAACGGATCGCGGTTTCCATATCGGCGACCGATTGCCGTTGCGTTGGATCGGGCGTGCAGGCGTTATTTTTGTACCGTGTCCGGATCGCACGGGCTTTCTCCATCGCGTCGGCCCCCATCAGATATCGTTCGACGGTATAACGCGTTCTGCCTGGATCATAGCTTTGGATCGTGATCGTTGCTTCGGTGTTGGGGACGAATGTTCGGCTCCACACCCCCGCGTTCGAACCATATTGCGTCTTGCCATTCACGCAGCCGCTATCCTCCCATTTTATTGGGATATTATCGGTTTTGGAAACCGTCACCCGGCTGCGTTCAGGGTTGAACACGCAGAGTTTTGGGTCATCGTTTGCTCCTGCCGCTGCAATGTTGACCGGCACAGCGGGATGCGCGGCGGCATAGCGATCTTCGACGTCGGATAATTTCGGGCGGGTGAGAAAGACAAAGACGGCTCCCAGCATTGCGAGGCCACCCAACCCGATAACAAGCGGCGCAAATCGGCGTTGTTGCTGAGTACGTCGCCCATAAAGCACAATCCCACCGACCACGCCAACAAGGCCCAGACCGAACAGCCCTGCGGCCAGAGCCATTCCATTCTCGCGCTCACCAATAATGTCATCGCGAATGCGCAGCTTTTCGGCGGCGGCCTTAGCAGCATCGCCCTCTGCCCGCCGCGCGGTGATAGCAGCCGCATCCTGATCGGCGCGGGTCAGGGCAGCCTCGCGGGCGGCGACGTCGCCTTGTGACAGGCAGGGCGTGGTCGCGATCGACGATGTCACTTTTGACTTGGCAAGGAAGGCCACCACTTCGCGCGCCGTGATTGCAAAGGCAAAGGTCGAATCAATTCCTTCACTGACGGACAGGAAGCTGTTGATCCCGATTATCCGCCCGCACGTATCGATCAGCGGCCCGCCCGAATTGCCGCGCCCGATGGCGGCATCGTGGAGTACGGTTTCAAAGCGCTCGTTGCGCCGCAATCCGCCAACATTGCCAAGGCTTTTGACCGGCGATTGCGGTCGGATGACATCGTCCACGCCCGAGGCCATGGCCCGGTCGACGCCATAAGGATAGCCGAGCGCGGCGACTCCCATGCCGTCGCTGACCGCACCGGTGTAAATCGTCGCGGGTGTGATCGTCCCCGATTTTAGCGCTATAATCGCCAGATCAAGCGCGGACGAATAGGCCACGACCTCGCCGACATAGCGTTTGCGTCCTTCGGACGGGACAATACCGACAAACCCGCCACGTTCGACCGCTGCCTCGACGACATGAGCATTGGTGATGATCCGCGTCGGCGAAATCGCAACGCCGCTGCCCATGCCCAGGGCCTCGCGCGTGCCGGTTTCATCGGGCGCAAGAACGACGACACGAACGACACTGCGCGCGGCGGCATCGATGTCGGGATTGGATTGGGCGTAGAGCGGTGTTGGCGCGAAAGCCGCGATGGCGACGATGATCGCATAGAAAGATAGCTTCATTTAGACTTTCCGGTCGGTTCCGGCTCTTCCTTTACAGTGGGAGTGGCGGGACCGGAAGGCTCAAGCATGGCGCGGGCTGCGTCGCGCACTTCTGCCGAATGTGGATGGTTGACCAGCGGGGCGAGGGCAATCTGCGCCTCTGCTTTCCGTTTTGTTTCGATGAGGTATCCAGCGAGGTTAAATCTCAAACCTACCGCTTGTGGTGCAAGTTCCAACGCACGGCGCAGCCCGACACCGGCTATATCGGGTACGGGAATGCCTTCTTGGCTAAAACTGTTGAAATACTCCGACAATGGAAAAGGGTCGTCGGGGGACGCACGGTTGGCTTTGACGATCAGGCTGCGGATTGCTTTCCAGCCGCCGGGAAAATTCTTCGATTTCTGCATCTGCGCCGCAGCAATTCGCGCTCGGCGCAAAATCGCACGACCATCCGTCGGTCGAATTGCCAGCAGAGCGTCGTTAGCTTTTGTGGCTGCGCTAAACTGCTCAGCGTCGAGTTCGCCCTCGGCGAGCATTTCGAGCGTGCTTGGCTCAGACGGGTATTTTGTTGCAATGGCTCGTGCATCAACTGCGAACCGAGCAATCTCGTTCGCATCATGAGGTGCCATGAAACGCAGATACAAAGGCATAATCTCGTTTGACGACAGACCAAGTCGCGATATCGAAATTTGTGGTGTCAAAATTTTCAGGCCCGCAAGTAGCGAGTAGCTCATCCGCCGCGCTTTCATGTAGCGACTCAGATCATTTTCGAGTTGCTTGATATCGCCAAACGCCGTCGTCGCGGCCTCCATGGGCGGTTTGCCTACGGCAAATCCATTCAGGTAGGTCTGCAACTGGCCTTTGCGGCTCGGTTCGAAACGCAAATAATGTGTCAGCAACCACGCATAGGCATAGAAGGATGAAGTCTCCGACTCCTTCATTTTTCCAGTATCGGATGCGAAAATTCGGGTTAACGGAAAAGCAACTTCGTAAATGAGTGAATCGAACCGATGCTTGGTCGGCATGCCAACGGCGACATTCCCGTCTTTGCGGAACTCCATAGTCGAAAAATATTCAGCAAATCCTTCGACGTACCAAGCTGGATATCCTGCTGGAAAATACTGCAGCATAAAGTGATGCGCATATTCGTGGTATAAAACGGTTTCTGCATCAAGGTCATATTCGCCGCTTCCCGAGTAACGGGGAATTACCGCATAAGATCCAGTGATTTGTGGCGAATAATATCCATAGACGTCTTTTGAGCCTGGCCCTTTCATTTTCTGCAACGTCGCAACGTCGCGAACCACAAAGACGGTCAACTTGACGGGTGATGCGCGCCCTTTCTGTCCGGTTACAACGCGCAGAACTGCATCGAATTTTTCCAATCGCTCGACGAAATTACGCAACTGTGCCTCATTTGAGTCACCATAAACAATAAAATGCTCTGAATCGGCCTTGTGCCATTCGGCCCGAGCCATGGCTGGTGTTGCCATCAACAAGATAAACAGAAGTATCCGTAAGATCATATGTCGCCCCGAAGCTGATTCACTTACACAAAACTATACGGATCGACGTCAACCGCAACCCTGACGCCGCGTGGCCAATCAAGCAAACCAAGCCATGCGCGGATTACGTCCTGCACATCAAGCGAGCGGCGGGCGTGGACGAGCAACCGTTGCCTGTGCCGCCCGCGCAGCATCGCAAGCGGGGCGGGGGCGGGGCCATAGGTTTCCATGCCGTCCACTGTTGGCGCGGTGCGCGCGATGGCTTTTGCGGTGGCTTCGGCATCACGCAGATTTTCGGACGAGACGATGATTGCCGCCATGCGACCGAACGGCGGGGCGTTGGCTTCACGGCGGCTTTCGGTTTCGGCAGCGTAAAACGCTTCTGCATCGCCCGATACCAGCGCGCGGATGACGGGAGCATTCTGATCATGCGTCTGTACGAAAACACGTCCCGGCTTGGTGCCTCGACCTGCACGCCCGCTGACTTGAGAAATCTGTTGGAAACTGCGCTCCGCCGCGCGAAGATCGCCCCCCTGCAAGCCGAGGTCGGCGTCGATCACACCGACGAGTGTCAGGTTGGGGAAATGATAGCCTTTGGTGACGAGCTGCGTGCCGATAATAATATCGATTTCGCCGGCTTCCATTCGCCCGACGAACTCTGCGGCTTTGGCGGGGGACCAGAGTGTGTCTGACGTTACGATCATTCGCCGCGCTTCGGGGAAGAGCGCGGCAACTTCATCGGCAATCCGCTCGACGCCGGGGCCAACCGCGACCAACGAGTCCTCCGCTTGGCATTCGGGGCATTCGCGCGGTGGCGGCATTATGTGGCCACAATGATGGCATTGCAGCCGCCCGATCAGGCGATGCTCGACCATCCACGCTGTACAATTTGGACATTGAAAGCGATGCCCACAGGTTCGACACAACGTCAACGGCGCATAGCCGCGCCGGTTGAGAAACAGAAGCGCCTGCTCGCCGCGCTCAAGGACTTCGTTGATAGCACGCACAAGCGTCGGTGCGATCCAGCGCCCCCGTTCGGGCGGATCCGACAGCAAATCGATAGCCGCAATCTCGGGCATTTCCGCCACGCCGTAACGCCCAGGCAGCTTCAGCTCTTTGTAATGCCCCAAGGTCACCTGCGCCTGCGTTTCGATGGCCGGCGTCGCCGTGGCGAGCACGACCGGGCAGCTCTCGAACCGGCCTCGCATGACCGCCACGTCGCGCGCGTGATAATGAACGCCATCTTCCTGCTTGAAGCTCGTCTCGTGCGCTTCGTCGACCACGATCAAACCGAGATTGAGATAGGGCAGAAACAGTGCCGACCGCGCCCCCACCGTGACCAGAGCCTCGCCATTGGCAATCGCCCGCCACGCGCGGCGGCGTTGTGATTGACGCAAGCCCGAATGCCACGCCACCGGGGCATGGCCAAAGCGTGCTTCGAAGCGGCGCAGGAATGGTTCGGTCAGCGCAATTTCGGGAAGGAGCACCAACGATTGCCGACCGCTGCGCAATGCCGCCGCAATCGCTTCGAAATAAACTTCGGTCTTGCCAGAGCCCGTCACGCCGTCCAGCAACGTCGGTGCAAACGCCTCGGCTTGAACGTCTGACACCAACACATCAGCCGCCGCTTTCTGTGCTCCAGACAAAGCAGGCGGGGCATGGTCTGGATCAGGCAGAGGATATGGCGCGTTGATCGTCACCTCGACGGCTTCAATCGCCCCGACCTTGACCAGCCCCCGGATCACTGCGTCCGACACATCGGCAATCAGCGCGAGTTCGCGCACCAACCCCTGCCGTTCGCCAATCCGTTCGAGCGCTTGTTGGCGTTGGGGGGTAATCCGGTCTGGCACCACCTTCGTCGCGCGATACTCAATCACAACCCGCTGATCATCCAGCGCCGATGCGCTCGCCAACGCCATCCTCAGCACTGCCGCCGGTGGTGCCAAATAATAGTCCGCCGTCCATTCAATCAACCGGCGCAGCGGTGCGCCTAAGGGCGGCAGATCATAGGCTGAAATTAAATTGCGCAGCCGGTTATCGCCAACCTCGGCATCGGATGGCATCCGCTCGGCTTCCCATACGACGCCCGCCAATTGGCGCGGGCCCAGCGGCGCTAGCACAATTGACCCGGGCTCTACATTCATGCCCTGCGGCACCCTGTAATCGAGTGGGCCTAGCGCGGGATTGAGCAAAAGAACGCGAGCGCGTGACATTTGCCTTCCTTAGTCGCATCGTGCGCGAACGAAAGCGCTGGGAACGAGTAATGCTGATCAAACGCCGCACATTGATTGCCACTGCCGCTCTTGCGCCGCTGCTTGCGTTGCCCGGTTGCGCAACCACGGGCGGGTTCAGCCTCGTCGAAGCGATCCGGCGCTTACTCACGCTGTCCTCACAGCGCGCCTTTGCGACGTTGATGCAGGAAAATGGCTTTTTCGACAGTCAAATTGCGCGGATCAATGTGCCGGACCGGCTTGGCGGCACGCGAGCGAGTGGCATCGTCGCGGCGTTGCTGCGCACCGATGCGTTTCAGTCGCGGCTGACCCGGCAAGTGAACCGTGCCGCTGAAAAGGGAGCCGCCTTGGCTGCACCCATCGTTACTGATGCAATTTCCTCGCTGAGCGTCGAGGATGCGCTGTCAGTCGTGCGCGGCGGATCAAGCGCAGCCACCGATAAGCTCAGCAACGCGCTCGGTACGCGACTGGTCGAGGCGATGCTGCCGGGTGTCGGTGATGGCCTCAAATTGTTTGACTCCACCGTCGTGACGCAGGCGCTGAAACTCGCCACGGGGATCGACTTTGCCGGGCTGCGCGATGATGTAACACGCAAAGCTTCGGATGGTATTTACCGGGCGATGGCGAGCGAGGAAGCTGCCATTCGCGCCAACCCGAACGCGACGGGCGATCCTTTGTTAATGGCTGTGTTTGGATTGGCGCGTCGATAGCAATCGCCAGTTCATACTTGTCGCGTAAGTGCCGCGCTATGCGACCCGTTCGATTGTTTCTCATATTGCTGGCCAATGCCGTCGCCGCCCCGTCATACGCGCAAGCTGTCGAAGAAGACGCCGAAATTGTAGTCACAGGACAAATCCAGCGCGGGGCCGTCGTCGGCAACATCAAACCCGAACTCCAGCTCAGCCCAGCCGATGTCCGCGCACGGGGGGTGAGCAACGTGACCGAATTGATTGCCGATCTCGCTCCGCAACTGCGCAGCGGTCAGGGCAATGGCCAGCCCGTCGTGCTCCTCGAAGGAAGGCGTATTTCGGGTTTTCGTGAAGTGGCAAACCTGCCATCCGAAGCCATCGCCCGCGTCGACATATTGCCCGAGGAAGTTGCGCTCAAATATGGGTATCCTGCGGGCCAGAAAGTCGTGAACATCGTCCTGCGTCAGCGTTTCCGCGCCTTTACCGTGGAGCTCAGCGATCGATTGGCAACGGACGGCGGCGGGAATCAGATTTTGGGCAAGTTCGATTTTCTGCGGATCCAGAAAGGCGGGCGTTTCACGATCAATGTCGAACGCGAAACCGTGGGCAGCGTGCTCGAAAGCCAGCGCGGGATAAACGACGGCACCGGCTCGGGACAATTTCGCACATTAATCCCCGCGTCCCAGCAATTCACGGTGGGAACAACGTTCAGCCGGACAATCTTCGACACTATCTCGGCCACGCTCAACGGTGAATTCAAAACTGATGACAGCCAGGCCAGCTTGGGTTCGTCCGGCCCAAGCCTGTTGCCGCTCGGCCGCACAAACGGCAGCCAATCCGCCCATGCCGGGGCGACACTTAACGGCACAGTGGCAAACTGGCGCTGGACGTTTACGGGCAATTACGATCACGCCGATACTGCGTCGTTTATTGATCGTGGGATCAACCTTGCAACGGATCAGGCGCGCAGCGTATCTGATGCTGCAGCACTTGATTTCGTCGTGAATGGGTCACCGCTAAGACTTCCCGCGGGTGACGTGTCAACGTCGCTTAAATTCGGTGCATCATTCAGCGGATTCAGGGCAATGTCACTGCGGGCGGGGCTATCGCAAGCAGGCAGCGTCACGCGCGACATTGCCGATGCGCAATTGAACGTCGACGTGCCCCTGACCAGCCGCCGTGATCAGGTGCTGCCGTTCATTGGCGACCTGTCGATCAATGGAAATTATGCCGCGCGGCGCCTGTCCGATTACGGCGTACTGCGCACGCTCGGCTATGGGCTGACGTGGTCGCCGATCAAGCCACTCAACATCATCGCTTCCATCACCGCAGATGAGGTCGCGCCGACCGCGCAGCAGCTTGGCAACCCTACTGTCGCGACGCCCGGCGTTCGCCTTTTCGACTTCGTGCGCGGGGAGACGGCGTTTGTTACCCAGATCACCGGCGGCAACCGCGCGCTACGGCCCAGCGACCGCCACGTCTTCAAACTCGCGGCGACACTCAAGCCCTTCGCTAAAACCGATATTGTATTTAGCGCCGATTTCACCAGTACACAGACCAAAGCTGGCATTGCCGCGCTGCCCCCCGCCAGCTTAGCCGCGCAAGCCGCTTTCCCCGACCGTTATGTCCGCGACGGGGGTGGCGCATTAATTCGTGTGGATGCGCGAACCGTAAACTTCGCACGCGCCGATGCGTCACAGGTCCGCTGGGGAATTAACTTTTCAAAGCCACTGAAAACCTCGCAAGCGCAGATCGATGCCATGCGCGCCGCTTTTCAAAGCCGTTTTCCCAATGGCATTCCGCCCGCTGGTAGCGCAGGTCCGGGCGGCGGGCAGCGCGGTCCAGGGGGCGGAGGCGGTGGTTTAGGGGGCAGTGGTTTTGGTGGCGGTGGTCAGGGTGGCGGTGGACGGCTGAACTTTGCAGTCTATCATACGGTTCACCTAACGGACTCAGTGTCGTTGCGCGATAGCCTGCCCAGTATTGACCTGCTGAACGGCGGCACCACTGGTCGCGGCGGACAAGCGCGGCATGAAGTTGAAGTGCAAGTCGGCATCGCGAAAAACGGTTTTGGCGCACGGATCACTGGCGACTGGCAGAGTGCGACGCGGGTGACCGGCGCTGTCGCCACCGATGACCTGCGCTTTTCCGATCTTTCTACGGTCAATCTCCGTTTGTTCGCTAATGTCGGGCAATTGCCGTGGGCGATTAAGTCTGCGCCGTGGCTGCGCGGCACCCGGATCAGCTTTGGCGTCAACAATCTGTTCAACAGCCGCCAGCGCGTTACCGATGGCACGGGCGCAACACCGCTTAATTACCGACCCGGCTATCTCGATCCTTTTGGGCGGACAATGCGGATCACTATTCGCAAAATGCTTTTCTGACGGCTAAGAGCACCGGCAAAGGGAGCCTCACATGAAATTCTTCGTTGATACCGCTGATACCACCGATATCGCCGAACTTGCCGCCACAGGATTGCTCGATGGCGTGACGACCAATCCCTCGCTGATTGCGAAATCGGGGCGGCAGTTCATCGAGGTGGTCAAGGAAATCTGCGGCCTTGTCGAAGGGCCGGTCTCTGCCGAAGTCGTCGCGCTCGATCATACGGGGATGATGCGCGAGGCCGAAATCCTGCGCAAACTCGCCAGCAACGTCTGCATCAAAGTGCCGTTGACCATAGACGGATTGAAGACCTGCAAGGCGCTGACCAGCGAAGGGACGATGGTCAATGTGACACTCTGCTTTGCTCCGTCACAGGCATTGCTGGCAGCCAAAGCAGGTGCAAGTTTCATCTCGCCATTCGTCGGGCGACTTGATGACATCGGCCAGGACGGCATGGATCTCATTCGCGACATTCGCCTGATTTATGACAATTATGCGTTCGACACCGAAATCTTGGTTGCCAGCGTCCGTCATCCGATCCACATTCTTGAAAGCGCCCGCATCGGTGCCGACGTTATGACAGCGCCACCCTCGGTGATTAAGGCACTGTTCAATCACCCGCTGACCGACAAGGGGATTGCCGGGTTCATGGCCGATTGGGCAAAGACCGGGCAGCGCATTGGGTGAAATTGCTGCCTTCGCCCAACATCTGACCCGCGACCGTCGCCGGTCGATCCACACTGTCCGCGCCTATGTCGCGACCGCTGAACGGCTGACCCATCACCTTGGAAGCGTCCGTCTTCCTGAACCGCAAGAACTACGTGGTTTCCTCGCGGCCCGCCGCGCTGACGGTCTGTCGAATGCCAGTGCCGCGCGTGAATTGTCGGCGGTGCGATGTTTCCTCGAATTTATCGGCGGTGCTGATGCCAATCCGCGCATAAAGGGGCCGCGTGTCAAAAAGGGGGTGCCGCGTCCGGTCTCGCCTGCCGAAGCCATCGCGCTCGCCGAAGATGTTGCCGGTGCGCAGGACGAGGCCTGGATTTCCGCGCGCGATTGGGCTGTGCTTCTGTTGCTTTATGGCGCGGGGCTACGCATTGGCGAGGCTTGCGGGTTGACGGGCGCGGTGATGCCGCTCGGCGCAACGCTTTCGGTGACGGGAAAGCGCGACAAAACCCGGTTGGTGCCGCTTCTCCCGCAAGTGAAGGCCGCTATTGAAGCCTATTGTGAGCTCTGCCCGCATCCGATTGCGCGTAATGAAATCCTGTTCAAGGGCGCGCGCGGCGGGCCGCTGAGTCCGGCGATCATCCGTCGTTCGGTCCGCGCGGCGCGTGGACGGCTTGGGCTTGCGACACGGACGACGCCGCATGCGCTGCGCCACAGTTTTGCCACGCACTTGCTCGCGCGTGGCGCGGATTTGCGCAGTCTTCAGGAATTGCTCGGTCACGCCAGCTTGTCGTCAACGCAAATTTATACATCGGTTGATGCGGCGCATTTGCTTGACGTTTACAGGAACGCGCATCCACGGGCTTAGCGGAATGGCGGCTCATTAAACGCCCGCAATTTGCGCGAATGCAGCTTTGCGCCTTCTCGCCTCAACTCATTACAAGCTTCGATCCCGATCCGCATATGCTCGTTGATCGCGCGCTCATAAAAGCGGTTGGCTTGGCCGGGCAGCTTCAGTTCTCCGTGCAGCGGTTTGTCGCTCACACATAGCAACGTCCCATAGGGCACCCTAAATCGATACCCCTGCGCAGCAATGGTGGCACTCTCCATGTCGATACCAACCGCCCGGCTTTGCGAAAAGCGCAGCGCGGATTTCGAGAACATCAGTTCCCAGTTGCGGTCATCGGTCGTGACGATCGTACCCGTGCGCAGACGGCGTTTCAACACTTCGCCGGTTTCGCCCGAAACGGTTTCCGCCGCCCGCGCCATCGCCTGTTGCACTTCGGCAATCGCGGGCACGGGAATTTCGGGCGGCAGGACATCGTCAAGGACATGGTCGTCGCGCAAATAAGCGTGCGCAAGAACATAGTCGCCGATCCGCTGTGACGGGCGCAGGCCGCCGCAATGGCCGATCATCAACCACGCTTCGGGCCGCATCACTGCCATATGGTCGGTGATCGTTTTCGCATTCGACGGACCAACACCGATGTTGACAAGCGTGATGCCGCTGCCGTCCTTCGCGCATAAATGCCATGCAGGCATCTGGTGCCGTCGCCACGCGCTATCGGTAATCGCGGCTTCGGGATCTTGCGTGTCGCGGTTCACCACGACGCCGCCCGCGCCCGACAGGTGCGTATAGTTGCTGTCACCTTTCAACTGCTCGATCGCCCAGCGCGCGAATTCATCGACATAGCGGTGGTAATTGGTGAACAGGACATATTTCTGCACGTCTTCGGGCGGTGTCCCCGTGTAGTGCCGCAGGCGCGCCAGCGAGAAATCGGTGCGTAAACCGTCAAAAAGCGCGAGTGGACGAGGGCCGCCTTCACCCACGTCGAAAATGCCGTCGGCGATCTCGTCGCCGATATGAGCGAGTTCGGTTGTCGGGAACCAGCGCGAAAGTTCGGTAGCGCTAATGTCGTCAAGATCCATGTCGGCGTCGAGGACATAGGGGAACGGAATTTCCTGCCGCCCCGCGCCGACTTCGACAGTCACGTCATAATCGGCGATCAACAGGTCAAGCTGTTCGGTCAGGTAATCGGCAAACAGGCGCGGTTTGGTGACGCTGGTGACATAATGTCCGGCCTGCGTCAGCCGCCCAAACGACCGCAGCGGGACAGGGCCGTTCTCCTCACCCGAGTATTGCACGCGTATTTCGGGGTAAGCAAAACTGCCATCACTACGCGACGTTGAGCTAGGCCTCGTGCCATGGAGCACATAGGACTTTATCGCCTCACGAAGACGGGTTGTTGCGGCAATGAAAAGTGTGTCGAGCTGGTCCACAAGCTCGCGTCCGGTCTGTGCTGTCATCGCCCGCGTCTATCCGCGAACGATGACAGCCGCAAGATAACGGGCTTAGAGTTGCTCGAGCATATACTCCGCCGCACTCACGCGGAATTCGCCGCCGGCTTCGACATTCAATTGCTCGATGGTGCCGTCATTGACGACCATCGAGAACCGCTGGCCGCGCGTGCCCATGCCGAACTTGCTGCCATCCATCGTCAGGCCCAGCGCTGTTACAAAATCTGCATTCCCGTCGGCGAGCATTGTTACGGCCGCAGCACCGCCCGCTTTGCCCCACGCGCCCATTACGAACGCGTCATTAACGGCAGTACAGGCGATTTCGTCGATGCCCTTTGCATGAAGCGCTTCGGCCTTTTCGACAAAGCCGGGGAGGTGCTTGGCCGAACACGTCGGCGTAAACGCACCGGGAACCGAAAAGAGTGCGACTTTGCGACCCGCGAAATATTCTTCGGTTGAAACGGGCGCTGGGCCGCTTTCAGTCACTTTGGTCAGCATGCCAGCGGGAATTTTGTCGCCTACTGAAATCGTCATGTGTCTACTCCTGTGAGTCGGGGGTTTAACGCTCCTGTCGCGCCTCGGTTCATCGCATGCAAGGCGCGTTAACCGTTTTCATCAAGATTCCTTAAGCACGAGGCGGATGACCTTGTTCCCGCCATATCGGGGGAAACTTCATGATCCGGACATTTGTCATCGCGCTCGCCGCCACTGCTATCGTGGCAGCACCCTCTCGCGCCGCTTGCTGGAAAGCCGATCAGGTCGCCGCCGCAAAGGTCCGCGATCTCGAAACAATGTTGATGGTCTCCGCCCTCCGCTGCCGCGCGCAGGGGAACATGCTTGTTCGTTATAATAAGTTTGTGGTGCAGGCGCGCCCGGCACTGACGCAAGTCAACGACAGCCTGCGCGCCCATTTTGCCGAATCCGTCGGCAGTGGTCGCGCGCTGGATGCTTATGATGGCTATGTCACGCGCGTTGCCAACCGTTATGGAGCGGGAGCAGACGGACTCAGCTGCGATGATTTGAGTTCGATCACTGATGCCGCGATCAGCGAAAGACCGAGCTTTGTAGCACTTGCTGCGTTGGCCGAACGTGCAGGTGTGCAACCTTTGCTCGAAGGTGGATCATGCAATGTCAGCTTTGCGCGGCGATAAGCATATAAAGAAATCTTTATATTTGCTTTTGGGCACCGACACAGGTAGGCCACGGTCAATTCCAACCTGATCCGGAGACACCCCGTGGCCACTGCTGCTGTGCTGAACAATGCCGATTACGTCATTGCTGACATCGACCTCGCGGGCTTTGGCCGTCGCGAAATCGATATTGCCGAAACCGAAATGCCCGGCCTCATGGCGCTGCGCGATGAATTTGGCGCGTCAAAGCCTTTGAAGGGTGCCCGCATTGTCGGTTCGCTGCACATGACGATTCAGACGGCGGTGTTGATCGAAACGCTGACGGCGCTTGGTGCCGACGTTCGCTGGGCAACGTGCAACATCTTCTCGACGCAGGACCACGCCGCTGCGGCCATCGCCGCCACTGGCGTGCCGGTGTTCGCAGTGAAGGGCGAAAGCCTCGCCGATTACTGGAACTATGTCGGCGACATTTTCAGCTGGGATGGCGCAATCCCCGGCCAGACGGCGAACATCATCCTTGATGACGGCGGCGACGCGACAATGTTTGCGCTCTGGGGCGCCAAGCTCGAAGCCGGTCACACCATGCCCGAGCCCGAGAATGAAGAAGAAGTCGAAATGCAGCGCGCGCTGAAGGCGTTCGTGGCCAAGAAGCCCGGCTATCTGACGGACACCGTGGCCGCGCTGAAAGGCGTTTCGGAAGAAACCACCACCGGCGTTCACCGTCTGTATGAAATCGCCAAGAAAGGCGAATTGCCGTTCCCCGCGATCAACGTGAACGACAGCGTCACCAAATCGAAGTTCGACAATCTTTATGGCTGCAAGGAATCACTCGTTGACGCCATCCGCCGCGCGACCGACGTCATGCTCGCCGGCAAGGTCGCTTGCGTTGCCGGGTTCGGCGATGTCGGCAAGGGTTCGGCCCAGTCACTCCGCAATGGCGGCGCGCGCGTCATGGTCACAGAAGTTGATCCGATCTGCGCTTTGCAGGCCGCAATGGAAGGCTTCGAAGTCGTCACGATGGAAGAGGCCGTCACGCGCGCCGACA
The DNA here is from genome assembly GCA_031417655.1 of Sphingomonas sp. GTDB lineage: Bacteria > Pseudomonadota > Alphaproteobacteria > Sphingomonadales > Sphingomonadaceae > Sphingomonas_O. The sequence continues at coordinate 24,580 of JANOVZ010000103.1, read as the reverse complement.
TTTTCTGCACCGCAACGGGCAATGCCGACGTCATCACCGCCGACCATATGAAGGCGATGCGCCCGAATTCGATCGTCTGCAACATCGGTCACTTCGATTCAGAAATCCAGATTGCCGCGCTGTCGAACTACAAATGGACCGAAGTGAAGCCGGGCACCGATCTGGTTGAATTTCCTGATGGCAAGCAGATCATCATTCTTGCCAAGGGCCGCCTTGTGAACCTCGGCTGCGCCACCGGCCACCCGTCTTTCGTGATGTCGGCGAGTTTCACCAATCAGGTGCTGGCGCAGATCGAATTGTGGACCAAGGGCGAGAATTACAAGAACGAAGTCTATGTCCTGCCCAAGCATCTCGACGAAAAGGTCGCGATGCTCCACCTCGAAAAGCTCGGCGTGAAGCTGACGAAGCTCAGCGACAAGCAGGCGGGTTACATCGGCGTGCCGACCAGCGGTCCGTTCAAGCCCGATCATTATCGGTATTAAACTAACAAAAAAAAGCCGTCACCCTGAACTTGTTTCAGGGTCCATCTTCTAACACGACCAACGGTGGCGTGTCGGGATGGATGCTGAACCAAGTTCAGCATGACGGCACCTTTGTTGATCTGGGTGTTGCGGACCCCTTCCAATCCGCCCCCGACACCCTCTAAGGCTGTCGCAATGACCGGCGGCCTCTACTCATGATTGCGCTCACCACGACCGAAGCTACTGTTGCAGGAGTCATCCTTGCGATCTGGCTTGCGGCGGCGGCATGGGCGGTCGTCACGGGTTTGCAGATGCGCAAGCGCTCTGAGTTTGCGACAGATCAGGCCGACCGGTTGGCGGCATTGCTTGAATCAGCGCCCGCGTTGGCCCTCGTCGTTCGTCCCGATGGCCGTGTCGAGGCGCAAGCGCGGCTGGCGGATTGGCTGGGCATGGCACGTGTGCCGACATTTATTGCTGACTTCGCAAGCAAAGACGCCGGGCTTTCTGAAGCAGACGTCGCCACGTTATTGGCAGAAGTCGCCGCGGCGCAGCGGACAGGCAAGGCGTTTGCGCTTTCGATGCGTGCGGTGGGATCAAACCGGACATTGCTTTTGCGTGGCAGCCCGGCGGCAACCGGACTTGCGGCGCGGGGTTCGGTAATTGTCTGGGTATTCGATGCGACCGAAAGCCAGGCCGAGATAGGCAGGCTGGGCGGTGAAGTGGCCCGGCTGGGGCGTGCGTTTGCGGCGTTGTCACAACTTATCGAGGCCGCACCAATTCCGATGTGGCATCGCGGACCGGATTTGCTCCTGACGCTCGTCAATCGTGCCTATGTCGATGCCGTCGACGCGCTGGATGCGGATGATGTCATCACGCGTGGTCTTGAGCTCGTCGAGCCCGGCACAGGGACCAGCCCCCTCGCCGCAGCTGCTGCAGCGCGCGATGCGGGGGAACTGCGCGCGCGTGATGTGCCCGCAACAATCAAGGGCCAGCGCCGATCAATGCGCGTCGTGGATGTGCCGTTGGGTGAGTCCGGTGTCGCGGGTTATGCGCTCGACAATGACGAACTTGATCGCGCAAGGGCGGCGTTCCGACGCTTTGCCGACACCCAGCGCGATACGCTTGACCGTTTGTCCGCTGGCGTCGCGCAATTTGATGCCGACCGGACCCTGAGCTTTTGTAACCTGCCGTTTCAGCGGATGTTTGGGATCAAATCCGAATGGATTGCCGACCGGCCCGAATTTGATCGTGTGCTCGAACGGATGCGCGAAGCGGGGCGGGTGCCCGAAGCGCGTGATTTTCCCGCGTGGAAGGCCGAGCGGCGCGGATGGTTTACTGCGGTCGGCGGGGCGGAGGAAGAAGCTTGGCTGCTTCCTGGCGGCGCGCATTTACGAGTGCTTGCCCAGCCTTTACCTGATGGCGGACTGTTGCTCGTGTTCGAAGACCGCACCGAGCAAATCCAGTTGGCAAGTGCGCGCGATACTTTATTGCGCGTGCGTGAAGCGACGTTCGACAACCTGTTCGAAGCGGTCGGTGTTTTCGCGTCCGACGGGCGGCTGCATTTGTGGAATAACAAGTTTCGCGATGTTTGGGGCTTTGAAGATGATATGCTCGCAAGTCACCCCCGCGTTGACGCGCTCGCCGAAAATGCTGCCTCGCGACTGACCAACCCGGCGCGCGCGGCGCTGATCCGCGAACTCGTTCGTGCGGCTACGGTCGAGCGCAAATCACGCGGCGGGCGGGTTGCGTTCAAGGACGGGCGGCACTTCGAATTTGCCGCCGTCCCGTTGCCCGACGGCAATGCGCTTTTCACGATGCTCGACATTACCGACAGCCGCCGCGTCGAGCGCGTCCTTCGCGAACGGGCCGAGGCGCTTGTCGCGGCGGACAAAGTCAAGACGGCATTCGTTGCCAACATGAGCTACGAATTACGCACGCCGCTGACGTCGATCGGCGGGTTCGCCGAAATGCTCGACAAGGGGTATGCAGGTAAGTTGACCAAGCCGTCGCAGGATTATGTGAAGGCAATTCTGGAATCAGTCGGGACGTTGGGCGCGCTCGTGGATGAAGTGTTGCTGACTACGCAGGATCAAGCCGGGTTGCTGGGCGTTAATCGCGAAACGGTTGATCTTCGGCAAATCCTTGATTCTGTTGCAGCGGAGTTTGACCCGATTGCTTCGGACAGACGTCAGGCCTTCGTTGTTGATTTTGAAGCGGGTGTCGGGCGTGTCGAAGGCGATGCGAAGCGCCTCCGCACGGCCATCGGGTCGCTTCTTGAGGGAGCCATTAACACCACTCAGCCCGAAGGCCGCATCCTCCTTCATGCCAGTGGCACCCCCGATGGCGCGATGATTGTGGTTTCCGACAATGGCCCGGGCGACATCCCGGATGATATGCGCGACGTTCGCCAGATCGTTGAGGCGCATGGTGGCACGTTTACGCGGATGATCGAAGCGGGGCAGGGAACAATGACGAAGATTGAGCTGCCGCGTTGATTTGGCTTGATGATGAGGCCGCGACGGTGGCGGCGGGGGCATTAATCGGTGCGCAGCTTGTGGTCGGCGATGTCGTCGCTATGTCAGGTCCGCTCGGTGCGGGAAAGACCTGTTTCACGCGCGGTTTGATCGGCGCGCTGGGCTATGCGGGCGATGTGCCGTCGCCGACGTTCGGGATTGTTGTTCCCTACGCAGTGCCCGAGGTTCGTATTCCGGTTTGGCATGTCGATCTTTATCGGATTGATAATCCCGACGACATTGAAGAGTTGGGGTTGGACGATGCGCATAGCGACGCCGCGCTTGTCATCGAATGGCCTGAGCGGATGGGCAATGCCCTGTGGCCTGGCGCGTTGCAGATAGAATTGAGCGTCGAAAATAGTGGTCGGCGCTTGACAGCCAATGTCCCGTCGTCATGGGAAGCGCGATGGCCGTTCCAATGACTCCGCCCGATGCGGCACCCGATTTTCTGGTACAAGCTGGATGGGCGGGGGCCGAAATCCTGCCGCTTGCGGGTGATGCTTCGTTCCGCCGTTACTTCCGCGTGATTGCGCCGGGGCGACAGGCTGTTTTGATGGACGCGCCGCCGCCGCATGAAGACCCGCGCCCGTTTATTGCGATCGCCGAGCATTTGACGGGGCTGGGGTTTGCCGCACCTGCGATACTCGCCAGTGACCTCGCTCATGGTCTGGTTCTGCTCGAAGACTTTGGCGATGCACGGATGCGTGAAGTTGTCGATGCGGCGCCCGAGAGCGAACAGCGGATTTATGCTGATGTCGTTGCTTTGTTGGCACGGTTACATCAATCGCCAGCGGCGGATTTACCGCCCTATTCACGCAAGGAGCTACACCGCGAAGCAGGGCTTTTGACCGAATGGTATTGCCCGGCAGCCGATTTAAATGTCGATGTTGATGGATATCACGCGGCATGGGATGCGGTCTTTGACCGGATCGACGGGCCAGTTGTCACAGTTTTGCGTGATTATCATGCCGAAAATATCATGTTGATCCAAGGTCGCAGCGGCGAGAATGCGTTGGGTTTGCTCGATTTTCAGGACGCGTTGGCGGGTCATCCCGCTTATGATCTGGTATCGCTGCTTCAAGATGCACGACGCGATATCTCTCCGGAACTCGAAGCGGAAATGCGCGTGGCGTATGCGGCGGACGCCAATCCCGGACCCGAATTTGATGCGGCCTATGCCGTGCTGGGCGCGCAGCGGAACGCCAAAATCATTGGCATCTTTACGCGGCTTTGGAAACGCGACGGTAAGGCACGGTATCTTAGCTATTTACCGCGCGTCTGGGCCTATCTCGAACGCGATCTGAATCATCCGGCGCTTGCCGAAATTGCCGCTTGGTTTGCGGCGAATATTCCCGCTGAGAGACGCGCGCAAGCATGGGATGCGGCATGACAGCCAAACGTCCACTTTTTCTGACGTTGCCGAACAGCACTAAGGTCCCGAAAGTTGCAATGGTAATGGCGGCGGGATTGGGAAAGCGGATGCGTCCGTTAACTGCCACCACGCCGAAACCGCTGGTTGCGGTGGCGGGCAAGCCGTTAATAGACCACGCACTGTCTCGCTTGGCAGCAGCGGGGGTCGAACGCGCGGTGATCAATGTCCATTACCTTGCTGATGCGATGGAAGCACATTTGAAGCGCAATCATCACGGGATGGACATCGTTGTTTCGGATGAGCGTGGTGTGCTGCTCGAGACGGGTGGCGGTTTGATCCGCGCATTGCCGCTGATCGATGTTGATCCATTCCTAGCGGTCAACAGCGATAATTTGTGGGTTAACGGCCCCGCCGACGCGTTCACCGTGCTGGCCGAACGCTGGGACGATGACAAGATGGATGCGCTCCTCCTGATGGTGCCGCAGGCGCGGGCCAATTGTCACAAGGGGCGTGGCGATTTTCACATGGATGCCGTGGGCCGTTTGAGCCGCCGCAAGCAAGGACGGATCGCGCCATTCGTCTGGACCGGCTTGCAGATGCTGTCGAAGCGATTGATCGTCGATCCGCCTTCCGCGAAATTTTCGACCAATGTCTTCTGGGACCGAGCCATTGCGGCGGGGCGAGCTTACGGCGTGGTGCATCAAGGGCTTTGGTTCGACGTCGGACATCCCGGCGCAATCGGTGAAGCGGAGGCCATTCTCGCCGATGCCTAAGCGAAGAAGGCCACAGGTCTTCACCATTCCGGTCCACCGGAACTTCGCCGACGCGCTCGTTAATGGTCTGATGGCGCAGTTCGGGCGTGATCGGATGATGCTGGCGCGGGGGACGGTGCTTCTGCCGAACAACCGCGCGATGCGGGCGATTACCGATGCATTTGTCCGGCGGGCTGAGCCGGGGCTTCTGTTGCCGCGACTGGTTGCGGTCGGTGATGTCGGCGGCGATGCCCAAAGTTCAATAATGGGTTTGGCACTTGATCCAGCAGGCAGGGACGCCGTGCCCGCAGCAGTTGATCCGTTGGTCCGGCGTTTCATCATGGCGCGGATGGTACAACAGGTCCGATCCGAAACCGGCACGCGCATCGATTCAGCGGAGGCATTGCGCCTGGCGACCGAACTCGCGGCCACGCTGGACACGCTGCTGGCCGAGGATATTCCCGTCCACGCTTTGCAAGATCTTAAGGTCGGCGACGATTTGTCGATACACTGGCAGAAATCGCTCGAGTTGATTGCAATGCTGCTTGACCGATGGCCTGAAGAGAAGATGCGGCTTGGGCGAACGGATCTGGTCGAGCGCCGTAACATATTACTGCGGCGACAGGCGCAGACGTGGATCGACGCGCCGCCTTCTGGCTTCGTCGTTGCAGCGGGTATTACGACATCGGCAAAAGCGGTCGCTGAACTGTTGCGAACCGTGGCGCGGATGCCGAACGGGATTGTCGTGATGCCAGGCGTTGATCTTGCCAGTCCTGTTGATGAGTGGGATGCGATTGCCGACGACGCCGTTGAAAGCCATCCGCAGCATCATCTCCGCATCCTGCTCGACCGAATGGATGTGGCACGCAGTGATGTCGTCCGGTGGCGCTGGGGCGACGGCAAGGCGCGACAGGCTGTGCGCGCCCGGGCGGTATCGAATGCGTTTGCGCCTGCATTTGCAACAAAGAAATGGAACAGCTTGCCCGCGCCGCAGCGCAAGCTGCCCGGGGTGCGCTTCGCCGAATTCGCAACGTCTGCTGATGAAGCGCAGGGGATCGCGATTGCTCTGCGCGAGGCGCTCGAGACACCCGCGCGCACGGCCGCTCTGATCACGCCTGACCGGGCGCTGGCAGAGCGCGTTGTGGCGCATCTGAAGCGCTGGGGCGTCGATGCCGACGATTCGGGCGGGCGGCCGCTGAGCGTGACGCCGTCAGGAACTCTGATCCTTGCGGTGGCAGGCGTGGCTGTCGAGCGCTTTTCACCGGTGGCGTTGCTATCGTTGCTAAAGCATCCGCTGGTGATGGCGGGCGAAGGGCGATTGGACTGGCTAAAAGGAGTGCGCAGTCTGGATTTGGCGTTGCGCGGACCGAGACCTGCGCCGGGATTGTCGGGGTTGGCGGCTTATCTGAAGGGCGGCGATGATCGCGCGCGCGGGGTGCGCGCTGCGGCAGGAACGTGGTGGGGGGACGTGGCACCATTGTTCAAATCATTGGAGGGGGCTTTTGCTGACCCTCATCCAAAGTTTTCCGATTTGCTCGAAGCCCTGCGGACGACAATCGAAGCGATTTCGGGGGAGGCGGTCTGGCGTGGCGCGGCGGGTCGGGCGGCGTCTGAATTGTTTACCAATCTTGCGATTTCTGGCGGCGAAGCCCCGCTCGATTTCGATGCTGCTGCGTTCGTCTCGATGCTCGAACAGCTGCTCGGTGAAATTGCCGTGCGGCCACCACAGGGCGGCCACCCGCGTATATCGATCTGGGGCTTGATCGAGGCGCGGTTGCAATCAGCGGATTTTCTGATCTGTGGCGGTTTGAACGAAGGTGTATGGCCGGCAAGTCCGACACCAGACCCGTGGCTTGCACCCAAAGTGCGGATGGAATTGGGGCTAGGCAGCCTCGACCGGCGGGTCGGGCTGGCCGCGCATGACTTGGCGACGGCGCTGGGCGGGCGCGAAGTGCTGCTGACGCGGGCGAAGCGCGATGCACGATCGCCGACAATTGCCTCGCGGTTCGTGCTTCGGCTGGAAGCAATGCTTGGCGGGATAGAGGCCGATGACCGGATCGTCGCCTTGGCACAGGTCATAGATGCGCATGACGGGCCGTCGCAATTGGCGTCGCGACCGGCGCCGTCCCCCCCGAGTGCAATCCGTCCGAAAGTAATTTCGGTTACCGATGTCGACCGCCTGAAGGCCGACCCCTTCGCATTTTATGCCAAATCGATGCTGAGCGTGTCGGCGCTCGAGAATGTCGATGCCGAGCCGACGGCAGCGTGGCGCGGGACGCTGGTGCACGACATCTTCGACAAATGGTTCAAACAAGACAAGTTGGACCCCGATAAATTGGTCAATCGGGTGGCAGCGCTTTTTGATGATGAGGGAATGCATCCGGTCACGCGCGCGATGTGGCAACCGCGCCTAATGGAGGCAATGGACTGGATTGCCGAACAAATCGCGGCAGACAAAGCGAGCGGACGCAAGGTTATCGAAAGCGAGATCAGGGGCTCGATTGAGATCGCCGGCGTGAAGTTAAAGGGCGTGGCTGATCGCGTTGACCAAATCGACGAGGCATTAGCAATTGTTGATTACAAAACCGGCGCACCGCCGAGTCCCAAGGCAATCAAGGCGGGGTTCTCGATGCAACTTGGCTTGCTCGGCCTGATCGCCGAACGCGGCGGCTTCCCCGGCGCTGCGGGGACGCCGACCGACTTTGAATATTGGTCGTTGACCAAGGACAAGGGCAAATTCGGTAAGCGCGCGCCCGTAAAAATTGATGATTTCATTTCTGTCGCTGCGGCGAATTTCTCGGATGCTGCGGCGCAATGGCTAACCGGCGACGAGCCCTTCACCGCCAAACTCCACCCCGAATATGCGCCTTATGCCGACTATGATCACTTGATGCGACTTGCCGAATGGTATGGTCGTGAGCGCTAAGAGGGTCGTGCCCCACGCGATCCTGAAGGCCGAGCAGCGCGACGCGTCGGACCCGCGAGAGCATGTCTGGCTGTCAGCATCGGCAGGGACGGGGAAAACCTATGTTCTGTCGGCGCGCGTGCTTCGGTTGCTGCTACGCGGCGTGAAGCCTGACGCGATCTTATGTCTCACCTTTACAAAAGCAGGCGCGGCAGAAATGGCCGAGCGAGTTCATGCGCGGCTGGCCTATTGGGTGCAGATTAAGGATACCGAACTTGCCGCCGAACTGATCGCGCTTGATGAAGATTTCGGACCGGAACGAGTGGCCGATGCGCGGACACTTTTTGCCAAAGTCCTCGAATCGCGCGGCGGTGGCCTTCGAATTATGACAATTCACGCGTTTTGTCAGACGTTGCTCGCGGGGTTCCCACTGGAAGCGGGAATTGCGCCGGGGTTTCGCCCCTTGGAGGGGCGCGAGGAAGCGGCGCTTGTTCAGACAGTGCTGGCCGAATTGGTCGTTGGCGCAGAGCGTGAGGGTGATGTCCGGTTGCTCGACGACTTGAAAGCGCTGAGCTTGCGACTGGGTGAAGTGGAGGCGGTGGCGTTCCTGAAGCGTGCGGCGCGCGCGATAGACGCATTTGACGTGCTCGGATCGGGCATTGGTCCGGCGGTGCGGCGGGCGATGGATGTGCCAGCAGACTATGATCCGAATGACATTGTCAAAGCCTGCGAAGATGGTGCGTTTGATCGCGCAGGGCTACTCGACCTCGTACGAATGCAGGTCGATTGGGGGACGAAGACCGGTGAGGCAGCGGCGGACAAGATTTCAGACTGGCTGCTCGGGTTGCCCAAGGCGCGTGCCAATGAGCTGCCGCAATTGGCGTTGGTGTGGAAAACCCAAGCCGGTGAATTTCGCAAGAACGGGCCGAAAGATCGGGACTTTCCGGCACTGATCGAACGTCTCGATGCGTGGTGCAGCGAACTGGTCGATTTAGCTGCGCGTGCCGAATTGGCGGCAGATGTGGTGGCGGCGCTGGGTGCGGCTCAACGCTATGCCCGCACTTACGCCGATGCCAAGCGCGTTCGGGGGCTGGTAGATTTCGACGACCAGATTCAGTTGACACGAAAGCTGCTTGTCGAACCGGGCATGGGCGACTGGATCCGCTACAAACTCGATTCCGCAACTGATCATATTCTGGTCGATGAATCGCAGGACACCAATCGTGCGCAATGGGATATTGTCGATGCGCTGGCTGACGAGTTTTGGGCTGGCGATGGGGCTAAGGGTGCCAAGCTACGCACGATCTTTGCCGTCGGTGACTATAAACAGGCGATCTATGGATTTCAGGGCACTGATCCCGAACAATACAAGCGTGCAGGCATTTCGTTTCAGTTGAAAGCAGAACGCGCCGGACAAGATATGCGCGAATTGTCGCTTGATCAGTCGTTCCGGTCGTCGCCTCCGGTGCTTGACTTGGTCGACAGCTTGCTCAAGGAATTAGGCGCGGAAGCGCTTGGTCTAGAAAAGGCGTCGCCCACACACAGCAGTTTTAACGGCGGCCCCGGCGAGGTGCTGCTTCTGTCGCCCACTACCACCGAAAATGATCCAGAGGATGACAGCGAGGAGGGTTGGATACCCAGCGCGACGCGGGACCTGGCGACAAAGATTGCGAAGCAAGTGAAGACATGGCTTGCCGAGCCGATGTGGCTGGCGGGCAAAAACCGTGCGTTGACGCCGGGCGACGTCATGATCCTCGTGCGGCGGCGGAGCGATATCGCCTCTTTGCTCGTGGCGCGTTTGCATGAGGAAGGTGTACCGGTTGCAGGTGTAGACCGGCTGCGGTTGCAGGCACCAATCGTGGTTCAGGATTTGCTGGCCGCTATGCGCTTTGCCGCGCAACCGCTGGATGATCTAAACCTTGCGAACTTGCTGGTCTCACCACTAATTGGCTGGTCGCAGGACGATTTGTTTGCTGTGGCGTATGGGCGCACCGGGGTGTTGTGGGACACGGTTCCGTCGGGCGACGCACGCGATGCATTGCGTGAAATGCTCAGCGCGGCGGACAACATAGCGCCTTATGCATTCCTCGAAAACCTTTTGTCGGGTGGGTTGCAGGGGCGCAAAAAACTGCTCGCGCGCCTCGGCGAGGAAGCGCGCGATCCGGTGGACGAGTTGCTGAACGCGGCGTTGCAGTTCGAACGCGAAGGCGTGGCCTCATTGCAGCAATTTCTCGACTGGTTTGATCGCGGTGAAACCGAAGTCGTGCGTGATGCGGGCGCTGCGGGGGATGCGGTGCGGGTCATGACCGTGCATGGCGCGAAGGGTTTGCAAGCGCCGCTGGTTATCCTTGCCGATGCTTGTGCTGATCCGGAAAAAGCGCTCGAACGCAATTTCAAATGGACCATTGATGGTGTGGTTGAAAACTTGCCGCTCTTTCGCCCGCGCAATGCCGAACGAGCGCTCGTCGCGTCGCTTGATGCATCAATGGAAGCGGCTGACGACAAGGCGCGTAAAGAGCATTGGCGGCTGCTTTATGTTGCTATGACGAGGGCGGAGGAACGGCTCGTAATTGCGGGTTCGCTTGGGCTGCGCGCGAAGGGCGTCGTTCCGAGCGAAAGCTGGCATGCGGCAGTCGAGCGGGCGATGATGCGGCTCGATGTTGTGAAGGCGGACGATCAGCATTGGGGCACCGTCGTACGATATGGCGAGGTCCCGGCAATGCACAGCTTGCCGAAAGATGATTCGCCCGTTGACCGTCCTTCGCTAAGCGCACGACTGCGGTTGACGGAACGGCCCGCGTGGCTCAACCAACCTGCTCCCCAAGAAGCTCGGCCCCCGCGGCCACTTGCGCCGTCTTCAATCGGTCAGGACGATGTCGCCAACCCGCCACCGAGTGCTGCGATGGCCGCAGCCGCTGAGCGGGGGCGGTTTTTACACGCGCTGTTCGAGCGATTGCCTGCGCTGATGCCAGCGGAGCGCCGTCCGGCTGGCGCGCAGTGGCTGGCAGCAGAAGGCGCGGATGTGGGGCTGGTCGATGTTGCGTTAAGAGTGATCGACGATCCCCAGTTTACCGGTATTTTTGCACCAGATGCGCTGGCCGAAGCGCCAGTGGCGGGTGTGGTTGACGGCGTTGTGATTGCCGGGACGGTGGACCGGCTTTCGGTTGGCGACACATTGATTGAGATTGTCGATTTTAAGACCGGGCGGCGCGTACCGTCGTCGGTTGACGATATTCCGCTGCCACATTTGCGCCAGATGGCGGCTTATGCTGCGGTGCTTTCGACGATTTTCCCTGATCACGACGTTCGCGCGTCGCTGCTCTACAGTGAAGGCCCGACGCTGCACGTGTTACCGCGCGAGTTGCTCGATGCGCACAAGCCAAGCTTTGTCGCCGCGCAGGACAATTTGGTGACCGCCAGTTGAGCGCGAGCGAATGACGCCTTAGATAGGTCGCCAATCAAGGAGTCTCTCATGGCCACAATCGCGATCACTGACAGCAGCTTTGCCACCGACGTTCTGGAGGCGAGCGGCCCCGTGCTCGTTGATTTCTGGGCCGAATGGTGCGGGCCATGCAAGATGATCGGGCCGAGCCTTGAGGAAATATCGGACGAATTGGGCGAACAGGTGACGATTGCCAAGCTTAATATTGACGATAACCCCGACGCGCCGAGCAAATACGGCGTGCGCGGCATCCCGACGATGATCCTGTTCAAGGATGGCAAGCCTGCCGCAACCAAAGTCGGCGCTGCCCCGAAGTCGCAGCTGAAGGGGTGGCTTGAGGGCGAGCTTTAGGCTAGGAATGCTCTATGGCTACGACCGGATATAATCATAAGTTTGGCGCAGCAGCACGTGGGGGCAGTATGTACGCAATCGTATTTGATTTGGACACGTCAACGCTGGAAAATACTTACCCCAACCCTTCATGGCGAAATGCGTATTCAGAAGTCCGAAGTCTTCTTGAACAACGGGGGTTTGATTGGCAGCAAGGCTCGACATATTTTGGTAACGAAAGCGTTACAGCCGTTGATTGCGTACTTGTGGTCCAGGAACTCAAGCGAACCTATAATTGGTTTCAACCATCGGTCCGCGACATCCGAATGTTGAGAATTGAAGAAAATAACGATCTTGGGCCTGCTCTCGCCTAACTGCGATAGTCCGCATTTATGCTGATGTAGCCATGCGTCAGGTCGCAGGTCCAGACGGTCGCACGACCGTTGCCTATACCTAAATCAACGCCGATGTCGATTTCGTTGCCTTTGAGATGCGCAGCGACCGGAGCTTCGTCATAGCCCTCAACGACGAGGCCGTTGGCGGCGACTTGGACGCCACCGAAGCTGATCGAGAGTGTGTCACGGTCGGCGGGTTCGCCAGCCTTGCCCACAGCCATGACGACGCGGCCCCAATTGGCGTCTTCGCCGGCGATGGCGGTTTTGACGAGCGGGGAGTTGGCGATGCTCATCGCGATGCGGTGCGCGCTGGCGTCGGACTCTGCGCCGGTGACGGCCACGGTGATGAACTTGGTCGCGCCTTCGCCGTCGCGGACGACGAGTTGGGCGAGCTGGCGGCAGAGATCGGTGAGTGCGGCTTGAAAGGCGTCGGCACCGGGGTCGTCATAGCCGGTCAATGGGTGATCGCGACCCGTCGCAAAGGCAAGTACGGTGTCGCTGGTCGAGGTGTCGCTGTCCACCGTGATGCAGTTGAAGGTGGCGCGGTTCGCTTCTGACAGCATTGTCTGAAGGAAAGCGGGGGCAACGGCGGCGTCGGTAAAGATGAAGCCGAGCATCGTCGCCATGTCGGGCGCGATCATGCCGCTGCCCTTGATGATGCCGATCAGCGTCACCGTTTTGCCACCGACCATGGCTTGCGTCTGCGCGGCCTTGGGGAAGGTGTCGGTGGTGCCGATCGTGTTGGTCGCGTCCTCCCAGGAGCAGGGCGAAGCGGCGAAGGCGGCGGTGAGGCCGCTTTCCGCCTTGTCGATGGGCAGCGGGACACCGATGACGCCAGTCGAGGCGATGAACACGTCGGACGGCTGGCAGCCGAGGTGGCCCGCGACGCGCGCGGCGATGGCTTCGACGGCTTGCTTGCCCCGCGCGCCGGTGAACGCATTGGCATTGCCCGCATTGACGACGAGCGCGCGGGCGTGGCCGAGGGTGAGCGCGGCGCGGCACCACTCGACTTCGGGCGAGGGGCATTTGCTTTGCGTGGTAACCCCCGCAACGCTCGTGCCGGGCGCAAGTTCGACAAAGGTCAGGTCGCAGCGGCCCCAGTCCTTGTAGCCCGCACGTGCGATGCGCGTCGTGACGCCGGGGATGGCGGCAAGGGACGGGAAGGGGGTTGCGAGAGGGGAGGTGGCGGGCATAATCGCCCTGTAAGAGTAATCCGCCATAAAAAACACCACCGTCATGCTGAACTTGTTTCAGCATCCATGCCCGAGCAAATCCTGTTGGTCGCCTTGGAGAATGGACCCTGAAACAAGTTCAGGGTGACGGAGTATTGATATTCGGCTGTGGGGCAATATCGGGAACTAATGGAACAAACTCAGCCATCTTGGCGGCCAGCAGCAGGTGGTCCGATTTCATTGTCTGATGCGCAACTTGCGCACATTGGCCTTATGGTAGTTTTTGAAGCAGGGGCGAAAGCTGTCACGGCAACAGCACTAAAGGTTGTTGAGGGACTTTCCATTGATCAGTGGGTGCGGCTCGAACGAGTTCAGCTATCGCAGATAATGACTCGCTTGGTCACGGCCGTAGCACAAGGTGATCAAGAACTTGTGGACCGAGTGACGGTCCTTGAACAGGCTCGGCTTAGCGCTCACGAGCTGAGACACATTGTCGTTCATGTTGTGTGGGGACAGGCTCCCGGACCAGAGGCTTTGCCTACTGCCCATGATTTTGGTCGCCGACGATCATTATGTGCGGATGATATCAATTCAGCGTTGGAGGGTTGTGCAGAGCTTAAGCGAGCAGCGACTCGGGTCGCTTATCGGATCGCTGAGCTAGTTGAACAAGGGGTCTACCCCGAGCGTGAAGCCGGTTTACCGGGCATGGGAATTCGAACACAAAATAGGTTGGTTCGATTATAAGACAGATTATAAAAAATGAGCTCAGTGTGAGACAACATTGATCGTGGCTCCCCTTATAGACCTTTCAACACTCCCCCCCTATATGCGCAACCGATGCGTTTAATCCTGCTCCTTTCCGCTTTGCTATCGGCGTTTGCCGCGGGGGTTAGCCCTTCGCGGGCGGCCGGGGTTTCGGCGGCGCAGGTTTCTGCGCTGGTCGAGCGGCATGCGGCGCGGGCGGCGGTTGTTGCGCAGGGGGTGCGGCCGGTTTTTGTGTTGCCATCGGTGCGTAGTCTCGCAGCGGCCCCGGCCCCGGCCTTCTCCGGGGCGACGTTGGTGGCGCGTGCTATGCCGCTCTACGCTGGGCGTCTGCGCGTTTAGCGAGCTGTTGTGCTCCTGCGCAGGCAGGAGCTTTGTTCTGCGATAGCTGCACGCTCAAAGCAGGGTTCCTGCTTTCGCAGGAACACAGTGCACCGTTAACCTACCATTTCAAAATACAGGAATTCCTTATGCTCGGCGGTATTGCCAAGGCTATTTTCGGATCGTCGAACGATCGTTACGTCAAGTCGCTCGGCGGCTTGGTCAGCAAAATCAATGGCTTCGAAAGCACAGTGTCGGCGATGACCGATGCCGAGCTGGCGAACCAGACGGTGCTGTTCCGCGCGCGGCTGGACGAGGGCGAGAAGCTCGACAGCCTGATCCCAGAAGCGTTTGCAACGGTGCGCGAGGCCGCTGTGCGCGTGCTGGGTCAGCGGCATTATGATGTGCAGATGATTGGCGGGATCGTCCTCCACCGCGGCGAGATCGCCGAAATGCGCACGGGCGAAGGCAAGACGCTGGTCGCGACGCTGGCGTGCTATCTCAACGCGCTGCCGGGGACCGGCGTGCATGTCGTCACCGTCAATGACTATCTGGCGCGGCGCGATGCTGACTGGATGGGGCAGGTGTATAAATTCCTTGGCCTGACGGTCGGCGTGGTCGTGCCGAGCGTGTCGGATCAGGAACGGCGCGATGCGTATCTTGCCGACATCACCTATGGCACGAACAACGAATTCGGCTTCGATTACCTGCGCGACAATATGAAATATGAGCGCGGGCAGATGGTGCAGCGCCCCTTCAATTTCGCGATTGTCGATGAAGTGGATTCGATCCTCATCGACGAAGCGCGGACGCCGTTGATCATTTCGGGACCGACCGACGACAAGTCTGAATTGTATAAGCAGGTCCACGCGGTCGTTAGTCAGCTGGTGCCGTTCGACTACGAGATGGATGAAAAGCAGAAATCGATCATCCTGACCGAGGACGGCACCGAAAAGGTCGAGCGGATGCTCGAAACTGCGGGGCTGCTCGAAGGCGCGAACCTCTATGACTTCGAGAATACGCAGGTCGTGCACCACCTCAACCAGGCGCTGCGTGCCAACGTCATGTTCAAGCGCGATACCGATTATATCGTGAAGGATGGCAAGGTCGTCATTATTGACGAATTCACCGGGCGGATGATGGACGGGCGGCGCTGGTCGGATGGGTTGCATCAGGCGGTCGAGGCCAAGGAAGCGGTCGAGATCGAGCCCGAGAACCAGACGATGGCGTCGATCACTTTTCAGAATTATTTCCGTATGTATCCAAAACTAGGCGGGATGACGGGGACCGCAGCGACCGAAGCATCCGAATTCTATGATATTTACAAAATGAATGTCGTGTCGATCCCGACCAACGTGCCCGTGCTCCGCGTTGATGAACAGGACGAATTTTACAAGAATACGCAGGACAAATTCGCCGCCATTGCAAAGTCGGTGCGCGAAAAGGCCGAGAAGGGCCAGCCGGTGCTGGTCGGCACCGTGTCGATTGAAAAGTCCGAATTGCTGAGCGAATTCCTCGATGCCGAGGGCGTCGAGCATTCGGTGCTCAACGCGCGGTTCCACGAGCAGGAAGCACATATCGTGTCACAGGCGGGGCGGAAGAGCCGCGTGACGATTGCGACCAACATGGCGGGGCGCGGGACCGATATTCAGTTGGGTGGGAACCTCGAATTCCGCATCTCCGACGAACTGCCTGATGGCGCGACAGACGAGGACGTCGCGCGGATAAAGGCCGAAATTGCCGCCGAAAAAGCCGAAGTGCTGGCCGCAGGCGGGCTTTATGTGCTCGGTACCGAACGCCACGAAAGCCGACGCATTGACAATCAGTTGCGCGGGCGCACGGGGCGGCAGGGCGATCCGGGCCTGTCGCGCTTTTACCTGAGTCTCGACGACGATCTGCTGCGCATCTTCGGTGACAACACGATGTTTGCACGGATGATGAAGAACAGCCTCGATGATGGTGAAGCGATTGGTTCGAAATGGTTGTCGAAGGCGATCGAAACCGCACAGAAAAAGGTCGAAGCGCGCAACTACGACATCCGCAAGCAGGTCGTCGAATATGATGATGTGATGAACGACCAGCGCAAGGTCATCTATGAACAGCGCAGCGACATCATGGATGCCGAAACGGTCGACGATGTCGTCGTCGATATGCGTGCCGAAACGGTCAACGCACTGGTCGGGGACGCGTGTCCGCCGAATAGCTATCCCGAACAATGGGACCGCGACGGGTTGGCGCAACGAGCGCAGGACATTCTCGGCCTTGACTTGCCTGTCGTCGACTGGATGAACGAGGAAGGAATCGAGCCCGAAGACATCGAGAACCGCCTCCGCGACGCTGCCGATGCGGCGATCACGGCGAAAGCAGTGGACTTGCCCGAAGGCGCATGGGCACAAGTTGAAAAGAGCGTTATGCTCCAGAATCTCGACCATCACTGGAAGGAGCATCTCTCGACGCTGGATGCGTTACGTCAGGTGATCCATCTGCGTGCTTACGCCCAGAAAACGCCGATCAACGAATACAAGCAGGAAGCCTTTGCGTTGTTCGAACGCATGCTCACGCTGATCCGCGAAGACGTGACCAAAGTGCTGGCGCATGCGCAGTTCATGCAAGAACCGATGAACGAATTGCCGCAAATGCCCGACATTTTCACATCGCACATTGATCCGCTGACGGGCGAGGACGACAGTTATGACGACCTGTCGGGCATGGGCTTGATCACCACCCGCTTGCCGCCATTGCAGATCGTTCAGCCCGATCCGCAGGAAACGCTCGGCGAAGATCCCGAAAGCTGGGTCGGCGTGGTCAGCCGCAATGCGCCGTGCCCGTGCGGATCGGGCAACAAATACAAGCATTGCCACGGGTCTATAGCGTAAACGGCCGTGGGCTTGATCGCTGCCTTTTTCGTGACCGCGCTGCTTTATGCCAG
The DNA here is from genome assembly GCA_031417655.1 of Sphingomonas sp. GTDB lineage: Bacteria > Pseudomonadota > Alphaproteobacteria > Sphingomonadales > Sphingomonadaceae > Sphingomonas_O. The sequence continues at coordinate 7,226 of JANOVZ010000103.1, read as the reverse complement.
CGTCGGTTTCGGGGGCGGATCGACTTATACGGCGCTGCTTGCGCTGGGCGGAACGGATTACCGGATTCTTCCGTTCATTTCGCTCGCATGTAACGTGATTGTCGTGACGGGCGGGACAACACGCTATGCGCGCGCGGGGTTGATCCCGTGGCGGCGCGTGGTGCCGCTCGTCGTTGCGTCCGCTCCCGTGGCGCTGCTGGGCGGGTTAACACCCATCAAGCAGCCGTTGTTCATGACGCTGCTCGGTGTGAGTTTGCTTGTTGCAGGACTGCTGTTGCTTATCCAGCGCGAGCCGTTGATCGCGGCGGCGGACCGTCCGAGCAATCCTGTCATAGATGCCGTGCTCGGCGGCGGCATTGGTTATCTTTCGGGTCTCGTCGGGATTGGCGGCGGTATCTTTCTTGCGCCGCTGCTTCATCTGATGCGGTGGGGCAACGCTCATGTGATTGCGGCGACGGCGAGCCTGTTTATCTTGGTCAATTCACTTGCAGGGATATTGGGGCAGGGAATCAAGTTGGGTGGCGCGGGTCAATTGGCCGCGGTGAGCGGTTATTGGCCGCTGGCCGTGGCCGTCTTGGTCGGCGGACAGATCGGCAGCTGGGCAGGAATCAAGATTTTGAACCAGTCGCTAGTGCGCCGGGCCACGGGCCTTCTGATCCTTTATGTGGCAGCCCAGTTGCTTTGGAAAACGCTTTATAATTGACGTGAACGTCAATCGCGCTGAAACTGAGCGGTATGGAGCATTTCGACGTTATCATCGTTGGCGCAGGACTGTCGGGCATCGGTGCCGCGTGGCATTTGCAGACGCGCTGTCCGGGCAAGTCATACGTGATCCTTGAGGGGCGCGCAGCAATGGGCGGGACGTGGGATTTGTTCCGTTATCCGGGTATCCGTTCGGACAGCGACATGTTCACGCTCGGCTATAACTTCAAACCGTGGCTCGGCGAAAAATCGATTGCCGATGGCGCATCCATCCGCAGCTATATCGAGGAAACTGCGCGCGAAAACGGCATTGACCCGCACATCCGCTATGGCCACAAAGTCGTCAGTGCCGACTGGTCAACGATGGAGGCACTCTGGACGGTAACGCTGGCCAATGGCGCGCAGATGACGGCGAGCTGGGTGATGATGTGCAGCGGCTATTATCGCTATGACGCGGGCCATGCGCCTGAATTTCCGGGTATGGCGACGTTCAAAGGGACCGTGGTTCACCCGCAATTCTGGCCCGAAAACCTCGATTACACCGGCAAGAAGATTGTCGTCATCGGCAGTGGCGCGACTGCGATGACGCTTGTGCCCGCGATGGCTGCAGCCGCAAGCCATGTGACGATGCTGCAACGCTCGCCGACTTATGTTGCCTCGGTCCCTTCGAAAGATCCAATCGCGACATTTCTACGCACGATGCTTCCCAAGGGGCTGGCCTATCGAGCGGTGCGCCTCAAGAATGTCGTCATCAGCATGACATTGTTCTGGTTGGTGCGCAAAAACCCGGGTGCGGCCAACAAGCGCCTTGTCGGGCTGGTGCGCGACGCCCTTGGCCCCGACTACGACGTCGATAAGCATTTTTCGCCACGTTATAATGTCTGGGACCAACGGGTTTGCGCCGTGCCCGATGCCGATCTGTTCGATGCGATCAAGGCGGGGTCAGTGTCGGTTGTGACCGATACCATCGACACCGTCACTGAAGCCGGTGTCCAGTTGTCATCCGGCGAAAAGCTACCCGCTGACATCATCGTGACCGCGACAGGGATCGAGATGCAATTGATGGGCGGGGCCGAACTGTTCCTCGACAATGTTAAGGTCGCGATGCCCGAGACGATGATTTATAAGGGCATGATGATCGGAGGGGTGCCGAACCTCAGCTATGTGATCGGCTATAACAATGCATCATGGACGCTGAAGGCAGACCTGAGCAGCGCGCATGCCTGCCGCATACTCGACCACATGGACCGGCGCGGCTATGTTCAGGTCGTGCCTAAACTTGACCCCACCGAAATGTCCGACGGTAATTTCTTCGGGCTGACATCAGGATATCTGACGCGCGCGCAGGCCTATGTGCCTAAGCAGGGCGTGCGCCATCCGTGGAAAGTGCACCATAATTACGCGCGGGATTATGCATCGCTGAAACTCGGCAAAGTCGATGACGGCGTTCTGGTGTTTTCCGGCCCCGCTAAAGCCAGCCGCGCCGCCTGAAATAAAGATACGGCAGAATCGCCGACGCGATCATCAAGAGCAGCGCAAGCGGATAACCATAGAGCCACTTCAGTTCGGGCATGTGATCGAAGTTCATCCCGTAAACCGCGCCGACCAGCGTCGGCGGGAGGAGCATGACCGACGCGACCGAGAATATCTTGAGAATCGCATTCTGTTCAATGTTGATCAGGCCCAGTGAGGCATCGAGCAGGAATGTAATGTTGTTGGACAGAAAGCCCGAATGATCGGTCAGCGAGTCGATATCATCGCTCAGGCTGCGGATATGGTCGCGCTGCTCGGTATTGCCGCGAAAGTGTGAGCAGGCCGCCACAAAGCTCAGTAGCCGCGCAGTGCTTCCCGCCGTTTCGCGAGATTTAGCAAGCAAATCCTGACAATTGCCGATTCTCACGAGAAGGGCTTCAAGCTTGAGCGAGGGGATACGCCGTCCGCGTTCATCGGGTGTGCGGCGAAACACACGCTTAGAGATTTGTTCGATTTCCGATGCAACCTGTTCAAGCGAGTCGGCCAGACGATCGACAATCGCATCAAGCAACCTGACGAGCGTTTCCATCGCATTACCGAGCAATTCGGGATGCCGCGTCAGATTATCGGCAAAGCTGCGGATCGGCTTTGGATCGGCATAGCGCACCGTAACCAGATGCTTGTTGGTGAGCACGAACGAGACAGGTGTTGATATGGGATCGTTTTCATCAAGCCCCGCGAGCACTGTTGCCGTCATGTAAATCGCGCCGTTCTCCTCGTAAAGTCGGCTTGATTGTTCGATCTCCGCCATTTCGTCGCGTGTTGGCACGCTGAGGCCAATCGACTTTTCGACAAGCGCTTCCTCAGCATCTGTTGGATCAAGCAGATCAATCCAGACCGTATCTGTCGGAAGCTCCGTGGCAGATACAGGATCGATGACAATACCCGAAGGCATAGTGGTGTGAAAAATACGAAGCACGCCAAGAGGGCTAGCGCAAAGCGGCAAGACACGGCAATCCCCGCCGAACGATGGTAACATATTCCCTTCCCGAAGCGGCACGCGCAATTGTCGCAACTGGGCGTTGGTTCGACAGCAAGGGGTGGGCACCGGCGACGTCAGGGAATTATTCATGTCGGCTAAATGATGGCAGCTTTGCGGTGACGGTTTCGGGGCGGCACAAGGGACGGCTGACTGATGATGATGTGATGCGCGTGACGAGCGCGGGCACCCCTCTGGACGGCAAGCGGCCGTCAGCGGAAACGGCGCTGCATCTGGCAATTTATGCGAAGTTTCCGGACGTTGGTTCGGTACTGCACAGTCATTCTCCGACGGCTGTCGGGCTAACCCGAGCTTATCCGGCGCTTACGGAATGGGATTTTGCCGGGCAAGAGATGTTGAAGGCATTGTCGGGGATCACGACGCACGACACCAGAGTGACGCTGCCGATCGTCGACAATAGTCAGGACATGGGCGCGATATGGGACGCGGTGTCGCCTGCGCTGGGCAGGGTGCCGGCTTATCTGATCCGCAGTCACGGCCTTTATGGCTGGGGCAAGGATATGGCTGAGGCGGAGCGAGTGATCGAGGCTGTGGAATGGCTGATCATGGCCGAACTGGCCGAAGCACAATTCAGGAGCGGGGCATGAGCCGGTTGCAGGTATATCGTGAGGATGATCCAACAGCACTGCTTCTTACAACCGAAGACGGTGATGTCATTGCAATTACCTTGCGTGAGATAGGGGTCCGCTTTGAACGCTGGCCGACGCGAGTGTGTGGTGGAGACGTCTTGGAAGCTTATGCTCCGGAGATTACCACCTTGAAAGCGCAAGGTGGGTATCAGACGGTCGATGTCGTCAGTGTGACGCCAAACCATCCCGACCGCGCCGTCATGCGCACCAAATTTCTGTCTGAACATACCCATGCCGAAAATGAAGTGCGGTTTTTCGTGGAAGGCGAAGGGCTGTTTACGCTGCATCATGATGGCCGCGTGTTCGACGTGCTCTGCACCGAAGGCGATTTGATGTCAGTCCCGGCGGGGATGAGGCATTGGTTTGATATGGGCGCGGCCCCACGCTTCACCGCAATTCGCTTGTTCGTGAATCCCGATGGCTGGGTCGCGGCATTTACGGGAGACGATATTTCGAACCGCTTTCCGCGCCACGAGCCCGCCTGAATGTTCATCCGCGCGATCCTGACCGACATCGAGGGCACGACGTCGAGCATCAGCTTCGTGACCGAAATGCTGTTCCCCTATGCCCGGGCCCGGATGGCACAATATGTTTCTAAATATGGGGGTGATCTCGCGCAATTGCTTGGTTGGATGGATGCTGATGCAAAAGAACCGGCGCTGAAGGACATTCAGGGCCGCATCTGGGCCGAGGGGTATGCCGACGGAACCTTGCGAGGGCACGTCTATCCTGATGCTGTGGCCGGTCTGCGGCGGTGGCATGAGGCGGGGCTGGCGCTTTATGTGTTTTCTTCGGGATCGGTGGCGGCGCAGAAGCTGATTTTCGAGTATAGTCTGGCGGGCGATCTGACGCCGTTGTTTTCCGGTTATTTTGACACCACTACGGGGCCAAAGCGCGAGGCAGCGTCCTATGCTAAAATTGCCATTGTGATCGGGGTGGCGATCGAGGAAATTCTCTTTTTGTCGGACACGCCCGCCGAGATTTCAGCGGCGCGCGAGGCTGGGATGACGGCATTGCTGATCGACCGTGAAGATAACACCGGTGACATTGCCAGCTTCAATGAGGTCATGGCGTGAAGCTCGGTGGCGTCCAAACGCGCTCGATCATGCGAACTGACGATGGCAACGGCGTTCGCATTTTGGATCAGCGGCGGTTGCCTTGGTCCACAGTCTGGGTCGAAGTGCGCACTCCCGAAGTGGCGGCCCAAGCGATCCGGGAGATGTGGACGCGGGGTGCGCCGTTGCTGGCTATGACGGGGGCTTATGGGCTGGCGATGGCGCTTACCAACGATGCTTCGGATGAGTCATTGGCATTCAACCATGCAATGTTGCTGGCAACGCGGCCGACAGCAGTTAATTTGCGCTGGGCTTTGGACGAAATTCGCGATGCCGTGCTGACCTTGCCGAACGAACGACGCGCTGCCGCTGCCTTCGCTCGCGCCGATGCGATTTGTGATGAAGACGTAGAACTCTGCCGCGCGATTGGGGAGCATGGGCTGCAGCTATTGCACATACTCCACGCCAAGCATCCTGAACGCACGCTCAACATTCTGACGCATTGCAACGCTGGCTGGCTCGCGACGGCGGATTATGGGACGGCCACCGCGCCGATCTATCTCGCGCATGATGCAGGCATTCCTGTGCATGTCTGGGTCGACGAGACGCGACCGCGCAATCAAGGCGCCTTGTTGACTGCGTTTGAACTGAGCGAACACGGGGTGCCGCACAGCGTGATCGTCGATAATGCGGGCGGCCATCTGATGATGCGCGGACAGGTCGATGCGGTGATTGTCGGCACCGACCGCGTTACGGCGAATGGCGATGTCTGTAACAAGATTGGTACTTATTTGAAGGCGTTGGCGGCGCACGACAATGGCGTGCCGTTCTATGTGGCATTGCCCTACACCACGTTCGATCCGCATACTGCCACGGGGGCAGACATTTTGATTGAGGAGCGCGTTGACTTCGAAGTCACGCATGTCGCGAGCGAACAAGGTGACGTCCGGGTTACTCAATCGAATGGATTTAACCCTGCATTCGATGTTACACCCGCGCGGCTGGTGACCGGCTACATAACCGAGCGCGGCATTCTTTCGAGCGCCGAATTGAGCGTTGCCTGATTCTTTGCGAAGCACAAGCGGACGATGCTGGTGACGGGGTCTTGCGGGTAGAAGGCCGACACCGGGATGGCCGCGACGCCGTGATTACGAACGAGCATGTCGCAGAAATCGGAGTCGGCTTGAGTTATACCTGATGCGGTCAGGTCGACGGACAGGAAATAAGTCGCCTTGCTCGGCAGGACTGCATAGCCAAGCGCGGTCAGGCCCTTAGTCAGATAATCACGCGATTTGGCAAAATCGCTGCGCATTGTTTTGAAATAGCTTATGTCTTTGTTCAGTCCGTAAGCGGCCGCCGTTTGCAAATTCGGCGGTGTCGTGAAAGTCAGGAACTGGTGCGCTTTCGCCAGCACGTTGGCTATCGGCGGCGCGGCGCACGCCCAACCAACTTTCCATCCGGTGAGCGAAAATATCTTACCCGCAGAGCCAATCTTGACGGTCCGTTCGCGCATGCCGGGGAGTGTCATGAGCGATGTGTGTTCGGCACCGTCGAAGATGACATGTTCCCAGACTTCATCGGATATGGCGATCGCGTCGTGCGCGATACAGAAATCGGCAACGAGTTTGAGTTCGTCGCTGGTTACAATCGATCCGGTGGGATTAAGTGGATTGTTGATAATGACGAGCTTCGTCTTATGGCTCCCAGCCGCTGCCAAGGCATCCGCCGTGATTTTCCATTCGGGTGGCTCAAGCCGGACAAATCTCGCAACGCCGCCCGCACGCTGCACGAGCGGGAGGTAGGCGTCATAAACCGGGGGAAACATGACGACTTCGTCACCGGGCGAAACGAGTGCGAAAACTGCCGCCGCCAGCGCTTCGGTCGCGCCTGACGTCACGATAATTTCGTCGGTTAAGAGATCGAGTCCCTGATGCGTTGCATAGTGCTTCGCCACGGCCTCGTGCAGGACCGGCAGCCCGGCCATCGGTGGATATTGGTTCGACCCGTGGAGCAGTGCATGGGCGGCAGCTTCGAGGACGTCGGGCGGGCCGTTGCCGTCGGGAAATCCCTGCCCAAGATTTACGGCATCGAGTTCACGCGCAAGACTCGACATTTTCTCGAAAATCGTGGTGCCTAGCGCGGTATAAATCGGGTTCATTCGCGCGCGCCTTTGGCTATGGCTCCCCGGGCCTGATTCGAACAGGCGACCATTCGATTAACAGTCGAACGCTCTACCGCTGAGCTACCGGGGAACATAGGCAGGCGCGGCCCCTAGCATCGGGTCCGGCGCAATTGCAAGTCACACAA
>JANOVZ010000102.1:0-11370 GCA_031417655.1 Sphingomonas sp. | reverse complement strand
TCCCGTTGACGACTCGTTTGAATTTGAAGGGCCGGGCCTCAGCAACCTCGAATATGCGCTGTGTGCCGAGGAAATGGGGCGGATCGGCTGGGGCAGCGAAGTCTTCAACTGCTCGGCGCCCGACACCGGCAACATGGAAGTCTTCCACCGTTATGGCACGCGCGAACAGAAGGACCGCTGGCTCAAGCCGCTGATGGAAGGCGAGATACGGTCGGCATTCCTGATGACCGAACCGGCCGTGGCATCGTCCGACGCGACGAATATCGAAACGTCGATCCGGCGCGAGGGCGACGAATATGTGCTGAACGGCGTCAAATGGTGGTCGAGCGGAGCGGGCGATCCGCGTTGCAAGATTGCGATCGTCATGGGCAAGACCGATTTCGAAGCATCGCGCCATACGCAGCAATCAATGGTCCTGATGGAGCTTGACGCGCCGGGGGTGAACATTCTGAGGCACCTGCCTGTGTTCGGTTATGACGATGCACCGCACGGGCACATGGAAATCGAGCTGAAGGATGTCCGCATTCCGGCGTCGAACATGCTGTTAGGCGAAGGACGCGGGTTCGAGATTGCGCAGGGTCGCTTGGGGCCGGGACGCATTCATCACTGTATGCGCACGATTGGCGTGGCCGAAGTTGCTCTTGAAAAAATGGTCAAGCGGCTGACATCGCGGGTGGCGTTCGGGAAGCGGATTTCAGAGCATAGCGTCTGGGAGCAGCGCGTGGCAACCGCGCGGATCGACATCGAGATGTGCCGCCTGCTCTGTCTGAAAGCCGCCGATATGATGGACAAGGTCGGCAACAAGGGCGCGCAGGCCGAGATTGCAATGATCAAGGTGGCGGGGCCGAACATGGCGCTGCGCATCATCGACGACGCGATTCAGGCTTATGGTGGTGCGGGCGTTTCCGAGGATCCGGGGCTTGCTTATGCTTATGCCGGACAGCGGACGTTGCGCCTCGCCGACGGCCCCGATGAAGTCCACAACCGCAGCATCGCGCGGATCGAATTCGGGAAGTATGCGGTGAAATGATTGGTTGCGATACTCTGTGCTCCTGCGAAAGCAGGAGCCTTGGTTATTCGAGCGAAGGCTCCGGTCGGCAGGACTCCTGCTTTCGCAGGAGCACAGGCGGGTGAAAGCCGCTGTCCTGACTGCGGCCAAGACGCCTCTGACAATCGAAGACGTCTCGGTTGCGAAACCACTTGCGCATGAAGTGCTGATCCGCACGGCGGCGTGCGGCGTGTGCCGGTCGGATCTGCATTTCGTTGACGGTGCCTATCCGCATGCCATGCCGTGTATTCCCGGGCACGAGGCCGCGGGGATCGTCGAAGCGGTCGGGAGCGAAGTGCGGACAGTGAAAGTCGGCGATGCGGTTGTCACTTGCCTGTCGGCCTATTGCGGGCAGTGCGAGTTTTGCGTGACCGGGCGAATGTCGCTGTGTCTGGGTGCAGATACGCGGCGGGCGAAGGATGACACCCCGCGCCTGACCCGCACGTCCAACGGCGCGGTTGTGAACCAGATGCTCAACCTGTCGGCCTATGCCGAAATGATGCTGGTGCATGAACATGCCTGCGTGCGGATCGACCCCGACATGCCGCTGGATCGCGCCGCGATTTTGGGCTGTGCGGTTGTCACGGGCGCAGGTGCAGTTTTCCACGCGGCGGACATCACGCCCGGGGACAGCGTGTGCATCGTCGGCTGTGGCGGCGTCGGCTTGGCGGCGGTGAATGCGGCGAAGATTGCCGGGGCCGGGCGGATTATCGCCTGTGATCCGGTGGCCGAAAAGCGCGACCTTGCGATGAAACTTGGTGCAACCGATGCGGTCGATGCGAGTGCCGACGATGCGGGTAAACAGATCATCGAAATGACCAAAGGCGGCGTTGACCATGCCATCGAAGCGGTCGGACGTCCGGCGTCGGGCGATCTTGCCGTCGGCACCTTGCGACGCGGCGGGACGGCGACGATTCTTGGGATGATGCCGCTGGGGCACAAGGTCAGTCTCGGCGCGATGGATTTGCTGGGGGGCAAGAAATTGCAAGGTGCACTGATGGGCGGCAACCGCTTTCCCGTCGATATTCCGCGGCTGGTCGATTTCTACATGCGCGGGCTGCTTGATCTCGACAGCATCATCGCCAAGCGCGTGCCGCTGAGCGCGATCAACGAAGCCTTCGATGATCTGCGCAGCGGCGACAGCGTGCGGACCGTGGTGACCTTCACATGAACGCCGAACAGGATTTTGTCGGCACTATCGAACCCACCGGGCAGGACGTGCTTGACGAAGCCAAACTCGCCGCGTGGATGACGAGTAATGTCGCGGGTTTCGCCGGTCCCATGACAGTGCGTAAGTTCGCAGGGGGCCAGTCGAACCCGACTTATCGCCTCGACAGCCCGTCGGGCGCTTATGTCCTGCGCCGCAAGCCGTTCGGACCGCTCCTGCCCAGCGCGCATGCCGTGGACCGCGAATATGCGGTCATTGCGGGACTGCACCCAACTGGGTTTCCCGTGCCCAAGCCTTACGGTCTTTGCACCGATGACAGCGTTTTGGGCAGCTGGTTCTACGTCATGGGCATGGTCGAGGGACGGACGATCTGGGACGGCAGCCTGCCTGACCTGACCCCGCCACAACGCACCGCGACCTACAACGCGATGATCGATACGCTCGCCGCGCTGCACAATATCGACCATGTCACTGCGGGCCTTGGCGATTACGGAAAACCCAGCAATTTTTTCGAGCGGCAAGTCGGTCGCTGGACCAAACAATATCGCGCCGCCGAAACCGAGCGTATGGACGATATGGAGCGCCTGATCGGCTATCTGTCGCGCTCGATTCCTGAACAGACGCGGACCAGTATCGTCCACGGCGACTACCGCATCGACAACATGATTTTCGCCTCCGACGACGCCAAAGTGATTGCGGTCCTTGATTGGGAATTGTCGACCACAGGCGATCCGCTCGCCGATTTCAGTTATATGATGATGAACTGGGTTACTGAACCCGAAGGACGTTCAGGCGTCAAAGGCCTGACCGGACCGGATACAGGCATCCCGACTATCGAGCAAATGACCGAACGCTATTGCGCGGCCACAAACCGTGACGGCGTGCCCGATCTCAACTGGTATTTCGCGTTTGGCCTGTTCCGGCTGGCGTCGATTGTTCAGGGGATCAAGAAACGTGCTCTCGACGGCACGGCATCGTCGGCGCACGCGGCGGAAATGGCGCAGCGGGTGCCGCACCTGGCGGCTTCGGCGTGGGATTTTGCAAAGAAAGCAGGCGCATGAGATTAGCCGGAAAAGTCGCGATTGTAACGGGCGCGGGATCGGGCATTGGTCGCGCGACGTCGATCCTGTTTGCATCGGAAGGTGCGAAGCTGGTGATCGGCGACCTGAGCGAAGGCGTCCATGCTACCGCACGCGCCATTGAAGCGGCAGGTGGCGCCGTTACCGCGTTGCAAATGGATGCTGGCCAAGAAAGCGATGTCGAAAAGATGGTCGCGATGGCGCGATCATCCTATGGCGGCGTCAATGTGGCCTATGCCAATGCGGGCATTTCGGGCGGGCTGACGGGCATTTTCGATCATACGCCCGAGGAGTGGGCGGAAATCCTGCGCGTCAATCTGATAGGTCCGTTCCTGATGATCAAGCATGCGGGGCGGGCGATGATGGACGCCGGACAAGGCGGTTCGATTATCTGCACCGCCAGCGTCGCGGGCATCCGCTCTGGTGCTGGCTGCCCCGCTTATTCGGCCTCGAAAGCCGGCGTCATCAATCTCGTGATGACGAGTGCGCAGCAGCTTTCGGCAACGGGCATCCGCGTCAACGCGATCTGCCCCGGCCTCATCGAAACCGGCATGACCGAGCGCGCATTCGAATATGCGCGCGACAAGGGCGTGACCGACAAGATCGGTCGCCTCAACCCGCTGCGCCGTGCGGGGCAACCGATCGAGATTGCGCAAACCGCGCTGTTCCTCGCCAGCGACGCCGCCAGTTACGTCAACGGCCAAGCAATTGCCGTCGATGGCGGATTGTCCTCATCGCATCCGGTGACACGCCAGGAAACAGGAAAGACTGCGGCATGAACTTTCGTGAACTGGGTGACAGCGGGATCAGGGTCTCCGAAATTTGCCTCGGCAGCTGGCTGACCTATGGCGTCGGCGTTGAAGCGAACGCGGCGCGGGCCTGCCTTGATCGCGCCTTCGATGAGGGCATCAACTTTATCGATACCGCCAATATTTATGGCCGGGGTGCGGCGGAGACGTTTCTGGGTGATGCACTTCAAGGGCGTCCACGCGACAGCTATGTCATGGCGACCAAGTTGTTCTTCCCAATGTCCGATACCGACAAGGGCCTGTCGCGCGCGCAAATCGAAAAGCAAATTGACGCCAGCCTGACGCGGCTCAAGACTGACTATGTCGATCTTTATCAATGCCATCGTTATGACGATGAGACGCCGATTGAAGAAACAATGGACGCGCTGAGCGCTGTCGTCCGCAAGGGCAAGGTGCGGGCGATTGGTTTTTCCGAATGGTCGCCCAAGAATATCGCGGAGGCACTGGCAGTGCCGAACACGGTCAAATTCGTGTCGTCGCAACCGCAGTATTCGCTGCTGTGGCGTCGGCCCGAAGCCAAAGTGATCCCGCTCTGTGCCGCCAATGGCATTTCGCAAATCGTCTGGTCGCCGCTTGCGCAGGGCGTGCTGACCGGCAAATACAAGCCGGGCACGACACCGCCTGACAGCCGGGCAGCACATCCCGGCATGGGCGGGTTTATCGGTCGCTTCATGACCGATGACGTGCTGAACGCCGTTGCGAAGTTGCAGCCACTGGCCGACGAAGCGGGTTGCACATTGGCGCAATTCGCGCTCGCTTGGGTTTTGCGTGAACCCAATATCGCAGCTGCCATTATCGGCGCGAGCCGCCCCGACCAAGTCAGCGACAATGCCAAGGCCAGCGGCCTTACAATTGACCCCGCACTGGTTGCGCAGGCCGAAGCGATTGCCGCCACCGCCCTCAACTAAATTATTGGAGACCTAAAATGACCGACAGCCCAATCACCACCGAAATCCACGACGGCGTCCTCGTCATCATTTCGAATAATCCGCCGGTAAATGCGTTGGGTGCTGCTGTCCGCATCGGCCTTGATGCCGGGATCAAACAGGCGATGGCCGATGACAGTGTGAAAGCCGTGGTCATCCGCTGCGACGGGCGCACATTCTTTGCAGGCGCGGACATCACCGAGTTCACCAAGCCGCCGGTCATGCCGATGCTACCCGAAGTCGTTGATACGATTGAGGCGTGCACGAAGCCCGTCATCGCCGCGATCCACGGCACCGCACTTGGCGGCGGGTGCGAAGTGACGCTGGGTTGTCATTACCGAATTGCAGTCCCTTCGGCGAAGATCGGGACGCCCGAAGTGAAGCTCGGCCTGCTGCCCGGTGCGGGCGGCACGCAGCGCTTGCCGCGCACGGCGGGGATCGAAACTGCGGTCGATATGTGTGCAGGTGGTGCGCCGATTAGCGCGGGCAAGGCGCTCGAGGTCGGCCTCGTCGACAAGCTCGCTGGTGAAGACACGCTGGTTGCTGATGCGCTGGCGTTCGCAAAGGAGTGCATTGCCAAGGGCCCACGCCCAACGCGCGCCATGCCGGTCAAGGGCGATGTCGCTGCGATTGAAGCTTATGCCAAAGCCAACGCCAAGAAATTCCGGGGCTTCGATGCGCCCGCCGCGAACATTGCTTGCGTTGAAGCGGCCACGCGCTTGCCGTTCGACGAAGGGATCGCGTTCGAACGCACCGAATTCATGAAACTGATGATGGGCGCACAATCCGCTGCCCAACGCCATATTTTCTTTGCCGAGCGCCAGGCTGCGAAGATCGACGGCATCGGTGCCGACATAACCCCGCGCGACATCAAGCGTGTCGGCGTTATCGGCGCGGGCACGATGGGCGGCGGGATTTCGATGAATTTCCTGTCGGCGGGTGTTCCCGTAACGATTGTCGAAATGAAGCAGGAAGCGCTCGACAAGGGCACTGGCCTGATGCGCAAGAATTACGAAGCGAGCGCATCAAAGGGCCGGATCACCGCCGCGCAGGCCGAAGGCGCCATGCGGTTATTGAAGCCCACGCTCGCGCTCGAAGACCTCGCCGATTGCGATCTCATCATCGAAGCGGTTTATGAAGAAATGGGCGTCAAGAAGGAGATTTTCGGCAAACTAGACAAGATCTGCAAAGCCGGTGCCATTCTCGCGTCGAACACCAGTTATCTCGACATCGACGAAATCGCCGCAAGCACAAGCCGCCCGCAGGATGTGCTCGGCATGCACTTCTTCTCGCCCGCCAATGTCATGAAATTGCTCGAAGTTGTGCGCGGCGACAAGACGGCGCCCGACGCGCTGCTGACCGCGATGAGCATTGCCAAGAAAATCGGCAAGGTCGCGGTCGTCGCGGGCGTGTGTCACGGCTTCATCGGCAACCGTATGCTGATGCCGCGTCAGGTGGAAGCGAACAAGCTGTTGATGGAAGGCGCAACGCCGCAGCAGATCGACAAAGTCCACGTTGATTTCGGGATGCCAATGGGGCCGTTCCAGATGGCCGATCTCGCGGGCGTCGACATCGGCTGGCACCGCGACCCAACGCGCATCGAAAATGTCCGCGATGCGCTCGCTGCCATCGGTCGTTGGGGCCAGAAGACCGGCAAGGGCTATTATGATTATAACGAAAAGCGTGAGGCCACGCCCAGCGCCGAAACGCAGAAGATCATCGACGATTTCGCCGCCAAATCAAACCTGCCCAAACGCGAGATCAGCGACGAAGAGATCATCGAACGCACCCTCTACAGTATGGTCAACGAGGGCTATTTGATCCTTGAGGAAGGCAAGGCGCAGCGCGCATCGGACATCGATGTCGTGTGGATCTATGGCTATGGCTGGCCCGTCTATCGCGGCGGCCCGATGTTCTGGGGTGACCTGGAAGGCGCGAAGAAGATAGTTGCGGGGTTGGAAAAGCACGGGTTTGCGGTGGCGAAGAGTTTGAAAGCAAAGGCTGGATAAGCGTCAAAACCCCCGGAACACGCCATCCGGTCCGGCAGCTTTCACAAACTCTTCGACGTCCATATTGGCAATCGAGAGATTATTCTCGATCGACCACAACTCACGTGAAATCACGCGCAAACATGTGCCTGATGCGTTGTGAATGCAGAGGATTGGGTAGTCGGCGCCGGTCATTGTCAAATGATCGGCAACAATCACGAGAGCGTGATTGTTCAAATGCGCGGTGGCTTCATCAAATGTCGTCCCATCAAAGGTGGGATCATCAATGATGTCAACATAGGCTTGGAAGCCATCGGCATTGGGCGTGGTGATCAATTCCTTCAACGTCGCCCAAGCATTGGCCTTCGAAAAATCGGTGCGGATGAGCGGCGTGTTCTCGGTTTCGGGTATCTGGGCCATCGACTTTCCTTCAATCCAACCCAAACCACGCCCCGCTCACCGTCCCGGCACGGGACACTTGCAGAATCAGGGGTGCGATTCGGTAAATTCCGCGCTAACCGCGCAGCACATTGAGATCGAAGGGGTATTTGTCATGAAATTTCGCACCAAATTGATTTTGGCCGCAGCGGCGCTGTTGTCGTCCACGCCAGCACTGGCGACAACAATCACGATCACGAACGCGCCCTATTCGCCCGAGTCCACTTTTGGCGGCATATCGATTGGGAACCCAGCGTTCAACGGTGGCGGCGAAGCGGGACGCTTTGCCGTGACCGGTTTTGAAGTCGGCGCGCAGGCCAACACTTTCAATGCGTTCACTTATTGCATTGATGTGTTCAAGGCAGTGTTCACGTCGACAAATTATAATATCTCCCCGCTGAGCGCCGTCGGAGCGAGCGTAGATCGCCAGAGCCGACTTGCGGGCCTGTTGGTCAATTCAGCGATGTTTTACAACGGTGCGGCGACCGCAGCCGAACGCAAGCTGATTGCGGCGGCAACCCAATTGTCGGTGTGGGAGTTGATATACGAAACAGCGGGTGCATCGCTGACCGTGGGTTCGGGCAACTTCAGCGTGTTTGGCGACTTTACGCCGACCACGGCATCGCGAGCCGACGCCTTTTTGGCCAGCAACTGGACCGCATCACCGACGCTGGTTTCGTCGCTGATTTCGGTCGGTGGCCAGTCACAGAACCAGATTTATCTGAATTCGCCCGTGCCCGAACCCGCGACGTGGCTGTCGATGCTGTTCGGCTTTGGTATTGTCGGCAGCGCAATGCGCCGGGCCAAATTCCGCAAAGCGGCCTTCGTTTAACGTCGACCCCCGTTTAACGACGTCACCGCTTTGTTTACCCTTTCACGTTAAGCCCCATCCGATCAACTGACCGGGTGGGGTTTTTCGTTTATGGAAATGTATCGCGGCACGGCGTTCAATACGCATAGCGAAGCCGAAGAAACTGCTGCGAACACACCGCGTGATCCGCTCGCCTCAGTGTCGATTGGTTCGGTGATCGAGATTTCGGGATCATCGTCGCAGGTGCGGCTCGACTTGAAAGCCGTGACAGCGCTCACCGATGCGGCGGACCCCTGTCTTGCGATGGGCGGGCAAGTCGGCAGCCAGATCAAGGTTAAGGTCGGATCGACCTGGCTGATGGCCAACCTCCGCACGCTGAAAGTTGACGGCGACCGCGAAGGTTCGGCCATCGGGTTTATCGACTTCCTCGGCGAAGGCGATGAAGAGCGCCTGACCGGCAAAGTCTATAATTTCCGCCGCGGGGTGACGCGTTATCCCTCGCCAGGGGCGCAGGCGTTTCCTGTGACGTCAGCCGACATGAAGCAAATGTATGCCGCCGATGACCGACCCCACATCGAAATCGGCAATGTTTATCCCACCAAAGACATCCGCGCCGCGTTGTTCGTCGATGCCATGCTCGGCAAGCATTTCGCATTGCTGGGATCGACCGGCACGGGTAAATCGACCAGCGCTGCACTAATCCTCCACAAGATTTGCGAACTGGCGCCACAAGGCCACATTGTCATGATCGATCCGCACGGCGAATATTCAGCGGCTTTCAGGACCAACGGGGCGCTGTTCGATGTGTCGAACCTGCAAATGCCCTATTGGCTGATGAATTTCGAGGAACATTGCGAAGTGTTCCTGACAACGCAAGGCAATGAGCGGCAGACCGATGCCGACATCCTGTCGAAATGCCTGCTCGCCGCCCGCGCCAAAAGCCGTGCTGCCGATGGGATCTCGAAACTGACCGTCGATTCGCCGATCCCCTATCTGTTGAGCGATCTGACCGCGATGATCGTCACCGAAATGGGGCAGCTCGGCAAAGCGACCGACAACGCGCCTTACACGCGCCTGAAAGCCAAGATTGACGAGATCAAGGCTGACCCGCGCTACAGCTTTATGTTCTCGGGCATGCTGGTTGCCGACAATATGGCGAATTTCCTGGGGCGCATTTTCCGCCTGCCGGGCGACGGCAAGCCAATTTCGATCATCGACGTGTCGGGCGTGCCGTCGGACATTACATCAGTCGTGGTCGCCGTGCTTGCCCGCATGGTTTTTGACTATGCCATCTGGTCGCGCAACGAACCGCAGCGCCCGATCCTGCTCGTATGCGAAGAAGCGCATCGCTACATCCCGTCGGACCGGGTCACCACGGGCGTTGCGGTCCGCAAGATCCTTGAGCGCATTGCCAAGGAAGGCCGTAAATATGGCGTGTCGCTGGGGCTGATCACACAGCGACCGTCCGACTTGGCCGAAGGTGTGTTGTCACAGTGCGGCACGATCATCGCGATGCGCCTGAACAACGACCGCGACCAAGCCTATGTCCGCTCGGCGATGCCCGAAGGCGCGCGCGGTTTCCTTGACACGATCCCGGCACTCAGGAACCGGGAATGCATCATCTGCGGCGAAGGCGTTTCGATCCCGATCCGCGTCGCGCTCGACAATCTCGACGAAATGAAACGCCCGGCATCGAGCGATCCGCTGTTTTCCGAGCTGTGGAAAGAAAGCGGCGGCGAGGAAGACATGCTCAACCGCGTCATCAAGAAATGGCGTTCGCAAGGGCGGTAATAGCGATATAGCGTCGATAATGTCGATCCGTCCCAAATCTGCCGTCAGCACCGGCGTCGGGCTTGCAGGCCTTGCCGGGCTGTTCGCATGGTTTGCCGTCGCCCGATATTTCGGCATGTCAGGGCCGTTGTCGGCGCTCATGAACGTCGTTGTGTGCGGCCTGCCGATGGTGCTGTGGTCGATATTCGTCGATAAGGTCCACCGCAATCCTTCGACTGGCATTGACTGGGACCGCCCCCTGCCCCCGCGTGCCGAAACGCTCGACATCAGCCTGACCAAGCTCGCCGGACTGTGGGCGACTTGGGCGATCATTGGCTGCATCTATGCGCTCGCGCGCTTCTATTGGGCGGGCAATTATGTCTTTGCGATGAAGTGCTTCACGGTTGCCGCGCCGTTCCTGCTCGTTGGCTCCCCCTTTTATGTGATCTGGCTCGACCGGCGGCTGAAACACCCCAAGGACGGCGCATGGGCATTTGGCACCTGGTTGATGGGCCAAGGGGCGGCCGACCGCCACGCGATTGCCGACCATTTCCGCAGCTGGGCAGTCAAGGGCTTTTTCCTTGCGTTCATGATTTCAATCGTGCCCGGCGGCTTTGCCGATGTCGTCTCGCGACCGTGGGCGGACATCATCTCAGGCCCCGTCCCGTTCGCTAATTATCTTATTTCGTTCATGTTCGTGATCGATGTTGCGCTCGCCACCGTGGGCTATCTGCTCACTATGAAACCGCTCGATGCGCATATCCGGTCGGCAACGCCCTATGCCGAAGGCTGGATCGCGGCGCTTATCTGTTATCCGCCTTTCATCCTGATGGGCGACGGCGGTCCGCTGAACTACCGCGTGGCAACGTTCGGCGAGAACAGCTGGTTCTACTGGCTTGACGGCAATACGGCATTGTTGTGGCTGTGGGGCGGCGCGCTCGTTCTGCTGACGGCAATCTACGCCTGGGCAACCGTCGCATTTGGTTTACGCTTCTCGAATCTCACGCACCGCGGCATCCTGACCCATGGCCCTTATGCGTGGACCAAGCATCCTGCCTATTTGTCCAAAAACGCCTTTTGGTGGCTCTCGACGCTGCCTTTCCTTGTCACGAGCGGCAGCCTGGTCGATGCAGTGCGCAATACCGCAATTCTGGCGTTGGTGACCGGCGTTTACTGGTGGCGCGCGAAGACTGAGGAAAAACATCTGGGCAATGATGCAGACTACCGCGCTTATGCCGCATGGATGAAGTCGAAGTGGTCGCGGACCGCATAATGGTGCCCGGGGACGGGATCGAACCGCCGACACTGCGATTTTCAGTCGCATGCTCTACCA
>JANOVZ010000101.1:0-13582 GCA_031417655.1 Sphingomonas sp. | reverse complement strand
TTCTTCTGGGAATGGGTGCACCGTTTGCTCGGGCGGGTGATCGGGCTCGCCTTTGCCCTGCCGCTGGCATGGTATTGGGTGCGCGGTGCCATTCCCTCCGGCTATAAGGCGCGGCTTGTGCCGCTGCTCATGCTCGGCGCGCTTCAGGGCGCAATCGGCTGGTGGATGGTGACGTCGGGGCTAATGGCAGGCGTTTCGGTCAGCCATTTCCGCCTCGCGATCCATTTGCTGCTCGCGTTGACGATATTGGCGTCGCTGGTGTGGACAGCCCTTGACCTGCTGGCATTGGACAAAGACTCGTCTGCGCAACCGGCACGGATGACGGGCACAGCGATTGCGGTCGCTGCTGTTGTCTATATCCAGCTGCTTTACGGCGCCTGGGTCGCGGGGATGCGCGCGGGCAAAGTGACGCAGAACTGGCCGATGATGAGCGACAGCTTTCTGCCGACCGGAATCGACTGGTCGCAAGGGCTGCTTCACGCGTTCACCAGTGATCCTTATTTGGTGCATTTTATCCACCGGTGGTGGGCATGGGTCGCCGTGGCGGCGCTCCTCGTTCTCGCCCGCGCCGCCAAGCGTGCCGGAGACCGGAGTGCGTCCATCGCGATCCATTCGGCGTTTGGCCTGCAAGTTATCCTCGGCATCGCAACCGTGATGACCGGCGTGAACATCACGCTCGCCGTGCTGCATCAGGCAGTCGGCGCGTTGCTCGTGGCAAGCATTGCCTGGGGCGCGCACAGCATAGGCCGGAGAACAACATCATGACCGCGCAATCCCCGATTCCAAGCGGCTTCGGCATGCGATCCACCACGAACGACGTTATTGCGGGGATCGACCTTTCCGGTAAAACCGTGCTTGTAACGGGAGGGTACTCAGGCCTCGGCCTCGAAACGGTGCGCGCGATTGCAGGGGCCGGGGCAACTGTGATTGTCGGCGCGCGGCGTCCCGATGCGGCGGCAGCAGATCTTCAAGGCATTGCCAATGTGACGATCCTCAAGCTTGATTTGTCCGATCCCGCGTCTATCGACGCCTTCGCTGTTGACGTCGCAGCGCATACGCCCAAGATCGACATCTTGATCAACAATGCCGCGATCATGGCCAATCCGCTGACCCGCGACGCCCGCGGTTTTGAGAGCCAGTTTGCGACCAATCACCTTGGCCATTTCCAGATGACGGCGCGGTTGTGGCCCCTGCTCAAAGCGGCAGGTGCGGGAACGCGGGTCGTCGTGCTGTCATCCATCGGCCATGCCGGCAACGGTCTCAATCTCGACGATGTCAATTTCGAACGGCGCGAATATAAGAAATGGGCCGCTTATTCACAGGCGAAGTCGGCTAATGCGTTGTTCGCGCTCCACCTCGACCAGCTGGGCGAACCGCTCGGCATCCGTGCTTTTTCGGTGCATCCCGGCGGAATCAAGACGCCGCTCCAGCGCCACCTGACAATGGACGAACAGATCGCGATGGGCTGGTACAACCCGGATGGCTCGCTGATCGAAATCTTTAAAACGGTCGAGCAAGGGGCTGCAACCAGCGTCTGGTGCGCGACGTCGCCAATGCTCGACGGCAAGGGCGGGGTGTATTGCGAGGATTGCGACATCGCGCCGATGTGGACCGAAGGCATGTCGCCCTATGCCGGGGTTCGTCCGCATATCACCGACCCAGTCCTTGCCGACAGGCTGTGGACGCTTTCGGAAGCGATGACAGGCGTTTCTTTCCGGGCGGTATAGGAATACCCGTCAGGAAAGGCGCACTTATGCTTGACGAATTGTGCAATTATGGCCATTGGGCGTGCAGCGACGCCGCTCCGCATCCGGGGCGGCGCGTTTCGTTATAAGGTCTGCGCCCGTGAAGGCACTCATGAAGACCACGAAAGCGGTCAAGCCGTTTGATGTGGAAAAGAAATGGCATCTGGTCGATGCCGATGGTCTGGTCGTTGGCCGCGTCGCTACGATTGTCGCGAACATCCTGCGTGGCAAGCACAAGCCGACCTACACCCCGCACGTCGATTGCGGTGACAATGTCATCATCATCAATGCCGAAAAAGTGCGCTTCACCGGCAAAAAGATGACCGACAAAATCTATTACAAGCACACCGGTCACCCCGGCGGCATCAAGGAAACCACGCCTGCGAAAATCCTCGACGGCAAGTTTCCCGAGCGTGTTCTCGAAAAGGCTGTCGAGCGGATGATCCCGCGCGGACCACTGGGTCGTGACCAGATGCGCGCACTGCGCATTTTCAAGGGCACCGAGCATCCCCACACGGCGCAGAACCCCGAAATTCTCGATATCGCCAGCATGAACCGCAAGAACAAGGTGGGCGCATAATGTCCGAAACATCCGATAACCGCCAGTCGCTGGCTGATCTGGCCGCGCTGACCGGCGCGCCAGTGCCCGTCGCCGCCGCTGCGCCCGCTGCGCCGGTTTCCGAAAGCGAAGACCATATCGCTGCACCCGTTTCGAACGAGCCGGTCCGCGAGCCGATGCCGCTTCGTGAAGCCATCATTGACGCACAGGGTCGCGCCTATGCAACCGGCCGCCGCAAGGACGCTGTTGCTCGCGTCTGGATCAAACCGGGCAGCGGCAAGATCATCGTCAACGGCCGCGATCAGGAAATCTATTTCGCGCGACCTACGCTGCGTCTCGTGATCAGCCAGGCTTTCGAAGTTGCTGACCGTGTCGGTGGCTATGACGTCGTCTGCACTGTCAAAGGCGGCGGACTGTCGGGTCAGGCAGGCGCGGTTCGCCACGGGATTTCGCAGGCACTGACCCGCTTCGAACCGATCCTGCGTGCGCCGGTCAAGGCCGCCGGGTTCCTGACCCGCGACAGCCGCGCGGTCGAACGCAAGAAATACGGCAAGGCGAAAGCGCGCAAGAGCTTCCAGTTCTCGAAGCGCTAAACTGCATCCGTATCGATGTTACAAACCGGCGGTTCCCTTACGGGAGCCGCCGTTTTTGTTGTTCCGTTAACGATGTTGGTTTGGCGGACGCATTCCGTTCAGCTATAGAGCCCTTAAAGGGACTTTAACGTGTTCAACGAGACGACTGATTCGCAAAGCCGAGCAGCAATGGCGCAGCTGTTGGCTGAAAACGAAGGGCTGCGGGCCGCGCTCGATGGAATGCGCGCGCGTGTCGAAGACCTCGAACGCCTGGCTGATAGTGACACACTGACGCCGCTGCCCAATCGCCGTGTCTTCGTCCGTGAAGTTGAGCGCGTCTCGAGGCATGTCGCGCGCTACGATACGCCCGCTGCGGTCATGTTCGTCGACGTGAATGCACTCAAGGCCATCAACGATGCGCACGGCCATCAGGCGGGCGATGCCGCGCTGATCCATGTCGCCGCCATTTTGATGCGCGAACTGCGCGCAACCGATGTCGTTGCGCGGATCGGCGGAGACGAGTTCGGGTTGTTGCTCGACCATCTCGATGAGGACGCGGCAGCGGCCAAGGCGGCGTCACTAGTTGCGGTGCTAGCGGGGGAACCCCTCGACGTCGGCGCACGGCGCCTCGCGGTCGGGCTTTCTATCGGGCTGACGATGATCCGCAAGGACGACAGTGTGGATGCCATCCTCGCGCGGGCCGATGCCGATATGTATGCAGCGAAAGCCGCTCAGCGCTCGCTCAAATAATAACGATCGCGCGGGCTCAGGTCGTCGTTCAGGTCATACACAATCGGC
Organism: Sphingomonas sp.; assembly: GCA_031417655.1. Classification (GTDB taxonomy): domain Bacteria; phylum Pseudomonadota; class Alphaproteobacteria; order Sphingomonadales; family Sphingomonadaceae; genus Sphingomonas_O. The sequence continues at coordinate 9,908 of JANOVZ010000101.1, read as the reverse complement.
TGCCCCGTGGGAATCTCTAAGCCCGTGATGTCGGCATCCGAAATGCCGGACAAATGTTTGACGAGCGCACGCAGTGAGTTCCCGTGCGCCGAAATGACAATCCGCTTTCCGGCGCGCAACTCTGGCGCAATCCGTGTTTCCCAATAAGGGAGCACGCGCGCGATGGTGTCTTTCAAGCTCTCGGCAGTGGGGATCGTAATCCCGGCATAGCGGCGATCCGCCGACAGATCGAATTCACTGCCCGCTTCCAGCGGCGGCGGCGGCGTATCAAAGCTGCGCCGCCAGATCTTGACCTGATCGTCGCCATGCTTGGCCGCGGTCTCGGCCTTGTCGAGCCCCGTCAGCCCGCCATAATGCCGTTCGTTCAGCCGCCAGTCTTTTTCGACTGGCAGCCACAGCCGCCCCATTGCTTCGAGCGCCAGATTGAGCGTCTTGATCGCGCGTGATTGCAGCGAGGTGAAACACAGGTCGAAATCCATGCCATTCGCCGCCAGCAATGTTCCCGCCGCATGCGCTTCGCCGACGCCTTTCTCGGTCAAATCAACGTCCCACCAGCCGGTAAAGCGGTTTTCGAGGTTCCAGGTCGATTGACCATGGCGGATCAGGACAAGTGTGGGCATTGGCGCGCATGTTTCCTTGTGAGAGCCGGGCAATGGCACAAAAAATTACGCGCCGGTATTCCTACCGACGCGCATTTTTTATTTCAGTTCGGATTGCCCAAAGGACGGGCCGTCCGGATCGATCAGACGATGGCGACAGCCGAGCGCGCGGTGCGACGGCGGGCCGCGCTGCCGATCAGGCCAAAGCCGAGGATCATGGACAGCCATGTTGCTGGTTCAGGCACAGCCCCCGCCACATTGACGTCGCTGATCGTGAACGTCAGGTTGTCGATGGCAGCATAATAGGCATCAGCACCGAAGTGAAAGCGGAAGCCATCCATCGATGTGATGTTTGGCGCCCAAGTCGCTGAACCAGCGCCCGCCGCGACAACACTGCCCGAAGCAGTGATGGGAAGCGCAAATGCGCCGCCGCCCAAGCTAAACAGGGCCATCTGAGTCGTTGTCGACCCGTTGTTCGTCCACGCGGCATATTGCACCGAATCAAACGTGATCTTCTTTGTTGCGTCCAGCAACTGGAATGCGATTTCAAGCGTCGCGCCGCCAGCACCGTAGGCGATGTCCGAGAGCGTGCCGTAACCCGTTGACCAAGTCGAGACGTCGCCAACGGCAATGTTGCTACCTTGCGATGCGACCGAACGATATGAAATGTTCAGGATCCCTGCGATGTCGCCATAATTCTGCGAGATCACCCCGTAATTTGTGCAAGCGCCACCGCACGCGTTGCTGAATGTCAGCGTTGTTGCTGCTGCCGCTGGTGTCGAGGCAAGCGCAAAGGTCGCTGCGATGATCGCAGTTGAAAGCATCTTACTCATACAAACCCCCATTTTCCCGACCCAAAAACGCACGCGCGGTCGAACACGATGAATCGCTCTTAAACCATGTTGAACCGTTTGCAAAGCGGCTGTGGTTAATGCGGACCACATGTGTATTTTTTGCATCGCGGTGGGACGCTTGTCAGGCTATCACCCGCCGATGCCTTATCGTCTGATCACCCTACTTTTGCTGCTCGTGACCCCGACGTCTGCGCGTGCTTGGTGGGAATATGGTCATGAAACGGTTGCCCGAATTGCGATGGCCACAGCAAAACCGACGACCCGCGCACGCGTTAAGGCGTTACTAAAGCAAAGCAAATTGCTGGATACACCAACGTGCCCGGCGCGAACGCTCGAGGAAGCCAGTGTTTGGGCCGATTGCATCAAGGGGCTCAAGGAACGGTTCAACTATGCGTTCAGCTGGCATTATCAGAATGTGGATATCTGCAAGCCCTTCGACTTGACGGCGGCGTGCAAGGACGGGAACTGTGTATCGGCGCAGGTCACGCGCAATGCCAAATTGCTGGCGGACAAATCGCTACCGCTGCGTGAGCGGGTCATGGCGCTGGCGTTTCTTACCCATTTTGTCGGCGATTTGCATATGCCACTTCACGCGGGCGACCGGACTGACCGCGGCGGGAATGACCAGAAAGCCGCCTATGGCGCGTTCGCCGGGTCGCGATTGAATTTGCATAGTGTTTGGGATGGCTATTTGGCCGAACGCGCCATTTCGACGCCGCCCGCACTGATCACCCAAGCGCGTCCCGATATGGCGGCGGGAACGGTAACCGACTGGAGCCGCGAAAGCTGGGCCGTGGCGCGTGATGCCGGTTATGGCGTAGCGCTTGGTGATCCGTGCGGACCGACAGGAACGCGCGCGACGCTCGATAATGCAAAGATTGAAGCGCTGGTGCCGGTTGTCCGCCAACAGATATTGCGTGGGGGTGTGCGACTGGCGCGGTTGCTGGATGAGGCGATGGACTAAGCCTTTGGCCGCCCGCGCTTGGGCATTTCACTCACTACAACCTTCACCCCCCGACGCGCCAACGCCTCGCGCAACAAACATTCGATTTGCGCATTGACGCTGCGCAAATCGCCCGCTGCCGCACGCTCGACTGCTGCGTGCAAAGCAGGGTCGAGGCGGAGGGGGAAGGCTTTTCGGGCCTCCGTCATGTCACTGATACAAAGAGCCAGTGTTGACGATTGGCTGCGTGTCGCGTTCACCGCACAGGACAACCATCAGGTTGCTGACCATCGCCGCACGTCGTTCATCGTCAAGCTCGACGACCTTCTTTTCGGACAGCATTGTCAGCGCCATTTCGACCATGCCGACCGCACCTTCGACCAAAGTCTTGCGTGCCGCGACGACGGCTTCGGCCTGTTGCCGCCGCAGCATCGCACTCGCAATTTCCTGTGCATAGGCAAGGTGCGTGAACCCGCATTCGTCGACGCTGATCCCTGCAACCGAAAGGCGCTCGGTCAATTCGGCGCGCAACTCGGCACCGACCTGGTCATGATTGCCGCGCAGCGTGATCTCCTGATGCTCAAAATCATCATACGGGTAACGCGAGCCGATGGTGCGCACCGCCGCTTCGATCTGGACCATCACGAATGCCTTGTAATCGTCGACATCGAACAATGCCTGCGCGGTGTCGGTAACGCGCCAGACGACTTGCGCCGCGATCTCGATTGGATTCCCGCGCAAGTCGTTGACCTTAATCTTGTCCGAAATCAGGTTGTTGGCCCGTGCCGATATTTTCTGCTTACCATACCACGGCAGCACCCAGCGTAGACCGGTTGAACGATCCGTCCCCTTATAACTTCCAAACAAGGTAATCGCGGCGGCCTGATTGGGCTGCAGCATGTAAAAGCCACCCGTGATCAGGACGAAGCCGATGATGGCGATCACGGCAACCAGGCCATTCCAAAACCCACCAGCGTCACTCGCCAACATGACGATTTGTGTCATGGCCACCACAACCGCAATCAATCCGATGATAAGCATCAGATAGCCGCTGTTTGTCCCCGCCACGCTTTCGCGACTGGCGTTCAACGCATTCCCATTCCCGATGTTGGCCATACAACTCTCCATAAATATAGTATCATATTTATATCAAATTTAATGCACTGACAAGTGGAATCCTTGATTTGACTTTTGGACCTTTACTGCACCGTAACGGTCACCGCGCGCCGGTTCTTGGCATAAGCATCCTCATCCGATCCGACCGCATCGGGGCGTTCTTTGCCATAACTGACGGTCGTGATCCGTGTAGTTGCGACACCAAGCGCGGCCAGCGCGTTCTTGGTCGCGTTCGCACGCCGCTCGCCAAGCGCGAGGTTATACTCGCGGGTGCCGCGTTCGTCGCAGTGCCCCTCAATCGTAATGCGCTTGTCGGAATATTTGCTCAGCCATGCCGCTTGCGATTGCAGCGTCGCCTGATCGGGGCCATCGACGTCCGAGCTGTCAGTATCGAAGAATATTCGATCCGATGAAACAGTCGCGACAAAGTCTTCCTGACTGCCGGGGATCACGCTCTGGCTGCCCGTCGGTGTTGTCACTGGCCCCGTCGTGTCAACCGGCGCGGGCGGCAGTTCCTTGGGCGGCTTTTTCGCACAAGCGCCAAGAACAAGCAGCGAGGCAGCAATCATCAGGGTCGTGGTGGAGCGGCTCTTCATTCTCGGTCTCCTTAAATTACTGTTTGGGCTGAGCTTGTCGAAGCCTTGCCCTTCTTTTGCACCAACGGCACCAAAGAAGGACAACCCTTTAACAAGCTCAGGGCAAGCGGAGGGGGTTGGTCATGGCAGCAGCGGGCCCCACGTCGGGTCTGATCCGCCGATGGAGGGCGGGATGGGCAGGCGGCGTTCGTTTACGCCGGTCAGGTCAACCTGCCACAGCGAGGCGTTACCGCCGCGGCCCTGGCTGGTGCGGAAAAATTGAATGACGCGGCCGTTGGGTGACCATGTCGGCGCTTCGTCCTGCCAGCTGTTGGTCAGCAAGCGCTCGCCGCCACCCGACGGGTTCATCACGCCGATGCGAAAATTGCCCGCAATTTTTGTGAAAGCAATCAAGTCACCGCGCGGGCTCCATTCGGGCGTTGCATGACGTCCGCCGCCAAAGCTGATGCGCTGCTGGTTCGATCCATCGGCGTTCATAACGTAAAGCTGCTGTGATCCCGAACGGTCGCTTTCGAACACGATCCGCTGGCCGTTTGGCGAAAAGCTTCCCCCAACATTGATGCCCGGCGAACTGGTCAAGCGGCGAGGGGTACCACCAGTCGCGGGAACAGCATAGATGTCGGTATTGCCTGCGATCGCCATCGAATACAGGATCGTCCGGCCATCGGGCGACCAGCGCGGCGCGAATGCCGCAGAGCCCCCTTCTGTCACCACCCGCTGGTTACCGCTGCCGATATCGTAGACATAGATGCGTGGACGCTTTCCCGCATAGCTCAGATAGACAATCGACTTGTAGTCAGGCGAGAACCGCGGGGTCAGAACGATGTTCTGGCCATTGGTCAGGAAGCGGTGGTTGGCCCCGTCCGAGTCCATAATGGCGAGGCGCTTGACGCGGTTTTCCTTGGGACCCGTCTCGGCAATATAGGCGACGCGGCTATCGAAGAAGGGGCTTTCCCCTGATAAGCGACCATAGATGGCATCGGCGCATTTGTGCGCAGCTCTCCGCCAGTCGCGCGCGCCGATCACAAAGCCCTTGCGCGTCAATTCGGATTTCAGTGCAACGTCATAGAGGTAGCAGCCGACCGTCAACTGGCCATCACCATTGGCTTTGACGAAACCCTGCACCAGCGCGGCGGCGCTGCCCCATTTTTCGAACCCCGGAGCCGTCACCTCGGGGAAGGTAATCCCCGGCACACCCGACGGGCCCAGCGGTTTGAATAGCCCCGATCCGCGCAAATCGGACGCGATGACTTCGGCGACCTGACGCCCCAGCGCTTCGGTTGACCCAGCTTCAGTCGCGGCCACTTGCGGCGTTGGCATCACGGGAACGGCAATCACGACGTCGGCGGAACTTTCGTCAGTTACATCAACCGTAATTTGCGCGGATGCCGGTGCCGCGATGGCGAACATCATTCCTAACAAAAGCCGTTTGCCCTGAGCCTGTCGAAGGGTTGTCCTTGCGTTCTGCGGTCGTCGCAAAAAGGGGCAGGGCTTCGACAAGGTCAGCCTCAACGGTTGTGGATTGGAAACCATGCTCATTGCGATAACCTTCTGTCGAACCCGACTTTTTCTAGAACGCTCCACGCGCTGTAAAGTTCGGCAGGCAAACCGATGAACGGCGACGCGAGCCTCACCGCTTTCATGGCTGCTTCCTGATGCAACCTGACCTGTCCTTGATTGCTATCCGTTTGCCCTGTCGTCCCAATGACTTCAACCGAGGTGACCCGTCCATCTTTCGCCAACTGAACGCGCAACTCGGTGCGAAGTTGCTCAGCATCGGGGCCCGTCGGTGCTTTCCAGTGGGGTTTGAGTTGCTCTCTGATCAATCTTCCAAGTGCGGCCTGCTGCGCCGGGCCCGCAGTAACGGCACGCGGGGCCTGCGATGTGCTGGATGATGGTTTTTCCGACACGCCCTTAAGGAAATCGCTGCCCAACTTTGATCCGCGCGCAGGGGTGACCGAAGGTTGGACTGTGGGTTTGCTGGGCGCGATATTGGGGCGGGCGAGTGTTGGCCTCGTCGGCGCAGGCTTTGTCACCGCCTTTGCCGCCGGCGCGATTTTAGGGGTGAGCCCCGGTTTCGGCGGGACCACGGCTTCGCGCTGGACCGGCGCAGGCGCCGAGGGTGTCGGTACGGGGTCGAGCGGCGTGGGGGCGGGTGTTGCTTCGTCGGGTTTGCCGACTTCGGGCGCGATGCTCTGTCCGGGCGCAACCTTGGGCGGCTCGGGCGCGGTGTCGGTCAGGCCAACCTTATTGACAAGCTGGACATCAATCGGCGGCGCGGGCGGCACAATCGGCTTGGTCGCCGCGAACAGCCCGATTGAGAGCGCCCCGAACAGCGCGATATGGCCGATGACGGCAACACCTAGGCCAGCTTGTTCGGCGCGCTGCATCATGGGCCGTCCTGTCCCACCGCGACGAGCGCAACGCGATTGAGCCCCGCGCGGTTGAGTTCGCCCATCACGGCCATGACGCGGCCATAATCAAGGCCCTTGTCAGCACGCAGGAATACTTGTGGTGGCTTCTCCCCACCACGAGCGGCGAGGCGCGCCAGCATGTTGGGCAGGTCGGCGGACAGCACTTCGGCCTCGCCCACGAAAATCCGCCCGTCGGCGTCCAGCGACAATGACACCGGCGTCTGATCCTGTTCCAACGGTTTTGCGCGGGCATCGGGCAGGTTGACCGGCACACCTGCCGTCAGCAGCGGTGCCGTGACCATAAAAATGATCAGCAGCACGAGCATCACATCGACCATTGGCGTCACGTTGATGTCGGCCATTGGTGCGCGGCGGTGACGCGCGCGTTGCGAAGGAAGCTGGACGCTCAAGAAACGCGGTCCAGCTCACGGCTGAGTGTTGTGTGGAACCCGTCGGCAAAGCGCCCAAGCCGCGCCTCGATCCGGTTCACGCGGTGGCCAAAGCGGTTATAGGCAATGACCGCAGGAATCGCCGCAAACAGACCAAGCGCCGTTGCGAACAAGGCTTCGGCAATGCCTGGTGCAACGACAGCAAGGGATGTGTTCTGCGCCGCAGCGATACCGGTAAAACTGCGCATGATGCCCCAGACGGTGCCGAACAGGCCGACGAACGGCGCGACCGATCCGATAGTGGCGAGCACGTTCAGCCGTTCGGACAGTCGATCCACTTCGCCCGCAATCGTCGAGGCCATCACTGTGGACAGCCGCGCGCGCGTTCCGTCGCGGTCAATCGGCTTGATTTTGGTTGAGGCGCGCCATTCGGCAAAGCCCGACTGGAATATTTGTGCAGCGGGGATTTTCGAGGCCTGATGGCTGCGCGCGAAATCCTCGACGTCGTCGGCTTTGGTGAATTCGCGCTCGAAACTATCGGAATCGCGCGCGGTTTTGCCAAGGCTTAGCCACTGGCCAATAATGATCGCCCATGTCCAGATGCTCGCGAGCAGTAGCGCGATGATCACCCCTTTCACGACAATGTCGGCGCTCAGGAACAGGGCAATCGGCGACATCATGGCCGCATCGGTGGTGGTCGCGAGGCTGTTCATCTGATCTCCATGTCGGGCCCAGTTTCAGGAAGGCAACCTGAATTAACCCTGTCGCGCCGCCTTAGAGGGTGCGACGAGTTGAGGGAATCCCCCTTCGACTGCTAATTACAACAGTTTACCGGAGGCGACCGACGACATTGACCGGCCCCTGCCAGAAGCGGATATGGGACGGGTGACGAGAACCATGACCATGCGCTTCGGCGTTTTTGCCGCTGCTGGCCTGCTGCTTTGCGCGCCCGCATTGGCCGCCAACGATTCGGATAACGGCAGTTTCGCCGCTGTTGAGGCTGATAATGTCATTGTTCCCCTACCCTCTGAAGAAGCGCTCGTCTTCACGGGTCAAGACGAAAAACCCCTGACGCCAAGCCGCAATGGCTTTCGCGAAAGTGTCGATGAGGTCGTCGCGGGCGCGCGGGCGTTTTCGACATGGATGGGGCCGGAAACGTGGATTTTCCTCATTCTCGGTTTTGGGGTTGTGGGTTTTGTCGTGCGGCGCAGTGAGCGGGTTTTGCGGTTCGAACCGCGCCGTGACGTTACTGATCGAACAGACCATCCTGAAGATCGCTCGGCGGGGTCAGACCCAGATGCTTCCAGCCGCCCGCATTCAGACAGCGACCCCGCGCCGTCCGCGCGACCAGACCAAGCTGAATAAGATAGGGCTCTATCACTTCCTCGATCGTGTCGCGCGGTTCGGACAAGCCCGCTGCGAGGGTTTCGACACCGACCGGGCCGCCTTTGTAGATGTCAGCGATCATCGTCAGGTAACGGCGATCCATCGCGTCGAGGCCCATGCCATCGACTTCGAGCCGGGTGAGTGCGGCATCGGCAATCTTGCGCGTCACCGTGGCATCGCCCGCGACATTGGCGAAATCGCGGACGCGGCGGAGCAGCCGTCCGGCAATACGCGGGGTGCCGCGGGACCGTTTGGCGACTTCGGCCGCGCCATCGGGCGCAATGTCGAGATCGAGCAGCGCGGCGGCGCGAGTGACGACTTTTTCGAGCTCGTCGACGGTGTAGAAATGCAGCCGCACGGGAATACCGAAACGGTCGCGAAGAGGCGTGGTCAGCAGCCCCTGCCGCGTTGTTGCGCCGACCAGCGTGAACTTGGGCAGATCGATGCGCACCGACCGCGCCGACGGCCCTTCGCCGATCATCAGGTCAAGCGCGCGGTCCTCCATCGCCGGATAGAGGATTTCCTCGACCGCAGGGGCAAGCCGGTGAATCTCGTCAATGAACAGGACGTCGCCATCCTCAAGATTGGTGAGCAGCGCGGCAAGATCACCCGACTTGGCAATGACGGGGCCGGACGTTGCGCGAAAGCCGACGCCGAGTTCGCGCGCAATAATCTGCGCGAGCGTGGTTTTCCCGAGACCGGGCGGGCCGAAGAACAGGACATGGTCGAGCGCGTCCCCGCGTGCCTTTGCGGCTTGGATAAAGACGCGAAGATTCTCGCGCGCGGCTTTCTGCCCGACAAATTCGTCAAGCGTTTTCGGGCGCAAGGCGGCGTCGATGTCCTCGGGCTGCCGCTGGGGGGAGAGGGGTGAGGTCATGCTGCGGTAGCCAAGGGCAATTTGGGCATTTGAACGATTTCGTCGCCAAGAAACAGCACTGCCGCCAAGAGCCGTTCAACCTCCACCAAGTTTAACGTGAGGTCCTCCGGTCGCGCACCTACGCTGAGGTTGCCATCAGGCCGCAAGCTGTCAATCGCCGATTTACAGTATGCGTAGAAGTTGACGATTTTTGCTGCTTTGTTGGGCGCTATACTACCGAGCTTCGGCGCAAGCGCATCCAATACAGCGAAGTAATTTTGCCGCACGTCGACACTTAGATAAGCGGGTTCACCGCCGTTGTTGATATGTTCCAAAAGCTCGCGAATGGCTACAAGATAGCGCCGGTGTCGGACAAGTCGGCAGATTGCGTCAACCTCAGCAGCCAACGCAGTTAAGACAGACTCCGCTTCTCGCTTCCGATCATAGCGAGCAATTATCGTTTGAATGAACCCCCCGGCCAAGACGCCGAACAAAGCAGCGTAAACTTCGTTGCTCACCGCGCCACCTTTCTCAACGCCCGCCCTGCGCTTTGCGCGTGGTGGATGATGCGAATGATCAGGACGAGGTCGCCGTCCACGCGATAGAAAATCCGGTGCTGTCGGTGAACGAAGCAGCGGACGGCATTTCCCAATTCGCGCTTTTCCGCACCAGCCAAGGGGTGACGGCGCAGCAAGTCGAATGCCTCGTGAAAGCCACGCGAATAGACATCGGCCACGTCATCGCCAAACTGTTCC
>JANOVZ010000100.1:0-7114 GCA_031417655.1 Sphingomonas sp. | reverse complement strand
CGCCTATGGCTGGCCGACTGAGAACTTCGCACTCTATAATGGTATGGCCTCGCTGATCCTTGGCCCCGCAACGATGGCGTTCACTGGCTGGCTGAACGACCGAATGACGTCACGCGGCGTCGATAATGCGCCGTTCCGTCTGACCATGATTGCCTTTACCGCGATGGTGCCAATGGCGAGCCTGACTTTCTTCCTTGGCAATGCGTGGGCGACGTTTGCCTTGCATGCGCTCACGACAGTGCCGATTGCGATGGTGACTGCAGCGGCGCTGCTAGCCCTGCTCGCAATTGCGCCCGCAGCCGTGCGCGGACAGGTCGTCGCGCTTTATTATGTTGCGATCAGCCTTTCGGGCTTGCTGCTCGGGCCGACGACAGTGGGTTTCCTGTCGACCAATGTTTATGGGGAAGCCAAGCTGGGGTGGGCGATCAGCACGACGACTGCGCTTTATGGCATCATCCCCTTGCTGATCTTGCCGCTGATCTGGCGCGCGTATCATCGCAAACTTGCAACAATTCAGGAGATTTGATTGATGGCCCGTATCGCCCGAATGACCGCTCATGGCGGCCCCGAAGTGATTGAATGGATCGATGGTGATGTGCCCGTGCCAGGCCCCGGCGAAGTGCGTTTTCGCTCGACCGCCGTGGGGCTGAACTTCATCGATACCTATCACCGACGGGGCATTTATCCGGTGGCATTGCCCAGTGGGCTTGGCCTTGAAGCCGCCGGTGTGGTCGAGGCCGTTGGCGACGGCGTTGACTTTGCGGTGGGTGACCGTGTCGCGACATTTGGCCCCGCGCTGGGAGCCTATGCGACTGAACGCAATGTCGCCGCCGCAAGCCTGTTTCGCATTCCCGATGACATTTCGGACGAAACGGCGGCGGCGGGATTGCTGAAAGGGTGCACGACCGAGTTCCTGGTCGAGCGCTGTGCGAAGGTTCAGCCGGGGATGGCAGTGCTGGTCCATGCCGCAGCGGGCGGCGTTGGCTTGTTGCTGGTGCAATGGCTCAAGCATATCGGCGCGACCGTGATTGGCACGGTATCGACACCCCAGAAAGCCGCGGCGGCGACGGCGGCGGGGGCGGATCATGTGATCCTCTATACGCAGGAGCCCGTGGCGCCGAAGGTTCGCGAATTGACTGGTGGCGCAGGCGTGCGCGTGACGTTTGACGGGGTCGGCATGGCGACATGGGAGGCGTCGCTCGATTCGACCGGGCGGCGCGGGATGATCGTCAACTATGGCAATGCCGATGCGCCGGTGGGCGGGGTCAACCTCGGCATCCTCGCGCAGAAGGGGTCGCTGTATAACACGCGGCCCACGCTGTTCGATTACTACGCGACCGCCGAAGAACGCGCGGCGGGCAGCGACTATGTCTTCGACATGTTCCGCACCGGGGTGCTGACGCTGACCATCGGCCAGACCTATGCGCTTGAAGATGCAGCGCAGGCGCACCGCGATCTGGAGGGGCGGCGGACGACGGGATCAACCGTGCTGGTGGTTTAGGGGCGCGGTTCAAAAGTTATGAACATCGCGCATATCGCATGCGGGCGGGCGGTGGCGAAGTTTACGAAGTTGACACTATGGCGACGGTCCGGCGTTTCGGCGCGCGCGGGGCTTTCAGGCGAGGCGTCCGGCGGCGCGGCGGAGTAGGGGCGAGGGGGCATCGGGGGAGATAAGCATAGGGGCGGGGGTGTAGGACAGGGGGATACCGCGGTCACTCATCATATTACTGCCTAGATACCAAATGAATCGGATTTACTTGCAAATTTATATGTTCCGAGCTTTGCTGCCATCGGGGGAGTATTCCGATGAGCTATAAGTCAATCCCGCTCGACAAATTGCTGGTAAATAGAGAGAATGATCGACACGGGGAGCTAGAAAACGAAACAACTGCAATCGCTTGGTTGTTTTCAAATTTCCTTTCTCAGATGAAGAAGCTTGCACGTGATGTTGTTCAGGCGGGCCAAATCTATGAGCCGCCATTGGTTTATCCCGATGGATCAAACTTCATTGTTTACGATGGAAATAGGCGAACAACTTGTTTGAAGTTGCTGGCTAACCCGAGGCGGGCGCCCAACTCAGAGTTACAAAAATTTTTTGCGGATTTACGTGGACAATGGCGGGGAAGTTTCCCGACCCGGATCACTTGCCGGGTTGAGCCTGATCGTGATGAAATCGATGAAATACTGTTCCGGCGACACACAGGAAGCCAAGGCGGCGTAGGTCAGAGTAATTGGGACGACCGCATGAAGACCACGTTCGTTAATCGAACGGGGAAGGGTGGCAAGCTCAATGTCGCCGACGAAATTGAAGAGCGACTGAAGGCAGCAAGTCAATTACCAAAAGGAAAACGCATTCCGCGAAGCAACCTTAATCGCCTGCTTTCCGCTGAGGCATTCAGAAACCGGGTCGGCATATCGACTGCGAAAGGGCGTTTTCAGTTTATCCGTAAGGAAGACGTGTCGTTGAGGGCTCTAGCTCGCATAGCAGACGACTTAGCCCATCGTCGGATAACTCTTGATGACGTTTGGGACGTTGATCGCAAATCTGAATATCTTGATAAACTGGAATCGGAAGGATTGTTGCCAACGGCTGCGGATGCCATTGAAAAATCGGCAAAGGGTGGCGGGAAATCTTCAAAAGCTGGGTCTGGAAAACCGCAGCAAAAAGCGCAGAAACCGGAAAAACGGACAACTTTGATTCCTCAAGTTGAATACGGCATTGCTTGGGCGGGTCGCCTTCAGCGACACCGTGCGATTTGGGAGGAGTTGCAATTCAAGTTGGAGTTGGATGAACACCCGAATGCGATAGCGGTTTTATGTCGAGTCCTTCTTGAGCTCACGGTAGACAACTACATTAAGCAATCCAAACTGACGACCGCTGCGGAGAGCGATGCTCTTTTGAAAAAGCTGATCTGTGCGGCAGAGCGCCTTTATTCTGACGGCAAAATCAATAAAAGGTATGTTGAGGTCGTGCGAAAGGCGCGGACAATGGATGCGATTGTCTCGGTTGATACGCTGAATAAATATGTGCATTCATCAAGCCTCGCTCCCGCGGCGGATCACCTAACGACACTATGGGATGCGTTTGCTGAATTGGTTGTGCATTGCCTCAATGAATAGCGATGAAGGTACCCAGCAATGTTCATCGTTCAAGCCCAATAGTGGACAGCGCCAAAGGTTAGCCTAGCCCCGTGTCGAGCACGGGGCGACGGGGTGGAAACGGGGTGACGGGGTTTTTGTGGGCTTAAGCTTTTCCATTCTCGTCGCCCCGCACTTGATGCGGGGCTTGGCTTTTCTTCTGCGCGGGGGTTGTTGATAACAAGCCATGGCAAAGGGCGGCTGGGTTTACATCATGGCGAACCGCTATCGGGGCGGGGTGTATGTCGGCGTGACGGCCGACGCGATCCGGCGGGTGTATCAGCATCGCGAGGGGACGGGGTCAACGCATGTGGCGGATTTTGGCAAGACGCGGCTGGTTTATGTTGAGTGGCATGATGACATCGTAACGGCAATTGCGCGGGAGAAGCTGGTCAAGAAATGGAAGCGCGAATGGAAGTTTGCGTTGATTGAAGCTGATAATCCGGATTGGCGGGATCTTTGGGAGGATTGGTTTTCGAACGATGGCGGGGCGAAAGTTTAGCCGAACCCCGCATCAAGTGCGGGGTGACGTGGTGGAAAAGGGGCGACGGGGTTCTAAACTCGGGTCTCACTCACTCCTCAACGCCTCAATCGGCGACAGTCGCGACGCGCGCACGGCCGGATAACTCCCGAAGGCCAGCCCGATGAATGCGCTGAACAGCATCGAGCCGATGGCGGTGCCGATGCCGATGGGGGCGGGGAAGTCGGCGAGGTTTTCGAAGACCTGTGCCAATATCACCGCGAGCACCAGGCCGATGGCGCCGCCGATCATGCAGAGGACGGCGGCTTCGACGAGGAACTGGTTGCGGATGTCGCTGCGTTTGGCGCCGAGTGCCATGCGCAGGCCGATTTCGCGGGTGCGCTCGGTCACGCTGACCAGCATGATGTTCATGATGCCAATGCCGCCAACCAGCAGGCTGATCGAGGCAATGGCGACGAGAACACCCTGAAATATGCCGGTGACGAGGCCCGATTGCTTCATGAACTCCTCGGTCGTGTTGACCGTGAAGGGGCTGATCTCGCCCTTGGGCACATTGTTGCGCGCGCGGAGCACGCGGACCATGTTTTTCTTGGCCCTCGGCAAGTCGAAGCCGTCTTCGAAGCCGACGAAGAGGACGTGGAGATCGTCGGGGCCCTGCACGGTGGTGGTCGCGAAACGCTGGCGCGCGGTGCTGATCGGGACGAGGGTGAGGTCGTCATTGTCGTTGCCAAAGTTGTTGCCCTTCGATTGCAGGACGCCGATGACGGTGAAGGGAACGCGGGCGACGCGGATTGTCTGGCCGAGGGGATCGAAATTGCCGAACAGCTTGGTCGCGACGCTGGGGCCGAGCACGATGACGCGCGCAGCGGTGCGGACGTCGGCGTCGGCAATGAAGCGCCCGGTGTCGATCTCGGTATTGCCGACGCGACCATAATCGGGGGTGATGCCGACGGCGGTGGTCGTGGCGTTGCGGCCCTGAATGACAAGCTGGACGGTCGAGCGCAGTTGCGGGGCGATGCCGCTGACGCCGGGAACGAGGCGTTTGATCGCCACCGCATCGCGTTCGGTCAGGCGGCCGCGATCAACGACGCGGCGGCCGCCCCGGTTTTCGGGCTGGGGGAAGACGATGGCCATGTTTGACCCGAGCTGGTTGATCGAATCGAGGACACTGGCTTTCGCGCCGTCGCCGACGGCAACCGCGAGGATGACGGCGAGGACGCCGATCATGACGCCAAGTGTGGTGAGGATCGAGCGCATGAGATTGGTGCGCAGCGCGGTCAGCGCGATGGCGATGTTGATGCCCCAGCCCGCAATGGTTCTTTGGATATTCATGCGGCGCGGCGACGGTTGGTGACGGGCGCGTCTTCGATGACTTTGCCGTCGCGGAAGAGGATGCGGCGCTGGGCATAGTCGGCGACGTCGGGTTCGTGCGTGACGACGATCACGGTGATGCCGTCATCGTTCAGGCGCTGGAAAATGCCCATGATGTCGTTCGAGGTGACGGTGTCGAGCGCGCCGGTGGGCTCGTCGGCCAGCAGCATCAGCGGTTTGGTAACCAGCGCGCGGGCGATGGCGACGCGTTGCTGCTGGCCCCCTGAGAGTTTGGCGGGGGTGTGCGTCATGCGGTCGGCGAGGCCCATGTCGCCCAAGGTTTTGGCAGCACACGCGCGGCGTTCGGGGCCGCTGAGCCCTGCATAGACAAGCGGGGTGGCGACATTGTCGAGCGCGGTCGTGCGTGCGAGCAGATTGAACTGCTGGAAAACGAAGCCGATTTTGCGGTTGCGGATTTCGGCGAGCTCGTCGCTGGTCAGGTCCGAAATGTCAGTGCCGTCAATCTTCAGCGTGCCCGAGGTCGGGATGTCGAGCGCGCCGATCATGTTCATGAACGTCGATTTGCCCGACCCGCTGGCGCCCATGATCGCAACGAATTCGCCGCGGTTGATGGTAAGCGAAACGCCCGCGACGGCATGGACCGTCTCGCCGCCAAGGACATAGTCTTTGACGAGGTCTTGGGTGGCGAGGAGGGGGGTCGTCGTCATATCGATTTAACTCCCCTCCACGCCTTCGTGGAGGGGTTGGGGGTGGTTCTTGCTAACGTCGCGAGTGAAATCTGACGCACCCAGAAACCCACCCCCGACCCCTCCCGGAAGGCCGGGAGGGGAGCCGTGTTGGACATGTTATTCCCCATCGGTAGCATTGTCGCTCTCGTCGCCGGCGGCTTCGTCGGTGGGTTTCTTGACCGTCGACCGGCTGCGTATGACGATCTTGTCGCCAGTAGCGAGGCCTTTGGTGATCTCGACAAAATCTTCGCCTTGCAGGCCGAGCGCGACGACGCGGCGAGCGGGTTTGAAGAGGTCGGCGCTGGTGATGAAGACGACCGGCGTGTTTGCGGGCGGTGCCTTTTCCTTAGGCAAGTCCGCCGTGCGCGGGCGGAAGCGAAGCGCGGTCGTGGGCACGCGGGTGACGTTTGCGCGTCGGCCGGTGATGATTTCGACGTTCGCGGTCATGCCGGGAAGCAACTTGCCGTCCTTGTTGTCGACGTCGAGGATGACGAGGTAGCTGACGACATTCTGCGTTTCGGTCGCGCTTTTGCGGATTTGGCGGACGGTCGCGGCAAAGGTTTCTTGCGGGTAGCTGTCGACGGTGAAGCGCACCGGCTGGCCGTCGCGGACCTGGCCGATATCAGCTTCGTCGACCGAGGCTTCGACTTGCATCCGTGTGGTGTCAGCAGCGATTTCGAACAGGTTCGGCGTCTGGAAACTGGCGGCAACCGTGGTGCCGGGCTCGACGAGCTTGTTGATGATGACGCCGCTGGCGGGCGCGACAATCGTGGTGCGGCTGAGGTCGAGGAGCGCGGACGACAATTCGGCATTGGCTTGCGAGATTTGGGCGCGGGCGCTGGCAGCTTGCGCGGCAGTGGTGCGGATATTGGCGCGGGCGGAGGACAGGACACTGCTCGCGCCGTCGAGCGCCGATTTAGACAGGAAGCCGCGTTCTGCCAACTGCGCGCGGCGGCTAAATTCGCGTTCCTGAATGCCGATTTCGCTTTGCGCGCGGGCACCCGAAGCTTCGGCAAGCGCAAGGGCGGCTTGGGCACTGGCGACTTGCGCACGCGCTTGCTGGACGCGGGCCTGCACGCGGGTGGGGTCGATTTCGGCGAGAACTTGGCCTGCCGTGACGGGCGAATTGAAGTCGACGAAAACGCGGGTGATCTGCCCCGAGACTTCGGCCCCGACCTTGATTGTGTTGAGCGCGCGCAGCTTGCCCGAGGCGGTGACACGGCGGACGACTTCGCCTTTATCGACGGTTGCCGAGATGTATTCATAGGTCTTGGGTGTGGGACGCAATGCGAAGTAAAGGATCGCGGCGAGCGCGAGGCCAATGGCGATGGACCATTTCGGATGCGCCCTGATCCAACCCAATATTCGACCCAGCATTTGTTACGCCTTACCGCAATTGATCAGGCTGTCTTAGCCGGGTAGAACAGTGGATGCT
>JANOVZ010000099.1:0-52475 GCA_031417655.1 Sphingomonas sp. | reverse complement strand
TCGTGATATATCATCATTAAATAAGTGTGATATTGATCGAAAAAGTCTGTAAGATTTAACCTTGCCCTTGCGGGACTGACGTGACCGAGCATTTCGTTTCGATGTTTCCGAAACATTGATCCAAAATTGGGTGGTATGTTTTCGGGATACGCCTCGATATCATTTTCGTGAGGCGAGGCATAGCCCTTCAAAATCGCTTGGCGTCGACGATTGTTGGCTTTTTGTGCCTCCGATTGAATTATCTGATCGGCGTCAGCTGCAGGAATGTTTGCCGTGCTTTGTCGGTCTCTTTTGATACAGCCTATCAAAAACTCGTAAAGATGCAGAATGAAACGGGAATATGCGTTGTACGCCAAGTATGATTTTTTCCGGCTGTGCCCGGAAAATACCATATCAGCTGCGTGATCAGCGAACTCCTTGAAGGCTTCCTGACAACGAAGAAATTCATGTTGGAGGCTGACCACAAGCCATTTTTCCGTTTCATCGCCGCTCTCGAATTTCACTCCACCCAATCCAGGCCAATATCGCGATAAACCTCTCGGTTCTCGTCCCATTTGGGCGAGACTTTGACGTGCAGATACAAGTGCACTTTGGTTGCCAGCATGCCCGCGAGTTCTGCGCGTGCCTTGCTGCCGATTTCCTTCAAGCGCGCGCCGCCTTTGCCGAGCACAATCGCCCGTTGGCTGTCGCGCGCGACGAGGATTTGCTGGTGGATTTCGACCGAGCCGTCGGGGCGTTCCTCGTATTTCTCGGTTTCGACCGCGCAGGCCTGGGGCAGTTCCTGATAGAGTTGCAGAAAGATTTGTTCGCGGGTGATTTCGGCGGCCATGACGCGGTCGGTCGCGTCGCTGATCTGGTCGGCGGGGAAATGCCACGGCCCCTCGGGCATGGCGGCGGCAAGGCGGGTTTTGAGGTCGGCTACGCCGTCGCCGGTTGTCGCGCTGATGATGAGGGTGTCCGTAAACGTCAGGCGTTCAGTCAGCACGGTGATGTGGCGGAGCATCTTGCCGTGGTCGGCAACATCGACTTTGTTGAGCACGAGCAATTTGGGTTCGGGACGCGATTCCAGCCCCTTCAAGATGCCTTCGACTTTGGGGCCTAGACCGCCCTTGGCGTCGATCAGCAGCACGATCATGTCGGCGTCCTGCGTTCCGCCCCACGCCGCCTGGACCATGGCGCGGTCGAAGCGGCGTTTCCCTTCGAAAATGCCAGGGGTGTCGACGAGAAGGATTTGCGTTTCGTCCTCGATCGCAATGCCCATCAGGCGAACCCGCGTCGTCTGCGCCTTGGGGCTGACAATCGCGACTTTCTGGCCGACGAGCGCGTTGACGAGGGTGGATTTGCCGGCGTTGGGCGCGCCAAGGATGGCGACGAGGCCGCATTTCATTTGAGTTGTTCCAATAGGGCGAAGGCGGCCGCCGTCTCCGCCTCCTGTTTCGATGTGCCGCTAGCGGAAGCCTCGCCCGCACTGCCGAGGCTTACGGTCACGGTAAAGCGTGGGGCGTGGTGGGGGCCGCTGCGGTCGGTGATGGTGTAGGTGGGTGCGCGGCGGTTGTTGGCGGCTGCCCACTCCTGCAGCGCCGATTTGGGGTGGCGGGGGGCATCAACGTGCCCTTCGACCAGCGATGCCCAATGCGTGCGGATGAAGGCTTCGGCAGCATCAAAGCCGTGATCGAGATAGAGCGCGCCGATCAGCGCTTCGGTGACGTCGCCGAGGATATTATCACTGTCGAAGGCGCCGTCGTCGCGCGCTTGTTTGCCGAGTTTCATATGCGCGGTGACGCCGATTTCTCGTGCAACTTGTGCACAAGCAAGGCCGGTGACGAGGCTGTTCAGGCGGCGTGACAGTTCGCCTTCGGGTTCGTTCGGATAGGCCGCATAAAGCCAGCGCGCGATCGTCAGGCCAAGAACGCGGTCGCCAAGAAATTCAAGCCGCTGGTAACTTTCGCCGCCCGCGCTGCCGTGCGTCAGGGCTCGGCTATAAAGCGCGAGGTCGCGCGGGAATGCGCCCAGGGTATTGGCGAGCCAGTCGGACAGCGCTGTCAGAAGCCTTCCCCGATACGGCCCCAGCGTGCCGCAGAGAACCATGTCCATGGCAAGACCCAGCTCGCCGAACCATCAGTCGAGAAGACCGAGACGGTCGCTTTGCCGACGATGTTTTCCATCGGTACGAAGCCAAAACCGCCGGCTTCCAAGCGGCTGTCGGCCGAGTTGTCGCGGTTGTCACCCATCATCAGCAACTGTCCCTCGGGCACGGTATAAACTTGGGTATTATCGGCGGCGATGGGGCCGAGATCGAGAACATTATAGCTTTTCCCGTTCGGCAGCGTTTCGCGGAACTGCGGATAGCGGCAGCGGCGGGTCAGGTTGCTCGCTGTCTCAGTAAACTGTGGGCCGTAGCAAGTCGTATTCGGGGTCTCGTCCATCACGAAGTCAGCAACGCGCTTTTTGGCGACAGGTGCACCATTGATAAACAGCTGACCGGACTTCATCTGGACGAAATCGCCGGGCAAACCGATCACACGCTTGATATAATCGACCTGATTTTCGGGCGGCTTTTTGAAAACAATAACGTCGCCCCGTTCGGGGATGGATTCAAACAGTCGCTTTTGACCGGGGATCAGCGGCAAAGACCATGGAAAACTGTGGCGCGAATAGCCATAATTCCATTTCGTCACGATGAGATAATCGCCGGTCAGAAGGCGAGGGACCATCGACTCGCTCGGGATGCTGAACGGCGCAAAGATAAAGCTGCGCAGGATGAAGACGAAAATGCCGAGCTTCAGCAGAAACTGCATGAAATCGCGCGTTTCAGATTTTGCTTTGGGCGGTGTATCAGTGATTACGTCGGTCATTGCGAAGCGCATTGCGGCGCGAGGCGGAAGCCGTCAAGCACGCGGACCTGATTCGAAGGGAATACCATGCACGACTGGACTGCCATCGAGGCACTGCCGCACGAGCCGTTAACCACGTTATTTGCCGGTGACCCTGACCGACTGGCACGGCTATCTGTCACACAATCAGGCATGCTTTTCGATTTTTCGAAGACACATTTGTCGGCAAATGCGTTGGCGGCATTTGAAGTGTTGGCGGGGCAGGCGGGACTGACGGCGAAGCGTGACGATTTGTTTGCAGGACGGATTGTGAACCCGAGCGAGGGCCGTGCGGCGGAACATACAGCCGAGCGCGGCGAAGGGTCGACGGACAGTGTGGCCGCGGCGCGGGCGCTGCATAGTCGGATGCGCGCGCTGATTGACGCGATCGAAGCCGATGCCTTGGGGCCGGTGCGTCATATCTTGCACGTTGGAATCGGTGGATCAGCGCTGGGGCCGGATTTGATGGTGGATGCACTGGGTCGTGATGTCGGACGGTACGACGTGGCGATTGTGTCGAACGTCGATGGCTGCGCGCTCGAAGAAGCCTTTGCGCGCTTCGATCCATCGGCGACGTTGCTCGTGATTGCGTCGAAGACGTTCACGACGACCGAGACGATGCTCAATGCAGCATCCGTGTTGCAATGGATGGAGGAAGACGGCGTTGCAGACCCGATGGGTCGTGTGATTGCGCTAACGGCTTATCCCGATTCCGCCGTCACTTGGGGCGTCGACGAGACTCGGGTTCTCCCATTTAATGAAACGGTTGGCGGGCGTTATTCGCTCTGGTCCTCAATTGGCTTTCCTGCGGCACTGGCATTGGGTTGGGGCGGATTCGAAGAACTGCTGGAAGGGGCCGCAGAAATGGATCGGCATTTCCGGCTCGCGCCGCTGGCAGAAAATGCGCCTGTGCTCGCCGCATTTGTTGATCTGCTTTACACGCAGGCGCGTGGCTATGAAACGCGTGCTGTGTTTGCTTATGACGAGCGTTTGCGGTTGTTGCCGAGCTATCTCCAACAGCTTGAGATGGAATCGAACGGAAAATCGGTAACCGCTGATGGTGCGCCGCTGGGGCGGCAAAGCGCGGCAATTACTTGGGGCGGGGTGGGCACTGATGCGCAACATGCCGTGTTCCAGCTGCTGCATCAGGGAACGCGGCTTGTGCCGGTGGAATTTGTTGCAAGTATCGAAGCCGGCGAAACGCTTGACCCCGAACATCACCGTATTCTGCTCGCTAATTGTTTTGCACAAGGCGCAGCGTTGATGGTGGGGCGCGCGGCGGATGATGGCAACCGCAATTATCCGGGGGATCGGCCATCAACGACGATATTGCTGGATGATCTCGATCCGAGGACGATGGGCGCTTTGCTGGCATTCTATGAGGCTCGGACGTTTGTGAACGCCGTGCTGCTCGGTATCAATCCGTTCGACCAGTTCGGAGTCGAACTCGGCAAGGAAATGGCCAAAAAAATCGATGATCCAACTGCGCGCGCAGGATTTGACCCCTCGACGCAGGCGTTGATGGCTAAAGCGGGAATTTAGATCATAATGATCGAAAGTTCGGATTAGCGAAACCGATTGCCACTCCCTACATCGTCAAAATCAATTAATGGCAGGACTTCGATGAGCAAATACGATTACGACCTTTTCGTTATCGGGGCAGGGTCGGGCGGCGTGCGCGCGGCACGAGTTTCAGCGGCACATGGCGCTCGCGTGGCGATTGCCGAAGAATATCGGGTTGGCGGCACGTGCGTCATCCGCGGCTGCGTACCGAAAAAGCTGCTGGTCTATGGTGCGCATTTTGCCGAGGACTTGGCTGATGCCCGGCGCTTTGGTTGGAATGTCGAGACACCGACGTTCGACTGGCCGACGCTGCGCGATAATGTGCTCGAAGAAGTGACGCGGATCGAGGGCGTTTATGGTGAAACGCTGGCGAGCCACAATGTCGAGATTTTTAAGGAACGCGCAGTCCTGACCGGTTCAAACACTGTCAAATTGGCGGGCGGGCGCGAGATCAGCGCGGGCAAAATCCTGATCGCGACTGGCGGCTGGCCCATCCGCCCCGAATTTCCCGGCAGCGAGCATGGCATCACGTCGAATGAAGTTTTCCACCTCGAAACTTTGCCAAAGCGTGTCGTAATCGCGGGTGGCGGGTATATTGCCAATGAGTTCGCGGGAATTTTTCACGGTTTTGGGTCGCATGTGACCATCGTCAATCGCGGTGATCAGATTTTGCGCGGTTATGATGAGCAAATTCGCGACCGCTTGCTTCAGATTTCGATGACCAAAGGAATCGAGTTTCGCTTCAACGCGCCGTTCGAGAGCATCACCAAGCCGGATGACGGCAAGCTCATCGTGCGGATGAAGGGGTGTGACGAGATCATGGCGGATATGGTGCTGTTCGCGACAGGGCGCGCACCGAATGTATCGGGGCTCGGGCTTGAGGCAGTGGGAGTCGCTCTGAACGACAAGCATGCTGTCGTCGTCGATGCTGACAACAAATCAAGTGTCGATAGCATTTACGCCGTTGGTGATGTGACCGACCGTATTCAGCTGACGCCAGTCGCGATCCGCGAAGGGCAGGCGTTTGCCGACACGATCTTTGGCAACAAGCCCACCCGAGTCGATTACGACATGGTTCCCACTGCTGTTTTCAGTCAGCCGCCACTGGCAGGCGTTGGACTGACGGAATCACAGGCCAAGAATAAATTCGGTAGTGTAAAAACTTACACGTCGGATTTCCGGCCGATGAAGAATGTGCTCGCGGGTCGCAACGAGCGCGCGCTGTATAAGATGGTGGTCGATGCCTCGACTGATATTGTTGTCGGCTTGCATATGATCGGGCCGGATTCTGCGGAGATTTTGCAGGCCGCTGCCGTGGCCGTGAAAGCCGGGCTGACAAAGGCGCAGTTTGACGAAACAGTCGCGCTGCACCCATCGATGGCTGAAGAGCTGGTGCTCCTAAAATAGCGTTGTTAGGATTTCGTTCAGTCTAATTGGTTATTGTCCCCGCATGCGGAAACGCTCACCCAAGGGCAAAGACCAACCGGTCGAGCATTACACCAGCTTGGCCGCAGAATTCGGTTATTCGCGTGGAAGTTATCGATCGATTGACGAAGGTCGACCGATAAGCCGCATACGTTTGTTGCTTCAGCCGCTTTCGCTGTTCATCATGTCGTTGATGGCACTTGTTCTCGTCTGTGCACTGCAATTGTGGCGGATGGGGACGTTTGATCCGATTTTTGGCGCGAAAAGCGCGGTCATGGACAAGTCATCGAAACGCTGGCTGCTCAACGGTCGCGCCGCACGAGTTACCGATGATCGTGTCGTCGAGGTCGATGATCCGGATGCGACGCAGACGACCAAAGACGAAATCGATGAATAGTTAGGGGCGCTCAAAAACTGCCGCGATTCCCTGACCGCCACCGATGCACATTGTTTCGAGGCCATAACGCCCACCGCGCCGGTTTAGCTCGCGCGTCAGATTGGCGAGGATGCGCCCGCCGGTCGCGCCGATGGGGTGGCCTAAGGATATTCCTGATCCGTTGACATTGAGGATATCGTGTCGGCTGTCATCGTCGCCCCATCCCCAACCGTTCAGCACGGCAAGTACTTGGGCGGCGAACGCTTCGTTGAGTTCGATGAGGTCGATGTCATCCCAGCTGAGGCCATTGCGGGCAAAGAGGCGCTCGACGGCGGGGACAGGGCCGATGCCCATGCGCGACGGGTCGCAACCAGCCGCAGACCAGCTGTGGAACCAGGCAATGGGTTCGAGCCCGAGTTCGTCGAGTTTGTCCTCCGCAACCACGAAACAAGCTGCAGCTGCATCATTTTGCTGGCTGGCGTTGCCTGCGGTGACGACGCCGCCCTCAATTGGCTGAAGGGCTCCAAGCAACTCTATCGTCGCATCGGCGCGATAGCCTTCGTCGTGGGTGAACAGCACGGGGTCACGGCGTTTTTGCTTGACCGGCACGTGCACGATCTCGTCATCGAACAAGCCATTCGCCCACGCCGCAGTCGCGCGCTGGTGGCTACGCACGGCATAAGTATCGCATTGCTCGCGGGTGATACTATAATCCTTGGCGAGGTTTTCGGCCGTCTCAATCATACCGCTGATCACGCCAAAGCGTTCGATGGGTTGCGACATTACGCGGCCCCGAGTGAGCCGATCGTGCAGCGTCAGTCCGCCCATCTTCGTGCCCCCGCGCAAAGCGGTCGAATAATGTTCGACGTTCGACATGCTCTCAACACCACCCGCAATGACGACATCAGCTGC
This sequence comes from Sphingomonas sp., assembly GCA_031417655.1. GTDB lineage: Bacteria > Pseudomonadota > Alphaproteobacteria > Sphingomonadales > Sphingomonadaceae > Sphingomonas_O. Next base: position 45,326 of record JANOVZ010000099.1, on the reverse strand, counting down.
GCCGGTTTGCACCATCATCGCCGCGTCAATGACCGCTTGCAGCCCCGATCCGCAGCGCCGATCAAGCTGATAGCCGGGCACCGAGATCGGCAATCCCGCCGCAAGCAGCGACCAGCGCGCGATGCACGGTGCCTCGCCATTGCCATAGCCCTGCGCGAAGACAACATCGTCAATACGTTCAGGATCAATACCTGTCCGGTCGACAAGCGCGCGGATGATGACGGCACCAAGATCGCCAGCGTTTACCGAAGCGAGCGAACCGAGGAATTTGCCGACCGGCGTGCGGAGCGGCGAGACAATGGCGGCGCGGCGGAGAGTCATGGGTCAATTCCTTTGCGGATGGAGTTAACGCAGGCACGATGGCCAAGTCTATCGGTTGATTTTGCAAGTCCAGCGGCCCACAGGTTCGGGCAATCAAGCAACCGAGGTTTCCATGCGACAGATCGACCATTTTATTTCGGGCGGTGCGGGCGCATCGCCGCGACACGGCGACGTGTTCGATCCCAATTCCGGGGCGGTGCAGGCGCAGGTTGCGCTGGGCGATGCAGCGGTATTGCAGTGCGCGGTCGATGCGGCGCTAAAGGCGCAACCGGCTTGGGCGAACACAAACCCGCAGCGGCGAGCGCGGGTGATGTTCAATTTCAAGACGCTGGTCGAAGCGAACATGGACGACCTTGCGCACATGCTGTCGTCCGAACATGGCAAAGTGGTTGCCGATAGCAAAGGCGACATCCAGCGTGGTCTTGAAGTTATCGAATTCTGCTGCGGCATTCCGCATGTGCTGAAGGGTGAATATACCCAGGGCGCGGGGCCAGGGATCGACGTTTACTCAATGCGGCAACCCATTGGGATTGGTGCGGGGATTACGCCGTTTAACTTTCCGGGTATGATCCCGCTGTGGATGTCGGGCGTAGCGATTGCGACTGGCAATGCGTTCATTATCAAACCGTCGGAGCGTGATCCGTCGGTGCCGGTGCGCTTTGCCGAGCTGTTCATCGAGGCAGGGCTGCCTGAAGGCATTTGCCAAGTCGTCCATGGCGACAAGGAAATGGTTGATGCGATCCTCGACCATCCCGCGATTGGCGCAATCAGCTTTGTCGGATCGTCGGACATCGCGCATTATGTGTATCAGCGCGGTGTTGCGGCGGGCAAGCGCGTGCAGGCGATGGGTGGGGCGAAGAACCACGGCATTGTGATGCCCGATGCGGATCTTGATCAGGTTGTGAATGATCTGGCAGGCGCTGCATTCGGGAGCGCAGGCGAACGGTGCATGGCGCTGCCCGTGGTGGTGCCGGTTGGTGATGCGACGGCAGTGGCGCTGCGTGAGAAGCTGATCCCGGCGATCGCGGCGCTCAGAGTCGGAGTCTCGACCGATAATGACGCGCATTATGGGCCCGTGGTGACGGCGGCGCACAAAGCGAAGATCGAGGGCTGGATACAAAAAGGCGTCGATGAAGGTGCGGAACTGGTTGTCGACGGGCGCGGGTTCAAATTGCAGGGGCATGAGGAGGGCTTTTTCATCGGCCCCACCCTGTTCGATCATGTCACGACCGATATGGAAGCGTATAAAGAGGAAATCTTTGGCCCGGTCCTCCAGATGGTCCGTGCGCCAGACTTCGAAACCGCGCTGAGTCTCCCGTCTGCGCATCAATACGGCAACGGCGTCGCGATCTTCACGCGCAATGGCCACGCCGCGCGCGAGTTCGCCGCGCGCGTCAATGTCGGCATGGTCGGCATCAACGTGCCGATCCCGGTACCCGTCGCCTATCACAGCTTCGGCGGGTGGAAGCGCAGCGCGTTTGGCGACACCAACCAGCACGGCATGGAAGGCGTGAAGTTCTGGACCAAGGTCAAGACGATCACGCAGCGCTGGCCCGATGGTGGGGTGGGTGATGGCGTTAACGCATTTGTCATCCCGACGATGGGGTGAGATGTGAAACTTGCCTCTGTCGCCCTTGTTGTTCGCGAATACGACGAAGCAATCACTTGGTTCGTAGATAAACTGGGGTTTTCGCTAGCCGAAGATACCGATTTGGGCGGCGGTAAACGATGGGTTCGTGTCTCATCGCCAAACGGTGGTTCCGATCTGTTGCTGGCCCGAGCCGTCAACGCTGGACAATCTGCAGCAATCGGCAACGCGGGCGGTGGTCGGGTCTGCTTCTTTTTGCATACTGATAACTTCTGGCGCGATTATGATCTCATCAAGTCGAACCGGGTCGCTTTCGCGGGGGAACCCTGTGATGAGCCCTACGGTTGGGTCGTGGTATTTGCCGACCTTTATGGCAACAAATGGGACTTGGTGGGACCTAAAGGTGATGCCAAGAAATGAGCCGTTTTATTTTTCTCGCGATCGGTCTGCTCGGTTATCTGATCACGCCCGTCCACGCCAAGAAGCAGATTGCGCTGACATTCGATGACGTTCCCCGCAATGCCGGTGCTTATTTCACGCCCGATGTGCGCACGGAAAAACTCATTGCTGCGCTGAAAGCGGCGCGCGTCAGGCAGGCTGCATTTTTTCTCATTCCGGGCAATCTCGCTAAGCCCAACGGGAAAGGCGGGGAAGATCGCATTGATGCTTATGTCGCGGCAGGGCACGTGATTGCCAACCACAGTTTCAGTCATCCGTCGTTGTCCAAGCTGACTGCCGACGCCTATCTCGCCGATATCGACCGGGCGTCTGACTGGCTGAAAGGGCGCAAGGGATACCGCTCATGGTTTCGCTTTCCGTTCCTTGACGAAGGACGCGGTGACAAGGCCAAACGCGACGCGGTTCGTGCCGGATTGGCGGCACGGGGGCTGCGCAATGGCTATGTCACCGTTGAGGCATCCGACTGGAATATGGAAAATCTTACCATTGCAGCGACGAAAGCGGGCAGGCCGATCAACAGGGCGGCACTCCGCGATTATTACGTGGGGTTGCATGTCGAGGCCGCCAATTTCTACGATGGCCTCGCTAGCCAGACGATTGGCCGCTCGCCGGTGCATGTGATGCTGCTTCACGAAACTGATATGGCGGCGATGTTTATCGAGGATTTGGTTGCGGCGCTGCGCAAGGAAGGGTGGGAGATTGTAACAGCGGACAAAGCCTATCGTGACCCCATCGGCAACGTCGTTTATGACACGCCATCGGCACAGGGGACGCTGACTGAGATGATGGCGTGGCAAAAGGGGCTGCCCGAACCGCGCTGGTACCGATATAACGATACAGACGAGGCGGATGCGAAATTTCGCAAGGATGTGCTCGGCGAAGGAGTCGCCCCATGAAACTGGCATTTATCGGCCTCGGCAATATGGGCGGCGGGATGGCTGCGAACCTTGTGAAGGCGGGGCATGACGTGCGCGCTTTTGATTTGTCCGAAACGGCGCTGGCGAAGGCTGCGGAGGCGGGATGCACGACCTATACCGATGCCAAGGTTGCTGTGGCTGGCGTCGAAGGCGTCGTGTCGATGCTGCCGCATGGCGGGATTGTTGATGCCTTCTATCATGATCAGGTGTTCCGCGTCGCGCCGGAGGGAGCGATCCTGATCGACTGTTCGACGATTGATGTCGGCACGGCGCGGTCGGTTGCGAAATATGCGACCGAATATGGCTATGCGATGGTCGATGCACCGGTTTCGGGCGGGATTGCGGCGGCGAATGCAGGCACCCTGACGTTTATGGTTGGAGGCAGTGAAGCGGCATTCGCTCGGGCCGAACCGATCCTGTCGGCTATGGGCAAGGCCGTGATCCATGCGGGAGACAGCGGCGCGGGGCAGGCAGCGAAGATTTGCAACAATATGCTGCTCGGTGCGTCGATGATTGCGACGTGCGAGGCGTTTGCGCTCGCCGAAAAGCTGGGGCTGGATTTGCGGACTTTCTATGACATTTCGTCGAAGGCGTCGGGGCAGAATTGGTCGATGACGAGTTACTGCCCGGTGCCGGGCGTCGGACCGCAATCACCCGCCGACAACGACTATCAGGGCGGGTTTGCGACCGCGCTGATGCTCAAGGATTTGAAGCTGGCCATGAACGAAGCGCATCAGAATGGCGCCGATGTGCCGATGGGGACGCGGGCAGCGGAACTCTACGAGGAATTTGCAGCAGCAGGCGCAAGCGGCCTCGACTTTTCCGCGATCATCAAGGGATTTCGCGACGCGTAAGCGGTGGTGCCGGCTGCAGGAATCGAACCCGCGACATCCAGTTTACAAAACTGGCGCTCTACCAACTGAGCTAAGCCGGCACGTTGTGCGCATATAGTGTCATAGGACGCCGAACGTCCAGCCCTCGGTTTGCGCAACATCGCTCAGGCCCTCTGGATTCCACAGCGCCGGATCATTGGCGACTTTGCGTAACCAAGCCGCCGTCAGGATCGCGTCGGTGGCGTGGTCGGTGTAACGGATGAGCGGGATGTGGGGCTCGCTGCCCAGATTGTTGAGCGCGGCATCAAGTGCCTTGGCATCGCGCATCTTGCTTATTCCAGCGCGCAGGCCCGCGTGGCGTGCGGCAAGGCTGGTGTAGATTTCGACAATCACGGACCCGCTTTCGGGAAGCGGATCGAAGGGCCAGACGGGGATGGTGCCGTTGACACGATTGAGCACGCGCATGCCAGTCAGGCTCGATTTGCCAACTTGTGCTGCGCCAACGAGATTGAAGCAACTATACGGCGATAGGCCATGCGCGCGTTGTCTCTCCTCGACCATGCGCAACCGCCCGCGCCCGATGCCGAAGCGGTCGCCAGTACGGCCCGAATGACGGCGGAAGTGGCGGCTGGCGTCGACGTGATCGACAAAACTGCTCGCGGCGAAGTCGGCATCTTCGGCGCAGATGTTATCAACAAGCGCCCAGAGGTCACGCGCGTTCCCGGGACTGTTGGCCCATCCAGGGAAATAGGCGTCGGCATCGGCAAAGGGGAATGCGGGCGAAAGGTCAACGCCAACCAAAGACCAATCGGGCAGGTCATTGAGCAACCAATCCAGCACATCCTGACGCGACCAGATGTGCCCCGGACGAACGAGAACCGGCGCGGTGGCTCCGCCCGCGCAAACGGCTAGTGCAATCCCCGGCTGGCGCGGGCCAACAGCCCCCGACCAGTCGATAGCGACAAAATGCTTGAATTCAGGCGTGCTGCAGTCCGTCCGCCACGCGCTTGCGACGCAGGCTCGCGCCCATGACGCCGAAGCCGACGATCATCATCGCCCATGTCGATGCCTCGGGCACCGGCACGAGGTTAAACTGCCGGTTGATGTCACGTGCTGCGGCAGCCTGCACTGCGGCGGTCGGGTGCACGTCGTCGAAATAGAAGAAGCCCGTGCAGTCGATATTCGGCCCCGGCATTTGGGCGCGCAAGCAAGTCGTGTCCGTCCGAAGAGGCGGCAGATTGAGTGAACCCGGATCGGTCGCGACACGACCAAAGAAATTGATGTAGCTGAAGCGGTAGAAACTCGTCCCCTGCGTCAGTTGTGGCGTCAAAGCGTCGAGCGCGGTTTGCAGCCGGGCCTCAAGCGCGATGCCGATTGGGTCGGTCGCGTTGGGCATGCCGGTAATCAGAATGTTCATTGCGCCCAAAGTGTTGAGGTAACGGACGCTGTCAGCATATTGAGTGACGACTTGTGTGGCATATTGTTCGGCTGAAAGTCCGCCCGTGTCACCGCGGCCAAGCGCAAAGACATCGTTGCCACCGAAATTCAGCACGTACAGCGCATTGGGATCGCCAACGCCCATTGAGCGCGCGGCATAGGCCCGAAGTTGCAGGCCGAGATCGGGGATCATATCACTGGTGTTCGCCACAACGCGCGCGCCGCCCCATGCAAAATTATTACCGCCAGCAAGCGATGCTACAGTCGGCGTTCCAAATGTGGCGATGCTCAATAAGTCGGTGTAGTCATAGCCGTTGGTGAAGCGCCCCTGAAAATACCCAAGCGCGGGGTTTGGTGTTGTTCCACCCGTCGCAATGCGGACATTGCCGGCATCGACAAGGCTGTCGCCGAACACATAATAGGTCGAAAATGATGCTGCGGAAGCGAGCGAGGGGAGCGCGAGTGCTGCTGCAATGGTCAACGACCAAATGATCTTCATGCGACTCTCCTTTATAATTATCGTTGCCTAACCATAAGTGACTTGGGGCGCATAGCAACGGGATTATCGGGACGACGCACGGTCGGGGCGCAGACGCTCCCAATGCGCAATGCGTTCGGCGATTTTAGCTTCGAAGCCGCGTTCGACGGGCGCGTAGAATGTCGCAGGCGTCATGTCGTCGGGCCAATAGTTTGCTCCCGAAAAGCCATCGTCGGTGTCGTGGTCATAGGCATAGCCTTTGCCATAGCCCAAGTCCTTCATCATCCGCGTCGGGGCGTTGACGATGTTCATAGGCGGCATCAGCGATCCGGTGTCGCGCGCGGTCGCCCATGCGGCTTTCTGCGCTTTGTAGGCAGCATTCGATTTGGGCGCGGTGGCGAGGTAAAGGCAGGCCTGAACGATGGCGAGTTCGCCTTCGGGCGATCCGAGAAAGTCATAGGCGTCCTTGGCCGCGAGGCACTGGATCAGCGCTTGCGGATCGGCGAGGCCTACATCCTCGCTGGCGAAGCGGACGAGACGGCGCAGGACATAAAGCGGCTCCTCGCCCGCGACGAGCATCCGCGCGAGCCAATAAAGCGCGGCTTGCGGGTCCGATCCGCGCAGGGATTTGTGGAGCGCGGAGATGAGATTGTAATGCCCCTCGCGATCCTTGTCATAGACAGGCATGCGGCGGTGGAGGAGAGCGGAAAGTGCCGCTGGGTCAAGTGATTCGGTAATATCGACCGAGAACAGTGTTTCTGCCTGGTTGAGCAGGAAGCGGCCGTCGCCATCGGCGCTGGCAATGAGTGCGGTGCGCGCATCGGGGGTGAGTGGCAGGGCTTGGTCTTGCGTGGCTTCGGCCCGGGTCAGGAGTTCTTCCAGTGCGGCAGTGTCGAGGCGGTGCAGGACGATGACTTGCGCCCGGCTTAGCAAGGCGGCGTTGAGTTCGAAGCTTGGGTTCTCGGTCGTTGCGCCGACGAGTGTGATCGTGCCGTCCTCGACAAAGGGCAGGAAGCCGTCCTGCTGTGCACGGTTGAAGCGGTGGATTTCGTCCACGAACAGCAACGTGCGCTGGCCGAGCGTCGCGGCATCGCGGGCACCAGCAAAGACGCGCTTGAGGTCGGCGACGCCCGAAAAGACCGCGCTGATGCTCTCGAAGCGTAGACCGACGGCATCGGCGAGGAGACGGGCGATAGTTGTCTTGCCGGTGCCGGGCGGGCCCCAGAGGATCATCGAGGCGAGTTTGCCTGCCGTGACCATGCGACCGATTGCGCCGTCGGCACCGGTGAGGTGATCCTGACCGACGACTTCGGCGAGTGTTGCCGGGCGCAGGCGGTCCGCCAAGGGCGCAGGCGGGGCAGGGGCGGCGAAAAGATCAGGCATTGCGGTCAAACGTTACGAAGGTTGCGCAGAGAAGCAAAGCCCCTTGCAATGTATCAAGATATATCTTAGATAGTTTTTATGTTTGAAATGAAAGGAATGAAAATGTTTTACGTGCATGGAAAACGCGGATGCCGACCTGATGGTTCGGGGGCACGCGGATATTACGCTGTTTGGGGCCACATGGCGCGGGGCGGTGGTTTTGGTCGCGGAATGGGTCGCGGCGGAGACGGCGGTCGTCGTGGCCGGGTGTTCGATTCGGGCGAGTTGCGACTTGTGCTGCTCAAGCTGATCGAAGAAGCGCCGCGCCACGGCTATGACCTGATCCGCGAGATCGAGGAACGGACGGGCGGGGCCTATGCGCCAAGCCCCGGCGTGATCTACCCGACGCTGACGTTGCTCGGTGATATGGGGTTGATTGAGGAAGCCAAGTCCGAAGGTGCAAAGAAGCAATTCGCGATTACCGAAGCCGGGATGGCCGAATTGGCGGCGAAGGCCGATGAAGTGACGGCCTTGCTCAACCGACTTTCCGAAATGGGCAAGCAGCGTGCAAAAACCGATGGCGCACCAATCCGGCGGGCAATGGCTAATTTGCGGGTGGTGCTTCAGAATCGGCTTGTCGGCGACGACGTGACGGCGGAAACGCTGCATGATGTCGCCGCGATCCTTGATGAGGCTGCGCAAAAGATCGAGCGTTTGTAGTTAAGGCTCGTTTGCTCTGATCTTGGCGAAGGGCTGTCTTCCTTTCGGCGAAAAGCGAGAAAGGACAGGACTTCGACAAGCTCCGCCCAAACGGTTTTTGAGGAAACAGAATGACATCTGCATCAGCAGCCTTCAGGTCTTTGGATTCCGTGGTGCCGAATTACTTGCGCAAGACCAAGTTTAAGGCGTCTCCAAGTATCGTCGCAAAAGCTGTGATATCGAAATTGGGATTCGCAGCGACGTTGCGCAGCCAACGACCGCTCGGCAGCGTCGTCAGCGATGTTGATCCGGGCGGCAGGGCGGCATGCAGTCGTTCCGTCAAGTCAGTTTCGATCATGCGCCATACGACGATGCCTGTTTCTGGCGGCGCCAACAACTCAAGCCGTTCGTCGTTGCTGACAAGCGTTGCGAGCTCGTCAGCGATGTCCATGCAGCGTTCAATGCGTGCCGCGATGCCGCTTCGCCCCCATGAAAGGAGCGTGGCGAGCAGTGGCACGGCAACCGCGCCGTGCGATCCAAGAACGCCGACGTTTGGTGTTGCGAGATAGGCCCCGCCAAAACTGATGGCCGCGTGCGCTCGTGCGGTGTTGCCGAAAAACACCAATGCCGACTCTTTGGGCTGGAACAACCATTTGTGCGAAGAAACCGCAACCGAGTCGGCGTGCTCGATACCCGCGAGCACATGCGCGTAGGCGGGGCTAAGTCGCAACGGCCCAGCCCAAGCGGCATCGACGTGAGTCCACGCCGCACGTCCCGAAAGCGACAGATCATCAACCGCGCCTGTGCTGGTCGCGCCAGCGGTCAGCACCAGCGCAGCGCGGCCAAGATTGATCGGTACAGCATCGGGTAACATAGCGCCCGTCGGCCCGCATGGGATCGGACGCGTGCGCAGGCCAAGAATATGAGCAGCTTTCGCGACCGACAGATGCGCCGTTTCGGCATAGACGACCTCTTCGACGCTCGCGCACTCGCGCGCCGCCCAGAGCGCCGTCAGATTAGCGACGGTCGACCCCGGCACCATGTGGCCGCCGTCCATGCCAAAGTAAGGTGCAAGCCAATCTACCGTTCGTTCTTCCATTTTGCGCGCGATGGGCGCCGTCGCCGGATGAAGCAGATTTTGGTTGAGCGAGGCGTTCCAGAGCGTCGTTGCCCAGGCAATCCAAGGCGTTGGCGGGTCCATGTGTGCCATCGCGGTCGTATTGCCAAGGCGGCTCGCGCCACCGAGAACGACAGGTGCAAGCAGATCAAGCGTCGCGCGGCCACCAAGCCCTATTTCTGGAAATACGATCGGAACTGGCGGACCGCCGTCAATAGCCTCAGACGCAGTCGCCATCAATTCTACTGCATGCACGAGTGCATCGCGGTCGACGAGGAAATCCGGATCGGGCATAACCGCTTTTAGCCGGTCGACCATAAACCGCCACCAAATACAGTTATGTGGGCACGTCTGCTTTCACGGAGCGCTGATCACAAGTGCTACTCCAGAAAACTCCCCTTTGACCCCGACTGCCGCCCGATCACTTGGAGATATTTCGTTGCCAGTGTCCCGTTTACCGCGTCCCACGTGTACGCACCTGCTGCGCGCTCTCCCGCTGAACCTGCACTCAGCGCGGCTTCACGGTTGTTTGTGTAATGCTCGATGGCATCTGCATACCCCGATATGTCACGCGGTTCGACGAGGCGCCCGGTTATGCCGTCGATCACGAGGCTGCGGGTGCCGGTCGCGTTTGCGCCCACTACGGGGAGCGCGCAGGCCATGGCCTCTGATGTCACATTGCCGAAGGTTTCGGTTACACTAGGTTGCAGCAGCAGGTCTGCCGACGCGACGGCACGGCCGAGGTCAGTGCCGTTCTGGTGTCCGGCAAAGATTGCGTCGGGAACTTGCGCGGCGAAAGTGTCGCGCGCAGGGCCGTCGCCAAGGACGAGGACTTTGTGAGCGACACCGCGTGTTTTCAGGACACCAATGGTCTCGGTAAAGACATCAATCCCTTTTTCCAGCACCAGTCGGCCAAAGAACAGGATCACAAAATCATCGTCTGCGATGCCCAGTGACCGTCGCCATTTAAGGCTGCGTCGCGCGGGGTTGAAGACGTCGCGGTCAATGCCGCGGCCCCAGATGCCGATGTCGGCGTTCATCCGCTCGGCACGCAGCACATCAGCAAAGGATTCAGACGGCGCAACGATGGCGTCGCATTTACGGTAGAAACGGCGCTGAAGTGCGGTTGCGCCGCTTTCGAGGAAACCAACACCATAATAGCGCAGATAAGTCTCGAACCGCGTGTGGACCGACGCGATGACGGGCAAGCTGCGCGACTTGGCATAGCGCACGGCGCTGTGGCCGAGGAATTCGGGCGACGAGACGTGGACGATGTTGGGGCGGAACGCATCAAGGTCAGCGCGCGCCTGATCAAGGCCAAGCGCCACTCGGTATTCTGGACGAAACGGCACAGGCACTGACCGTACCGCGACAAGGTCACCCGTTGGCGGAAAGGCCGGATGCTCGACCACCGGCGCGTAAATTCGCACTGCCGCGCCTTTATTGAGCAGCCACCCCACGAGATTGTTCAACGCCCGGTTCGCGCCGTCGCGAACATAATTATAATTGCCGCTGGTCAGTGCAATGCGAAGGTCGGCAATCTGCATGGTCAAGGTCGTTACAGGGGTGGTCGAAGAATTGCCAATCCCAGAACTGTAAGTCCGTCATTGCGAGCGCAGCGAAGCAATCCGGTCGAACAGTGCAATCTGGATGGCTTCGCTGTGCTCGCAATGACGGAAGCGGGTTTAGGGCTTCGGCGCAAGAAGACGGTCGAGCGCGCCGTCGCCGGTGCCGGTCTTTTCGAGGCGTGGATAACGGTGGCCGCCGTTCCATTGGATGTTGACATCGCGGACGCGAAGGTCGTTTTTCAGCGTCAGGCGGATCGGCGCGGTGCCGCCCTTTGCCGCCGTCACGGCGTCTTTCATCAAGTCATCCGTGTAGGGCAGGCCGTTGACCGCGACGATTTCCTGCCCGACCGTGACGCCAGCGTCGTAGGCGGGGCCGTTCCACAGGATTGCACTGATTTTTGCGCCCTTGCCGATGCTCATGCCGAGCGACCATGATAAGTCGAGCGTCTTGTTCACCTTCATGCTGAGTTTCAGGATCGACGATGGCATGTCGGTGTAGGCGAGCTTGTAGCCGCTGCGTTCGAACCCGCCGAGCGGCGCACCCTTGGCTTTTTCGGTCAGGCGGTCGGTGAGGAATTTGCCCCAGTCATAGGGCATGACGCCGTTGAGCGTCCTCGTGATATCCTCAAATGTGTAGGTTGCTTGGCCCCAGTCACCGTCGTTGATGCCGAAGAAGGCGCGCGCGAAATCGTCCATGCTTTTGGTGTTTTTGGTGCCATCGCGAATGATTGCGTCGGCTTCGATCCAGATCAGCATGCCCTCATTGTAATAATCTTCTGAGCGCTGCCAACTGGCCCAACCTTTCGGGCGGCGCGCGGAGATGATCGGATCGTTGGTGGTGTCGTCGAGACTGCGCCACGCGCGACCGGGCAGTGTATCGAGGCGCGCTGCGATCCCCGCCAGCGTGTCGAGTTTGTCCTGCTTGGTTGCCATACCGCTGCGTGCCTCAAGGATGTGGCCCCAGAATTGCGTTTGCCCTTCGTAAACCCACAGTAGACTGTCGCGCATGGGGGTGCGGAAATCGGGGGTCCACAAGTCGGCACCACGTCGGAATTTGCCGTTCCAGCTGTGGACAAATTCATGCGGAAGCAGATTGTGGTCGAGGCGTGAGCCGTCCCAATCGAGGAAATAACCAGAGTCGTTCTGGTTTTCGGAGGAGCGATGATGCTCGAGGCCAATGCCGCCCATCCGATCGGTGATTGCGTGGAGGAAATCATAATGATCAAAGTGGCGCGCGCCGAAAAGCTTGATGGCCTGATCAACGAGATTGCGGTGAAGTTGGAGCGTTTCGGGTTTTGCGGCGAGTTCTTTCACGCTATCAGCCACCGTGTTGAGTGTCACACCTTGGCCGAGGTCGTCCTTGCGGAAATACTGACCAGCAAAGACGGGACTGTCGATCAGGACTTCATAATTCGTGGTTTCATAGGTGATCGTGTTGCCCGATGTCGCGGTGGGGCGAAGCGCGGTCGCGGCCTGCCATCCTTTGGGATAGGTGACAGTGGCCGTGACCGGGATCTGGCGGGTGAAGTATCCGGCGGGGTAGAGCGAAACGGCTTCCCACTGGATGTTCATCATTTCGGGCGTGATTACGATGCGGCCCTGATCAGGCGCCGTGGCCGAGGCGAATTCGAAGTTGATGTCAAGCGCGCGGGCACCGCGAGGAACATCGACGGTGAAAGCAAACACATCAACAGTGTCGCGTTTCCAGACGAGCGTTTTTCCATTTGCTTTGATGGTCAGTCCAGTCAGTTTCTCGATCTGGCCGCGGGGCGCGTGGTTGCCGGGAAGCCATTTGGGGAGGAGCAGTGTGACGGGGCCGCTTTCAACGGGAATATGTTGTTGGACACGGAAAATCGCACGGTCGATATCAGTCGCATCGATCTTCAGCGTCATTATGCCGGGGTAGGCGATGTCCCTTGCGGCAGGGATTGGGTCGATAATCGGCAGTGGTTGCGGGGCGCTGTTGGCAGCGAGAGCAGGGGACGAGGTGCCGACGAGAAGCGCTAGAAGAAGGAGACGCATACAATACTTTCATTTTGGGGACGTCAATCAAACAATCGGCATTCTTGAGCTTGTCGAAGGGCTGCCCTTTTCACGCCGCCATAGTGAAAGAAGGACGGGGCTTCGACAAGCTCAGCCATACGGATTTTTTAACCACTGCCGAGCACGTTGATCGTGAACGCCAGCACGCCGATGTTGAACACGAACGCCGCGAGGCTGTGGACGGTGACGACGCGGCGGAGGGATTGGGTCTCGACCGCCGTGTCGGACGTTTGGAACGTCATGCCGAGCGTATACGCGAAATAGACGAAGTCGCCGTAGTCTGGCTCATCGGCGGCACCCCCTTTTCCGGAAAAGCCGAGGCCGCCCTTGCTGCCCTTCACATAATAAAGATGCGCATAGTGGAGTGCGTAGACCGTGTTCGAAAAGAGCCAGGCAAGCGCGAGCGTTGCCACGATGAGGCGCTTGGGCTTGGGGTCTTCTTGCACCTCGGCACCAATGGCAGTCAGAACGGCCACCGTTACAACAGTTGAGATCACCAGCAGCATGACACGGTTGGCGTCGTTTTCGGCGGCGTGCTGGCGCATCATTGCAGCACCATGTTCGCGAAGCAGGGGTGTCAGAGAGACGAGGAAGACGGCGGCGGCAATGTCGAAACTGATCATTAGCGCGATAGGCCAGTCTTTCGTAGCCAATTGAATTGCGAAGGCTGCGCCAAATATCGCGAGGAACGCGACGAAGCGGGCGGGAGCGATGCGTTGGCCGAGGGAGGGTCGGGTCGTCATCACAATCACCGTTTGCCCTGAGTTTGCCGTCCCGGAGGGGATCGAAGATCAACGGCTGCCCTTTCTGATGGCGGTGGTTAGGGGAAGGACAGTCCTTCGACAAGCTCAGGACGAACGGTGATTGTTGCACCTGTGCGTGAAAAGCGATTAGGGGCCGCAACTTATGGCACGCATCGAAACACCACGCCCCATACGCGGCACGCAGAGCATGATCGGTGAGGAGGCCGACCGCTTTCATCATGTCGTGCAGACGTTCGACCGCGTGCGGCGGCTTTACGGCTTCGGGCGAGTCGAAGTGCCGGTGTTCGAAGCGACAGCGGTGTTTGCGCGGTCGCTTGGCGAAACCACTGATGTCGTGTCGAAGGAAATGTATTCGTTCGACGATCGTGGCGGGGATTCACTGACGCTGCGCCCTGAGTTTACCGCAGGGATTGCACGCGCGTATCTGACTGAGGGTTGGCAGCAATATGCACCGCTGAAAGTCGCGACGCATGGGCCGCTGTTTCGCTATGAGCGGCCGCAAAAGGGGCGGTTCCGGCAGTTTCACCAGCTGGACGCCGAGGTGATCGGTGCGGCGGAACCGGCGGCAGATGTGGAGCTGTTGTGCTTTGCCGACCAGTTGTTGCGCGAACTGGGCATTAATGAGGGCGTGACGCTGAAGCTCAACACGCTGGGCGATGGCGAGAGCCGCGATGCGTGGCGGGCGGCGTTGGTGGCGCATTTCGAGGGGTTTCGTGGCGAGCTGTCGGAGGACAGCCAGCGGCGACTTGAGGCGAATCCGATGCGGATACTTGACAGCAAAGACCCGCGTGATCGCCCGGCGGCGGATAGCGCGCCGAAGATGGTGTTGTCGGGCGAGGCCGAGGATTTCTTTGGCAAGGTCCGTGAAGGGCTGGACGCGGCGGGCGTCGCGTATGAGATCGCTCCGCATCTGGTCCGTGGTCTCGATTATTATCGGCATACGGCGTTTGAATTCGTGACCGACCGTCTAGGTGCGCAGGGGACTGTGCTGGGCGGCGGGCGCTATGACGGGCTGATCGAAACGCTGGGCGGGCCGCATACGCCCGCAGTCGGCTGGGCGGCCGGGATCGAGCGGTTGGGGATGATGATTGAGGCACCTGACGTGTCGTTAGGAAGCGTCGAAGTCATTCCAGAGGATAATGACGCAGATTTGCTTGCCATCAGAATTACACAAACTCTTCGTGATGCAGGCATCGCAGCAACCTTGGCTTACCGAGGTCGGGAGTCAGACAGGTATAGTCGCGCGGTTAAAGCCGAACGTGGGGTAATTAAAGTCGGTACTCCGTTCCCGGGCGACCACGGAGACGGCAGATTGAGGTATCAGCGCGGTGGGTATTCGATGGAGCACTTTACTGAACAACGACCAGTTTGGGACTGCGCTTTGGCAAGCCGAACAATCTTTCTGGATCGTCCAGACGAAACTCGTGATTTTGGCTTTGTCTGGAAGGCCTGAGGTCAGTTCCGATTTAAGATAATTCGAGCGAATGGGGGCTGGGATGAGAGAAGTTACGGGAGCAATTTTGTTGGCGGGTATGCTGGTGGCTGCTGCTATTTGGTTCAAGCCTGAACCACCTGAGTTTGCGATTGCAGGTGTTCAAGGATTTTTGTTTCGCGTAAATGTTCGGACGGGCGAAACTGTTTACTGCGATGACCGAGAATGCCACTTGGTCGCTAGCGCCGCATCGGTTGGTCAGAAGCAAGCGCCAGCTTTGAAATCTAAACAATAGAAAAAGGGCCGCAGTTGCTGATGACCCCGCAAATCTCCGACGAACGCATTGCTGCCATCGAAGCTCGGCGCGAAACGCTGCAAAGCCAGTTGTCGGCGGGCGATCTCGCGACCGACCGGCTGATTGCGCTGTCGAAGGAATATTCGGACCTTGAGCCGGTCGCGAAGTCCGCTGCTGAACTGCGCCGCCTGCGTGCCGAGCAGATCGTCATGGGCGAGATGCTGAAAGATGCCGACCCCGAAATCCGCGACATGGCGGAGGAGGAGTTGCAGGACATTCGTGAGGCGCTGCCTGCTGCCGAGCGAGAGCTGGCGTTGAAGCTGTTGCCCAAGGACGCAGCGGACGAGCGCGCGGCGATGCTTGAAATCCGTGCGGGGACAGGTGGCGACGAAGCCGCGCTGTTCGCGGGTGATCTTTACCGCATGTATCAACGCTATGCCGAATTGCGCGGCTGGCGGGTTGAGACGATTTCGGCGAGCGAGGCCGATGTCGGCGGTTACAAGGAAGTTGTTGCGTCTGTGACGGGGCAGGGGGTGTTCGCGCGGCTGAAATTCGAAAGTGGCGTGCACCGCGTCCAGCGCGTGCCTGCGACCGAGAGCGGAGGGCGGATTCACACATCGGCGGCGACGGTCGCGGTGTTGCCCGAGGCCGAGGAGGTTGATGTCGTGATCAACGATGCCGATTTGAGGATCGATGTGTATCGCTCGTCGGGGCCGGGCGGGCAGTCGGTCAATACGACTGACTCGGCGGTGCGGATCACCCATCTGCCGTCGGGGCTGGTGGTGATCCAGCAGGACGAGAAGTCGCAGCATAAGAACAAGGCCAAGGCGCTTAAGGTGTTGCGAACGCGGTTGTATGAGCTGGAGCGGTCGCGGTTGGCGGATGCGCGGTCGGGCGCGCGCAAAGCGATGGTCGGGTCGGGGGATCGTTCGGAACGGATTCGGACGTATAATTTTCCGCAGGGGCGGGTGACCGATCACCGGATCAACCTGACGCTGCACCGGCTGCCCGAGATATTGGAAGGCGCGATGGAAGAATTGGTCGGCGCGCTGATTTCTGAGGATGAAGCGGCACGGCTGGGGGCGTTGGGTGATTGATGCGCTGAGCGCGGTTTCCGACACGCCCGAACTCGATGCGAAGATATTGCGTGAACATGCCCGCGACGATGCCGAGTTCGCGTCCGTTGTTGCCCGCCGCCTGAACCACGAACCTGTTGCCTATATCACTGGTACGCGAGGGTTCTGGACGATTGATCTTGATGTCTCGCCAGCGGTTCTGATCCCTCGATCCGACAGTGAAACGCTGATCGACGCGGCTGTGGCGCATTTTGGTGAGGTGGGACCGAAGCGAGTGCTCGATCTTGGCACGGGATCGGGGGCTTTGCTGTTAGCGGCGCTGGACCAGTGGCCGAACGCGACAGGCGTGGGCATTGATGCGTCCGAAGCGGCACTTGAGATTGCAACGCAGAACTCCGTTCGGATCGCGCCGGGGCGGGCGGATATGCGGCGGGGTGACTGGGCGGTGGGGATCGATCACGCATTTGATCTGGTGTTGTGCAACCCGCCTTATGTGGAGGCTGGAGCAGACCTTGACCCGCAAGTCCGGGACTATGAACCCGCAAGTGCCTTGTTCGCCGGGGCTGATGGTCTGGAGGACTACCGCGTTCTTGCGCCGCAGCTGGCGCGGGTGACGAAGGGAATCGCCTGTATCGAGATCGGCCATACCCAGCGTGAGGCCGTCACGCTGCTCCTCAAAAACAATGGTTTCACCGTCACGTGCCGCAAAGATCTGGGCGGGCGCGACCGGTGTTTGATCGCGCACAAGAAATAATGCTTGGTTCATTACGCGATCGCCGCTAAACAGAAATCAAGAAGCGAACGCATCTCCCAGCTTTACGAAGCAAATGCGCCGTTTCTTTACCCCCAACAGTACCCGGCTTTTGGCAATAATGCCCGAGGCTCGGCGAAGCGGCTGATCGTCCGGCGGTTCGGATACGACGGCACGCACGGGGCGCAGAGGAATTTTTTGACCTCCTTGTTAGGGACGACCTTATCTTGATCAACAATCGCCAGCAGAACAGTCGCCGTCGCGGTCGGAGCAACAATAACCAGCGTCCGCAAAGCGGCAATTCGGGCGGCAACCGCAACGCGGACAATGGTAACCGGATCGACAACCGGTCGCGCGGCAACGCGGCACAGTTGCTTGAAAAATATAAGACACTGGCACGCGATGCCCAGCAATCAGGTGACCGGGTGCTGACGGAGTATTACCTCCAGTTCAGTGATCATTATTTTCGCGTACTTGCCGATACACGGGCTCGTTATGAGGAAAACCAGCCACGCCGCGAAGGCGGGCAGGATCAGAGTGATGCGCCGCAGTCCTATGATGATGGCGAAGAGGCATTTGACGGCGACGAGTTCGATCCACGCCCGCAATCGCGTGTTCAGGCCCCGCAAGCGCAACCGCGCTATGATCGCGAGCCGCAACAGCAGGAATCGCGTGAAGACGGGGATCGTGATAATCGCCCGCGGCGTGATTATGGGGATCGCCCGCGCAACAATATTAACAACGCCAATGGGCAGGATCGGGGCAACGGGCAGGATCGTGCACCGCGCGATGACTATCGCCAGGAACGGCAGCCCCAGCAGGATCGTCTGCGTGAAGACCGCCCACGGGCTGAACGTCCCGTCAGGGAAGATCGTCCGCGCGAGGATCGTCCGGCACGCGAGGATCGACCCATTCGTGAGGACCGGCCACGCCGCGACCGCGAACCGCGTGTCACGCGTGATGACGCACCCGAAGAGTCGACCTTAAGTCTCGACTTGCTGCCGCCCGCGATTGCGGTCGCACCGATGGTTGACGCGGACGAACCAGTCGCGCCCAAACGCCGCGGTCGGCCCAAGAAGATTGTCGATGAGGCTGTGGCCGAAGGATAAACCCCCGTCGCCTGCGATTATTCATTTCGCAGTCAGCTTATATGTCGTCATGATCACCCCAACCAAAGGGGAGGATCGCCCATGCGTGCCATCATAGTGTTGCCGTTACTGTTTGCCGCACCTGTTCTCGCGCAGTCTGCACAAGGGCAAAGCGCGCAGGGCGATGTTTCGGTCACAATCTATAACAACAACCTCGCGCTGGTGCAGGATGTCCGCCAGACCGCGCTGCCAAGCGGGCGGACAACGGTCGAATTTCCCGACGTTTCGGCGCAAATTCGCGCGGAGACGGTGACGCTGAACGGCAGTGATTTCGGGATTATCGAGCAGAATTTCGATTATGATCTGCTCAGTCCATCCGCACTGATGCAAAAAGCGGTTGGGCAAGTCGTGACGATTGTCCGGACCAACCCCGCTAATGGCCAAGAAACGCGCGAACAGGCCAAAATACTCGCGGCAAACGGCGGCGTCGTGCTCCAAATTGGCCAACGGATCGAAGTGCTGCGCGACGACGGATTGCCGGTGCGAGTGATTTTCGACCGCGTGCCGCCGAACCTGCGCGCGCGACCGACACTTTCGGTGACGTTGCAGTCGGACAAGGCCGGAACGCGACCGCTGACGCTGAGCTATTTGACACCGGGACTGGGCTGGAAGGCCGATTATGTCGCGCTGTTCGATGAGGGTGCGGGCAAGATCGACGTGCAAGGCTGGATCACGCTGACCAACAATTCGGGAACGACCTATACCAATGCCGAAACGCTGCTTGTGGCGGGGCAGGTCGGCGAGGGGCAGCCGCAATATCAATATCAACCGCAACGGCGCGGCGGGATGATTAAACCCGGCACCGAAACAGCAAACCGCGCGCAACTGGGCGATTTTTATCTCTATCCGATCAACGGGCGGACGACGATTGCCCAGGCGCAACAGAAGCAGGTGAGCTTCCTCGACGTTGGCGGGGCTCCGGCTGCGAAGGCCTATGAATATCGCAACGGCTGGATGGGCACGCAGGACGAGGCGCAATCGGCGGCGACTGTCTTGCGTTTCTCGACGTCACGCGACGGTGGTCTCGGCGATGCACTGCCTGCAGGAACGGTGCGCGTCTATATCCGCGATGCAAAGGGGCAGCCGCAGTTTATCGGCGAAAACAACATCGGCCATACACCGATGGGCTCGGCACTGGGACTGAAAACCGGTGAAGCATTCGACGTGAAGGTTCGGCCCGTGGTCGAGAAGCGCGAGCGGATCGGGACATCGCGGTGGCGGACGTCGATGCGTTATACGCTGACCAACGCCCGAGCCGCGCCGGTGGTGGTCGACCTAATCCAAAACGGGCTCGACAATTATTACGACGACACGCGGATCGAGAGCGAGAGCTTGAAAAGCGAACGCCGGTCATCGGATGAGGCGGTGTGGAAGGTGACGGTGCCCGCCAATGGCGAGGCGGTGGTTACGGTCGTTTTCGATACGCGGTATTAAGGGGGGTGGCATTGCTCGACCTTCTCCCCTCCAAGCCTTCGTGGAGGGGATGGGGGTGGCCCCTCCCGACGGATTTTGCGCGTCGTTTGATTGAAGGAGCCACCCCCAGCCCCTCCAGCAAGGGCTGGAGGGGAGTCGCAGTTTGTTTGTTCGCAGTCACGCCCCTTCAAGCGCAAACCGTTACCACGTCGCCCAATCCCGAAACCGTCTCGGTCAGCATTTACCGCGCGTCGGACCGGGGGCGGGACGAGGCGATGAACCTCAATTATCTGCGCGGCTTTGCGCTGGTCACCGAGACGCGTCGCGTAAACATCGCGGCGGGCGACGGATTAATCCGGTTCGAAGGGGTCGCGGGGGGCATTTTGCCCGAAAGCGCCATTGTGACGGGGCTTCCCGACGGCGTGGTTGAAAAGAATCAGGATGCCAATCTGCTGTCACCCGCAAGCCTGTTGGGGGCGTCGACGGGCCGACGCGTCAGTATACGCCGGACGGTGCGGGCGACGGGGAAAGTTTCCGAGCAGGAAGCGATCATCCGGTCGGGTCCCGACGGGCAGGTAGTATTGCAAACAGCCGAGGGGATTGAAGCGCTGCGCTGTTCAGGCGTGCCCGAGACGGTGGTTTATGATGCACTGCCCGAAGGGTTGTCGGCCAAACCCACTTTGTCGGTGAAAACGCACAGCGCGCGAGCGGTGACGACGACAGTGACTTTGTCCTATCTGGCGGACAATTTCGACTGGCAGGCCAATTATGTCGCGAACATTGGCGCGGATGGGAAGTCACTTGACCTGTTCGGCTGGGTGACGCTGGCGAGCGCCGATGAGACGAGCTTTTCGCGGGCACAGGCGATGGTGATTGCTGGACGCGTGAACCGCGATGGCAGCCGGTCGCCCAAGCCTTATCAACAGACGTCGATCAACCTGACTTGCTGGCCGCAGGGAACGACGAGCGACATTGACCAGATGGGACGACCGAATATCGAAAACATGGTGGGAGCCCTTGGCGAACCAGCACCAGCGCCGATGGCAGCGATGTCGATGGACGTGGTTGTTACCGGAAGCTTGCGCCGTAACAAGGCGGCAATGGTGGTCAAACAAGAGGAGCTCGGCGATCTGAAGCTCTATCGCGTCCCCGAGCCGGTGACGGTGGCCGCGAATGCGCAGAAGCAGGTGGCGTTGCTCGACAAGGCCAACGTGCCGGTCAAGCTCGTGTGGCAGACACGAATTTCGGGCGATTATGCGCAGCCGGTGGTCATTCTGATCCGCGCAAAGAACAAGGTGACCGACGGGCTCGGTCTGCCGCTCCCCGCGGGAAAAGTCGCGGTGTATCAGGACGGGATGTTGCTGGGGGAAGGCGGTGTCGATGACAAGGCGATTGGCGAGGACGTCGAGCTCGCCATTGCCCAATCGCCGGGCGTGATTGCCCGGTCGGTCGTTCAGGTGAAGGGGCGGGTGACCGTTACGGTGACCAATGCCAACGCTTATCCCGTCGCGCTTGAGGCGAAACTTGACGGCGAGAGTTTGTCGAGCTTTTCGACGAAGACACGGCGCAAGGATGGTGAATGGCTGTGGGAAACGGTGGTTCCGGCGAATGGGAATATGGTGCTGTCCTACACGGCTAAAGACGAGTAATCCAAAGCTCGTCATTGCGAGCGTAGTGAAGCAATCCAGTGTGCACCGTTCGACTGGATTGCTTCGCTGCGCTCGCAACGACGGAATGAGGGGATCAAAATGTCACTTTTCCGCCGCAAGATCATCGTGCCTGCTCACGAACTTCCGCAGCATCAACAGCTGACGCGGACGTTGTCGTGGCCGCATCTGCTCGCGCTGGGGGTGGGGGCGATTGTCGGGACGGGTATTTTAACCCTGATCGGCGTTGGTGCGGATCGGGCGGGACCAGCCGTATTGCTTTCGTTCGGGATTGCGGGGCTGATTTGTGCGTGCGCGGCGCTCGCTTATGCCGAAATGGCGACGATGATGCCCGCGTCCGGTTCGGCTTACACCTATAGCTATGCGGTGCTCGGCGAGATTGTCGCGTGGGTTGTCGGCTGGTCGCTGATCCTCGAATATTCGCTGGTCGTCAGCGCGGTTGCGGTGGGGTGGTCGGGCTATGGTAACGGGTTTTTGAACGGGATTGGCGTCCATTTGCCGATAGCGTTGACGGCGGGACCAGCGCTGGGCGGAGTCATCAACCTGCCCGCCGTATTCATAATCGCCGTGGTGGCCGGGCTCCTGATGCTTGGCACACGCGAGAGTGCGACGTTAAACGCAACGCTGGTGCTGGTGAAGATCGCGACGTTAATTGTGTTTGTCGCAGTCGCCTTGCCGCATTTCACGCCTGATCATCTCCAGCCGTTTATGCCTTATGGATTTGCCAAGACGATGGGCCCGGACGGCGTGGAGCGCGGCGTGATGGCAGCGGCAGCGATTATCTTTTTTGCTTTTTATGGTTTCGACGCGATTTCGACAGCGGCAGAGGAAGCGAAGAATCCTGAACGCGATCTGGCCATCGGTATTGTCGGGTCGATGGTCGCGTGCACGGTTATCTACATTGTGGTCGCATTGGCAGCAGTCGGCGCAATACCCTATACGGGGTTTGCCAAAAGCCCGGAGCCATTGGCGCTGATCCTGCGCGAGATTGGTCGTCCGGGAGTCGCGACGATTGTCGCGGCCGCGGCAGTTATTGCCTTGCCGACCGTGCTGCTGGCGTTTCTGTATGGGCAGAGTCGCATTTTCCTCGTGATGGCGCGCGATGGCTTTTTGCCGATAAGCCTTGCGTCGGTCGATCCCAAGCGGGGCACGCCGGTACGGATTACCCTCATCACGGCCGTGCTGGTCGCGATTATCGCCGGCGTTATGCCCATTGATGCGATTGCCGCCCTCGCTAATGCAGGGACATTGGCGGCGTTTATCGCAGTCTCGGTGGCGATGCTGGTGCTGCGGCGGCGCGAGCCGAACGCCGTGCGGACCTTCCGAACGCCGCTCGCGTGGGTGGTCGGGCCCGTCGCCGTGTTGGGATGCCTTTACCTGTTTGCCAGCTTACCCGCGCGGACACAGCAGTATTTCCTGATCTGGAATGCCATCGGGCTCATTCTTTATTTCGGCTATGGACGTGCACGGAGTCTCGTTACTTCGCCGCCGTCCAAGTGAACGACTGGCACAGAAAACCGATGCAGCCCTGAACCTTCAATGTTCCGTCGGCATTGCGGGTGAGTTTCGATTTATAGTTTTTCCCTGATTTCGGGTCATAGATACGGCCATTCCATTGGCTGCCGCTGTCAGTGAAACCGGTCAGGATCATGATCCCCTGCACCGGACGCGTGCGGAGCGCGGGGTTTGGGTTGTTGGCGTCAATAGGCATTTTGCCGTCGGGATTCATTTTCATCACGCGCAGCACTTTACCGCAAACCGTGGTGCCGCAGGTGCCGATTTCGACAATCGAATCCCGTTCGGCAGTGATCCATTTGCCGGTTACAGGTGCTGCGGCGAAGGCGGGGGATGTCATCAGAGCAAACGCGGCAATGGCACGGACTATCACAGGCGACCTTTCGGGTTGGCTAATTTGGCGGGCAGTGCAATAGGTTACGCCCATGAACAAGAGCTGGACAATCGGCGTTATCGGTGGATCGGGGCTTTATGCCGTCGATGCTCTTGAGGATGCGCGGTGGATCGCTGTCGACACGCCGTGGGGGCTGCCATCGGATGAATTGCTTACCGGGCATATCGCGGGCGTAAATTTCGTGTTCCTGCCCCGCCACGGGCGAGGGCACCGGATCGCGCCAGGTGAGTTGAATGCGCGAGCGAATATCGATGCGTTAAAGCGGATGGGGTGCACCGACGTCGTTTCAATTTCTGCGGTCGGGTCGCTGACAGAGGAACTGCCGCCGGGACGGTTCGTCGTGGCTGATCAATTTATTGATCGGACGAAGGGCCGGGTGCCAAGCTTCTTTGGCTCGGGTATGGTCGCGCATGTCTCGATGGCCGATCCAGTCTGTCCGCGTTTGTCGGGCGTCGTAGCGGACGCAGCGCGCGCGGCTGGCGCGCTTGTGACCGAAGGTGCCACGTATCTCGCCATGGAAGGTCCGCAGTTTTCGACACGTGCCGAATCGCATCTTTATCGGCAATGGGGCGCGCAGATCATCGGCATGACCGCAATGCCCGAAGCGAAATTGGCGCGCGAGGCGGAGTTGCCCTATGCCCTCGTCGGCATGGTCACGGATTATGATTGCTGGCGCGAAGGCGAAGCGCATGTCGATGTTGCCGAGGTCATCATGCAATTGGGCAAAAACGCGACGACCGCGCGTGCGCTGGTTTCCGAATTGGCAAAGGCGTTGCCGGCTGAACGTGCGGCCTCGGCGATCGATACCAATCTCGACTTTGCTTTGATCACTGCCGTCGAGGCACGCGATCCGGCATTGTTGGCAAAACTCGATGCGGTGGCAGGGCGCGCGTTCGGACTCGCAACCTGACCAATGCCTCGCTAATCAGAGTGAGGATAACAACAAGAGGATCATCCGATGAGTATTTTCGGCGCAATCAAGAATGCAATTTTCGGCAAGTCGGCAGAAGCCGCAGAAGCGCCTCCCGCACCTGTTGTGCTTGCGCCCGTCGCACCCCCACCTGCGCCAGTCCCCGCCACACCCGAAGCAATCGACGCACGCCTTGCTGCGATTGCCGCTGAAAAGGGCCAGCCATCGAACTATAAGACGTCCATTGTCGACCTGATGAAGCTGCTCAACCTTGATTCGAGCCTTGCCAACCGCACGACGCTGGCAAAGGAGCTGGGTTTCACCGGCGACACCAATGATTCAGCGACCATGAACATCTGGTTGCACGGTCAAGTGATGAAGAGCTTGGCAACGGGCGGGGCATAAGCAGCGCACTTGTAACACAATCGCTTTGATGGTTAATTTCGTGTCATCGAGCGAATTCGACTCATGTTGAAAACAGGGTTGCGGGCGCGTGGACTCGATTTGTGTCAGCGTATCCCAACCTGCCGCGATGGGCGACCATCGCGGCCAACATGAGGATGCTACAATGAAAATATGCACGTTAATGGCAGTGGCACTTGCCACAGTCGCACTCGTTGCGACGCCTTCACAGGCTCAACGATCATCAGCGGACCCGGGTAATTACTGGGAAGTGTCGCGGATCGACGTTTTGCCCGGCCAGATGGAAAACTATCTCGATTATCTAAATAAGCAGTAGAACAAGCAGCAGGCGTTCGCAAAATCCAAGGGTTACATCATCAATTATCGCGTGATGTCGAACGTGCATCCGCGCGATGGCGAACCTGATCTTTACCTGATCGTCGAGTTCAAGGATTGGCCGTCAAATGCCGAGGCCAAGCGCCAGCAGGACGAATTCGTTGCCATGATGAAGCAGGATGAGCATCAGATGGCCGCGGCGTCGGGCGAACGTGCAGTGATGCGTCGCCAGATGGGCCAGACATTGATGCAGGAAGTCATCTTCAAATAGACCGGACTGGATCGGCAGGCGTGGGATCATCCCGCGCTTGTCGATTGCTGCTTTCGGCGTCTAGATGGCTGTTATGACCGATCATGTCCCTTTACTTTCGCTTGCCGCTCAAGCCGTCGACCCCGATGCATTCGCACGCGATTTTGGCGGCTCGTTTGAACGCTTTGGTTTTGCCATTATAGCCGATCACGGAATTGATCGGACGCTGATCAACCAAGCGTGGGCAGCGACCAAGGCCTTTTTTGCGCAACCGACGGAAGCCAAATTACCTTATAAATCGCCGAAGGGCGGCGCGCGCGGTTATACGCCATTCGGGGTGGAGATCGCCAAAGATGCGACTGAAAATGATCTGAAGGAATTCTGGCACATCGGGCGCGATTTGCCGATGGGGCATGCCTATTCAACTTCGATGCCGCCCAATGTATGGCCCAACTATCCACCTGATTTCAGGGCTGTGTTCACTGAACTTTATGCAGAATTCGACCGCGTTGGTGCGCAGTTACTATCGGCCATCGCGCGCTATTTGGGGCTCGCCCCGAACTGGTTTGTTGAGCCTGTGCGCGATGGAAACAGTGTGTTGCGGCTGCTGCATTATCCGCCGATTTCGGCCGATGCCTCGGGAATACGCGCAGGCGCACATGAGGACATCAACCTGATCACGTTGTTGCTTGGCGCGGAAGAGGCGGGGCTGCAATTGCTTGATCGCAACGGATTGTGGCTGGCAGTTGATCCCCCCGAGGGCGCTCTGGTGGTCAACGTCGGGGACATGCTTCAGCGGCTGACCAATAATGTCCTCCCTTCAACCACGCATCAGGTGGTCAATCCACCGCCTGACCGCCGGGGAACACCGCGTTATTCAATGCCGTTTTTCCTGCATCTTGCAAGCGACTTTCCGATTGCGACCTTACCGGAGTGCGTTAGCGCGGATCGCCCAAATTTATATCCCGAATCCATTACTGCGGATGATTATTTGCAGCAGAGGTTGAAAGAAATTGGGTTGCTGTAGATAGCCTGCGACATGACTGAACCTCTGAAAATTGCTCTTGCGGGCCTTGGCACCGTTGGCGGCGGCGTCGTGAAGCTGCTCGACACAAACCGTGATTTGATCACGCGGCGGGCAGGGCGGCCCATTGATATTATTGCGGTCAACGCACGGGACCGGAGCCGGGATCGCGGCGTTGATTTGTCGCGGTTTGACTGGGTAGACGATACGCAAGCGCTGGCGTTGCGCGATGATGTTGATGCCGTTGTCGAGTTGATCGGTGGCGCGGATGGTCCGGCACTGACCTTGGCACGCGGTACAATTTCGGCGGGCAAGGCGTTTGTTACCGCGAACAAAGCGATGATCGCCCATCATGGCGTGAGGCTGGCGGCAGACGCTGAGGCCAAAGGCTCGGCGCTTAAATATGAGGCCGCAGTCGCAGGTGGGATCCCGGTAATCAAAGGACTGCGTGAAGGGGCCGCAGCCAATGTGCTCACCGAGATTTACGGCATTCTTAATGGCACGTGCAACTATATCCTGACGCGTATGGAGGCTGAGGGATCCGACTTCGTTGACGTCCTAAACGATGCGCAGGCACTAGGTTATGCAGAGGCGGACCCGTCATTTGATATTGATGGCGTGGATGCGGCGCATAAGCTCAGCATATTGGCCAGTCTTGCCTTCGGAACGCGGCTCGATTTTGGAGCTGTGCATGTTAGCGGCATCCGCCAAGTGCTTGCAGGGGACATTGCACAGGCGCGCGCGCTTGGATTTTGCGTGCGGCTGGTTGGGATGGCTCAAGCTGATGCACATGGCTTGTTCCAGCGGGTGCATGCCTGTTTGGTCCCAATGAGCCATCCGCTCGCGCATGTTCAGGGGCCGATGAATGCGGTCGTGGCAGAAGGTAATTTCGTTGGGCGGCTGCTTTTCGAAGGCCGTGGTGCGGGTGAGGGGCCGACGGCTTCTGCCGTTGTGGCCGACCTGATCGATATTGCGCGCGGCGAATATGGTCCTGCATTTGCGATGCCGGTGGCCAGCCTTGATGAAGCCAAGCCAGCCGATCCCGGCGAGCGGCGCGGGCGGAGCTACTTGCGGTTTACGGTTACCGACAAGCCCGGTGTGCTGGCTGAGCTCACTGCAGCGATGCGTGACGGCGGCGTATCAATAGAAAGTCTTATCCAGCGCGGGGCCGCGCCCGACGGTGGGGTCTTGGTCGCGATGACAACCCACGAATGCACCGCGCGGGCGGTTGATGCGGCATTGGAGCGATTGGCGGGGAGCGCCAGCCTCGTGGGTGAACCGATGCGGATGCCTATTCTGGATGTTTAGTCAGGCCTGACGCTGACTCAACGGTGTTTAATACCGCCGCAACAACCCCGCGAGACGCCCTTGCACCCTTACCTGCTCCGCTTTGTACAGCTGTGGCTCATGCGTCGCATTGGCGGGATCAAGACGGACATCGCGACCGAGGTTGCGGAAATATTTGAGCGTCGCTTCGTGATCGTTGACGAGCGCCACAACAATCTCACCATCGCGTGCAGTTTCGGTTTTGCGGATCAGCGCATAGTCGCCGTCCAAGATACCTGCGTCGACCATCGAATCCCCCGATACCTCGAGCGCATAATGTTCGCCCGGGCCGAGCAGCGCGGCGGGAACCGAGAGCGATGATTGGCCCTCCATAGCTTCAATAGGCAAACCGGCGGCAATGCGACCGTGCAGTGGCAGTTCAATGACATCGTTAGAGTTTGCCGCCATTGGCAAGGATGATGCGGGTGCATTTGATCGGATCGGCACAATCTTGCCGTCACGCTCGGGCATTCGAAGCACTTCGAGTGCGCGCGCGCGATTGGGCAGGCGACGGATGAACTCACGTTCTTCAAGCGCCGAAATAAGGCGATGCACGCCCGACTTCGATTTCAGATCAAGCGCATCCTTCATTTCTTCAAATGATGGCGAAATCCCGGTTTCGGCGAGGCGATCTTGAATGAAACAAATCAATTCATGTTGCTTGCGCGTCAGCATTGTCGGGGCTCCATTTAGGGAACGAATGCAAAACGTGTAGGGAACAAAAAATAGAACGTCAAGTCAGCGCGATGGTCGTCACGTTGTCGCCAGCGCGCGCGGGAGGCGAACCGGCGGGGCGGACGAGCAGCGCGGTAGCGTTGGCGAGGGGGGCGAGCATCCCGCTGTCGCCGCCTAACGGCGAGATGGTGCCGTCAATCCAGCGCGCGCGGACGTAATCGGTGCGCAGGCCCACTTGGGGCAGGTCGGCCGCGAGAATTGCGGTCGTTGTGGGCGGTACGGCGTCGCGTGCGCCCGAAAGATGCGCGATCAGCGGTTTGAGGAACAATGTCGCCGTGACAAACGCAGAAACCGGATTGCCTGGCAGGCCGAGTGCGATGGCGTTGCCCAATCGTCCCGCCATTAAGGGCTTGCCTGGTCGCATCGCGATTTTCCAGAAGTCGATGGTCGCGCCCGCATCGACCAGTGCGGGGTGGACAAGGTCATGATCACCGACGGACGCACCACCGGTTGACACCATGACGTCATAATCGGCAGCTTGTAGGAAAGCGGCGGTGAGTGCGGCGCGGTGATCCGGGATAATGCCGAAATCGGTAATCTCGACGGGCAGCGTGCCGAGCATCGTAGCGAGCATGAGTGCGTTTGAGGCGGGGAGATGGTCATCGCCGGGGTCAGTTCCAATCGGCACCAGCTCGTCGCCCGTGGAGATTAAGGCAACGCGCACGCGGCGGCGGACGGATAAAACTGTGTGCCCGCCGATCGCCGCGAGACCAATCCGCGCTGGCGTAAGATGTTCGCCTGCGCCGACGAGGTCTTGCCCAACCGCAAAGTCTGACCCGGCGCGGCGAACATGCGCACCTTCACAGTCGGGGCCGTCACTAATGAGTGTCAGCACGTTGTTTTCGCAGGTAACGTCTTCCTGAATGATGACGCTATCAGTACCCGCTGGCATCGCTGCACCGGTAAATATGCGGACAGCCTCGCCCGCGCCGACGTTTCCAGCAAAGGGCGAACCGGCGGCAGATTGACCGATCACCATGCACCGGCCGGGCATATCGGCAAAACGAACGGCATAGCCATCCATCGCGGACAAGTCGCGCGCGGGCTGGGTGCGTTTGCTTAAAACCGGCGCAGCGGTCCAGCGGCCAGCGCATTCGAGCAGTGGTAAATTTTCGACGTCGACGGGAACGGCAAGTGCCAGCAATCGAGCCAGTGCTTCCGCTGGAGCAATCACGCGCGCCAGTCGCCGCTGCGCCCGCCCGATTTGGCGAGGAGGCGAATGTCGCTGATCACCATGCTGCGGTCGAGTGCCTTTGCCATGTCATACAGTGTTAGGAGTGCGGTGGAAACTGCAGTTAACGCTTCCATTTCAACACCGGTTGAGCCCGTTGTGCAGGCTGTGCTGGTTGCCGTGATTGATGTTGCATTCAGCGAAAAATCCACGGTCACGGATGACAGCGCAATCGGATGACAAAGCGGAATCAGGTCGCTTGTTTTCTTCGCTGCCATAATGCCAGCGACGCGGGCAACGGCAAGAACATCACCCTTTTTAGTCGTGCCGTCACGAATCGCGGCGAGTGCTTCAGATGACATCGTGATGCGGCCCTCGGCAGTGGCTTTCCGCACAGTCGCAGGCTTGTCTGCGATGTCGACCATATATGCCGCCCCGCTATCGTCAAGATGTGTGAGTTTGCTCATGAGCCACTTAATAGCATGCGCGTGGCGGCTTCGACATCGGGTTGCCGCATCAGACTTTCGCCAACGAGGAAACTGCGGATGCCGTGCGCTGCCATGCGGGTGCAATCGACATGGGCAGAGATGCCGCTTTCGCAGACGAGCAGGACGTCGGGCGGAGCCAGTTTTGCCAGCCTCTGTGTCGTGGCAAGATCAACGTCGAACGTCTTGAGATCACGGTTGTTTACACCGATCAACTTTGATTGCAGCTTTAAGGCGCGGTAGAGCTCCGCTTCTTCATGCACTTCGATCAACACGTCCATGTTATGGTCACGTGCCGCCGCTTCGATTTCAGCCATTGCCCCATCATCGAGCGCCGCGACGATGATCAAAATTGCATCGGCTCCCATCGCTCGCGCTTCGCTGACCTGCCACGGGTCGATCATAAAATCTTTGCGCAGAACGGGAAGAGCACATGCCGCGCGCGCAGCAATCAGATAATCATCATGCCCCTGAAAATAACGCACATCGGTTAGCACCGACAGACATGCAGCGCCGCCCGCTTCATAGGCGCGTGCATGCGCAGGCGGGTCGAAATCGGCGCGGATCAACCCTTTCGAGGGCGACGCTTTTTTGATCTCGGCAATCAGGGCGAACCCCGCAGCGGCCTTTTTACGCAAAGCAGCCTCGAACCCCCGCACCGGCGTCGGCGTTGGCCACGTGGCCAGCCCCACAGCCTTGCGCGCCGCCACTTCGCCGCGCTTGGTCGCGCAAATCTCCTCAAGCTTATTCATTTGTAGGCGATCCAGCAGTCGAGCAGTGCCTTGGCAAGCCCCTTGTCGATCGCCTCGGCTGCTTCTTCAAATCCCGCTTGCCAAGAGTCGACTTCGCCTGAAACGAGCAATGCGCCTGCGGCATTGAGCTGGACTGCCTCTCGGTAGGCACCCTTTTCGCCAAGGAGCATGCGCTTCAATGCGGCAGCATTAAATGAAGCATCGCCGCCTTTAAGCGCACTAATGGGATAGTAATTGTAGACGGCGCGATTTGGCGCAAGTGAACCGTCGACCGGCGTTATTCCAATCATTTTTGTCGAATGTCCCCCGGCAACCGACAGTTCGTCGATCGTGTCACCATCGGGGTTTTCAACATCCCAACCGGAAACAACCATCGCTCGCTCGTACCCTAGCAGTGCCATCGCATCGGCATATCTCGCGACGAAACCGGGCTGCGCTACACCGATGAGCTGTTTTGTCACTCGCGCCGGATTGGCAAGCGGCCCGAGCAGATTGAAAATCGTCCGCCGCCCGAGACTTTTGCGTATCGGCGCGATGCGGGCGAGGGCGGGGTGATGCTTTTGCGCAAAGAGGAAACAAATGCCGAGCTCGGCGAGCGTTGCTTCGGCGGTTTGCGATGCGTGGTCGAGGTCCAACCCCAGTGCTTCCAGCGTGTCTGCCGCGCCCGCCTTCGAAGACGCTGCCCGATTGCCATGCTTGGCGACTGGCACGCCGCATGCTGCGACTACAATGGCCACAGCAGTCGACACGTTAAGGCTATGACTACCGTCCCCACCGGTGCCGCAGACGTCGATCGCGTTTGTCGGTGCTGTGACCGGGATCATCCGCGCGCGCATCGCTCGGGCTGCCCCCGCGATTTCATCGGCTGTCTCTTCGCGATCCGCTATTGTGACAAGCGTTTCGGCGATTTCGGCATCGCTCATCACGCCGTCTAGCATGTGGCCGAATAGAGTTTCGGCGTCGGCAGATGTCACACCCGATCCTTTACCCGCATCCCCGCGAGCGTCATGAAGTTGGCGAGCATCGCGTGGCCATGTTCCGTCGCGATGCTTTCGGGGTGAAACTGGACGCCGTGGATTGGAAGGCTGGCATGCCGCACACCCATGACGCGCCCGTCCGGCGCGGTCGCATTGATGATGAGGTCATCGGGTAAATTCTCGACGATGAGCGAATGATAACGCGTGGCCGTGAAGGGTGAGGGGATGCCTGCGAAAAGACCGCTGCCATCATGCGATACCGGCGACGTCTTGCCATGCATCAGCCCACCGCGCACAACCTTGCCGCCAAAGTGATGACCGATTGCTTGATGGCCGAGGCAAACACCGAGCAAGGGCGTGCCCGATTCGGCACAGGCCGCGACAAGATCAAGCGAAATTCCGGCTTCGGACGGCGTCTTTGGCCCCGGCGATATGAGGAATGCTTCCGCCCCTGATGCCATCGCCTGACCGACTGACATCGCGTCGTTGCGGACGACATCGACCTCTGCCCCCAGTTCCATCAAATAATGGACAAGGTTCCACGTGAAGCTGTCATAATTGTCGATAACGAGGATCATAAGACTGCCTTTGGCGCAAACTGCGTCGCAGTTAAATAGTTTCCATGTCTGCCGTTACCCCTGTCCATGAGTTATCAAGACCGCCCCGCCCATTTTGTCCGCATTCGCCGCTGGTTTGGCCGTGATGATGGCCCTGCGCCAACGACATCCCAGTCGTGGCAAGAGCGGGTGTTTCACGACATTGGTGGTTTTCTGTTCGACAATCATCTCGACCCGACGCCTGATCATTATGACCTTGCGTTCCAGTATCGCGCCGCCGCCAATGCGCGGTTGGTTGACGCTATTCAGGCCGAAATCGAAGCGTCGGGGCATTTAAGTGCAGATGCAGCCGACCAAATTTTTGCCGAATGTGCAGGTCCGATGACGCCCGATGCCCTCGCCAAGATGGCTGAAGACATTGAATCGCAAATGGACGGGCTTAGCGGCATTGCGCGGCAATCGGGGGCCGATGTTGCCGAATTCCGCGTCGCCCTCGAAGCCGACAGCGGCGATGTTGCCAAAGTCGTCGAAGTGACGCGCAACATGATTGCGCGCACCCGCAGCGCCGAGGCACAACTTCGTCGTGCGACCAAGGAGTTGCAGGGCCTGCGCGCGCATTTGGCCGAAGCTCAACATTTCGCGGATGTGGATCCGTTGACCGAGCTTGCGAACCGGCGAGCGTTCAAGCGGCATCTCGAGAAAGCGATTGCGTTGGCTCGTGCTGATATGACGCCGCTATCGCTGGCATTCGTCGATCTCGATCATTTTAAACGTCTCAATGACCGACATGGTCATGAAACCGGTGATCGGGTGCTTCGCTTTGCTGCGCAATTGATGGCAAGGCATTTCGCAAAGACAGGGTTGGTCGGTCGCTTTGGCGGCGAGGAGTTCGTCGTGATGTTTCCCGGCTTAGAGCCTGAATCAGCCCGCATCGCAGTCGACAAATGCCGAGCGGCCCTTTGTGACTTGCCGCTTTATGCTGCAAGCACAGGAGACCGAATTGGCGCGGTGACCTTTACAGCAGGGGTGACAATGTTGGCTGCGGGCGAGGGGATGGCCGATATGTTGCGCCGTGCTGATGAGACGCTTTATCGCGGCAAAGGCGAAGGGCGAAACCGGGTACTCGTTGGTTAGCTATTGCCCGAATCCCGCCTCACTTGCGCGCACCAGAGCTTCACGCGCGGCCGCAATTAACGCTCCGGCCTTGGCTTCACATTCGCGCTGTTCATATTCAGGGTTGCTGTCTGCGACGATGCCCGCGCCCGCTTGGACGTGCATCATGCCGTCTTTCACAATGGCGGTGCGCAAAACGATACAGCTGTCCATGCTGCCATCGGGCGAAAAGTAACCCACGCCGCCGGCATAGGCCCCACGCGTTTCGGGTTCGAGTTCGGCGATGATCTCGCATGCCCGGACTTTGGGCGCGCCGCTGACTGTTCCTGCGGGGAACCCAGCGAACAGCGCGTCCAGTGCGTCTTTATCAGGTGCAAGTTGGCCGACGACATTCGATACGATGTGCATGACATGGCTGTAAAATTCGACCGTGTAGCTGTCGGTGACAGCGACGCTGCCCGCCGTTGCAATGCGGCCAACGTCATTGCGACCGAGATCGAGCAGCATCAAATGTTCAGCGCATTCCTTGGGGTCGGCAAGGAGCGACTTGCGATTCTCCGCGTCCTCGATCGCCGTCTTGCCGCGTGGACGGGTGCCGGCAATCGGTCGAATCGTCACGTCGCCATCACGCACACGAACAAGAATTTCGGGGCTGGATCCCGTTAGCGCGAATCCCGGCAGGTCGAGATGATAGAGGAATGGCGACGGATTGATCCGTCGCAGTGCTCGATAAAGGTCAATGGCGGGGAGCGGGAAGGGCACCGTGAAGCGCTGAGCAAGGACGACCTGAAATATGTCGCCTGCCGCGATATAATCTTTCGCGCGGGCAACCATCGATGCGTAGTGGCCCTCGCCTAGAACTGGCGTCACGCGGGCGGACGCCGGGGTTTCAAACATGGAAAGTGCACGCGCCACGCCAGCAGCCCCGGCCTGCGCCGAGGCAACGATGGGGTTGGAGAGCCGCGCCATCGCCGCTTCAATTCGCTCCACAGCGGGTTCGAAGGTTCCACCCGGCCACACCGGTGCCACCAAGAACAACTGATCCGTCAGACGGTCGAACACCAAAATTAACGTAGGCCGGACGAACATCATGTCTGGCAGACCAAGCGGATTCGCGGGCGGGCGAGGGAGTTTTTCGATCAGGCCCACTGTTTCATAACCGAAATAACCAACCAGACAGGCCAGCGCTGGTGGCAGTCCCTCTGGCACATCAATTCGACAGGACGCGACGAGTTCGCGAAGAGCCGTGAGGCTATTTTCGACGAGCGGTGTAAAATTATCGCGCTCCGTCAGCCAATTTCGGTTGATCTCCGCTCGTTGGCCATGGGCGCGAAACACTAAGTCCGGCGCAAGGCCGATCAGACTATACCGACCGCGCACGGCACCGCCTTCGACTGATTCCAAGATGAAATCACCGCGTTCGGTTTCGAACAGCTTTAGCATTGCAGAGACCGGCGTGTCTGTATCGGCAATCATGCTGCGCCACACCAGAGCCGGTTGCCCAGCGGCGAGTTGCGACCGGGCAAGCGTGTCTGCGGCGGGCGTCACTAGCGCGCGTTGCCACCCGTCAGCGAACGCTTGAACGCCGCGACCGCAGCGTCGTTACGCGTTACGCCGACCTTCGCCTTGATCGCGCTGGCGAATTGCTGGACATATTCGTCACCGATGACGCGCGTCATTTGCGCCTGCGTCGCAGCGATGAGCGGTGCGGCTTGTTTGGTGTCACCGGGTACAATCTTGTCGAGATAAACAATGAACCAGCCGGCGCTCTGCGGGACGGCAAGGACACGCGCACTTTTCTGGGTCATGCCGAACATAAGGCTGAGCGGCGGCGGCACTTTTTCCGCGCCTTGGACAATGTCGAGGCGGCGACCTCCCGCAGGCTTTGGTGCCGGGAGCTTGACGCCAGCTTCGGCCAAAGCTTGCGTCAACGGCATGCCGTTGTTGACCTTCGCTGCGATGGCGTCGGCAGCCATTTTGGCGCCCCGCGCGGCCCGGTCGACTTGCGCATCGGCCATCACTTGGTTGCCAATTTCGGCGAGCGGCTTGGGGGCCGAAGGGACGATCCGGTCCATATGATATAGCGCATAGGATGTGCCGTTACCGATTGAGGCGACTTGCGGGTCGTCGGCGGTTTCGGCTTGGAATGCATCGCGCAGCAGCGGTTGCAATTCGGGCGAAAATGTAAAGCCTTGAACGTCGGGCGCAATGCCACTTGCCGTCATTGCGGGCGTCGCGCTGGCGGTCAAACCATATTTTTTAACGACATCATCAAAGGTCGCGCCGCTATTGATATCGTCTTCGATTTTTCCAACGAAATCGGCAAGAGCTTCATCGATTTTGATTTTCAACAATTCGGTTACAATCGCGTTGCGTGCTTGTTCGAGTGTCGTGCCTGAGACGGCTGTGACGTTGTCGACACGGACGATGTGATAGCCAAGGCCGGATTGCGCAAGCGCTGCAAATCCGCCTTTGCTCGCCGAAAATCCGGCTTCGGCAACGCGCGGGCCCGTCAGTTTTTCAAAAGCCGCCTTATCGGTTGCTGCCACAGTCAGCGCTTCAAGACCTGCCGATTTCGCAGCATCGGCCATTGATGTGCCGCTCTTCACCTTTGCTAGCACGGCT
Organism: Sphingomonas sp.; assembly: GCA_031417655.1. Lineage (GTDB taxonomy): Bacteria > Pseudomonadota > Alphaproteobacteria > Sphingomonadales > Sphingomonadaceae > Sphingomonas_O. The sequence continues at coordinate 9,386 of JANOVZ010000099.1, read as the reverse complement.
TCGGCTTCGGGCTGCTTCTGGATGATGATCTGCGTGAAACTGCGCCTTTCGCGGCCCGCATATTTCGTAGCGCCTGCTTTGTAAGCGGTCGCGATTTCGACTTCGGACGGGACCGCGCTTGCCGCAAAACGCGCGCGGTCGAATTGTGCAACTTTAATCACGCGCCGTTCGGGCACGGTGTAGCGTGCCACGTTGCGCTTATAATAATCGGCTAGCGCGGCGGCAGGCAGCGGCGTGTTCGAGGCGAATGCCACCGACGGCACGACGCCGATCAGCCCCTGCCGCACTTCGAGCAGCAATGTTGCGTAGGGCGCGACCAGATTAGCCGGAGCCTTCGCACCACCAGCAACGGGTACCAGCAGCATCTTGGTAACTGCTTCACGACCGAAATCTTCGCGCAGCTGATTTTCGGGAATGCGCCGCTGCGAAAGGATGTTGAGGAACGTCGCACGGTCGAACTTGCCATCGGGGCCGTTGAAAGCAGGGATGCTGGCCACCGATCCGTCGACGAGCTTGCGGCTGGCGATCAGGCCGTTCTGGGCCGCATATAATTCGAAGGCGCGGCCGTTGATCATCTGCTCAATGGTCTGGTCTGCGCCGCCTTGCGCCACGAAGGCGGCCATATCGAGTTCGGGTTTTTCTTGCCGAGCCCCTTCGAGCTGCGTCTGCGTGCGCCGCACGGCTTCGGATTCGGTCACACTGAAAGTGCCGACCTTGGCAATCGCGCCGCCAGTGCCGCCCGCGCCGCCAAACATCGATTTGCCTTCGTAAAGCGTGACGATGAACGCGATGACGACGAGAGCGAAAATAGCGAGACCAAGCGGTTTTTTGGCGAAGTTGCGGAAAAATGAAAGCATGGGTGCGGCAATCCGGCCTTGAGCAATGACTGTTGCCCCCATAGAGCGGGGGTATGACGACACGCAAGCTCATCGCCGGAAACTGGAAAATGAACGGCAGCGTCGCGGCGCTGGCCGAAATCGACGCGATTGCGGCCATTGCAATGTCGCTTGCTGTCGATGTCGCGATCTGTCCGCCATTTACGTTGATCGCTGGCGCCTGTGGGCGTGGCGTTGCGATTGGTGCTCAGGATTGCCATGCGAATTCCAGTGGCGCGCACACCGGCTGCGTGTCGGCTGATATGCTGGTCGAGGCTGGAGCGACCTATTGCATCGTTGGCCATAGCGAGCGACGCAGCGACAATGGTGAAACCGATGGAGATGTTCGCGCAAAGGCCGAATCCGTGATTACGGCGGGGATGATCGCGATTGTCTGCGTCGGCGAAACACTCACCGAACGCGATGCGGGCGAAGCAATATCTGTGGTGAAGCGCCAGCTGGCGGGGTCACTGCCAGGCATTCTAGACAAGACAGTGATAGCCTATGAACCCGTGTGGGCCATCGGCACCGGACGCACGCCTTCTGTTGAAGAGGTCGCTGAAATCCATGCCGAAATCCGTGCGATTGTCGGCGTCGGCGTCCGCATTCTTTATGGCGGATCCGTTAAGGCATCGAACGCGGCGGAACTGCTGCATGTCGCCAATGTTGATGGGGCACTGGTCGGCGGCGCGAGTTTGGCTGCCGCCGATTTTGTGCCAATTCTTGAAGCCGCCTAGCTGTTGTCGCGCTGGTATCCGGCGATTGATTCGCATTGGCGTGCTGCCAAGGCTGCAAAGATGGGCGTGTTTGGGGCCATCGGATTTGCGGCGTGGATTGGTATTCCGACAATCCTCCTTGTCGCTATCCACCACGGCCAAATTCGTTCGGGACTGATCAGCCCCATCGAAATTGGCGTCATTATCCTGTTGGTCGGTTTCGCCTTGCTCACTGCCTGGCGGTTTCGCCAGCATAAGGGCTTTATCGTCGGTCCGGTGCTGCTGATTGTGATCGTGGTAGAGGTCGTGAAGCGGATCGTGCTGACATTTGAAGGTACCTTGAGCTTCGGCGTCTTTGACGCCGTCGTCACCTTCATGATATTTTTCGGGCTGCTTAATGGCATCCGCGGCGTTCGTGCGCTCCGGAAATTGCCGCCTGAGATCGATCTCGAAGCAATTTTCCAGTAGGTTGTACTCGTGTTGCCGCAGCGGTTGCCATTCGCTAAGAGCAGCGCAGCATCTGATATTCGAAAAGCCCTTATTAGCTATGTTCACGTTTCTTCTCGTCGTCCAAGCCCTGATTGCCGCCAGCCTTGTCGGCGTGATCTTGATGCAGCAATCTGAAGGCGGCGGGCTTGGCATGGGCGGCTCGCCCACGGGCTTGATGTCGGCACGTGGTGCGGCCAATTTCTTGACCAAAGCAACAGCTATTCTTGCGATGACTTTTGTTGGTTTGTCGATCTCGCTTGCGGTCCTCGCGACGCAAAAGACGGCACCGACGACGATTGACACATCGCTGGCTCGCAAGCCTTTGCCGACTGCGCTGACGCCCGCTGTGCCGCTCGCAGCTGATCCGGCGGCTTTGCCTGCGCCGACGACCGTGGCGCCTGCCAATTTACCTGTTGTCCCGATGGCCGCACCCAAAGCAGAAGTGACGCGCAACCCTGCACCAAAGCCCCTCGTAACAAAGGCACCAACAAAGGTTCCAGCACCGGTTGCCAAACCGAAAACGGCGCCGCCGCTCGTAACATCGACTGTGCCAGCACCAACGCCATCACCAACACCGGTGCCGGTGCCAAACAACTAAATGTCTGAAAAACTGATTCGCTGCCTTGCGTGCAGCGCGGACGGGCGTCTAAGCACATTGTCCCATGGCGCGGTTTATTTTCATCACCGGCGGCGTGGTTTCCTCGCTTGGCAAAGGTCTTATGGCGGCTTCGTTGGCGGCGCTGTTGCAGGCGCGCGGCTACCGGGTGCGCATCCGCAAATTTGATCCTTATTTGAATGTCGATCCCGGCACGATGAGTCCGTATCAGCATGGCGAAGTCTATGTGACCGACGACGGCGCGGAGACCGACCTCGATCTCGGCCATTATGAACGCTTTACCGGCGTGGCCAGTCGTCAGTCGGACAATGTAACGTCGGGCCGCATTTATCAGCAGATTATCCAGCGTGAGCGGCGCGGCGATTATCTCGGCGCAACGGTGCAGGTAATCCCGCACGTCACTGATGCGATTAAGGCGTTTGCGCTCAACGAAACCGACGATCTCGATTTCGTGCTGTGCGAAATTGGCGGGACCGTGGGAGACATCGAATCGTTGCCGTTCATCGAAGCGATCCGGCAGCTGCGCAATGATCTGGGACGCGGTAACAGCGTGTCGATCCACGTCACGCTCGTCCCCTTTATCGCGGCGGCGGGCGAACTGAAGACCAAGCCGACTCAGCATAGCGTGCGCGAATTGGCGGCACTTGGTGTGCAGCCCGATGTACTTGTGTGCCGTTGCGAACAACCGCTCCCTCTCAGTGATCGTGCAAAAATCGCGCTGTTTTGCAATGTTCGTAAGGAGGCAGTGATTCCCGCGCTGGACGCGAAATCGATTTATGCCGTGCCGTTGCAATATCATCGTGAAGGTTTGGACGAGGAAGTCCTCCGTGCTTTCGGGATCGAACCTGCCGCTAATCCCGATCTCGCGCGCTGGTCCGATATTGAGGACCGATTGGGCAATACCGAGGGCGAAGTGACCATCGGCGTCGTCGGAAAATATGTCGGCCTTCAAGATGCCTATAAGTCGCTCCACGAGGCGCTCGTCCACGGCGGCATTGCCAATCGGGTGCGGGTCAATATCAAGTGGCTCGACGCCGAAATGTTTGAATCTGGCGGAGACCTCGCAGCACAGCTTGAGCCGATGCATGCAATTCTCGTCCCCGGCGGCTTCGGCGAGCGCGGGTCTGAGGGTAAAATCAAAAGCGTCCGTTTTGCGCGTGAACATAAGGTGCCGTTTTTCGGGATCTGCCTTGGCATGCAGATGGCGTGCATCGAAGGGGCGAGGAACATGGCGGGGATTGCTGACGCCTCGACAACCGAATTCGGCCCAACCGCTGATCCCGTCGTTGGCCTGATTACCGAGTGGATGAGCGCCGAGGGGTTGCAAAAGCGTGAAGCTGACGGCGACCTGGGCGGGACGATGCGGCTGGGTGCATATCCGGCGAAACTCGGTGGCAACAGTCAGGTTGCGGGCATTTATGGTGGCACAGATATCAGTGAACGCCACCGCCACCGCTACGAAGTCAACGCGCATTACAAGGATGCACTCGAGCGGCAAGGATTGATCTTTAGTGGTATGTCGCCCGACGGTACGCTCCCCGAAATTGTCGAGCGCCCCGATCATCCGTGGTTTGTCGGTGTGCAATTCCACCCCGAACTCAAGAGCAAACCCTTCGACCCTCATCCCCTTTTTGCGAGCTTCATCGAGGCGGCAGTCAAACAAAGTCGGTTGGTTTGATCTTTACAGGGGCGGCGCTCCTCTCGCATAACAATCCGTCGGGACATGCGGTTTCCCGTTCAGGCATCCGCCCAATAACCGCGTATCTCTTCGAAGGGAGGGAGCGCTATGGGTATGCAAATGAAATCTCATTATCCCCTTTTAACCAGTCGTCGCATGGTATTGCTCGGGCTTTCGACGTTCTTGGCAACGGGCGCAGCAAAGGCCGTTCCGCGCGTCCTCTTTATTTGCCAGTTTGGCACGGCAAAAAGCGCCATTGCGCGCGAGTTTTTCCGCCGCCGCGCGTTTGAACGCGGGATTGAAGCTTTTGCATTTTCGCGTGGGCTTATGCTCGAAGATCATATCTCGCCGCCGCTCCGAACAGCGCTGGGTACTGAGGAGATCAACCCTGCGCATGATCGTGCGCGGATACTTGCCAAGCGCGATCTCCGTGCGGCTGATATCGTTGTTATCTTCAATCCACTCCCGCCATCTTTGAAAGCGGCTAGAGTGCACGACTGGACGACACTCCCCTCAGTGAATGACAATTGGGCACAGGCGCGCGCCGATTTGATGCAGCGCATCGATTTGCTGCTCGATGAGATCGCAAAAGGCAGAAAATGACGACGGCAGTCAGCTTTCGCGAAGCCGTCGCTGCTTGGACGCGGATCGCCCTGCTCAGTTTTGGCGGACCGGCAGGGCAAATTGCGGTCATGCACCGCATCCTCGTTGACGAAAGGCGCTGGATTGGGGAGCGGCGATTTCTCCACGCGCTTAACTTCTGCATGTTGTTGCCGGGACCAGAAGCGCAGCAACTGGCGACTTACATCGGATGGCTTCTCCATGGTGTGCGTGGCGGCCTTGTCGCGGGGTTTTTATTTGTCTTGCCGGGCGCGCTGGCGATTCTCGCCTTGTCTTGGATTTACGTGCTTTATGGCAATGTCGGGCCGGTCGAGGCGCTGTTCTTTGGATTGAAAGCTGCTGTCTTGGCGATTATAGTACAAGCCGTCGTGCGGATCGGCGAGCGAGCGCTGCAATCGGGGGCGAGCCGCGCCTTGGCTGCGGCGGCTTTTGTAGCGATCTATTTTCTGGGTGCGCCGTTTCCCTTGATCGTGTTGACCGCAGGCGTCATTGGCTGGTTCACGGGGCGGCAGGGATGGTTAGCGTTTGCGGGTGGCGGGCATGGCGGCAGCGATGAGGGCCTTGCGGATGCCGATTCGGCGCTTGGCGATGGCCCAGTGCTCCATCCACCCGGACGAACGCGTATGGCTGCGTTGGTGCTGGCGGCGCTTTGGCTCATACCTGTTGCCGCAATTCTCGTGTTTGCCGGTCCGCAAAGCGTTTGGAGCGAGATTGCGATTTTTTTTAGCAAGATGGCCGTCGTTACTTTCGGCGGCGCCTATGCCGTTCTAGCTTATGTGGCACAGGCTGGAGTCGATCAATATCACTGGCTAAGCGCGACCGAGATGCTCGACGGGCTGGGCTTGGCCGAGACGACGCCCGGCCCGCTAATTATGGTCACTCAATTTGTGGGCTTCCTCGCAGCCTTCCGCCAAGCGACAGGTGTCTCACCAATAGTTGCCGGAACAATCGGAGCAATATTAACAACTTGGGTTACGTTCCTTCCATGTTTTATCTGGATATTTGCCAGCGCACCCTTTGTCGAAAAGCTTCGCGAGAACAAGGTTTTGGCCTCGGCACTGAGTGCAATCACGGCTGCAGTGGTCGGCGTCATCCTCAACCTTGCGATCTGGTTCGCGCTTCACTTCCTCTTCACGCGCCGCCATCGGGTGGGAGCGGTCGACTGGCCGCTGCTGACCAGCCTTGATCTTAACGCCTTATTGCTTTCAGCGGTCGCCATCGTGCTGCTTTTTGCCTTCAAGCGCAGTGTCATCCTGACGCTGGCGTTATGTGCGCTGGGTGGCTTGGTCCTGAAATCCTTCGCGTGACTTTCGTGTGACCTTCGTTGCTTTTCAGGGCGAAACGACCAGGCACGCATTGCCACCCGTTTTCACCGACGCGCACAATTTCTCCGCCGCCGCACGGTTCGGAAGCGGCCCGGCCTGCAAGCGCGTCACAGTCCCAGCGGGAACGATGAAGCTCTGATATGGCCCCAGCGCGCCGATGCGGCTTTGTAACAAGCGCCAGAGTGCCGATGCCCCCGACGCATTGCCAAATGCGCCGAGTTGGACGCGCCATGGGCCTCCCACGGCGGGCTTTGGCCTAACGGCGGCGACCACTGTTGGCTTATAGACATCTGGTTTGGACACAGGCGGCTTAAAAACCGGCGGCTTTGGCGTCGGTGTGGCCTGTGACGGGGGCAGCGCAGCGACTGCGATGGGCGTCCCTACCGTGTCAGGCGCTTTTGGTGTGGCATTCTCGAACACTGACGCCAAACGAAGCCCGCGTTGACGCTGATCAAGCGGGATATATTGATCGAGCTGGGCAAGCCCAGCTTTTGCCGCATCGACATTGCCTGCTGCTGCGCGCGTCATCAGCGCATAGGAGCGGACCCAATCCTTTTCGACCATGTCGCCATTGAACAGCAATGTGGCAAAAACATATTGCGACTGGGGAAAGCCGTGCCCTGCTGATTCCTCGATATACGGAATGGCTTCCTGTCGACGGCCATTTTGAAACAGCGTCAGGCCATAAGCATTGCGCGCGCGTTCATGACCTTGATCGGCAGCCTTTTTGAACCAGCTTTCGGCCATTTGCGGATCAGTGGGTACGCCGCGCCCTAAACGGTAAGCCTGCCCGAGATTATATTGCGCATCGGCATCACCCGCGATGGCAAGCGGCCGCCACGTGCCGACCGCACTGGCAAAATCGCCGCGCGCATACGCGTCAATGCCGGTTTTGACATCGGCGAAGGCAGGCGTGGCAAGTGCCATCACGGCAATAGCGCCAAATATCAGACTGTTGCGACGTCGCATCATGGCTACTCCCTTAACTCGCGCGCCCCTTGCCACGCCATTGGTTAATGCGCCCTTAGCATATCGAGTGCATCCGCCAAGCAATCGGCGATGCCAATGTTAACCCTATCTTAGGTTCAACCGTGGCAATGCAGCGTCGGAACGCACGATTATCCAAGGAATCCAGATGCGCGTATTGGCAATGGCATCGCAAAAAGGGGGATCGGGGAAAACAACCCTGTCCGGACATATTGCGGTGCAAGCACAGTTGGCAGGGGCCGGGCCCGTTGTCCTGATCGACATTGATCCGCAGGGATCATTGGCCGACTGGTGGAACGAACGCGAAGCTGAGTTGCCAGCATTTGCTCAGACCACAGTGGCGCGGCTTCAGGCAGATCTTGAAATGCTGCGGCAACAGGGTTTTCGCCTCGCGGTGATTGACACGCCTCCAGCGATCACAATGGCGATCCAGAGCGTAATTGCGGTTGCCGAGTTGATTGTCATTCCAACCCGACCGTCGCCGCACGACTTGCGCGCAGTCGGGGCCACAGTCGATCTTTGCGACCGTGCCGGAAAGCCGCTCCTGTTCGTCGTCAACGGCGCAACGCCCAAAGCCAAGATTACATATGAAGCTGCCGTTGCGCTGTCGCAGCATGGCACGGTGGCACCCGTCACCATTCACCTGATCAGTGCTGACATGGTGGGTGGGGTTCAGGGGTAAAAGATTTCAATGTTGTAGCCGCTGATGCGGCGCTCGCCGCTGTCGAGCACGACCTGCACCGACCACTCGGTGCCGGGCGCCAAGGTCGGCGGCGCGTTGGCGCCGAAGTCGGCTTGGCGCAGAACTTTGCGCGCGACCACCTCGCCGCGGTTGTCGGTCAGGGTCAGATCCAGCGCCGGCGCCAGCAGCACTTGCGCATCGCGATTGCGCAGCGCTACTTGCAGGCGGTACAGCGAAGGGCTCTCGAGCTGCGTCAGGCCGCTACTTTCGACGGCCAGGCCGTCGAGCCGGCGCAGGGGCTCGATGCGGCAGTTGAAGGGTACGCACAGGCCCGCGAGCAGCGCCTCTGCCGCCGGCCAGTGGGCCGCGATGGCATCGCGCTGCGACAGCGCAATCTGGCCAGCGAGCGACATGCCGAGCAGGCCCGCCGCCGCAGTCAGGGCCAGGAGCACGCGTGGCCGTTGCCAGCGCGCGGCGTTTTCGGCCTGGCGCAGGAAGGCGGCGGTCGGTGCCGGCGCATCGGCATCGCCGGTCCTGTCGACGCCTGCGCGGAGGTCGAAATCCAAGCCTTCGCCGCGACCGACAGCGTCGTCATCGTCCCGGCCGTCGAACTCATCGATGTCGTCACGCTCGGGCGCGCGGGTCTCGATCTGCGAATCGACGCGGGTGTCGATGGCCGTATCCTCGACGCCATCGCGATCCGCGTCGCTGGGCGGTTCGGCCTCTAGGTTGCCATCGTCGTTGGCCGCTGCGGCAAGGGCCGCGGCTTGCGCCGCATGTTCGTCGGCACTGGCCGGCAACAGATCGAGGGCGCCGCGCTGCGACGGCGTCCAGGCCGGTGCCGACTCGCGCTCGAGGTCGAACAGGCCTTCCAGTGCATTGAAGACGTCGCCGCAGCGCCCACAGCGAACCCAGCCTTCCGAGACCTTGAGCTGATCCTGCACGACACGGAACACCGTGCCGCAGGCGGCGCAGCGCGTGGCCAGGCTCATCGCCGCTCCGCGGCGCGGCCGACCATCAACACCCAGCCGTCTTCGCTGGCTTGCACATCGAGTGCGAGCCAGGGCGCGTAGGCGCTGCGCAATTCATCGGCCTGGCGCTCGAGAATCCCGGCCAGCACCAGGTGGCCACCGGGCGCGACATGCGCACACAGCAGCGGCGCGAGCAGCGTCAGCGGTTTGGCCAGGATGTTGGCCAGGACCAGGTCGTAGCGTCCTTGCGCCGCATCGGGTGTCGCGGCGTTCAGCGTCACGTTGTTGGCAAGGGCATTGGCACGCGCCGCTTCGACCGCCGCCATGTCGATGTCCACCGCATCGATCTGCGCGGCGCCGTGCAGACCCGCGCCGATCGCCAGGATGCCCGAGCCGCAGCCGTAGTCGAGCACGCGTGGCCAGGCC
>JANOVZ010000098.1:0-34562 GCA_031417655.1 Sphingomonas sp. | reverse complement strand
GATTGCCCCCGTCCCGTCCGAAGCCAATTCGCGAATGACTGTTGTCTATGCATCGTAAATCTCACCAGTGTTCGCTATATGTTCTATACTAGTTCGAACGCTTGTCAAGCATAAAGTGCCAATTTGGCTAAATATTTATGATCGCATCAACCCCAACGCATCATAAGCCGCATCCAGCGTCGGCCTCGCAATCACCACAGCCCGCGCCGCGCCGTCCGCCAGCACCGCATCGATCGTCCCTGACTCCCGCAACTCCAGATACCGCTCGCGGATCGGTGACAATTCGGCGACCAGCCGGTCCGCCAGCGCCGCCTTGAACGGGCCGAATTGCGATCCGCCATATTGGCTTAGTACTACATCGACGCTTCGGTCTTCGAGCGCGGCCATGATACCCACAAGGTTGCGCGCCTCGGGACGATTCTCCAGCCCCGACGCCTCACCGGGCAGCGGTTCGGGATCAGTCTTCGCTTTGCGGATTTTTTGGGCGATCGTGTCGGCGTCGTCGGTCAGGTTGATGCGGCTCATGTCGCTTGGGTCCGACTTCGACATTTTCGCATTGCCGTCGCGCAGGCTCATGATCCGTGCGGCGGCAGGCGGGATAATCGGCTCAGGCAATGTGAAGAGATCAGTGCCGAAATCGGTATTAAACTTGGTCGCAATATCGCGGGCGAGCTCGAGATGCTGTTTCTGGTCTTCACCCACCGGCACATGCGTTGCTTGATAGATCAGGACATCGGCGGCTTGCAGCACAGGATAAGCAAACAGGCCGATGCTCATCCCTTCGCGGTTCTTGCCGGCCTTGTCCTTGAACTGCGTCATCCGGTTGAGCCACCCAATCCGCGCCGTGCAGAACAGGAGCCATGCCAGTTCGGCATGCGCGGGCACGCGCGCCTGATTGAACAAGATTGATTTTTCGGGGTCGATACCGCTGGCGATCAGCGCCGCCGCCATCTCGCGCGTGTTTGCAGCCAGCGTCGCGGGGTCGTTGTAAACGGTAATCGCATGGAGATCGGCGAGGAAATAGAGGCACTGGCCGTCAACCTCGTCCTGCATCCGCACCCAGTTGCGGATCGCACCTAGATAATTGCCGAGGTGGAGATTGCCCGTGGGCTGGATGCCCGAAACGACGCGCATTATTTGGCTTTCCTTTTAAACTGGTCGCGCAATTCGCCGAGGTTGACTGCCCCGAGCGCGAGCACCGCAACGCCATAGACAAGCGCTCCGGTCCCGCAAAGAATGACTAGCGCGATAATCCGTTCGCTCCAATCCTTCGCCATATGCGGATCGAGTAGTGGATTGAGGAGCCAGAGCGCGACGCCCATCAATGTGCCCGCTGCGACGATGCGTACGACTTTGCTCTTGAACCGTGAGTCCGCTTGCAAATGACCGCGCTTGTGCAGGAGCCAAGAGAGTAGGGTCACGTTCACCCAAGCAGCGACAGCAGTTGACAAGGCAATGCCGACAAAGCCCGCGTTCAAATACAGCACGGACAACAAATTGCCGACGAGGTTGAACAACATCGATATCAGCGCAATCCGCACGGGCGTTTTCGTGTCCTGTCGCGCGTAAAACCCCGGCGTCAGCACTTTGATCAGGACATAAGCGGGAACCCCGAGCGAGAATGCTGCCAGTGCGCCCGATGTGCCGATGGTGTCGGCGGCGGTAAACGCACCATGTTCGAACACGCCTCGGATTAACGGGACGGCCGAAACGACAAGTGCGACGGCAGCGGGGAAGGCCAATAGCAATGCCAATTCCATCGCACGGTTCTGGGTATGTGCTGCGGCGGTGTTATTCCCGCCGCTGATTTGGCGTGAAAGACTGGGCAGGATCGCGGTGCCGACGCCGATGCCGATCAGTCCAAGCGGAAGCTGGTTCAAGCGATCTGCATAATAAAGGTAACTGACCGCGCCTTGCTCGAGAAACCGCGCTGCGAGCGACGTTGAAATCAGCAGGTTAAACTGGATCGCGCCTTGTCCAATTGCTGCGGGGCCGATTAGCCAAAGCATTTTCTTCACATCGGGCGAGAGTTTGGGCAAGCCGAGCCTCAACACTACCCCTGCGCGGCGGCATGACCAGATGAGCCAGAGCAACTGAAGCAAACCCGCCACCGTCACCGCAATTGCCTGCGTTTCCGCTGTTTCGGCCTGCGTGCTGCCCCGAAAGAACAGGATCGCGACGATCATCGCGATATTGAGCAACACCGGCGCGGCGGCATTTACCCAGAAGCGGTTTAGCGAATTGAGAATGCCCCCCATCAGCGACACCAGTGAGATCAGCGCCAGATAGGGGAACGTGATTCGCGTCAGGTGGGTTGCAAGGGCGAACTTGCTTGCACCGCTGTCCGGAAAACCGCCGGTCAGCGCGTATACAATCGGCCCCGCCGCGACCATCATCAGACCTGTGAACAAAATTAGAAATGGCAACAGGACTGACAGCACTTGCCCAGCAAATTCATTGGCCGCAGCAAGCCCCGCATCGGCCTGTTGCTGCTCGGCTTCGGTCATCCGCCGGTTAAACATCGGCACGAAAACGGCGGCAAATGCGCCTTCGGCAAACAAGGCACGGAACAGGTTCGGCAACCGCCATGCGATCAGGAAGGCGTCGGATGCGAACCCCGCACCGACGAACCGCGCCATCAACATATCGCGCACCATGCCGAGGACGCGGCTGACGAGGGTTAGCCCCCCGATGGAAGCTGTGGCGCGGACGAGGTTCATTGCGTCCGCGTTGTCCTTCAGGCCTGGCCCACCGGGTTACCAAGCTGTTCTGCCTGCGCGGCCTGCGCCAGATACAATTGCCCGAAATCAATAGGCTCGAGCATCAGTGGAGGGAAGCCACCGTCGCGCACGACATCGGCGAGCGTCCGGCGCGCGAACGGAAACAGGATGCGCGGTGCTTCGGCGAGCAAAAATGGCTGAAGCTGGTCCTCGGGAATGTTGCGCAGCGCAAACAGCCCTGCATAAGACAGCTCGACCTGAAACGCTGTCTTGTCGGCAGCCGTGGCTTTTACATCGATTTTCAGAACGACCTCATACATGTCGTCGCCGACCTGGCCCGATGCGATGTTGAATTGGACATCGATTTGGGGCTGACCCTGCCATTGATAAACAGCCGGTGCATTTGGGTTTTCAAACGACAAGTCCTTTACATATTGCGAAACGACGCCGGCCTGTGGACTTGTGTCTTCACCGTTGGGGAGTGCTTCGGTGCCCTGTTCGTCGGCCATGTCGTCTTGATCCTGCAAAAGCTATTGGAATATCGAAGCCGCGCGCCTAGCAGGATGAAACCCCTAAGGGCAATGCCAGTTTGTATCGGCGTGGCATGCGCCCTATGTTAGGTTGGGAAGTCTTCGGAGGTTTTGTGGTCGCTATCGTCCTTCTAGCTATGGTCACCGCGTTTATCGCGCTCCGGCTTTATTCTGTTTTGGGTAAGCGGACGGGGCATGAACAGACGTTCGTAGCGCCGCTTGATTCGCCCGTTGCGGGCGCGCCCGTCGCGATTGAGGAAGCCAGCGTAAAGTCGTCGGCGCCGTCAGATACCGTATTCGAACCTGCCGCAGCCGCTGGCGTGCGTGCAATCATCAGTGCAGATAACAGCTTTGACGTCGGACGTTTTCTCGACGGATCGAAAGCCGCATATCGCATGATCCTCGAAGCCTATTGGCGCGGCGATGAAGACGCGCTCGCACCTTATGTTGGCAATGATGTCCGCGAAGCGTTTGTTGCATCAATTGCGGAGCGGACCGAAGCAGGGCATGTCCTCGAAAACCGCTTGATGAACATCGAAAGCGCGACGATTTCGTCGGCGGAGCTCCTGAACAAGGTTGCAACCGTAACGGTGCGCTTCGATGCAGATATTTCCGCAGTGACGCGCGATGCCGATGGCGATGTCATCGCGGGGTCATTGAGCGATGCGGTGCCGACGCATGACGTCTGGACCTTCACGCGGACGATTCGCGCCGAAGATCCAAATTGGATACTGACCGACACCGACGAATCGGCATGAAGCCGACGCTTTGGGTTGGGTTGGCGGGACTTGCCGTCTCGGCCTGCGCAGGCGGAGTGATCGTGCCGCGGTCCGTTGGATCGCCACCACGCATAGAAGCGCCTGAGGTCAAGCCGGTCGCGTCAATGCCCATAGCGCCTGCCGTAACAAAGCCTACCACCGGCACGACCGCAGTTGCAGCCGGTATTGGGGCTGGTCCAGACATTACCACGTTGCCAATTACCGAGGAAGGCGCACGCCGGGTGCTTTCGTCGTTCATCGCCAGTTGCCCCGCTGCGAAGAAGCGCAACGATCTGTCAGGCCTGACGCGGGGCGAGGATTGGGCACGTGTTTGCGAAGCGGCATCCAAATGGGATTCGGCCAACGCTAAATCTTTCTTCGTTGATCGCTTTGAAACCGTGCAGGTCGGCACTGGTGCGGCATTTGCAACGGGCTATTATGAACCCGAAATCGAGGGCTCGCGGACACAATCATCCGCCTATCCCGTGCCGATTTATCGTCGTCCGCCCGAATTGGTCGAAATTGATCTCGGCACATTCAATGACGGGCTGAAGGGTAGAAAGCTTAGCGGGCGCATTGCCAATGGTACACTGGTGCCGTTCGCTGATCGCGGTCAGATTGAGGATGGCGCCTTGGCGGGGCGCGGGCTCGAGATTGCTTGGGCCACCGATCCAGTTGAATTTTTCATGTTTCAGGTTCAGGGGTCGGGGCGGCTTCGATTGCCCGATGGGTTGATCATGCGCCTGACCTATGCCGGGCAGAACGGGCGGACGTATAACAGCGTTGGTGCCTACATGCGCGAACGGGCGATGCTCCAGCCCGGGCAATATACGATGCAGGGCGTCGTGGCCTATATGAAGGCCAACACTGAGAAAGGCCGCGCGATTATGCGCGAGAACAAGAGTTTTGTGTTCTTTAGCGAGTTAAAGGGTGAAGGCCCGCTGGGATCGCTCAATGTCGTTGTGAAGCGACAGGCGAGCGTCGCGACCGATCCGATGTTCACCCCGCTTGGCGCGCCGGTATTCCTGTCGATGGACCGCGCCGATGCAAGCGGTCTGTGGGTCGCGCAGGACATTGGGGGCGCGATCAAAGGCGCGAACCGCTTTGATACTTTCTGGGGTGCTGGCGAGGATGCAAAGCGCATCGCGGGCGGCATGACGGCGCGGGGAACGGCATTCGTATTGGTCCCGAAAGGCACATTGGCACGGCTGGGGGTCGCCGGTGGCGGGCCGACGCCTTAGTAGCGAGGAAACGGCGCTGTGGCAGCGGGTAGCGGGTTCGGTGCGGGCGATTCGTCCGGCGCTGTTCGAAGTTGATGCGAAGGAGCCACCCCCGACCCCTCCAGCAAGGGCTGAAGGGGAGCACAAGCGCACAGGAAACTCCCCTCCACGCCTTCGTAGAGGAGGCGGGGGTGGTCCTTCTTCTTCATCCCCCCAAAACACTCTCGATGGCACGTGGGACAAAAAGATCGGTACCGGCCAGATCATGCCGGACCGCACGATCGATCTCCACGGCTATAATCTTGCCGCCGCACATCATCGGCTTGATCGCGGTCTTGACGAGGCTATTCGTGACGGCGCGCGGGTAATTTTGCTGATCACGGGGCGGGCGCCACGCGCTGGCGTCAGCCGGATCGACCTTCCCTTGCGCGGGATCATTCGCGAATCAGTCGGTGACTGGCTGGCGGCATCGCGCCATGCGAGCGCCATTGCCGCCATCCGCAATGCCCATCCGCGACATGGCGGTGCCGGGGCACTTTACATCGTGCTTCGCCGCTTGCGTTAGCGCGTCGCAACGCAATTTTAACCTGTGCCTGTCACGCGATTGTTTTGGGGATGCGCTTGCTTGGACAGCGTGCGCACGGGACATGATTGCTGGAGTTTGATGGACGAATTTTCGCCCAATTTACGCACCCGTAAACGGACGGGTGTAGCGCAGGCCATTGATGTCGTGACTGCGCGTATTATTGCGGCAACCAACGGCGATCTTTCGACGCCAACGCCCGATATTGTGGGGAAACATATTCCGGGTCTGGCGGCGGCACTCAACGATTTGTTGGCTGACGTGCGGGCCAATCTTGATAGCGTCAGTACGCTGGCGATGTTTGATCCGGTCACATCGCTGCCCAACCGCCTCCATTTTCGTCGCGAAGCCGAACGCACAGTGCGCGCTCTGTCAGATAATGCTCAGGTCACGCTCTTCTTCGTCGACCTCGACAATTTCAAGGCAGTCAACGATACTTATGGCCATGCGCAGGGCGATCAGTTGCTCGCCGTGATTGCGGGTCGATTGCGTGCCGTCGCGAACCTTGAGGCTGGGTCGCCGGTTGTCGGTCGTCTGGCAGGCGACGAATTTACTCTGTTGTTCCCGACCATAGACGGCCCTGCCGAAGCAGCGCGGATCGGCAGTGCGTTGCTGGCGGCAATGACGGAGCCCTGCAATGTTGCGGGTCATATTGTTGAGGTGGGGGCGTCCATCGGGATTGCGATGAGCGCCGATGTCGGACTTGCGCTCACAGACTTAATGCGTGCGGCGGACGTCGCGATGTATTGGGCAAAAGCCAATGGTCGTCGCCAATATCAGTTTTATACCGAAGCACTGGCCGAACAGCTTGCGGTTCGTTCGCAGCTCGATAGCGATTTACGCGCCGGTATTGCGCGGAACGAACTAGCGCTGTTGGTCCAGCCGCAAGTTGCGCTTTCGGACGGATCAGTAATTGCTGCCGAAGCCTTGTTGCGATGGAACCATCCACAGGATGGCTTGCGCATGCCCCATCAATTCCTTGCGGCAGCGGAGGAAAGTGGCCTGATTTTTGGAATTAGCCAGTGGTCGGTGGCCGAAGCCATGCAAATTGCCGCTGATTGGACCCAGCAAACACTGCCTATCCGCCTTGCGGTGAACCTTGGGGCGCGGCAGATGAACCACGCCGATTTCTTCCCGCATTTCCGTGCCCTTGCGGATCGTCATCACGTTCCGATGACAATGTTTGAGGTCGAGGTCTCCGAAGATAATATGATGGAATGCGGTGATGCGGTGATCCGTGAACTGGCCGCGATGCGCGGCGAAGGCGCGCGGATTACCATCGACACAGCGGGCATTGGCATGTCGAGTATTGCCCAGTTGCGACATCTGCCGGTTGATCGTTTCAAGATTCATCGCAGCTTGATTGCCGACATTGCAACTGATGTCAGCGCACGCGCGATTGCGCAGGCAATGATCGGCCTTGGACACGGGCTCGGCTACGAAGTGATTGCGGCAGGGGTCGAAACGGTCGAGCAGATCGACATACTTCGTGTGATGGGCTGCGATGCGGTGCAGGGTTATGCGATTGCGCCGCCGATGTCGCTTGATGCGTTCCTTGCGTGGCGTAATGAGCCAAAGAAGCGCGCCAGCACGCCGGCATAAATATCGGTTAATGCATCAATGTCGGCGAGCGCGACCGCTTCGTCGAGCTTGTGCATGGTCGCGTTGCACAGGCCGAATTCGGCAACAGGACAAAGCTTGACGAGATAGCGCGCATCCGACGTGCCGCCAGTGGTCGAGAGGTCAGGCGTGAGGCCGGTCACTTCGGTGACGGCATCGGCGATCAGAGCGCTCAATGGACCCGGCGGGGTTAGGAAAGCTTCGCCTGAAATACGCGCAGAGACGCTTGCGCGGGGGGTTTCGGTGGTCGCCATAGCGGTGATGCGTTCGACGAGTGCCTTGCCGGTCTGGAGGTCATTGAACCGGATGCTCAACCGCGCGCTGGCTTTCGCCGGAATGACGTTCGTCGCGGGGTTGCTGACGTCAAAAGTCGTTACTTCGATGTTGGAGGGTTGAAACCAGTCGCTTCCGTTGTCCAGATCAATCGCCTCGATAGCAGACAATATACGGACCAGTGGTGTAATTGGATTATCGGCGAGATGCGGGTAGGCAACATGGCCCTGCGTGCCCGCAACCTCAATCCAGATATTGACCGAGCCACGCCGCCCGATTTTGATCGTGTCACCGAGGCGATTGGCAGAGGTGGGTTCGCCGACCAGGCACATGTCGGGGATGAGGTTGCGGGCGCGCATCCGCTCAATCAGGGCCACAGTGCCATAGGTCGCGGGACCTTCTTCGTCGCCAGTGATGATGAAAGTAAGGCGACCAGTGTGATCACTGTGTCGCGCGGCGGCAACCACGAACGCCGCGATTGACCCCTTCATGTCGACCGCACCGCGACCGTGGAGCAAGTCGCCGCGCACTTCAGGTATAAAAGGATCACTTGCCCAGCCTTCGCCAGGGGGGACGACATCGAGATGTCCGGCAAAAGCGAAATGGGGGCCATTATCAGCGCCGCGCGTCGCCAGCAGGTTTTCGACGGGGCCGTCAGGCGCTTCACCGACAATGAAACGTTCGACGTCGAAACCCTGTGCGGTCAGCGCGGCTTCCAGAACATCGAAGACCGCGCCGGTTGCGGGCGTTATGCTCGGCGCGGCGATCAGGGACTTGGCGAGAGCAATGGCGTCGGTCATAAATCCCCTATGCCCAAAATATCGCTCGACGCCATCCCGCAGACCAATGCCACTGGCTACCCGCCTCCTTTTGATGCCGAGGTGCAGGGGCGGTGGTATCGTCGTCTGGCCCCGACAAACGGCCTGACCGATTTTGGTGCGAGCCATGTGGTGCTGAAACCGGGCGCTTGGTCATCGCAGCGGCACTGGCATGATGGCGAGGATGAAATGGTCATCATGCTTGCGGGCGAAGCCGTGTTGATCGAGGATGACGGCGAAACGGTGATGAAAGCTGGCGATGTCGCAGCGTGGGCGAAGGGCAGCACCAACGGCCATCACCTCGTCAACCGAAGCAATGGCGATTGCGTGTTCGTGGCCATTGGCGGGGGCGAGCGGACCGGCGGCGGCTATTCGGATATCGACATGCTGTTCACCGATGACGGGCGCTACACCCGTAAGGATGGGACGGATTACGCGGCGAACCGGGTCTAAATGAAGCTATTTGCTACTGATGGTGGTGTCACGTTCGGCCGCGTCTGCGTCCTGGCCTTTTTCAGCTTGCTCTGATCCGATCCGTTTCGCGGGTTCGAAAAATCCCGAAAAGACCATGCCGATCGCGAGCGACGCGCCTGCCAACCGCCCCTTGCCGCGCGCCGAAGCTTTTGCTCGTCGGAGAATCGACGGGAGGAGACAAAGAAAGGTGATGATCAGGACTGCAGCAACAGCCCATTCAATCCACCGCGCGCTCAATTTGCAATGACCGCGTCTAAAACCGCCGCTCGCAATTCTGCAATCCCCATGCCCTTCTCGCTCGACGTGACGAAAATCGTCGGGTGCGCTGCAGGGCGTTTGCGGGCTTGTTCGGTGGTGCGCTGGGTCACCGCTTCGAGCTCGGTTGCTTTGATCTTGTCCGCTTTGGTCAGGACGAGGTGATAGCTGACCGCCGCTTTGTCGAGCATGTCCATGATGTCATCGTCGACAGACTTGATGCCGTGGCGGCTGTCGATCAGGACGAAGGCGCGAGCGAGGACTTGCCGCCCGCGCAAATAATCGTTGATCAGGAAGCGCCAGCGCTTGACCATGTCCTTGGGTGCCTCGGCAAAACCATAACCGGGCATGTCGACAAGGCGCAGGGCAGGGGGATCGCCGACATCGAAGAAATTTAGCTCCTGCGTCCGCCCCGGCGTGTTCGATGTGCGCGCGAGCGAATTGCGGTTGGTCAGCGCGTTGAGCAGCGAGGATTTGCCGACGTTAGAGCGCCCCGCAAAGGCGACTTCGGGGAAGTCGGGTTCGGGGAGAAACTCGAGCGTCGGCGCTGATTTCAGGAACGTGACCGGTCCTGAAAACAGTTTGCGCGCGGATTCAATAAAAGCGTCATCCACTATTTCACCGCAGCCTGTTTAAGCACCGGATGACGCGCATACAGGAGCTTTTGCTGGAGGATGGTGAGCAGGTTCGTCGTCATCCAGTACACCTGTAGTCCCGCCGCAAACGGGGCCATGACAAAGATAAGCGCAAACGGCATGATCTTGAATACTTGTTCCTGCGCCGGGTCCATCGGCGTCGGGTTCAGCTTGAACTGAATATATTGCGTGATGCCGACTGCAATCGGCAGAATTCCAATCGCGAGGAAGGCAGGTAGGCCGATATTGGGGAACAAACCGAAAAAGAACGGATCGGGCGCCGACAGATCCTTGATCCAGCCGACGAACGGCTGATGACGCATTTCGATGGTCAGCATGAGCACTTTGTAGAGCGCGTAGAAAATTGGAATCTGTAGCAGGATTGGCGCGCAGCCTGCGAGCGGATTAATCTTTTCGGACTTATAGAGCGCCATCACTTCTTGCTGCTGGCGCGGCTTGTCATCTTTATAACGCTCCTGAATGGCTTTCATCTTGGGCTGAACGACGCGCATCGCCGCCATCGAGGCAAACTGCTTTTGCGCAATGGGGAACATCAAGCCACGCACCGTTACCGTCAGCAGGATGATCGCAAGGCCAAAGTTACCCGTAATGCGGAACAGCCAATCAAGATATTTGAAAATCGGCTTTTCGACGATTTCGAACCAGCCCCAGTCGATAGCCTTGCCAAAGTGAGTAATGCCAAGATTATCCTCATATTTATCGAGGATATTTGTTTCTTTCGCGCCCGCAAAAAAATGGGAGGTAACGACTTTCTGTTGGCCGGGAGCGATGGTTGCGGGTGAGAGTGCGAAATCGGCCTGATAGGTTTTGCCACCCGCGCGAAATCCGGTATCGACACTGGATGCCTGTGGCGGGACAAGTGCGGTCAACCAGAAATGATCGCCAAAGCCCATCCAGCCGCCTTTGGATTGGAAGCGGGTGCCGCCCGCGCCTGCGGTGTCGAGGTCGCCGTAGTTGACGCTGTAATCGACGGTGCCGTTAAACGCGCCGATGGGGCCGACATGCGCGGTCCACGTATCAGGATCTTTCGACTTACCGTCGCGGCTGACATAGGCATAAGTGCGCGCGACAACGGGGGCTGCTCCCGCGTTTCCGACAGTCTGTTCGGCGGTAAACATATAATTCGCATCGACCGACAGTTTGATGGCGAAGGTCTGACCCGTCGGGTTTGTCCAGCGCAGCGTTACTGGTGTCGTTGAGGTGAGCGCGCCGCCGTCGGCTTGCCAGACAGTGGCGGGACCCGGAACGGCAAGCCCATCGCCCGACCAACCGAAGCCCGCATAATAAGCATTTGCCGTGCCGCCCGGCGAAAGCAGCCGGATCGGCGGTGAATCTTTCTCAATCGTTTCGCGGTGCGCGGTAAGCACGAGATCATCAATGCGCGCGCCAGTCAGGTTGATCGAGCCGACAAGCCTGGGCGTGCGGATCGCAACGCGCGGCGTTGACGCGATGAGTTTGGCGCGATCCTGAACTGTCGTGACTGTCGTGACTGTCGTCGGGGCCGGGGCATTGCCGCCCGATACGACAGAGGCATTGCCACTGACGGGTTGCGTCACGGCTGGCTTTGGCGTCGGGAAGAAGCGCTCGGAAACTGCGCTCCAGCCGAACAGGACAAGCGCCGAAAGCACGACGGCCAGGATCATGTTACGCTGATTATCCACGGTCAGTTACTTCCCCAAAATCACGGTACCGGATCATAGCCATGCCCGCCCCACGGGTGGCATTTGGCGATCCTACGAAAGGCGAGCCAGCCGCCGCGCGCCGCGCCATGCTTGCTGATCGCTTCGATGGCATAGGCAGAACAAGTCGGCAAATAACGACACGCCGGCGGCAAAATGCGCGACGGGCCGAGTTGCCAACCGCGGGCGATGGCGATGAGAAATCGCCCCATAAATCCCGTTCGGGCTGAGCCTGCCGAAGTCCCGTCCTTGTTCTTGAACAGAGGCTCTAAAGAAGGACAACCCTTCGACAAGCTCAGGGCGAACGGTATTTGTTGGATCATCGCACCAACTTCCCGACTGCCTTTACCAAGTCCGCCCGTAAAGTACCAAAATCGCGTTCAATGCCGCCTGCACGCCCGATCAGGATGTGGTCGCTGCCAGATGCACCCTGCGTTGCAACCACATCGCGCGCGAGTTCACGGAACCGACGCTTCATCCGGTTGCGGACAACGGCGTTGCCGATTTTCTTTGTAACGGTGAAACCGACCCGCTTGGCGGGATTGCCATCCGCACGGTCACGAATCAGCAGGACGAATCCCGGCATCGGCGCGCGTTTGGCAGAATTGGCCGCCAGAAAGTCCCGGCGGGCGGATATGATGGTTAGGCCGACAGCTTCTTGCGTCCGCGCGCGCGGCGGGCGTGAATCACTGCGCGACCGCCCACGGTCGACATCCGGTGACGGAATCCGTGACGCCGTGCGCGGACGAGGTTGCTCGGCTGAAAGGTGCGCTTCATCGCTCATGCCCTGATTCAAAACTTTGAAAAGAAAAGGCCGTCCCGCGAGGAACGACCGCTGCAGCGGCCACTATGCAAGGCGCTCGGGAAAGTCAATTCTTGTTCTGTTTGAGTTCGGCGCGGCGTTTCGCGCTGCCCCGCCGCAGGCCCCAATCGGCCCAATGCCCGTGTTTGGGCCAGCGCCGCTTGAAATGCACGTAGCGCCGCTTTGCCCAGCGCGAATATTTGAGGGTGAGGCCAAGGCCGAGCGGAAACACAATTATAAAGCCCGGCCCTGGTAGCGCACCGATGATCGGCGAGATAATCATCAGAAAAACGCCAAACGCAAACAGCGCCGCCCGTACAGCCGGTTTGCGTTCATACATCCGCCAGCGACTGCCTAACTTCATACAGGACATGTGGTTAGCAACGGGCCGCTTGGCAAGGCTGCCAATATGACGGTAGATCAATAATTGAATCGGGGGCGTAAGATCAGATGGTCGCAACAGTGCCGACAGTGGCGTATCTCGGCCTCGAAGCGCGCGCCGTCGAAGTGCAGTGCTCGCTGATCGCGGGGGTTCCCAATTTCAATGTCGTGGGCCTCGGTGATAAAGCGGTCGCCGAAAGTCGCGAGCGGGTACGCGGGGCGATTGCCTCGCTAGGACTGTCGCTGCCACCAAAACGGATTACGGTAAACCTGTCGCCCGCTGATCTGCCGAAAGAAGGATCGCATTACGACTTGCCAATTGCGCTCGCATTGCTGGGCGCAATGGGGATCGTCGATGCAGAAACGCTTTCGAGTTATGTTGTGGTTGGTGAATTAGGGCTCGACGGACGAGTCGCAGCGTCGCCGGGAGTTTTACTTGCCGCACTTCACGCATCCGAAATCGGCAGTGGGCTAGTGTGCCCTGCCGTTCAGGGCTCTGAAGCCGCATGGGCGGGACAGGTCGAAGTCATTGGTGCGCCGGACTTGCTGAGCCTGCTCAATCATTTCAAGGGGCAAGCGCTGCTGCCGCCGCCCGACGCAGGCGTTGCCGATGAACGTGAACATGGGCCAGACTTGCGGCAAGTAAAGGGTCAGGAAACAGCCAAGCGAGCACTCGAGATTGCCGCGGCGGGTGGACATAACTTGCTTATGGTCGGGCCGCCGGGCGCAGGGAAATCCCTATTGGCGTCATGCTTGCCGGGGATACTGCCCGATTTGACCGCAGCCGAAGCGCTCGAAGTATCGATGGTCGCCAGCGTCGCGGGGGCACTCAACAACGGGCGGTTGGTGCGGACGCGGCCGTTTCGGGCACCGCATCATAGCGCGTCGATGGCCGCGCTGACCGGTGGCGGGCTGAAGGTGAAACCCGGCGAAGTCAGTCTCGCGCATCTTGGTGTCCTTTTCCTCGACGAATTACCGGAGTTCCAGCGCGCGGTGCTCGATTCGTTGCGTCAGCCGCTCGAAACCGGGACAGTCAGCGTCGCGCGCGCCAATGCGCATGTGACGTTTCCGGCGAGGGTCCAGTTAATTGCAGCGATGAATCCCTGTCGTTGCGGGCATTTAGGCGATGCCTCGCTGGCTTGCTCGCGTGCCCCGAAGTGCGCTGCCGATTATCAGGCGAAAGTATCAGGTCCGATGCTTGACCGCATTGACCTTCATGTCGATGTCGCTGCGGTCAGTGCCGCTGACCTCGTTTTACCCCCGCCAGCAGAGGGTAGCGCAGAGGTTCGTGCCCGAGTTGCGGCAGCCCGCGACCTGCAACGTGCGCGTTACGGTGCAGATGGACCGCGCACCAATGCCGAAGTCGACGGCAAATTGCTTGAGGAACACGCGACGCCCGATGAGCCGGGCCGTCGATTGCTTGCCCAAGCGGCCGAAGCAATGCGCTTGTCGGCGCGCGGCTATACACGTATCTTGCGGGTGGCGCGGACGATTGCCGATCTGGGCGAAAGCGAGGGCGTCAACCGTATCCATGTCGCCGAGGCCTTGAGTTACCGGCGGCAAGCGCCGCGCAATTGATTATGAGGGACGGGTAAATGCAGTGGATTTTAATGCCGTTCCAGCGTCTCACCGATTTCAGCGGACGCTCGCGTCGCATGGAATTTTGGCTGTTTTGGCTAGCAGCGCTTATTCTGCAGGTGGTCACGAGTTATATTGATGCCGTTACGTCGCAGCCGCTGATCGCAGGGGGCATGGGGTCAATCACGCTGGCCGTCACGCTTATCCTACTCGCTCCCGCCGCGACAGTCGGAATTCGGAGGCTGCATGACATTGGTCGTTCAGGGTGGTGGATGCTCTTGTTCGGGCTACCCTATCTTGGATGGCTCGTTAGCGTGGATTCGGGTTCACAGAGCGTGGTTGCGGCACTTGCGCTGCTGATCGGCACGATCATATTGCTGGTGCTGCTTGTGCAGCCGGGAACGCCGACAGATAATGCATATGGCCCCAATCCGAAAACTGGGGCGGCTGATCCAAGGGTATGAGCATCGCTGGTTTGCGCGAAGTCTTTAGCGGGACTTTACTGACTGAGACTCTCGATATCGAGCCGTTCGTTGTTGATTGGCGCAAGACATGGCGTGGAACCGCGCTTGCAGTTGCCATGCCGAATTGCGTCGAGGATGTCGCAGAGGTTGTCCGCTGGTGCGCCACTAATGACGTCGCCGTAGTGCCCCAAGGCGGCAATACCGGACAGTCAGGCGGATCGGTGCCGCGCGACACAGGTCGCAACATTGTCCTGTCTCTAACGCGGCTTAATCGCATCCGCAGCTTAGATACCGTCAACAACACGATTACGGTCGATGCGGGATGCATCCTTCAGACCGTGCAAGAGGCCGCCGCGGCTGCCAATCGCTTTTTCCCTTTAAGCCTCGGCGCCGAAGGATCGTGCACGATCGGTGGCAATTTGGCGACCAACGCGGGCGGGACGGCAGTCCTGCGCTATGGCAGTGCCCGGGATCTGTGTCTTGGTCTTGAAGTCATAACGGCAGTGGGGGAAATCTGGGACGGGCTGAAAGGGTTGCGCAAGGATAATTCCGGCTATGATTTGCGCGATCTGTTCATCGCTTCAGAGGGGACGCTCGGGGTGATTACCGGCGCTGTTCTAAAGCTCTTTCCCAAACCGGCGGCGCGGTTGACGGCGTTTGTTGCGGTCCGATCCTGTTCCGATGCGATCATTTTGTTCAATCAACTGCGCGACGAACGCGATACGACGCTGACGGCGTTTGAGCTGCTCTCGGACATTTGCCTCGGGCTGGTCCTTGCGCATATGCCCGATACCCGAGCGCCACTGTCGTCGCGAAGCCCGTGGTATGCGCTGATCGAATTTACTGATCTGAAGAGCGAAGAGAGCGCACGTACAGCGCTCGAAGAAAGTCTCGCGACCGCGCTGGATGCAGGGACTGTTCAGGATGGTGTCATTGCTGATTCGCTTGCCCAGTCCCGCGCGCTTTGGCAATTGCGCGAGTGTATTTCGGCAGCGCAGGGCGCCGATGGAAAAGCGATCAAGCATGATATCGCTGTGCCAATCTCTAGTATCGCTGCTTTTATCGATGAAGGACTTGCTGCGGTTGCGGCAGTTTATCCCTATTTTCGACCAGTCATTTTCGGGCATCTTGGTGATGGCAACCTTCACTTTAATTTCTCGTCTGCCAGAGGTGCGGATCAGGCGTCTTTCGTGGCGCAGCAGGATGGCCTTAACCGGATCGTTCATGATCTGGTACGGGCGCATCATGGCACAATTTCCGCCGAGCATGGCCTTGGCGTGCTGCGACGGGACGAAGCACACGCCCACCGATCAGACGTTGAAAAGCGCCTGATGGCAAGTATCAAGGCCGCGCTCGATCCGCAGGGGATTATGAATCCCGGGAAGGTTATTCCGTGATGCGCGTCGATGTCGCCGGATCATGACGTTGCCGATTCCGCTTGAAATGCTGTTTCAGCCTGAACTGACTGGGCTTGGCCGATTGCCAGCGCGGGCGCCATTAATTCCATTGAATGATCAGGGCGACAATTGGCGCATCTCGCTCGATGGCGAATGGCGCTTCAGGCTTGTCGAATCGCCAAACGCTGCGCCCGAAGGCTGGGATGATGGGGCCATTGCGGCAGGTTGGCTCAGTATTATCGTCCCTGGTGTCTGGACGATGCAGGATGTCGGTGATCCACCAATTTATTGCAATTTCCAGATGCCGTTTGCTGATCCGCATGAACCGGGCGGCGTGCCCGACCAGAATCCTACGGGACTTTACCGGACCAGTTTCAGCGTGGACCCCGCATGGGCAGGGCGTGACATTGTCGTGCACATCGGCGGCTTTGAAACTATTGCGCTGGTGTGGTGCAATGGTCGCTTTGTCGGAATGGGCAAGGACAGCCGGCTGCCCTCTGAATTTGATTTAACATCGCATTTGCGCTTGGGCGATAATCAACTTGCGGTCATGGTCATCAAATGGTCCGACGCGACATGGATTGAAGATCAGGACCACTGGCGGCATGGCGGGCTTCACCGGTCAGTCTATATCGAAGCGCGGGCGAAGACGCGGATCGACGACATTATCATTATCGCTGATTATGATGCGGAGACCGGCGTCGGCGCGCTTAATCTGCGGGCGCAGATTAAGGGTCATTCGGTCGGGTACACTGTCCGCGCGCGGCTTGACGGTGTGGCAAGGCTTGGTGTCGCGGCGGTGCAGCAATTCCCGCATAATGCCGCATTGATGCATCAGTTGGCATCATCCTATACTTATCCGGGGCACGAGGCTGAATTCTCGTGCCATGTGGCCGACATGATGCCTTGGTCGGCCGAAGCCCCAAATCGCTATCGATTGATCACCGAATTGATCGACGCGCAGGGTAACGGGGTCGAGGCGCACGAAAGCTGGATAGGTTTTCGCCGCGTAGAAGTGCGCGACCGGCGCTTGTTGGTCAATGGCAAGCCGATCATCATTCTCGGTGTCAATCGTCATGATCATCACCCTATAAACGGCAAGACGCCCAGCCTTGCCGATATGCGCGCAGATTTGGTGGCGATGAAACAGCATAACATCAACGCGGTGCGCACGGCGCATTATCCCAATGACCACCGCTTGCTTGATCTTGCCGACGAACTCGGCCTCTATGTCATCGATGAAGCGAATGTAGAATGCCATGCGCGGTGGAAGGCGGTGGCGAACGATGCGCGTTACCAGAGCGCCATCATTGATCGTGTTCACCGGATGATTCTGCGCGACCGCAACCACCCTTGCGTCATCGGCTGGTCGCTGGGCAACGAAGCTGGTCATGGCCCGTCACATGACGCCGCCGCTGCCCTTGCCCGTCGTCTCGATCCGACACGCTTTGTGCATTACGAAGGGGCGGTCGCGGGCCGCTTCACGACATTCTGGGGGGATCCCAGTGCAGCGGCGCAACAGCCGCCAAGTCGTTCGGAACGTACAGCAACCGATCTGGTTTGTCCGATGTATCCGCCAATTGATTTCATCGTGAACTGGGCGCGCTGGGCAGAAGCGACACAGCTTGATGACCGCCCGTTGATCATGTGCGAATATTCGCATGCTATGGGCAACAGCAATGGCTCGATCAGTGACTATGTTGACGCCTTTTTTGCAGAGCCCGCACTGGGCGGTGGTTTCGTTTGGGAATGGCGGGATCACGGGCTTGCCCGGACCGACGATAAGGGGCAGTTTTATTGGGCGTACGGCGGACACTTCGGCCAAGCGCGGCATGACGGCAATTTCTGTTGCGACGGGCTGGGTGGCCCTGATGGTGCGCCGCATCCGGGGTTGCGCGAATATATGTGGGCCGCGCGGCCTGTGACAACTGACTGGCTCGACGGCAACCGCGTAAGATTTGTGAACCGTCGGGTCTTTACATCGACCGACGATCTCGAAGTGGCGTGGTCAGTCCAGAAGGATGGAAAAACGATCCAACAAGGCAAGCTTTATTGCTGTTTGGCCCCCAGCGGATCGAAAGACGTGTCGATGCCTTTGACCGTTCAGATCAGTGACGATGCCGAACATCATTTGACGGTCGCTTGGTCACTCAAGGATGACACCGATTGGGCTGAAGCGGGGCATGTTGTCGCCTGGGATCAAGTCGCGCTGGGTGAACGGCGTTCGGTTGACGAGTCTGCTGCCTTCCCGCCCTTTTCGCAGAGGGCAGTTGTGGTGGACCAGCAATTTAATTCAGGCGGGTTGTCGGTCACGCTTGACGATCAAGGGCTGATCGCCAGCGTTGCTTTCGGTGGCAAAGCCTTGATTAGGGGCGATATCACGGCCTGCTTTTGGCGCGCACCGACTGATAATGACGGCATCCAGACGCTCGAAGACTTGGTTATGCCAAGCCGGTTGAAGCAATGGCGCGTCCTTGGTCTCGACCAACTGGTGATGGGTCGGCCGTGTGTTCACATCGACGGCGATACTTTGCTGATCGAACGCGAATGGTGGGCGGCGGATGGCCCCAAAGCGACGCACCGCTCACGCTGGACGTTGGCTGATGGGACCGCCCGGATCGACGAGGAAATCATCGTGCCGGAGGCGTGGTCTGATATTCCCCGTGTCGGGGTGCGATTTGAAGTGCCCGAACGATTCGAAACTTTACGCTGGTTTGGGCTTGGGCCCGATGAAAGCTATTCAGATCGCTACAAAGCCCAGACCGTAGGTCGCTGGCAATCGATGGTTGATGATCAATATCATGCCTTTGCCTTTCCGCAGGAACATGGCGCGCATCACAACACGCGAACCTTCTCGCTGACCGATGAAACCGGTCATGGACTAGCGATTTTGCTGCCGAAAATGGCAAGTATTTCGGCGCGGCATCATCATGATGCTGACCTGACGCGCGCAACGACGCTCGCCGATTTGGTTCGTCACGATAATATCGAAGTGCATATCGATGCTGCAATGCGCGGGCTGGGCACGGGCGCATGCGGCCCCGATGTATTGCCGCTGCATCAAGTTATGCCTGGTACTTATCGCTTCAGCTGGACTCTGACCGGCATTTAGCGCCGACCGAGGCCGAGGCCGCTCAGGCTGTCCTGGTCGAACTTCAGCTTTAGCGTAACATAGGGTCCATTGCGCGTGTAGCGCGCGTCGCTATAATCGCGGTCGTCGAAGCCGATGACATTGTAGCCAACAGTGATGTAGCTGTTTTCAAAAGGGGAAAGGCTGATTGATGGCCCACCCGAATAGCTGATCGCTTTGCCGCCATTGCTTTCGCGCAATGTGCCCGAAAGGCCAACGTCAATGGTTTCGGACAGGTCGAAGCGGATGTCGGCACCGACGACGTTGGACCAACCCTTAAGCTCGTCTTGTTCAATCCTTTCGGACACATAGCGAGTGCCCCAGAACAACGAAACTTCGCTGCGGCCGAGGTAGCGACCTTCCGATTTGGTTACAGGGGACCAATTGACGCTGAGGCTGTTGATAATGCGTTTCGAGCTTGCGCTTCCGGTGACGAGCGAGGGCGCACCGCCGATGGGGCCGGGGAGTCCTGCTGTAACGCCGCTGACGCTGTCGCTACGCAGTTCGAGCTTTTCGAGCCATGACCACCGGCTGTCATCGGGGCGGTTTGCCCAGCTGAGTCCGAGCGCGGTGGCTTGGGTTTTTGGCCCTGCTTTATCTTCCGCGCGAAACCAGCTGAACTGGCCGCCGAGCGCCCGGCCTTCGCCCAATGTGCGCAAGGCCGACACTGTAAGTCCATAGCGGTCTGTACGGTCACCGGCGCGGAACTCGGCGCGGCTTGCGGCACTCCAGCGATCACCGCGATAGGTCGCGCCCGCCGTGATGGCTGTGAAATCTTCGGTCAGCGTCCCGTTGTTGCCAAGGAAGCCGCCTGAAGCGACCGGCTGGTTAGCGTTGAGCACGCGTGTGCTGTCGATACCGCCAAGCGTCTTGTTGCCGTCGAGCGTAAAGTCGATTGCCCAGCGCTTGCCGAGTGGCAACGATTGCGACAAGCCATAGGCGGCGAAGCTGCGCGGGCCATATTCGGCAATGCTTTGCTGGTTTAGACTCGATACAAAGCGCGCGCCGGTCCACGGTTTGAGATCGAAGCCGATGCGCGCTGTTCGTGCGTCAATGTTGTCACCCTTGGCGATTTCATAGGCGCCAATAATGGCAACGTCGCGTGTCAGGGCAAAGCGTGCGGTCGCGCGGTGGCGCGCAGGGACATCGATGCTTTCGTCGTTACCGCTGAGGGCAAATTCGGTTTGCGCATCAAGTTCGAGGCGATTGCCGAAGAAGCGCTTAGTCGCCCCGAGCTGAGCAATCGTCGACTTGGCTTCGCGGCCATCAGCGAGGCGATCATGGGCGATGGTGACGCCCGCACGTAGATCAATCCCTTTGGTGCGATATTCGACGCGCGCTTGCCCGGCTTGGCGACGCGCAATGCTGCCGAGATATTCTTCCTGCCACGCACTGCCGATGATCGATAGTTGCTCGCCGAGCCGCAGCCGACCGTCAAAGCCGAACTTGCGTGTGCCGGTTTCGGACGCGTTGATCTGACCCACGCCAAAGCCGCCTTGCTGTTCGCGGGCATAGGCGAAAATGTCATATTTGGGACCGTGATGCTCGGCTTCGATCAGCCAAGCATTGGCCGCACCCGCAGAGGGTGTGGTTGCACCAGCACGGGCAGTGGTATCGCTCCGGGCGAATTCGGCGCGGATTTCGGTCTGCGCGTTGGGCGTGTATTTGACATCGACGCCGCCAACGTTGGTTTTCGCGGCGTCGGTCTCGTCGTGGATCACGCTGCTGCCAACGGTCAATGTATTCGCGGTATTGGTCCATGTTGCGCGGCCACCGGCGTTCGTCACGCGTTGGGCGACGCCATCGACTTCATAATCGGCAATGATGACTTGGGGATCGAGCAACGAGGAGCGGCTGAGCACCGGATCGCGAAAGCGTAATGTGCCCGCGACATAATCAATGTCATAATCGATATGGCGGGTCAGCGTTTTGGTGTCGACGATCCGGTCCGAACGCAACCGGTCACGAACTTCAATGGTGATCCGCTCGCTGTTCGGAAGGATATCGCGCGCGCCGAGCTGATAGGGTCCGCTGAGGCCATTGCCCTGAATTTCCTCGCGGCGATGGCGATAGGGGGTGTCGGCAGCGAATGCCGTCGCGGCGACATGTTCGCTGCGGTATTGCGCCTTCACCCCGTTGAAGCTGCGGACGTAGCGGGTCAGTTGCGGTTCGACCATGCCGGTTTCGAAATCACCGAACAGCGCATAGAACTGCGGGCGCTCGAGCCGGACATAGAGCTTGCGGACCGAGGCGGCGTCGTAGCGGCGCTCGCTGCGGTCGGCGTAAATCGTGTAATAGCTTTGCGGATCGATGACGCCGCCGAAACGGCTTTCGTCGGCGTTCTTGTCGCTGTCATAGGCCATCGTCAGCAGCCATTTGCCCTTGACGCGGCCCTTAGCATAAAGCGCCACGCGACCGTCGGTGAGCCAATGCTCACCATTGGCCCCAAGTCCTTCGAGCCGGCCTTTGAGCGTGTTGAAACCTACAGTGCCGGCGGCGAAGCCAACGACCGTCCACGGGCGGTTGCCCGGCTCCAGCCAGGTATCAATGCGTTGCGTGCGCTGGACCTGCCCGTCACGAAACGGGAGCGCGATGGTAACGCCGCCTGATGCCGTGGTCGGTTCGAGTTCGATATAGGCAATGCCGTCTTCACCCTCGACGCGCCAGACGGGGCGCGCTCGCTCAAGACCGGCAAGCTGCCGCGCGGCCTGTGCATCCGCTTCAACAGCCGGGTAGTATGGCGCGGGCACCGCGAAATCGCCGATGAGGCCGTGATGAACGGGTTTGCCATCACGGTCAGTCAGCCGAAGCGCGATGACGGGTCGCGTGACGCCGTCTGCGATGAGGACCGATTTTTCGCGGACGAGAACGGCGTTCATTGGGCTTGAGGCATAATGCACCGTTCGATCTAGGCGTTCGACGATGACGCCATTGGCATCGCGAACTTCGGCCGTAAAAATGGTGGCGCGATCGTTCAGGTCGAGTGCGCGCCAGACAGTGACTGCAATCGAGCCGTCCCCATTTTTGCGCGTGCCGTCGAGCGCGAGTGCACTGACAGGTTTGCCGCCTGAAAAGAGCGTAACAGTCTGGTCAGGGCGATGCTTGATCGCGACGCGGACGGCTTTGGTGCGTGGATTATGAGCAGCCTCGGGAAAGAGCCATTCCACGCCCGGGGTTTGCCCGGCGAACCAGTCGCGCTCGGCCCCTGCTGCGATGGCTTCGCCAACAGGCTTGGCGCGGACGGGCGCTTTGGCCGATGCGATGGCGGCGTTGGTGCCCGATTGCGCACGGAAATCGACGCGGAGAAGAGCGCCGCCTTGTCCTTCGACGAAGCGCGAGATGGGGTTTCCGCCGCTGCGGGCGTTGAGCGCGCAATGAGCGGGAATGAGGCTGGGTCCGAGTGTCGAGGGATCGAATTGGACAACATGTGTGCCGGGAAGGACACCTTCAAAATGGTAGCGACCGTCGGGGTCAGTGACGGCATAGCTGCCGTCTTCAAGCATGACTCGCACGCCGCCAATGCCGTTGGCTTTGTCGGGATCAACCGCGCAGCCACCATCCGTGATCCGCCCAATGATCGTCATCCGGTCGGTCAACGTATCGCGAGCGATGCGGACCATAGCGTCGGCCACCGCACTTACTGTGCCACGGCTGTCGCGCGCCTGAGCCCGGTTCATCGTTTGACCGGCTTTGGCGTCGGGACGCACTTCAAGGAGATAGGTCAGTGTACCCGATGCATTGGCAGCAAGTGCAGAGACAGCGATAGTAAGGTCTAGTCCGCTATTGCTAACCGTATAGGGCTGTATTGATCCATTATAACGAACCGAATTTGGCTTTAGGCGCATCGTATCGGGCAAACGGTCGCTTACTGTCACTGCGCCAGTTGCGCGTAGGGGATCGCCGTTGGTAACGATGATGCGATACTGCACAGCTTCGCCGGGTACCGCCACGGCGGCAGATGCGGTTTTGCGGATTTGAAGCGCGGCGCCCGGCTTATCGATGGGGATGTCAACACGCACGGGTGCGGGATCGAGGATCAGGAAGGGCTGACCATAGGAGCCTGCGATCAAGGTGTAGGGCACGCCATCGGGACGCAACAATCCGGCCAGTTCAGCCGGCGTCGACAGCGATGGTGCCGTGTATGGCGCGGGCGGTTCGACCACAACGCGGTATCGCCCGGGCCGGACAAAGGGGAAACGATAGTCGCCGGGCGGAAAGGGATAGGTCGTGCCACTCGCGTCCGTAACGGTCGATCCGGTTACGATTGTTGACGGAAAGCGCGAGACCGCGTCATCGCCGAACACGATAGCAGGCTGTCCCGTGGCGTCGTCGATCAGGGTTACGCGGACACCGGGAACAGGTTTGCCGTCGCCGCTGTCGAAAACGATGCCGAACGGGTCAACGAGAACTTCGATGGGTGAGGTAGCGATTGCTGAGCCGTCCAAGGCGCGCGTCGAAGTAAGCGTCAGCGTATCACCAGGATGCAGCGAGAGCTGGCAATCGCCCTTCACAGGTTCAGGGGGAACCGCAGCGGTTCTCACAACACCGACGAACATACCCGTGTTGGTACCCGTTTCCTGCAATAGCAGCGTTTCGACATCGCCCGCGGGCGTGGTGAGCGTCACCATCATTGAATCGACAATATCGGCACGGACATTGTCCGACGCAGACGTGATACCGATTATCAGCGGCTCACCAGCGCGAATGCGTGTGGTTTGTTCGACGCGCGCGGGGCTGCGCGGTGTGTTGGCGAAGGCACCTTCGAGAATGACAGGGATATCCCCGCCCGATCCACGGCACATCGTCGTCGGCACGGGCAGCAAGATCGCCCCGGGATCGCCCGAGAACTGAAATGTTGACAGCGAAAGCGTTGAAGAGGGCCGTTCGACGGCCAGATCGACGCGGTTTGATGCTTGGGTCAGCGTTGTCGGTCCGACTTGCCACTGGATCGTGGCGGTGTTGCTGATGGTCTGGGCAAGAACCGACGATGCCGCGACTGTGATCAGGGCAGCGAATGTGGCGATGATCGCTTTGAGATGGTTAATGCCGTTGCGCATAAAAAAAGGGTGTGAGGGGCGACCGTGCCGTGGAGCCACAGCCGCCATATCTGATCAGATCGTCGCCAAACGGCGCCCCTGTCCCGCAAAGGACAGGAACGCCGCGAGCAGACACACGCCCAAGAATCCCCCGATTTTAGGCGTATGACGCATCACAGAATGGTTGCGCGGAAATACATCGTGACGTTGTTGCCCGTCGTAATGTTGTTGAGCGCACCCGAAGACACGGTTTGTCCCGCGACTGAACCGCCGCCGACGCCGTTGGCATTGCAGACGCCTGCGGTTGCCGTGCCGTTGATCCGCAGGCTAGTAGCATCAATGCTGAGCGTGGCAGGTACGGGATCGCTAATCGAAACGGCGGTCGTTGGTGCGGCACCCGAATTTGAGACGATTACGCAATATTCGATCGTTGCGCCCGGGATCATCTTTGCATTGGCGGCATTGCCGCTGGCGATGGTATTGATCGGGTCTTCGATCACGCGGATCGTCTTTGCGACAGCCAAGGTTGCGGTCGAGACGGTATAGTCGTCCTTTGCAACGCCGAAGCCGTCCGACGCGGTATTGAGAGCGTCATAGGCGGTGTCGGCCAGCACGGTATCAACGCCCGCAGTGTTCGGACCGGCTGTTGCCGTGGCAATCGCGCCCTGACCCGCAGCACCGCCGATGCGCGCTTGGCCCGTCAGTGTGACAGCCGCGACATCGCCAGTGGCGCGGCCCGCCGGGATGTTGGCAACGACAAATACCGTACGCGACGTATCTTCGAGGACTTCGTCGAGGAACGTGATTACGGTCGTGTCGATCAACGGCTCATACGTATTGTTGCCGTTGGTGTCGGCATAGATCACCGGGGCGGTTACATCGAAATTATCGGTGTTCGCGTGCGCGCCGGCACCGCCGACTTGCTGAGTCAGCGCAAGGCCAAAGTCCATGATCGCGTTCGATGTATTGCTGATCGTAAACGTCGTGACAGCTGCGCTTTGGCCTGGCGCAACCTGAGTGGTCGCGATCGGTGCAAATTCGTCGACACGGAATACGACCTTGCGGTCGACCGTGAAGACTGTTGGCACGTTCGCAACCGTCGGCTGTCCGACGCCACCGACCGAATAGGTCACCGTCGCGGTGTTTGAAATCGTGCTGCCCGCGACCGTGCCTGCCGCCAAAGCAGACGTTGCGCCAAGGGCGGTAAATGCGATGCAACTGGCCCCCGCCAGCAGCTTCATGGTCCTGATCATCGACTTGGTCTCTCTCTACTAATACTCTCAGCGCCTTTCCCATCCCGTCGGCACCGAAGACGGGTTTGCAGCTATCTTACGATGCCGCGGAAACTGAGTTTGCCTGCTGCGCCCACCGGAATTGGCGATTTCATGGCCCACCGGACATGCGTGACATCTTCGGGATAAGCAGCGCGGACACTGCCATCGGCTTTGCGGACCTTGAGTGACGCCATCGGACCCCAGCTTTTGCCGCCGTCGACCGAAACAATCGCGCCAGCATCGGGTGTGCCTTGATAGGCAACCGCGCCTGGCATCGGATTGGTGACGACGAAATCGGTTGCTGGCTTGCCGCCCATATTTTTGTAATTAAGTACGAAAATCAGCCGGTCGCCGGGAACAACGACCTTTGGTTCCTCAAGAACCAAACGAGTCTTGCCATCGGCTTGCGGCGTGGATTTTTCTAAAAATACGCTGCTGGTCAGCGCGACTTCGTTTGCAGCCTGTGCCGTCAGCGGCGTCAGGAGCGCAAACAGAGCGAGAAGGAGTTTCATGGGGGGATTCCTTTCCATCATGATCAGTTAATTGTGACTTTGAACGTGACCGTGCGTGACTGGCCGCCGGAAACAGTGCCGAAGCGGACAGTGACGCGATTTCCGGCAAATTCGCCGGCGTCGGCGTCAGTCGCGTCGGACAATGCTACTGTTTGAGAGGTGATCGTACCGGGCACATAAGTTGTACTTGCGGGAATCGGATCGCCCGCAGCGAGATTCGCAAGCGAGCCCGCGCCTGCCACCGTTGCAACAAGGGTGTAGGTGATCACCGAACCGGGCACCGACTTGGTCCCGCCGAATGGATCGAGCACTGCTGCACTTTTAATGAAAGTCACAGTGGCAGCTCTAACGACGTAAAAGCCGTCATCACGACCAACGGCGCTTGTAGTGCCAACAACGGCATCGCCGCCGCCTTGGCCTTGTCCTGCAAAGCTCGTGCCTGGCGCGCCACTGCCAGTTACTGCGGTTGCGGTCAGGTCAGTCTGGCCACGCTGTCCGTCGGTTGCGCTTGCCGGTATCGTCGAAAGCACGAAGATTTTAACCGAGGTATCGGGCGCGAGCACGGGATCATTTGATCCAGAGACGTACACAACGTCGACACCGGGGTCGTAAACGCCATTGCCATTGTCGATGACGAGCGACGTTGTTGTCGGATCAAAAGCATCGCCGCCGATCGCGTTGATTGCTGCTAGGCGGAAAGCTTCGGAGCCGTTGCCCGTGTTGGTCACGGTGAAGCTCAATACTTGGTTGGTTGCCCCGGGCAGTGTTGCGATATCGCCGGGATCGGCAGTCGCGACTGTTACGTTGAGGAGTTCGTCTACGCGCACGTCGACACGATTCGAGGGCACACTCACCGTAGCACCGCCCCCATCCGTATAAGTCGCGGTTGCGGTGTTGCTGATCGTCGTACCGGCCGCCGTCCCAACGGCATAGGCGGGATCAGCAAAAAATATGGTCGCCGACGCGACGACGAGCGGCGCGATGCGCACCAGCCGCACGTTTAGAATCGACCAATCAGCCCCCGTAATCATTCTAGTCCCCAACCGAAAATCATGTTCGTGAGACGCTTTATGCGCGCCAAGTAACCAAGAATTCGTTAACGCGGCGGCGTCGAATTGACGTCAGAGCACGACCGCCTCTCAGAGCGAAGAGTCGTTCTGCAATCGGTTGCGGAAACCACGGCAATGGTTAAACAGGAACGCGAGAAATCCGCCATTTTGACGTCAAATCGGTCAGAGTTTAAGGATATCGATTGCACGTCGACACTGCCTTGACAGCCATAGGGGTGTCGCTTAACAGCCGCGCCTCACGCTTATAAAGCGGGTGTAGCTCAGTTGGTTAGAGCGCCGGCCTGTCACGCCGGAGGTCGCGGGTTCGAGCCCCGTCACTCGCGCCATAGCACTATTTTTGCGGGCCCAGTTCCATCCAGCGCAACAATGGCTTGAGCGGGAATATCCAGACAGTCCCGAAAATTGCGAAAAATAAGGCCTGCAGCGGCCAAGCCAGCGTCAGGATCGCAGGTGTGAGGATCAGGATGATGATTGCCCACACAACGATCAGTCCCAGAAGCAGGAACATTCCCACCGGCTTGCGCCAGCTCGGCGAGTCTAGGGGCGCTGGCATCGGGTCAAATCCTTTACGTGAAATCCGGTTTCGGTGAGAATGGCGTCCATTTGGACGTCCCACGGTCGAGGTTCGGTGTTATCGACGCGCTGAGCTTCCCATGCAATGCCGATGCGACACGCACGCGGGTGGGCCGCAAGATAACGGTCATAATGACCGCCGCCTTGGCCGATTCGATTGAATGCAGCGTCGAAGCCGAGCATCGGCACGAAGATTAGGTCGGGAATGATGGCCGTGGCCTCCTGACATGGCTGTTGCCCACCCCAAGGTGACGTGACCAGCGGATCGCCACGCGACCAAAGGCGAAAGGTGATCAGGGGATTGTTGACGAACAGAGCTGGAAGCGCCGTCGCAGCTGCAAAATTGTTTAACAGAGGCAGGGGGTCCGGCTCGCCATTCATCGGGCGGTACAATGCGACGGATTTAGTATTTGTCAGCAAGCGGCCAAGAGTCGAGCTTGCGTGAAGAGAAGCATCTTTACACTCTATAGCAATGACTTGCCGTCGTTTTCTCAATTCCCTGCGAAATGAATTCAAAGCTGTTGGCGGGACCACCATGGTCGTTTGCTCCGAATATCCTCTGACGCCAGTAACGTCAGGTGGGAACCATATACGCAGGCCAGGGCCTGAACAGGGACAGTCCCCTAGGAAGAATAATCGCCTCAGGGATGTTCAACGAGCTCGTACCGGGCAGTACCCGCCGACCCCTATTTAGGCACTCTCGAGCGTATCGGCAACGGCCTCAATGCGATTGGCCAACTGAGCCAACGCAATTGCCACGTGCGGATCTTTCAGCGCAGGGGTATTGCCGCCAGCATTTTCGGCGATTTCATCGGCAAGCAACAAAGCGGCAAACAACAATTGGCGCGCTTCGTTGACGTCCCCGACCGCGGCGCGGGCTTCAGCGGCTTTCCGGTCGACGTGCGCTGCAATGGTGCGAAGATGATCTTCACCTCCGTCGCGACAAGCAATGCTATATTTTCGCCCGCCAACGCTCAATTCGACATCGGCCATCAGTGACGTCCCCCGGCTTGTGCGATCACGGTTTCGAGGCTTTCCAGTGCCGCCTGAGTACGCGTCCGTAACGCTTGGTACCGCGACTCGTTGACTGTTGCAGTTGGTTTGCGCTTTGCTGCTGCCTCTATACGGGCAAGAGCATGGTCGATGCGGGCGAGCGCCTGCGCGGTTGAGTCTTTGGTCATGGCGGTTGAATAGCACGCATGGTCGCTGCATCAACTGCCGATGGTACGTTGACGGCTGCGCGCCCTCGCGACAAAGGAACGCACCGTCGCTTGTGAAGCGAATCACGATCCTGAGGATTCTCCATGACCGTTTCGCCGGACCGTCTCGCCAATGCCATCCGTGCGCTGTCGATGGATGCCGTAGAAGCAGCAAATTCGGGACATCCCGGCATGCCGATGGGGATGGCCGATGTGGCAACTGTGTTATTCACAAAATATCTTAAGTTCGATCCGCAAGCGCCGAAATGGCCTGATAGAGATCGGTTTGTTCTTTCGGCCGGGCATGGTTCGATGCTGGCGTATTCGACACTTTATCTGACCGGCTATTCGGCACCGACGATCGAAGACATCCGTAATTTCCGCCAGTTGGGAAGCCCCTGCGCTGGGCATCCCGAGAATTTCGAGCTGGACGGCGTCGAGTGCACCACCGGTCCGTTGGGTCAAGGGCTGGCGATGGCAGTGGGCATGGCAATTGCCGAGCGGCATTTAAATGCCGAGTTCGGTGACGATCTGGTTGATCACCGGACCTGGGTCATCGCAGGAGATGGGTGTCTAATGGAGGGCATTAACCACGAGGCGATTGGTCTGGCCGGGCATTTGAGGCTGAGTCGATTGATCGTGTTCTGGGACGATAACCGGATAACAATTGATGGTGCGACGACATTGTCGACGAGCGAGGATATTCCGGCGCGTTATGTTGCTAGTGGATGGAGCGTCGAGGCATGCGATGGTCATAATTTCAACGATATAGACCGCGTTATTCAGTCGGCATTGAAGAGTGAAAAGCCAACATTGATCGCGTGCCGCACCCTGATCGGCAAGGGTGCACCGAACAAGCAGGGGACCAAAGCACCGCATGGCAGCCCGCTTGGCAAGGACGAGGTGGCGGCGACGCGCGCGGCGATTGACTGGCCCTATGCACCATTTGAAGTGCCGGAAGATATTTTAAGCGAATGGCGCGCGGCGGGATCGCGCGGCGTAACGACGCACAATGCATGGCATACGCGCCTTCAAGCCTCGCCGCATGCTGCTGAGTTTGCCCGTCGTTTTGCTGGAAAGCCCGGCAGCAGGTGGCTTAAGCCCCATCTCGATGCGATGATTGCCGCACCGCAGAAGATAGCCACGCGCAAAGCGTCCGAAATCGCGTTGACGGCGGCAACAGCGGCATTACCCGAAATGGTCGGTGGTTCGGCAGACCTTACGGGGTCCAACTTTACCAAGACGCCGTCAACGACAGTGCTTGATCGCGATAATTACGCCGGTCGCTACGTTAATTATGGCATTCGCGAGTTCGGCATGGCCGCTGCGATGAACGGGATGGCGCTACACGGCGGGATTATTCCTTATGGCGGGACGTTCCTGATTTTTTCCGACTATTGCCGGGCGGCGATCCGACTGTCGGCGTTGCAAAATGCGCGTGTCGCCTATGTGATGACGCATGATTCGATTGGTGTGGGCGAGGATGGGCCCACGCATCAGCCAGTCGAGCAGATCATGTCGCTGCGGCTGATTCCGAATCTCGATGTCTTTCGGCCATGTGATGCCATCGAGACCGCCGAATGCTGGGCTCTGGCGATTGAAAAGGCCGATGGCCCCGCCATATTGGCGCTGTCGCGGCAGAATTTGCCACAATTGCGTACCGACATTAACAAAAATTGGTCGGCGCAGGGTGGCTATCGCTTGCGGGCTGCCAATGCCATGCGTCGAGTGATTTTGATCGCCACAGGATCCGAAGTTTCGCTCGCGGTTTCAATCGCTAACCGGCTTGAGGAGCACGGTATCGGTGCCGATGTTGTATCGATGCCATGCTGGGAGCGTTTCGACGCGCAGGACGTGGCGTATCGCGCCGACGTCCTGCCGCACGGACCGCTGCGCGTTTCGATTGAAGCGGGTACGACGATGGGCTGGGAACGCTATGTTGGTGGTGGCTTACGGTTCGGTATCGACACGTTCGGAGCGTCAGGACCGATTGATGCGCTTTATGCGCATTTCGGGCTCACTGCCGATGCAATCACCCCACAGATTCTCCTAGAGTTACAGAAGGACTGAAAATGGCTGTTAAAGTTGCGATCAATGGGTTCGGGCGTATCGGCCGCTTGGTAGCGCGGGCGATTTTGGAGCGGCCCGATTGCGGGCTCGAACTCGTCGCGATCAACGATCTGGCTGATGCGAAATCGAACGCCATGCTGTTTAAACGTGACAGCGTTCATGGCGCTTATCCCGGCACGGTGACGGCCGATGGCAACGACATTATTATCGACGGCAAACGTATCCATGTAACGGCCGAGCGTGATCCTGCCAACTTGCCTCATGCTGCGAATAACGTCGACATTGCCCTTGAATGCACTGGATTTTTTACCGACCGAGATTCAGCGCAGAAACATCTTGATGCGGGCGCCAAGCGCGTATTGGTCTCGGCACCGGCGAAAGGCGTGGACCTGACTGTGGTGTTCGGCGTCAACCACGACAAGTTGAAGCCTGAACACACCATCGTGTCGAATGCGTCGTGCACCACCAATTGCCTCGCACCTGTTGCTAAGGTGCTCAACGATGCGATTGGAATTGAACGCGGATTGATGACCACGATCCATGCCTACACCAATGATCAGAAAATCCTCGACCAGATTCATCCCGACATGCGCCGGGCTCGCGCGGCGGCTATGTCGATCATCCCGACAACGACGGGTGCTGCGCGCGCGGTGGGCGAGGTGTTGCCCGAACTGAAAGGCAAACTTGATGGGTCGGCGGTGCGTGTACCGACGCCGAATGTGTCGCTTGTTGACCTGACCTTCACGCCGTCGCGCGATACGACTCGGGATGAAGTGAATGCGATTTTGAAGGCAGCATCGGAGACGGGACCACTCGCTGGTATTCTCGACTATACTGACGAACCGCTTGTTTCGATTGACCTTAATCATAACGCGTCGTCGTCGA
This sequence comes from Sphingomonas sp., assembly GCA_031417655.1. Classification (GTDB taxonomy): domain Bacteria; phylum Pseudomonadota; class Alphaproteobacteria; order Sphingomonadales; family Sphingomonadaceae; genus Sphingomonas_O. Next base: position 2,605 of record JANOVZ010000098.1, on the reverse strand, counting down.
CAGTGGACAGCCTCGAGACCGCAGTGATCGACGGCAAGCTCGTCCGCGTGGTCAGCTGGTATGACAATGAATGGGGCTTTTCGAACCGCATGGTCGACACCGCGGGAGCGATCGGGAAGCTGATCTAATGGGTTTCAAGACCCTCGACGATCTGGGCGACATCGCGGGCAAGAGGGTGCTGGTCCGTGAAGACCTGAACGTGCCGATGGCGGACGGCGTGGTGACCGATGACACTCGATTGCGCGCGACAGTGGCCACAGTCACCGAACTGGCCGATAAAGGCGCTGTGGTGCTCGTCCTGGCGCATTTCGGGCGTCCGAAGGGTCCGAGTGCCGAATTTTCGTTGGGACAGCTAGTCGGGCCTTACAGCGCCGTTTTGGGGCGTCCGGTGCATTTCGTCGATTGGGAAGGCGATGTCGCGTCGGTGGCAAAGCTTCAACCGGGTGATATTGCAGTGCTTGAAAACACGCGCTTCTTCGCCGGTGAAGAGACGAATGATCCCGCCGTCGTCGCGCGGTTTGCGGCGCTGGGCGACATTTACGTCAACGACGCCTTTTCGGCGGCGCACCGCGCGCATGCCTCGACCGAGGGGTTGGCGCATGTTCTGCCTGCTTATGCGGGACGGGCGATGGAGGCCGAACTGACCGCGCTGGAAAAGGCGCTGGGCAATCCCGAGCATCCTGTTGCCGCGGTTGTCGGTGGTGCGAAGGTGTCGACCAAGCTCGATGTGCTCCGACATCTGGTCGCAAAGGTCGATCATCTGATCATCGGCGGCGGGATGGCGAACACCTTCCTTGCGGCGCGTGGGGTGGATGTCGGCAAATCGCTGTGCGAGCATGATTTGGTCGACACTGCGAATGCGATTTTCGATGCGGCGGAGGCGGCAGGCTGCACGATCCACCTTCCCTATGACGTCGTGACGTCACGCGAGTTCCGCGCAAATCCGCCGATCCGTACCGTCAACGTGCATGAAGTCGCGGCGGACGAGATGATTTTAGACATTGGTCCGGCTGCAGTCGAGGCGCTGGCCGATGTGTTGAAAAATTGCCGGACTCTGGTGTGGAACGGTCCGCTGGGGGCGTTCGAAACACCGCCATTCGATGCCGCCACCGTGGCACTCGCGCGGACGGCGGCGGCGTTGACGCGCGATGGATCGCTGGTGTCGGTTGCGGGCGGCGGCGATACTGTGGCCGCGCTCAATCAGGCGGGCTGTGCCGATGATTTCACGTTTGTCTCGACAGCGGGTGGTGCCTTCCTCGAATGGATGGAAGGGCGCGAGCTTCCGGGAGTTGCGGCGCTCGCCCGCGCTGGCTAAGCGGCGCGGCACCACATTCGTATGCATGAAGGACACCCCATGACACCGACCGTCCGCGCGATCTTGAACAATTATGAGTCCGACAATCCCGGCGTGAAGGGCAATCTGGCCCGCATCCTGATGCAGGGGAAGCTCGGCGGGACGGGCAAGCTTGTGATCCTCCCCGTGGATCAGGGGTTTGAGCATGGCCCCGCGAGGTCGTTTTCGGTCAATCCCGACGCCTATGACCCGCACTACCATTACCAGATCGCGATTGATGCGGGGCTGTCGGCCTATGCCGCGCCGCTGGGCATGCTCGAGGCGGGGGCCGCGACCTTTGCGGGGCAGATTCCGACGATCTTAAAGGTCAACAGCTCGAATAGCTGGGCGACGAACGTCAATCAGGCGGTGACCGGCGGGGTCGAGGATGCGCTGCGTCTTGGTTGTTCGGCGATCGGGTTCACAATCTATCCCGGCTCCGACGATGTGTTCGGGATGATGGAGCAAATCCGCGAAATGTCCGATCATGCCAAGTCGGTCGGAATTGCGACGGTCATCTGGAGCTATCCGCGCGGGGGAGCATTGCCGAAGTCGGGCGAACTGGCGCTGGATGTCGGGGCCTATGCCGCGCACATGGCGGCGCTGCTCGGCGCGCATATCATCAAGGTGAAGCTACCGAGCGACCATATCGAACAGGCCGACGCGAAAAAGGCGTACGAGGGATTCGACGGCAGCACGCAGGCCAAGCGCGTCGCGCATGTCGTGCAGGCATGCTTCAACGGGCGGCGGATCGTGGTGTTCTCCGGCGGCGCGGCGAAGGGCGCGGATGCCGTCTATCAGGACGCGCGCGACATCCGCGATGGCGGCGGCAACGGCTCGATCATCGGGCGCAACACGTTCCAGCGACCGCGGGCGGATGCGCTGGCGATGCTCGAGAAGCTGGTGCGGATTTATAAAGGTGAGGAGTGAGGAGGCGCGAAAATCGCCTTTATTGGCTGGTTGAATGGCGCGATGGCAGTGAACCGAGGTTGTTTGCTCGCGCATATCCGTTGCATTGGTATTCCGAGCAGCAAATGAGCGCATTGCTTCAGTCGCTGGCCGCAAAATCATCGTTATCCTATTTAGAAATCGCAGATGCGCTCTGTCGAAAAAACTTACGGACAACGCATCTCGAAGTGACGGTGTTCGACAACGGAAAGCCTCCATTCACCCTTGCCTGCGGCCCATCGCTCGAATGGACGGCGCGTGTGTTGCCAGAAGGAGACAGTCGGCTGGATGGACTGAAGATTGCATGACTGACGAAGACCTTCC
>JANOVZ010000097.1:0-1675 GCA_031417655.1 Sphingomonas sp. | reverse complement strand
TGTGGCGGACGGTATCGGTCGGGCAAACGGCTTGCCCGATGCCTTGCTGCCCATCGTCAAAGTGACGGGCGGGACGCCAACGACAATCAACGATGCGCCGCTTGCTCGGCGGATCAACGCGGCGTTCAAGCGCGAATTGGGGGCGGCTGCCGTAACGCCGTGGGAACAGAAAGGCATGGGTGCTGAAGATTTCGCCTATTTCGTCGCGCCCGACCTGAAAGTGCCCGGCTTTTACTTTGCCGTTGGCGGCACCCCGCAAGCCGCATTCGATGCCGAAAAAAATGGTGGCCCTGCGGTGGCCGGTCATCACTCAGGGCTATTCAAAGTCGACGCGCGCGCCGCTGTGACAACAGGTGCAACGGCAATGACTGTTGCAGTGATGGAATTGCTGAGGAAGAAATAGCGGTCAGGTAATGCTGCGGGTTGCAATAACCGCATAGCCGAGCGGATCGTCGGTCGATCCCCACCCAAACATCATCGAAAGGTGCGCGAGGCACAGGAAAAAGCTTGCCACCACGCCGACAAGGATCGCGCCCGGCAGCTTGACCGGCAGCCAGATCGACGGTCGGGCAAGCCGTGCGCACAGCACGATCAGCTTGTTGGCGATGACGGCAATATCATTGCCACGTTCATCGATGCGGGGCTGCTCGAAGTCGGCAAACAAGCGTCGCAAGCCAAAGCGGGTGAACCGTTGAAAATCATAGGGCGCATAATGAACGCGCGCCGAAAATGGGATGGTCGCCAGCAATACGCCGCCCGGTCGCAAGACACGGTGCATTTCCGCAACCAGCATTTCGGGCGCTTCGGCATGTTCGAGCACTTCGGTGCACAGAACATGGTCAAAACTTGCGTCGGGGAACGGGATCGTGCGCCCATCGAATTCGTGGACATCGGCACCACCCGCCATGCTGAAGGCACCCGCTTGCGGCACGTCGATGCCGGTGTAACGAACAGCTTCGGGTAAAAAGGCGCGGAACGGCATTTCCCCGCAGCCGACATCAAGCAGATCACCAGTCATCGTTCGAAACTGCGGCGCCAGAAACCGCCAGATTGTTTTCAACTGCAAATCGCCGATTAACCGCAGCGAAAACAGCAAGCGACCCATGCGGTTGTTGGCGACGCGCACGGGGGTGGGGCGCACTTGCTCGGTCGTGGTCATCGCTGCGATGTTCATCAAGTAAAAGTATCGCAATCGTGGTCAAGAATTGGTTAACAGCTTTTGTTTGGCGTCCGGCGTACCTATGTGCACGCGATGGCGACACGCGCATTGTTTTCGACTCCTGTTGCTGCGCAACCCCGCGCGATTGCGAACTGGCTTTTTGCCGTCGCGGCGCTTGTTTTCCTCATGGTCGTCGTTGGTGGTATTACGCGGCTGACTGAATCGGGCCTGTCGATCACCGAATGGAAACCGGTCAGCGGGGCGATTCCGCCATTGACCGATGCGGCATGGCAGGCGGCGTTTGACGCCTACAAGCGGATCCCGCAATATGCCGCGATGAACGCTGACATGACGCTGGCGCAGTTCAAGTTCATCTTCTTCTGGGAATGGGTGCACCGTTTGCTCGGGCGGGTGATCGGGCTCGCCTTTGCCCTGCCGCTGGCATGGTATTGGGTGCGCGGTGCCATTCCCTCCGGCTATAAGGCGCGGCTTGTGCCGCTGCTCATGCTCGGCGCG
>JANOVZ010000096.1:0-2522 GCA_031417655.1 Sphingomonas sp. | reverse complement strand
CTTGTCGATTGCCACCTTCGCGACGTTGGCCGCCGGCTCGATTCCCAACACCGGCACGCCGCGGGCGACAAAATGCTGTAGCAGGTAGCCGTCGTTGCTGGCCAGCTCCATCACCTTGCTTTGCGGGCCGAGGTCGAAGCGCTGGATCGCCATCTCTGCATAGCGGCAGGAATGTTCGACCCAGCTCGTCGAATACGAAGAAAAATAGGCGTACTCGGTGAAGATACCGTCGGGCGAGACGAACTCCTGCAACTGGACCAAAAAGCACTCGCCGCACACATAGGCATGAAGCGGATAGAACGGCTCCATCGCATGCAACTGCTCGCGCGTCACATGCGTTTGGCACAAAGGCGAGACGCCGAGATCGACAAACGTGGTGCTCAGCGGCGAACCACAAAATCGGCAGCCATCATGCTGCGCGAGCGTCGGATTCACGTCCTTGTTGCCGGTCGATGGGTGGAGGTTCATGTTATCCATGGCTTCCTTACTGGATGGCTCCGATAGTCACGCTACTCTCGAAAAAGGCGTACCGGAAGTGCGGACAATCATCGCATTGAAGGACCTTCGTCAGTAGGCGGTCACGCCCCCCGAAGCGAAGGGAGCGGCAAAAGTCGGCAACCTCGCGCGACCGTGACTGTGGCGCGCAATACACCGCCAACTTTTCCACCCTGGCCGCGACCTCCCACTGCCGGCCCGTCTGGGGCGTGCTCGCAGTGAGATCGATTGCCGGCAACCATCTCTCGGAGGACGCCACAATCCGGCGGCGGATCCTGCGGGCGCCTGATAAGCTGCGCCACCGCGGTATGGACGACCCAATCGGATGAGAGGTGAAATCGCAAAGGGCGCGGCGTGGATGGTACTGTTCCGCCTTCTCGACCGCTCGATCGGCATCGTCAGCACCGCAATTCTTGCCCGCCTGCTGATTCCGGCCGATTTCGGCTTGGTCGCAATGGCGATGTCGATCATCGCCTTGATCGAGCTGGCCACTGCCTTCAGCTTCGAAATCGCGCTGATACAGCACCAAGATCCTCGGCGTGAGCATTTCGACACTGCGTGGACGCTCAATGTCCTGGTTGCCGTGGGCGGTTCCGCCCTCACTGCGATCGCGGCATACCCTGCGGCTGCGTTCTATGGCGACCCGCGGCTTGCGCCCGTGATGTTTGCAATCGGCGGCGCGTGGTTGATCGCCGGCTTCGAGAACACAGGCGTTGCAAACTTCCGCCGCGAGATGAACTTCACCGCGGAATTCCGCCTGATGGCCACCAAGCGGGTGGTCTCCTTCATCGTCACGATGGCGGCTGCGATTGTCTTTCGAACGTACTGGGCGCTCGTGATCGGCATGGTCACCGGACGAGTTGTCGGCGTCGTCCTCAGCTATACGATGCACCCCTTCCGTCCACGCCCGGCCCTGACCAAGGCGCGCGAGTTGTTTGCCTTCTCGGGCTGGGTGCTGGTCAACAACATAGCGTCGGCGCTCGGCACAAGGGTGCCGCATTTCTTCATTGGCCGTGCATTCGGCGCCCAGACGCTGGGCGCGTACACGATCGCTGCGGAAATTGCGGCGCTCGCGCACACCGAACTGATTGCGCCCGTCAATCGCGCCATGTTCCCGGGCTATGCCCGTCTTGCAGGCGATCCCGCGGCGTTCCGAAAGACCTGTGTCGACGCGACGGCAACGATCCTGCTCATCGTGCTGCCGGTCAGTACTGGCATTGCCATGCTGGCTGCGCCATTCGTAAGGCTATTGCTGGGTGACCAGTGGGGCGCGGCGGTCCCAATCATCGAGGTGCTCGCTTTTGCCGGTGTAGCCACAGCACTCACGTCGAACAACGTCTCGGTTTACCTTGCGCTCGGACGCCCCCATTTGGCGACAGCAACTCTTGCGACACGCCTGCTCGTCTTCGGCGTCGGGACGTTCATTCTGTATCGGCCCTATGGCGTACTGGGTATCGCCTATGCAGAGTTGTTTGCCGCGGCCGCGAGCATGGCCGTCAGCCTGCCGATCTTGTTGACGACCATTCAACTTCGCCTGTCAGACTACCTGAGTGCGCTGTGGCGGCCGTTAGTGTCCAGTGTCGGGGTGGGCGTCGCAATCAAACTGACGATCGATGCCACGTCAACGCACGCAGGCGTCGGCGCTGCCGCCTTGGAGTTGATTGCGGGTATTGCCACAGGGATCCTGATCTACCCGCTGATACTGGCAACGCTGTGGCTCATTTCGGGCCGGCCGAACTCGATCGAGGTTCAGATCTCGCGCTGGGCGCTGGCGGCCATCGTGGCTCGACGTTCCCGCGGCGAAGCTGGTTGATGTAACGTGGGCGCGTGCGTCCAGCGCTTGTGCCGTCGTTCCTCCCCCGCGAACTCCGACTCACCGTCAAGGCCTGGGTGTATGCCGTGCGTCGCGTCGCGGTGCGGGCGTTCCGCTCTTACGATGCCGCCGATTTGCTACAGGCGATCCGAAAACTCGGTGTGGCACCGGGCGATGCCGTCATGCTGCACAGCGCGTTCGCGCCGCATCATGG
>JANOVZ010000095.1:0-51693 GCA_031417655.1 Sphingomonas sp. | reverse complement strand
GCGCGTGACGGATAGTTGTTCGGGCAAAGTACTGGCCACAGGGACAACCGATGCGCAGGGGCGCGTGGCGGTTGGCGGGGCGCTGGTCGATCCGGAGACTTACGGGAATTGTGAAAGCTCGACGGCGCCGCTGATGATCTCCGCACGCGCTGGCGATGATTTCAGCTTCACGATGACGACATGGGGTGAGGGCATCCGGCCCTATGATTTCGACCTGCCCTATGGCTATTCGGCGAAGGACGATATTCTCCATACGATTTTTGACCGGTCGCTCATGAAAGCGGGCGATACAGTGAGCATGAAGCATATTTTGCGGCGTCCGGTGAGCAGTGGCTTCGTCTTTGCCGACGGTCTGGACGGTACGTTGCGCCTTTCTCATCGGGGCTCCGACACGCAATTCGACCAGCCGATCAAGATCGGTGCCGACGGCGTCGCAGAGAGTAGCTGGACCGCTCCCGCCAGCGCACCGATGGGTGATTATGACCTGAGCGTTATTGTGGACGAACGGACAATCTACACCAGCCAGTCAGTGCGTGTGGACGAATATCGCTTGCCGACGATGCGCGCGACGATCAGCGGGCCGAAGGATGCGGTTGTGCGGCCCACCGCCGTGCCGCTCAACCTGTTCGTTGGGTATCTGTCGGGCGGCGGGGCGTCGAACCTGCCGGTTGCGATCCGCACCGCGTTTACGACCAGCGAACGTGCGCCCGAGGGGTGGGATGGGTGGAGCTTCGGCGGGGATGCAATCAAGGAAGGCACGACGCCTTTGGATGGCGAGGGCAATGCGCCCGACAAGCCGATCCCGCTCTCGCAGACCCTACCCGTCACGCTGAAAAGCGATGGTACGGCGCAGACATCGGTCGAGATCAATCAAGCAATCGATGCATCGACCGCGATGACGGTCGAAATGGATTATGAGGATGCCAATGGCGAAACGCTGACTGCGTCCAATTCGATTATGCTGCATCCGGCGTCGGTGCGGCTGGGCGTCAAGACCGATGGCTGGCTGATGCGCGATACCGATTTGCGGCTGAAATTCGCGGCGATTGGCGTCGATGGAAAGGTGCGTAAGGGGCAGCGCATCACTGTCGCGCTGTATAGCCGCGAGACGATCACTGCGCGGCGGCGGCTGATCGGTGGATTCTATGCCTATGATAATCAGGAGAAAGTGACGAAACTCGGCGCGTCCTGTTCGGTCACGACCGATGCGCAGGGGATGGCAGGCTGCACGCTCGATGCGGGCGTTTCGGGTAATGTCACCGTGGTCGCGACGACGACCGACGCCGACGGCAATGTCGCGCGCGCGGTCACGTCGGTGTGGCTCGCAGGCGAGGATGACTGGTGGTTCGGCGGCGACAATGGCGACCGGATGGACGTGATCCCCGAAGCCAAAAGCTACAAAGCGGGCGAAACCGCCAAGCTGCAAGTGCGGATGCCGTTCCGCTCGGCGACCGCGCTCGTGACGGTCGAGCGCGAAGGGGTGCTGTCGAGTTTCGTCACTGAATTGTCGGGCAAGGATCCGGTCATTTCGGTGCCGATGCCAGCGGCCTACGCGCCCGACGTTTATGTCTCGGTGATGGCCGTGCGGGGCCGTGTGGGCGGATTCAAGCTATGGCTTTCGGACTTTGCGCGGCGCTGGAACTTGCCGTTTTTTAATCGCGAAGGCGGCGAACCGACGGCACTCGTTGATCTGTCAAAGCCGAGCTATCGGCTGGGTATTGCCAAGGTCCAAGTCGGCTGGGAAGGACACACGCTCGCCGTCAACGTGAAGGCCGATAAGGCCAAATACGCCGTGCGCGAGACCGCGACGGTCGATGTATCGGTCAAGCAGCCCGACGGCAAACCGGCGACGTCAGCAGAGATTGCTTTTGCTGCGGTTGACGAAGCGTTGTTGCAATTGCAGCCCAATGAAAGCTGGAAATTGCTCGACGCCATGATGGGCGAGCGCACGCTCGACGTGCTGACCGCGACGGGGCAGACGCAGGTCGTCGGCAAGCGGCATTACGGCAAGAAAGCGGTCGAAGTCGGCGGCGGGGGCGGCGATGCCAGTGCGGCGACGCGCGATGACTTTAGACCTGTGTTGCTGTGGAAAGGCCGGGTTGTGCTCGACGCGAATGGCAGAGCCCGCATTCCTGTGCCGCTGTCGGAATCCTTGTCGGCGTTCAAGATGGTGGCGATTGCAACGTCAGGGCCGGGTTTGTTCGGAACGGGCGAAACGAGCGTGCGAACCGCGCAGGATTTAACGGTGTTCTCCGCGCTACCGCCACTTGTCCGAACCGGCGATTTATTTGGCGCGAGCTTCACGCTGCGCAATGGGTCGGACAAGCCGATGCAAGTGACGGCGACAGTTAAAGTCAATCCGTCGGTTGCGGTTGGCAAGCCGTTGACCGTGACCATTCCGGCGGGGGGCGCAGTGCCCGTGACATGGAACCTGCCAACGCCCGCCGGTGTAACCAAGCTCGACTGGACGGTCGAGGCGAAGTCTTCGGACGGGAAGATCGACACGCTGTCGGCGTCGCAGGACGTCGTGCCGTCGGTGCCCATCGAAGTCTGGGCAGCGACGCTGACGCGCGTTGGTGAGGGGACGAGCATCCCGATAGCCCCGCCGACCGGCGCGCTGGCGGGTGGCTTTGTCGATGTAAAATTATCGGACAGTCTAGCACCGCCGCTCGCCGGGGTGCGGGCGTATATGACCGCCTACCCGTATAATTGTTTTGAACAGCAGTTGAGCCGTGCGGTGGCACTGGGTGATCCCGGCTTGTGGAGCGGCCTTGCAGGGGCGATCCCGACCTATCTCGATGATGACGGGTTGCTGCGATATTTCCCGATGGAGCGGATGCAGGGGTCCGAAGCGCTGACGGCCTATGCCTTGTCGATGACCGCAGAGGCGGGGTTTGCGGTGCCCGAATCGGCGAAGGGCCGGATGATCGAAGCATTGAAGGCAGTCGTCGAGGGGCGGTTGAAACGCGATGGCTATGGCCCGACTGATCAGCGCTTGCTGAAAGTCGCGGCGCTTGCAGCACTGGCGCGCAATGGGGCGTCGAGTGCGGCGCTGGTCGGGGCGATTGATATTGCCCCTGCGGATATGCCGACGGCGACGCTGGCCGACTGGATGGTGGCGATTGACCGAACATCGGGGCTGTCGAACGCGGCATCGTTGCGGGGGCTGGCTGAACAAACGCTGCGCAAACGGATTGTTTATGAAGGGTCGCGGGTTGACTTGACCGACGCCAGCACCGCGCCGTGGTGGATGATGGTCGGTGGCGATGAATCGACGATCAGGGCGCTGGGCGCGATCCTCGGGCGGCCGAACTGGAGCGACGAAGGGCCCAAGATGATGGTCGGCGTGTCGCTCCGCCAGCGGCGCGGGCATTGGGATACGACGCCTGCGAACGCATGGGGCAGCGTCGTCGCGCGGCGGTTCGCGGCACTGTATCCGGCGAGTGCCGTCACGGGAACGACGACCGCGACGCTGGGGCCAGTGAGCCGGACGCAGGGTTGGCCGGTGGCGAGCGGGGCGGGGCCGTTGCGGTTGCCGCTTGTGCAAGCGCCCTTGTCGCTGTCGCAAGTTGGTGGCGCAGGACCATGGGCGACCGTTTCCGTGTCTGCCGCTGTACCGCTGACGAAGGCCTTGTTCGCGGGGTATAAACTCGAGAAATCGGTCAGCATCGTTTCGCAGAAAAATAAAGGCTGGCTAACACGCGGCGACGTGATCAAGGTCACGATCACCGTCGATGCGACAGCGGAACGCAACTGGGTGGTGGTCAGTGATCCCGTCCCCCCAGGCGCGACGATCATTGGTGATCTGGGCGGGCAATCGGGCATCCTTGCAGCCGCGACGGGTGGCGGCGAAGGTGTTTCGCCCACCTATGTCGAACGTGGGCGCGATGCGTGGCGCGGCTATTTCGATTGGGTGCCCGCAGGTCGGTTTACGGTCAGCTATGCAGTGCGCCTGAACGGCACGGGGCGGTTCAACCTGCCGCCGACACGCGTCGAGGCGATGTATTCGCCGGATATCCGTGCACAAGTGCCGAACAAGGGGATCGAGGTGCGAATGTGAATGCCGACAATCCCCCCCGCCCCTTGGGGAGGGGCGACTCGCCCACAGGCGAGCGGGGGAGGGTCTCCCATGCTGCGAATGGGGAACACCCCCACCCGCTCGCTGGTGCGAGTCGCCTCCCCCTCAAGGGGGAGGGGTATTGGCGATATGGCGTCCTCGTCCCGCTCGTCGCACTTATTGCCCTCTACATCGCTACTTTTCCGCCCCTGCTCCCCAGCCATGCGCGCGTGGTCGCGGCGTGGCATCCGTCGGAAAGCTGGCTCTATGACCGCGACGGTCGCTTGATCGACAGCGAGCGGGTTGATTTCAAGGCACGGCGGTTGGGCTGGGTGAAGTTAAGCGACACCGCGCCGGTGGTTGGTAAAACAGTGATTGCTGCAGAGGACAAGCGATTTCGGTCGCATGGCGGGGTTGACTGGCTGGCGATCGGCGGCGCGATCCGGTCGCGTTTTGGCGGCGCGAAATCGCGCGGGGCCTCGACAATTTCGATGCAGGTCGCTGCGTTCCTGTCGCCCGATTTGGCGACGCCGGGGCGGCGAACATGGCGCGACAAAATGCGGCAGATGCGGGCCGGCGCGGCGCTGGAAGCAAACTGGTCAAAGGACCAGATCCTTGAGGCCTATCTGAACCTGGCGGGCTTTCGGGGTGAGGCGCAGGGGATTGGTGCAGCGTCGCTGGCTTTGTTTGGGAAAGCACCTGCGGCGCTGGGCAAGCAGGATGCGCTCATCATTGCCGCGCTTCTGCCTGACCCGCGGGCAAGTGTGGGCGAGGTAGCGGTGCGGGCGTGTCGATTGGGACAAAACGAATGCGGTCCCCTGATGCAAGCCACCGCGACCGCACTTTCCATTGAGCGCGCGCGCGCTTTAGACCCCGGCCTTGCACCGCATTTGGCTATGCGCTTGCTCGAGAAACCGGGGATGCGCGTCACGACGACCATCGATGCGCAGGTCCAGGTTGTGGCCGTCACGGCGTTGAAACGGCAATTACAGGGGCTCGGCGCGGCGCGGGCGCGCGACGGTGCGGTGGTGGTGCTCGACAATGCGACGGGCGACGTGCTGGCTTATGTTGGTGGGGTCGGTGGCGGATCGACGGCGGCGTCGGTCGACGGGGCCAATGCCTATCGCCAGGCGGGGTCGACGCTGAAGCCGTTCCTGTATGCGCAAGTGATCGAGAAGGGCTGGATGACGGCAGCGTCGATCCTTGATGATTCGCCGGTGCAATTGGACACGGCATCGGGGCTGTATGTGCCGCAAAATTATGACCGCAGTTTCAAGGGGCCGGTGTCAGTGCGCTCGGCGCTGGCGGGGTCGTTGAACGTGCCCGCCGTGCGCACGTTGCTGGTCGGCGGAGTCGAGCGTTTCCGCGACCGGCTGTGGGATACCGGATACAAGGGGCTGACCGAAGACGGGCAATATTATGGATTTTCGTTAGCGCTTGGCTCGGCGGAAGTGACGTTGCTCGAACAGGCCAACGCCTATCGCAGCTTGGCCAATGGCGGGCGGTTTTCAGAGGTCCAGCTTGTAAAAGAACCGTTCGGGCTGAGCTTGTCGAAGCCCTGTCTTTCTTGCGATAGTCCAGAAGAAAGGACAGCCCTTCGACGAGCTCAGGGCGAACGGAAATGGAGACAAATCCTATCTCCCCAAGCGGCGTGGATTGTCAGCGACATCATGGCCGATCCGTCGGCACGCGCGGGAACATTTGGCGTGGATAGTGCGCTGCGCCTGCCATTCTGGGCCGCCGTTAAAACCGGCACATCGAAAGCGATGCGCGACAATTGGTGCGTGGGATTTACCGACCGCTACACCGTGGCGGTCTGGGTCGGGAACCTTGAGGGCGATTCGATGAAAGCCGTGTCGGGGACGAGCGGCGCGGCGCCCGTCTGGCGCGATGTCATGATGGCGCTGCACCGCGACGCGCCAGGCAAAGCGCCGCCACGCCCGACGGGGATTGAGACCCGGCGCGTGTCGTTTGCGAACAACGTCGAGCCGCCGCGCAATGACTGGTTTCTGATCGGGACGGGGCAAGGCGCCCAAGCGTTTGCGCCCGCCACCGCGCGTCGTCCGCGGATTACCAATCCGGTGTCGGGCAGTGTTTTTGCGCTTGATCCCGATATTCCGATGGACCGTCAGCGGATGGGAGTCGCGGTGACGGGTGCGGTTGCGGGACACCGGCTGGTCTTGGATCGCATTGATCTGGGCGATGCCGATGCGCGACCACAGGTTTTGGCAGGTCCGGGGGTGCATCGGCTTGCTCTTCTTGATCCAAGCGGGCGGATGATCGATCAGGTGCGGTTCACGGTCCGATAGTCTTCCTTGGCGTTCTTGGCGTGAGATTGTTGGGATCACGCCAAGAACGCCAAGGGTCAGCACCGGTTTCGCTTGCCCCCTTCATTGCGGGGGGCGATTAGGATCGGATGCTCCGCCGCCTCACTCGTCGTCCCCGTTCGGGCATGCGCGCTTTCTTGGCGCAGGAAAGCGCAGGCGGGTTGTTGCTGATTGCGGCGGCGGTGCTGGCGATGATCGTCGCCAATTCGCCGCTGGCTTGGACATATTTCCATGCACTGCATCTCGAAACGGGGCCAGTGCTCACGCCAAAGTTGGGGCCGATGACTCCGCATCTGTGGATCAATGACGGACTGATGGCAGTTTTTTTCCTCCTCGTCGGGCTCGAAATCAAACGCGAATTTCTCGACGGGCATTTGTCGACATGGACGGACCGGCGCTTGCCGTTTATTGCAGCAGCTGCGGGGATGACAGTGCCTGCGGCTGTATATCTGGTAGTCATAGGTGGCGAGGCGAACCTGTTGCGGGGATGGGCCATCCCGGCGGCGACGGACATTGCTTTTGCGCTTGGTCTGCTGGCGCTGCTCGGCAAGCGTGCGCCGACGTCGCTCAAGCTGTTCCTGACGACGGTGGCGATTGTCGATGATGTCGGCGCGGTGGTGATTATCGCGATATTCTATACGGCCAGTTTGAACATGATGGCGCTGGCCGCGTCGTTCGCGGTGCTGATATGTATGTTCGTGATGAACCGCGCGGGCGTGAAGCATCCGGCATGGTATTTCGCGGCGTTCGTCGTGCTGTGGTATTTCGAATTATTGTCGGGGGTCCATGCAACCGTTGCGGGGGTGCTCGCGGCGACGGCCGTGCCGATCAAGACTACGCCCGGTACGCCCGATGATACTGATTCGACACTGCACCGGATGGAACATAGCCTGCATCCTTGGGTGGCCTTCGGCATCGTGCCAGTGTTCGGCTTTGCCAATGCGGGCGTTGCCCTCGGAGGCAGTGTGTCCGTCTTCGCGCCATTGCCGCTGGCGATTGCGCTTGGATTATTCCTTGGCAAGCAGGTCGGCGTGTTCGGCAGCGTCTGGCTTGCGGTGAAAGCAGGCATTGCCTCGCGTCCCGCCAAAGCAAGCTGGGCGCAAATCTTTGGCGTGTCGCTGCTCTGCGGGATTGGCTTTACGATGAGCTTGTTCATTGGTGGTCTTGCGTTTCCGGCCCAGCCTGAGGCCGACGCAGTCAAGATCGGCGTGCTGTTAGGGTCGCTGCTCAGCGCCATCGCGGGCGTTATGATTTTGAGGTTTGCAGGCGGACGCAAAACCCCGATTATTTCTCCAACCAGTCTTTAACGCGCGCGGCTATGGCGACAAAGGCTTGGGCCTGTGGTCCCTCGCCCGCTGCTGGAGGCTGGCCTGCATCGGATGCCGTGCGGATGGCAATGTCGAGCGGGATGCGACCGAGGAACGGGCGGTCCATCGCTGTGGCCGCCGCTTCGGCGCCACCATTGCCGAAGGGGTCGCTTGCTTCGCCGCAATGCGGGCAAAGGTAACCCGCCATATTTTCGACAATGCCGATGATCGGCACGCCCGATTGATCGAACAAATCGATGGCGCGGGTCGCGTCGATCAGCGCCAGGTCCTGCGGGGTTGAAACGATGACGGCCCCTGCCGGCTTGTGTTTGGCGATCATCGACAGCTGGACGTCGCCGGTGCCGGGGGGCAGGTCGACAATCAGGATGTCGGTGTCACCCCAATCGGCATCAATCAACTGGTTGAGCGCATTCCCCGCCATCGGTCCGCGCCATGCGACGGCTTGGCCGGGTTTGACGAGGTGACCAATCGACAGCATCGGAATGCCCCATGCGGTCGGCACAGGATAGAGCTTCTTGTCCTTCGCGGTCGGGCGCATGCCTTCAGTGTTCATCAGGCGCGGTTGCGACGGTCCGTAAATGTCGGCGTCGATCAGCCCGATTTTCAGGCCTGTGCGCGACAGGGCGATGGCAAGATTCGCAGCAAGCGTCGATTTGCCAACGCCGCCTTTGCCACTGCCCACCGCGATCAAGCGGCGTCCGATGCGTTCGGCGGTCAGCGCAACGCGGACAGTTTCGACGCCGGGGACCGCCAGCAATGCGGCCTCCACGTCGGACTGAACCGCATCGCGCGCAGTGGCATCAAGACCCGACACATCAAGGATCAAACTTGCCCGCCCGTCGGCAAAACGTGGCGGCGCGGCACGGCCTTTGGCAGCGGAGACGGCATCGATGGCGGCAACGAGCAACGAAATTTCAGTCATAAATACGCCATAGACGCGGTGAATGCGGATCGCCCACTGTAAATCCGCAAAACCGCTCTTATAAAGGTGGGATGGAAACACAGCGCGGGTGGCGTGGGCTGATTGCCACGCTCAATGAAAATGGCCCTTGGGGCAATAGCGGCGGCGGACGCAGTGGCGGTTCGGGTGGCGGCAGCGGCGGCGATGGCTCGGGTGGTGGCAAGGGCGGCGGCCCGCGCAATCCGTGGAGCTTTCCGCCCAGTGGTGGTGGCAAAGGCAATGGCGGTCGCGGCGCTTCAGCGCTTGATCAATTGCTCGGGCAAGCCAAAGGCAGGTTCGGCGGTGATCTGCCGACGGGCACTCCGAAGATATGGGGTTATGCGGTGCTCGGCCTGTTCGTTGCGTGGATTGCATTCACCAGCGGCCACTTCATCGATCCTCAGGAACGCGGTGTTGTCACGCGACTCGGCAAATATTCGCACACGCTTGATCCCGGGTTCACGATGACGTTGCCCGCGCCAATTGACCGCGTGCAGATTGTCGATGTCCAGAACATCCGTAACGTCGATATTCCGAGCGGTGCCGGCGAAAAGCTGGTGCTGACCAAGGACGAAAATATTATCGATCTGGATTATTCGGTGCGCTGGAATATCAAGGATCCCGAGCTTTACCTGTTCCAGCTCGCGCAGCCCGATCAGACCATCGAGGCGGTTGCCGAAAGCGCCATGCGCGCTGCGGTTGCCAACGTGTCGCTGAATGACGCGATCGGGTCGGGCCGGACCGGTATCGAAGCCGAAGTGACACAGCGGATGCAGGCGCTGCTCGATAAATATCGGTCGGGCGTGAAGATTCAGGGGGTCGCCATCAAGCGCGCCGATCCTCCGGAAGCCGTTAACGACGCTTTCAAGGAAGTGAGCGCCGCGCAACAGGCCGCGCAAACGAGCGTCAATCAAGCCAATGCTTATGCCCAGCAGATTGTGGCCAAAGCGCAGGGTGAGGCCGCCGCGTTCGACCGTGTCTATGTCCAGTATAAAGCGTCGCCCGAAGTCACGCGCCGCCGCATGTATTATGAAACAATGGAGCGTGTGTTGGCCAAGGTTGACAAGACAATCGTTGAGCCCGGCGTGACACCCTATTTGCCGTTGCAGGGTGCGCGTCCAACGCCGCCGGCCGCCCAAACACCGGGAGCCGGACAATGATCGAATGGTCGCGGTTGTCGCGCAATCCGATTTTTTGGGGGCTCGCCGCGATTGCGCTGCTCGTCCTGATTACGAGCACTTTCTATGTCGTGCCCGAAACACGGCAGGGTGTTGTCCTGCGCTTTGGCGAGCCTGTCCGGACGATCAACCGCTATAAAGCGGGCGAGCAGTTCGGCCGCACGGGTGCGGGGCTTGTCGCGGTCGTGCCGGGGATCGAACAGGTCGTCTGGATCGACAAGCGCGTTCGCGACGTCGACATGGAGCGCCAGCAAGTGCTGTCGACGGACCAGCTGCGCTTGAACATCGATGCCTTTGCGCGGTTCCGCATTGTCGATCCGCTGCGCATGGTAATTACCGCGCGGACCGAGAATAATGTTGCGGATGCGCTACGCCCGATCCTCGGCTCGGCATTGCGCAACGAACTCGGCAAACGCCAGTTCGCCGCGCTGCTCAGTCCTGAGCGTGGTGCGGTGATGGATAATATCCGTATCGGGCTGAACCGGGTAGCCGCGCAATATGGTGCGGAAATCGTCGATGTGCGGATCAAGAAAGCCGACCTTCCCGAAGGGACGCCGCTCGATTCGGCTTATGAGCGGATGCGGACAGCGCGCAAACAGGAAGCGCTGACCATTCAGGCGCAGGGATTGAAGAAAGCACAGATCATCCGCGCCGATGCTGATGCCTCGGCAGCAGGCGTTTATGCCGGAGCGTTCGGAAAAGACGCTGATTTTTATGACTTTTATCGCGCTATGCAGAGCTATGAACATACATTTGGCGTGAACGGCACGACGGCGACGGGTCAGTCGTCAATCATATTGTCGCCGAACAATGACTATCTTCGCGAATTCAGAGGGCGGCGTTAACGCTCCTCATTCAATCCCTGTTCAGCCGTAGGACAGCATTTGTCGGGCGACAGACTGTTTAAGAGGATAAGCATCCGTGCGTTACGCCTATGCAATCACGACCGCGCTTTTGATGGGCGGCACTGCCGCGACAATGGCGCTCCAGTCGCCGTCCAATGCGCAGGTCGCGCAGAACGAACCGGGCAGCATCAGCATTGCCGGTGCGCCGCGCCCCGGCGCGCCATTGAGCTTTGCCGATCTGGCAGCGAAATTGCAGCCCGCGGTGGTCAATATCTCGACCACGCAGCAGGTTGAGGTGCCGCAGAACCCGTTTGCGGGCACGCCGTTCGGCGATCTGTTTGGGGGCGGACAAGGTCAGCAGGGCGGCGGCAGCAACGGCGGTCGTCCGGTCACGCGTGAAGCGACGTCGCTCGGCTCGGGCTTCATCATTTCCGAAGACGGCTACATCGTGACAAACAGCCATGTTGTTTCGGGCGGACAGCCGGGCGGCGCAGCGGTCGGTTCGATCACCGTCACGATGCCCGACCGCAAAGAATATGTCGCCAAGCTGGTCGGCAAGGACGCGTCGTCGGACCTTGCAGTCTTGAAGATCGAAGCGCGCGGCTTACCATTTGTGAAATTCGGTGATTCGGCGCGGACGCGGGTTGGCGACTGGATTGTTGCGATCGGCAATCCGTTCGGGCTTGGTGGGTCAGTGACGGCTGGGATCGTTTCGGCGCTCCACCGCAATACCGGACAGGGTGGCGCCTATGACCGTTATATTCAGACCGATGCGGCGATCAACCGCGGCAATTCGGGCGGGCCGATGTTTGATTTGAACGGCAATGTTATCGGGATCAATTCGGCGATTTTCTCGCCCACCGGCGGCAATGTCGGCATTGGTTTTGCGATTCCCGCCGAACTCGCCAAGCCGATTGTGGACACGTTGCGCGGTGGCGCACGGGTCAAGCGCGGGTATTTGGGTGTTGGGATACAGCCACTTGATACCGATTCGGCTGAAGCGCTTGGTCTCCCAAAGAATCGGGGCGAACTCGTCCAGCGTGTCGAGCCCGGGCAGGGTGCGGCAAGGGCCGGGATTCAGCAGGGTGACGTAATCATCAAGGTTAACAATCGGGAAGTGTCGCCCGACGAAACATTGTCCTACATCGTGGCGCAGCTGCCGATCGGGTCGCGTATCCCGATTGAACTGTTTCGTGCGGGTAAGCGTATGACTGTCACTGCAACGCTTGCCGAGCGCCCAACCGACGAACAGATCGAGAGCATCGCAGGTGATGCAGATATCACGCCCGATGCTGGCGGCGGCAGCGGTACAAGCCCGACCCGCGACGCGTTGGGCCTTGCGGTTCAGGCGCTGACCCCGCCGATTGCGGCACGCTTTGGCGTGCCTGCAGGAACACGCGGCCTTGTGATCGCTGCACCACCCGAGCCATCGAGCGATGCGGCCGCAAGGCAGTTTCAGCCAGGCGACGTGATCCTGTCGGCAAACCAGCGTCCGGTAACCACGCCTGCTGAATTGAATACTGTCGTTGCCGAAGCGCAAGCCGCGGGCCGCAGCGGCGTGTTGCTGCAAATGCAGCGTGGCGGCGGTCAGTCACGGTACTTTCCAGTAAAATTCAGACGCAAGTAACCGACGTTGCTCCCCTTTCGGGCGCGCGCATCTTGCGCTAGGCGGTCTTCCAAGGGTTGGAGGATTTCGCATGGCAGAAGACGGCATCTACATTGGTTCATCGGCAGACGGCACGCGCCAGTCGATCAACCTGAAGCGCGCCAACCGCCACGGCCTCATCGCGGGCGCGACCGGCACCGGCAAAACCGTGACCTTGCAGGGCATTGTCGAGGACTTTTCGGCCAATGGCGTGCCGTGCTTTGTCGCCGACGTGAAAGGCGATCTGTCCGGCATGGCGATGGCCGGATCACCGACGGGCAAGCTCCACGAGATTTTTGCCGCGCGTGCCGCCGAAATCGGGCAAACCGACTGGGCCTATAAGGATTGCCCGACACAATTTTGGGATTTGTTCGGGGCAAGCGGCCATCCGATCCGCACGACGGTTTCCGAAATGGGCCCGCTGCTGCTCGGAAGGCTGATGGATTTGAACGAAGTTCAGGAAGGCGTCCTGACTATTGCGTTCCATGTCGCCGACAAAGACGGGCTGCTTCTGCTCGATCTCGACGATTTGCAGGCAATGCTGGTGAGCTGTGCCGAACGCGCCGACGAACTGACCGTCGCTTACGGGAATATTTCGAAGCAGTCGGTGGGGACGATTCAACGCTCGCTGCTTCAGTTGCGTAGCCAAGGGGGCGAGCATTTCTTTGGCGAGCCGGCGCTCGACATGATGGATTTCATCAAATGCGACGATGGCGGGCGCGGGGTGGTGAACATTCTTGCGGCTGACAAGCTGATGGCGTCGCCCAAACTATACTCGACATTTTTGCTCTGGTTGCTGTCCGAACTGTTCGAAAATCTTCCCGAAATCGGCGATCCCGAAAAGCCGATCCTGTGCTTCTTCTTCGACGAGGCGCATCTTCTGTTCAACGACGCGCCCAAGGCGCTGATCGAGAAGGTCGAGCAGGTCGTCAGGCTGATCCGCTCAAAAGGCGTGGGGATTTACTTCATCACGCAGAACCCGATCGATATTCCCGATACAGTGGCGGGACAGCTCAACAACCGCGTCCAGCACAAGCTCAACGCCTTCACCCCGCGCGACCAGGCGGCCGTCAGGGCTGCGGCAGAGACATTCCGTGCCAATCCCGGTGTCGATGTCGCCACGGTCATCACTGAACTCAAGATCGGCGAGGCGCTGGTCTCGCTGCTCCAGCCTGATGGATCGCCGTCACCGGTTGAGCGCACCTTGATCAAGGCGCCAGCGTCGCGTGTCGGTCCGCTCGATGTCAAGGAACGTGGCGTGATGATCGCGACTGATGCAATTGGCGACAAGTATGACACGCTGATCGACCGCGAGTCTGCCGAGGAAATCTTGGCCGCAAAATCTGGCGAGGCTTCAGCGGCGGCAGCAGAAGCCAAAGCCGAAGGTGACGCTGCGAGAGCCGCAGCGGTTCAGGCCAAGCTTGACGCGCAAACGGCCAAAGCGACCGCACAAGCCAATGCCATTGCGGCGAAGGAAGCCGCGCGTGTGCAAGCCGCCGAAGCCAAGGCTGCCGCTGTTGCCGCACGCGAAGCGGCCAAGCCGACACTTGCCGACAAGATGATGCGAACGGCGGCGAATTCAGTGGCAAGTTCGGTGGGGCGACAGGTTGCGGGAACGCTTGGCAGCCAGTTGTTGCGCGGGCTGCTCGGCGGGCTTTTCAAAGGGCGCTAAGCCGCCGTCCCGCCAACGGTCAGCCCGTCAATCAGCAACGTCGGCTGACCGACGCCTGCGGGCACCGACTGCCCGCCCTTGCCGCACATACCGACGCCTTCGTCGAGCGCCATATCGTTGCCGATGCCAAGCACTTTGGTCAGGACGCTCGGCCCGTCGCCGATCAGCGTTGCGCCCTTGATCGGAGTGCCGAGTTTGCCATTTTCGATGCGGTAGGCTTCGGTGCAACTGAAGACGAACTTGCCTGAGACAATATCGACCTGTCCGCCGCCGAAACTCTTGGCAAAAATGCCCGACTTTACGCGCGACAAGAGTTCACCGGGATCATCGTTGCCGCCCCGCATGAACGTATTGGTCATGCGGGGCATCGGGGCATGGCCATAGCTTTCGCGCCGCCCGTTGCCCGTTGCGGGCACGCCCATCAGCCGCGCGTTCAGCCTGTCCTGCATATAACCTTTGAGGATGCCGTCCTCGATCAGGATGTTTTCCTGTGTTGGGGTGCCTTCATCGTCGATGCTCAGCGACCCGCGCCGGTTGTCGATTGCGCCGTCATCCACCACCGTCACGCCCGGCACAGCCACGCGGGTGCCAACCCGGCCCGAAAAGGCCGACGTTTTCTTGCGGTTGAAATCGCCCTCAAGGCCATGACCGATGGCTTCGTGGAGCAATATACCCGGCCAGCCAGGGCCGAGCAGCACAGTCATTTCGCCCGCCGGGGCCGCAACCGATTCGAGATTCACCAACGCCTGCCGTAATGCTTCGTCCACGGCGCGGCCCCACGTCGCTTCGTCGAACAATGTGTCATAAAGATAACGGCCACCCATCCCGAACGAACCGTTCTCACGGCGTCCGCTGGCGTCCTTGGCAACGATGCTGACGTTGAGACGGACAAGCGGGCGGATGTCGCTCGCCACAAAACCGTCGGCGCGGACGATGTCGATGACGCTCCAGCTACCCGAGAGCGAGACCGAAACCTGTGCGACACGCGGATCGCGCGCGCGGGCAGCAGCATCGATCTTCTGGCAAAGCGCGACCTTGTCTTCAAACAGCACGGCGCTCAGCGGATCGCTTGCCGTATAAAGATGCCGGTTGCTGCGGCGCGGGGGCGGCGCGGGTGGCGTTGTCGCTGGATCAAGCAACCGCAATGTGTCGGCCGCGCGCCGTATCGCGCCTTCGCTAATCTCATCGGCATGAGCAAAGCCGGTCATTTCACCGCTGACCCCGCGCAGGCCAAAGCCGCTGTCGATGCCGTAATCCGCCGTTTTCATCCGGCCATCATCAAAACTGAAACTCTCGGTGCTGCGATGTTGCAGATAGAGTTCGCCATCGTCACAGGCCGACAATGCCTCACGCGTCAGACGTTCGGCAGTGGCAGGATCAAGCTGGCGATAGAGCAGATGGCGTGGATCGGAAGCGTTCATCCACACCAGATAGGGACTGTTTGTGCTTATTGGTAGTTCAACGTCAGTGCAAACGTACCGCTGTAAAGGCCGGCGGGTTTGTTCGCAGTGACGTTGAGACGTCCGCCCACATCGAAATTGATCGTGCCGCTCGCCGGAATCGTGTAATTTTGGCCAAACGTCCGTACTGCGCCACCGTCGGCGCTGACTCGCAACGTGTTCACTGTCATCGCGTTTGCGCCGCTGGTGATCGTTATCGCTGGAGCATTCACGGTCAGTGTGACGACGCGGCCCACGGTTCCCGCTGCAACGAAACGCGCGCGTGAAAAAGTGCTGCCGACGAGAGTCACGACAGTGCGTGTGCGTGCCCCCGTGCGCGAATTGATTGTGACCGTGCCGTTGGCGGCCCCCGGCACGACCGATCCGAAGTCAAGTGCGGTCGAATTGACGAGTGTAATTGGCTTAAGCGCAACAACTTTGGTCGTTGCTGTTTGCGTTGCTGCCTGCGCCCCCGCGCTGGCAAGCAAGGCACCGCACATCAGTGCAATGCGCATATTTTTGTCCCCGTTTGACTTCCCAGCTTCGTCCTAGAGCGGCGGGCATGACAAACTGCTTACGCTGGCTGGTTAACCGTGCCTCAATGACTGCGGTCGGCGGGGCCACCAATCAGGACAAAGCGACGATCACAATAGCCGCACTCGACAAAACCCTTGTCGTCGATTTCGAGCCAGACGCGGGGGTGACCGAGTGCTGCGGGGACTTCGCCTGATCCATCGCAGGAAACGCGCGCCGTATTTACGCGGAGGATTTCAGGAGGCTGGTTCATGCCGCGCGCTTAGCAACGCGCCGTCGCATCGTCTAGAAATAGGTGACGATAATATCGAATGTGCCGCTGTAAGCGCCCGCCAGCTTATTCGCTGTAACATCAAGCGTCCCGCCGACGCGCAAGTCGAGCAGGCCAGCGGCGTTGAGGAACCGCAGCACCGGACCATTCAGCGTCAATTGGGTGACATTCATCGTCGCTCCACCGCCAAAACGGTTTAGAACCGGGAGCGGTCCGCGGTTGACCTGAACATTCTGGAGTGGCCCGCCATAAGTGTAGAATTGCGCAGCCTGTGGTAGGCCACCTGCTGCCGTCACACCGCCTGTGGTCGTGCGGGTATCGTTCGTCGGGTCGATGATCACTGTGCCGCCGGTCGTGCCCGATATGTTGGTCGCAAAGTCGAGGTCGCGCAATTTGAGCAACGACAGCGGGCGCAGCGTAATTGCTTTGGCGCCGCTTGGTGACGTTGCTGCCAAGGCGACGCCGGGCGCGACTGCTAACAGCAGTGCACACACGGCCAGCGCGGTTTTTCTATGTCTCGATTGCGTCCCCACGCTTCGGCTTAGGATCGCGATCGCTAAACCGTCATGAAGAGCCGTGGTTAATTTTGCTTTCAGACATTGCGCCTTTGCGGGCGCGCCACTGCCACGCTACAGCCCCCCCATGACCGACGCCGCGATCCAGATCGACAATCTCCAGAAAACCTATGTCGGCGGGAAAGTGGCGTTGGGTGGCGTTACGTTTGATGTGCCGCGCGGGCAGATATTTGGTTTACTTGGCCCCAATGGTGCGGGCAAATCGACGCTGATCAATATCTTATCGGGCATGGTGAAAAAGACCGGCGGCAGCGCGCGTGTCTGGGGCTTTGATATCGATGAGCATCCCCGCAATGCCAAAGCGTCGATTGGCATCGTACCGCAGGAAATCCTGTTTGATCCGTTCTTTACACCGTTCGAAGCGCTGGAATTGCAAGCCGGGCTTTATGGTGTGCCCAAGGGAAAACGCCGGTCGATGGAATTGCTCCGGGCGGTTTTCCTTGAGGACAAGGCGAGCGCCTATTCGCGGACATTGTCGGGGGGCATGAAGCGGCGGCTTCTCGTGGCAAAAGCGATGGTCCATTCGCCACCGATCCTCGTGCTCGACGAACCGACCGCCGGTGTCGATGTCGAACTGCGCCAGCAACTTTGGGGCTATGTCCGCGACTTGAATGCCCAAGGCGTCACCATTGTCCTGACCACGCATTATCTCGAGGAAGCCGAAGAGCTGTGCGACCGGATCGCGATTATAAACCACGGACAGGTGATCGCGAACAAACCGACGCGCGAACTGGTCGGGATGGCGCAGGAAAAGATTGTCGAAGTGACGGTCGACCGTGACCTGACCGAAGCGCCGTCGTCACCGATGTTCCAGAAAATCGTGCTGAAAGGCGAGCGGGTGCTGTCGATCACTTATTCAAAAGCGGTTGCGAATGCGGGCGACGTTCTTTCGGCACTTGGCGCGGCAGGCCTTGGCATTGTCGACGTGTCGACGCGCGAGGCTGATCTTGAGCATGTGTTCCTCAATCTGACGCGAGCACAAGCCGTTGGCTGAGTATGATGTCATCATCATCGGCTCGGGCGCGGCGGGGCTCACAGCGGCGTTGAATCTGGCCGACCGGTTCAAAGTCGCGGTGCTGGCGAAGGGGTCACTGTCCGATGGTGCGACGGGATGGGCACAGGGCGGGATTGCGGCAGTTCTCGAAGCGGGCGATACGTTCGAAAGCCATATCGAGGATACGATGGTCGCGGGCGCGGGACTGAACAACCGCGCGACGGTCGAATTCGTCATCGAAGGCGCTCCTGCTGCGATTGAGCGGCTGAGCGAACTGGGCGTGCCTTTCAATACAGATGGGGGCTCGCTGCACCTGACGCGCGAGGGCGGGCATTCGCACCGCCGTATAGTTCATGTCGCCGACGCGACCGGCTGGGCGATTCAGGTGGCGCTGGAAAAGGCCGCGCGCGATCATCCCAATATCACGTTGGTGCCCGATATGGTCGCCATCGACCTGATCACCGGGCGGCATCAGGATCATTTTTCAACCAGTGGTCGCATTCACGGCGTTTATGCCCTCAACCGCGCTACGGGCAAGGTCGAGACTTACACGGCGCGCGCGACGATACTTGCGACCGGCGGGGCGGGGCGGACTTACCTGTATTCCACTGCGCCGCGCGGGGCCACCGGGGACGGGATTGCGATGGCATGGCGCGCGGGGTGCCGCGTCTCGAATATGGAATTCATGCAGTTTCACCCGACATGCCTTTATAATCTGGCGGTCAAGAATTTCCTGATCACCGAGGCGGTTCGCGGCGAGGGCGGGCAATTAAAGATCCCGACGACTGGCGAACGCTTCATGCCGCGTTTCGACCCGCGCGAGGAACTCGCCCCGCGTGATATTGTCGCGCGCGCCATCGACCATGAAATCAAACGGCTCGGCCTCGATTATGTCCACCTCGACATCAGCCACAAGCCGCCCGAATTCGTCCGCGAACATTTCCCCAATATCTATGAAAAGCTGATGGGGCTGGGCATCGACATTACCAACGAACCGATCCCGGTGGTGCCTGCGCAACATTATACCTGTGGCGGGGTGCTGGTCGATCTGAACGGGCGAACCGATGCGGCGGGCCTATATGCAGCAGGTGAAGTGACGCAATCGGGGCTGCACGGGGCAAACCGGCTGGCGTCGAATTCATTGCTTGAATGCCTCGTTTTCGGCGAGGCCTGCGCGAAGGACATTGCGGCCAATTGGAACAGCTTCCCCGTGCCGCCGCCCATCCGCGCATGGGATGAAAGCCGCGTGACCGACAGCGATGAGGAAGTCGTGATCCAGCAATGCTGGCGCGAAATTCGCCAGTTCATGTGGAATTTCGTCGGCATTGTGCGCACCACCAAGCGCCTTGAACGCGCGGCCAACCGCATCGCGCTGTTGCGGCAGGAAGTGGACGAATATTATGGCAATTTCCGAGTCACGCCCGATTTGATTGAGCTGCGCAATCTTGTCGAAGTCGCGGACTTGATCGTACGCTCGGCAGTATCACGACATGAAAGCCGGGGCCTGCACTATACGACTGATTATCCCGACACGGCACTGATTGCGGTCGACACCGTGCTGGTGCCGTAAGGAAGCTGTTTCTTTTGCACGAGCGAGTCCCTAATTGAGTGGCATGATCCTTTCCCGTCCGATCGTTGCATTGCTGGCTCTGTCAGCCGCACCTGCTTTTGCCCAAGTGCCGGTTGTTGTGCCAACAGCGCCGCCTGTTGCCCCGGCAATTGCTCCAACCATCCCACCGGTGCCGGTGCCATTGCCCACGTTATCGCCTGCACAGGCGGCGACGCTGACAACATGGCTTCAGGCGGGGGCCAACCAGGGACTCGGGGCGAGCAGTGCTGTTGCGATGCCGCTGGAAGGCGACGCCCTTGTCCGTGCCGTGATTGATCGTGCCCGTGCGCTGCATTCGGGGCGTATTCAAACGGCGGATTTTCTAGATGTCTGGGCGTTGCGTCCGGCGGTTTATGATCCGCTGCCCACATTTTCCCAAGCCGTTGCATCGGATCGACTGCCGCAATGGACGAATGCGCTGACGCCGCCCTATGCGGGCTATGCCAGTTTGCGCAAAGGGCTGGCCACCTATGAGGTCATCAAGGCAGCCGGCGGCTGGCCGGCTTTGGCGGCAAAGTCAGCGTCTGATCTTGTCCGTGCGCGGCTGATGCTTGAAGACAAAAGCATGACGCCGACCGAGAAACTGACCGACGCGATCCAGCGGGCACAGCGACGTTATGGCCTCAATCCTACGGGCCTGCTCGACGTTCGCACGCTTGCCGCACTGAACGTGCCCGTTGGGGACCGGATCGGCGCGATTATGGCTAATATGGAGCGCTGGCGCTGGTTGCCCAAGGATCTGCCGGTCAACCGCGTTCAGGTGAATATCGCCGCTGCCGTCTTGACGGTGTTCGAAGGCGACGCCCCTGTGGCGTCGATGCGCGCCGTCACCGGTCGCCCCGGCGGTAATGAAACGCCAATGTTGCAATCGAGCATCCATAGCATTGTGATCAATCCGCCGTGGAACGTGCCGTCGTCGATTGCCAAGAAGGAGTTGTGGCCAAAGGGTCGCGCCACGTTGCTGGCCCAAGGGTATAAGATTGTCGGAACGCCCGAAACCGGCGAGCGCATCGTCCAACCGGCAGGGCCGAAAAGTGCGCTGGGGCGGCTGAAATTTGATTTCGATAATCCGTTTGCCGTTTATCTTCATGATACGCCAGCACAGGCCAAGTTTGCGAGCTTCGACCGATTGGCGAGCCACGGGTGCGTTCGGCTTGAAAAGCCGCTACCGCTGGCAATGCTGATGCTCCAAAAGGATCCCGTCTGGGCGGGTGCTGCGGTGCAGACCGCCATCGCAACCGGCAAGACACAGCGCGTGGCGTTGCCACAACGCGTTGCGGTTTATTTGCTTTACTGGACGGCCTTTGCCAGCGCGAACGGGACGATGAATTTCCGCGACGACCCTTATAAATGGGATAAGTTGCTGGCCGCTAAAATCGATGCGGCCTCCCGACGGGCGGCTGCTGTCGTCACTGCATCGAAAGGACTATGAAGACCATGCCCAACTCGACCCGTACCGTCACGATGCTTGTGGTCGCTGCCGCGCTTAGCTTGTCGGCTTGTGGCAAAAAGGAAGAGCCAGCGACCGACGTCGGCCAGGAAAATATCACCACCGAAGTGCCCGTTGATGAAGGCGCGCCGATCAACAGCGTTGAGGCAACGCCGATCACAGCACCGCTCAACGTCACCAAACCGGTCGCGCCACCGCCCGCGTTTACGGATATCGAACAGATGCGCGACGATGCTGATGCCACCGGCCTGACGTCGCGTTTGCCGACGGATGATGCTGCCAACGCAACGCAGCCCGCACAGTAGTATGTCGTTATTGGGTCGTTCAGCATAATGCATTATACGGCATTCATGGATCGCCGAACTTTTTCGACTCTTGCGCTTGCGGGCTTCGGCACCGCTGCCCTGCCGCGGGCGTTGGCAAAAGCGACAGTGCCTGAGGGTTCGATTCTGCCGCCGCCCACGGCGACATTGCGACCGGCAGTGAAATATGGTGGTGCGAAATCCGACCTTCTCGGTCGCGCAAAGGCAGCACTCGACCGGCATCAGGCCATAATCCCGTTGCGGGACCGCGTTGCGATTGCCGATTTCAGCGTCGCGTCGCGCGACTTGCGCTTTCACATTGTCGACCTGATTAGCGGTCAGTCGAATTCCTATCTGGTCGCGCATGGGAAAGGATCGGACCCCGATCATTCGGGCTGGCTCCAGCGCTTTTCCAATGATCCGGGATCGCTGGCGACATCGGACGGGGCCTATCTGACCGGACAGATTTATGAAGGCGTGCACGGGCAATCGATGCGGTTACTCGGTCTTGATACCGACAATAGCAATGCCGAACCTCGTGCGATTGTCATTCACGGCGCGGACTATGTCAGCGAAGACCATATCGCGACTTGGGGCAAGGTCGGGCGGAGTGAGGGCTGCTTTGCGGTCGCGCGCCATATGATTCCGCAAGTGCTCGGCATGCTGGGGCCGAATCGCATGCTCTATGCCGACAAGCTTTAGCGCAGCTTGCTAACCTTTAACCCGTCGAGCTTCGCGCGCGCTTGCACTGATTCCTCGCTCCGCGTCATCGCTTTGGCAATTGCCTTCAACGACATCGCTTTTGCTGCGAGCCGGTGCAGCTTTTGGATTTCGTCCGACGTCCACGGTTGGCGGTGGCGTTCAAAGCGTTCGGACATTCTACTCTCCCCCACTGGCATAGCATCATTACCCTGCTAAACCGCTCCACAACATGTCCACAAACCACCTCTATCTTGTCGACGGCTCGGGCTATATTTTCCGCGCCTATCACCGCTTGCCGCCGCTGACCAACATTCGCGGCGAGCCGGTCGGGGCCGTTTATGGTTACACCACGATGCTGTGGAAGCTTGCCGAGGCATTGCATAAGGCCGACGGGCCAACGCATATGGCGGTTATTCTCGATAAATCGTCGAAGACGTTCCGCAACGACCTTTACGATAGGTACAAGGCGCAGCGTCCGCCGCCTCCCGAAGACCTCGTCCCGCAATTCCCAATGATCCGCGATGCGACGCGCGCGTTCTCGCTGCCGTGTATCGAGACGGAAGGGTTGGAAGCGGATGACATCATCGCTTGCTATGCCAAGGCGGCGTTGGCGAAGGGTTGGGCGGTCACCGTCGTTAGTTCCGACAAGGACCTGATGCAGCTGATCCAACCTGGCCTCGATCTGTATGACACGATGAACAACCGCCGGCTGAACGCGCCCGAGGTGGTTGAGAAATTCGGCGTGGAACCGGCGCAGCTTGGTGACGTATTGGCGCTAATGGGTGATACGGTCGATAATGTTCCGGGTGTGCCGGGCGTGGGGCCGAAGACCGCGGCAAAGTTGATTGCCGAGCATGGTGATCTTGAAGCGGTATTGGCCGCTGCGCCTGCCATGAAGGCAAGTAAGCTGCGCGACAACCTTATCGAACATGCCGATATGGCGCGTCTGTCGCGCGTGCTGGTAACGCTGAAGGATGATTGCGCGCTGCCTGAACCGCTCGACGACCTGCTGCTCAAGGGCATTCCCGAAGAGCCATTGCGCGCGTTTCTCGAACATCACGGCTTTCGCTCGCTACTGACCAAATTGGGCGGCGTTCCGGCGGCGGTTCCTGCGGCGGATAAACCTGCCGAACCCGCTCCGGTCGCTCAAGCTCCCTTCGACCTCGACGCCTATGAATGTGTGACCACCATCGACGCGCTTGACCGCTGGATTGCCGAGGCAACCGCAGGCGGGGTCGTTGCGGTGGATACCGAAACCGACGGGCTTGATGCGACACAAGCGCGGATCATCGGGTTCAGTCTGGCAACGGCACCGGGCAAGGCGTGCTACGTCCCGCTCGCGCATGGCGGCACGGATTTGCTGGCCGAAAAGCCCGACCAGATCGAAGCACGCGCGGCGCTTGACCGCCTGCGCGCGCTGATGGCTGACCCCTCGGTGCTGAAAATCGGCCAAAATCTGAAATATGACATGACCATATTGGCTCGGCATGACATATTGATTGAGCCGTTTGATGACACGCTTGTGCTCAGCTTCGCGCTCGATGCGGGGCGCCACAATCACGGCATGGATGAACTGGCGCAGCTTCATTTCGGCCACAGCTGCATCGCTTACAAGGACTTGTGCGGGACGGGCAAGAACCAGCTGACCTTTGCCCAAGTGCCGCTGCGCGATGCGACACGCTACGCCGCAGAAGATGCCGACGTCACGCTGCGGCTGTGGCAGAAACTGAAACCCCGCCTGTCGCCCGAATCTGTGACCACCGTTTATGAGCGCGTTGACCGCCCGCTTGTCCCCGTCATCGCTGCGATGGAGCGCGAAGGTGTGAAGGTTGACCGTGAACATCTCGCGCGTCTGTCCTCCGAATTCGCGCATCAGATGGGTGCACTCGAAGTTGAGCTACACGAAATGGCGGGGCAGCCCTTCGCGATCGGTAGCCCGCAGCAGCTGGGTGTGATCCTGTTCGACAAAATGGGACTGAAGGGCGGGCGCAAGGGCAAGACGGGAGCCTATTCGACTGATGCCGCCGAACTCGAAAAGCTTGCGGGGCAAGGAATTCCGATAGCGCAGAAAGTGCTCGACTGGCGACAGGTGGCGAAACTCAAATCGACGTACACCGATAGCTTGCAACAGCAGATCAACCCAGAGACTGGCCGCGTTCATACCAGTTACAGCTTGATTGGCGCACAGACCGGGCGGCTGTCGTCCAATGACCCCAACCTCCAGAACATCCCGATCCGCACCGAAAATGGCCGCCGCATCCGCGAGGCGTTTGTGGCGGAACCGGGCAATGTCCTGCTGAGCGCCGATTACTCTCAGATCGAACTACGATTGGCAGCGCATATGGCCGACGTCCCTGCGCTGAAGGCGGCGTTTGCCAATGGCGACGACATCCATTCGCTCACGGCGATGGAGCTGTTCGGCGAGGTCAACCGCGACACGCGGGGCCGCGCCAAGACGATCAACTTCTCGATCCTTTATGGCATCTCGCGCTGGGGTCTTGCGGGACGGATGGGCACGACCGCGGACGAGGCGCAAGCGTTGATCGACCGCTATTTCGAGCGCTTCCCGGGCATCAACCGCTACATCGCAGAGACCTTAGAGCACGTCCGTGAGACCGGCTTCACGCAGACATTGTTCGGGCGCAAAGTGCATTTCACGCGGATCAAGTCAGCCAATCAAGCTGAGCGGCAGGGCAGCGAGCGCGCCGCGATCAATGCGCCGATTCAGGGCACGTGCGCCGACATCATCAAGCGCGCGATGGTCCGGATGCTTCCCGCACTCGTAACTGCTGGGCTGCCCAACGTCCGGATGCTGCTGCAGGTGCATGACGAACTTGTCTTTGAATTGCCCGAACGCGATGTCGATGCCGCAAGCGTTGTGATCCGCACGGTCATGGCCACTGCCGCCGAACCACTTGTCAAACTCGACGTCCCTCTCGATGTCGAAATCGGTACGGGGTTAAGCTGGGGCACCGCGCATTGAGCACTTCTGACGCCGACCTTGCTGCATTGGCAAAGGGCGGACGGACAAATGTCTTTGGCTTTCTCCTGCGCCTCGCCGCGCGCGTTCCATTCCTGTTTATCGCAGGCCGCATTTATGGTCCTGAAGTGCTCGGGAGGATGGCTTATGCCGTGCTCGTCGTTGAATTTGCCGCGCAACTGGCGACGCTGGGACTGAAGCGCGGGCTGGCATTGCAATTGACCAGCGATCCGCGTGGGGCGGGGCATGTCGTCTGGGATGCGCTGCTGCTCGTGCTCGGGGCGTCGGCGCTGTTCACGCTGCCGCTAATGTTGTTTCCGCAAGCAATGTTCCCGAACAGTGGTGTGAACGGCCTCGACCGGCTTCTCCCGCTTGTGATCTTCATGATTGCCGCGACCGACGTGATGCTCGCCGCGCTTGCTTATCGCTTCAATGTCACCGCCACTGTGACCGCGCGGGCGATTGTTGAGCCCTGGACGATCAGCGCCGCCGCGCTCGCGCTTTCGTGGTGGTCGATCCGCGATGGGCTATTAATCGCTTATGCGCTGTCGATGGCGGCGGCATTCATTGCCGCCCTTGTTCCCTTTGTGCGCAGCTATGAATGGCCGGGCGAATGGCGACCGTCGGAAAGCCTGATCCCGCTGGCGCGGCGCAACCTGCCATTGGCCGCAGCGGACGCCATCGAATGGGGCTCGCGGCGAATCGACCTCGCCATCCTCGGTCTGTTCGTTTCGCCAGCAGCGGTCGGCATATATTATGTTGCGCAAAATCTCGCCTCGCTGCCGCAAAAGCTCAAGACCAGTTTTGACCCTGTCCTCGGCCCCGTGATCACCCGCAATCTGGAGGCCGGAAATCGGCCCGCGATTGCCGTCGCGATCAGCCAGGTCGGTTTTTGGATCGTCGCGGCGCAGGCTGGGATTGCGCTCGCTCTCGGCATTCCGGGGGCTGCGATCATGGGGCTGATCGGCGTTGGTGGTGTGTTTGTGGGCGGTAATGGCGCGCTTGCGTTTCTCCTCCTCGCCGAAGTACTGGCCGCGACGGCGGTCGTCAGTGAAGCAGCGCTTGTCTATATTGCGCGCGTTCGAAACATGATGATTTCGCTGGGCGCGTTGGCGCTTCAGGCGGGGCTCTCGTTTCTTTTCATCATCGCGATGCGCGAACGCGGCTGGCCCGAGCTGTGGCAAGCGGTGGGACCAGCCGCCGCACTTGCTGCCTCGCTTGGTGTTTCCGCGATTATCAAATCACGTCTCGCCGCGCGCTTACTCAGCGCGCCGATTTCGTTGTGGCGATGGCCCTTGCTGTTCGCCGGTGTGGCATCGGCAGCCATCGGTGGCATTGCAACGGCGACACCCGAATGGAGCGAGCTTCTGATCGGTGTGCCCGCAATGCTTGCGCTCTATTGCGGGCTGATCTGGCGCTTTGGATTCAAGCCCGAAGACCGCAAACTGTTCGTGCGCAACAGCACGATCTAGAGTCAGGACCGGGTAAAATTCACGGGCGTGTCGAGGCGCCGTTCCAGCTGTCAGCTTCCTGCACTTCGGTGCGGCCAGTCGAGCGATTATAAGCACAGAGCAAGCGTGTCATTCGTCCGCGATT
This sequence comes from Sphingomonas sp., assembly GCA_031417655.1. Classification (GTDB taxonomy): domain Bacteria; phylum Pseudomonadota; class Alphaproteobacteria; order Sphingomonadales; family Sphingomonadaceae; genus Sphingomonas_O. The sequence continues at coordinate 25,249 of JANOVZ010000095.1, read as the reverse complement.
GTCGGTCCCGCGGATCTGGCGGATTTCAACACCGATCACGTCGGAGAAACTAATTCTCTTGCTGAGCAATTGGGGACGCGCGAGGTTCGACATCGCGACACAAGCTCGATTTGCGCGGGTGTTCATCTGGTTCCAGGCAGCATCGGTCGAGGCATGTGCCGTGGATGCAGCCACTGTCATCGATAATGCTAAGCTTAGTTTCAACATCGCTATTCTCCTGTTCAGATTGTGCGACAATCGGTCCGAGCCGGTTTTCCGGCAAAGCGCGCGTCGACCCAGTCGAGTGTCGGCGTCGTCGTGTCGTGGGCACTGGTTTCATGCCCTTGTCCATTTATGCTAATGAACCGTACCCGCGCGCCGTTGCGGCACAGGTTGCGCGCGTAGGCGAGTGTCACGGCTGGACTGACAATCACGTCTTTTGGATTTTGCGCGATCAGGAACGGTACGCCATAATCGCGCGCGGCAGGGCTGTTCTGGCGTGAAATGCGCGCCCAAGGCTGTATTTTACCAAGATCGACGTTTTTCAAGTCGCGTCGTAACACCATCACACCAAGCATCGTGCCGAGCTTTGGTTTCTTGCCAAGTACGATGCAGTTATTTTGCGCGAGCCGCGTGATCACACCTTGTGTCGAGCGCCGCCCAAGCGTCGACAGCGGCGCGCTGAAATGCTGCGACCAGCTGTAGGCGGTAAAGGCCGTCAGGAAGGCGCGGACTGACGGGTCGGTGCCCGCGCGCAGATTCTCGACAAGGTCGGTCGGCGGTGCGGCGGCGGCCACGCCCATCAGTTGAAGGTCGGGCGCATAGCTGCGCGCCAATTGCCCAGTCCAAAGCGCAGCATGCCCGCCCTGTGATTCGCCCCAGACAGCAAAGCGGGTGCCCGATGCAGCGCCGGGAATGGCGCGCGCCGCACGGACGGCATCCAGGATTGAATGTGCAGTGCTGCTCCCCACTAAATACGGGTGTGGCATTGCCGTTCCGAGCCCCGGATAATCGGGCGCAACAAACACATAGCCTCGACGAACCGCTTCAGTGACACCCGGCGTGGCGCCAAAAAAATCGAGCAAAGTTGGTGCGCATTTCTCGACGACGCCCGACGTGCCATGCGCCCACGCCAGAACAGGTCGCGGCTGTTGCGGAATGGCTTCACGCGGCGCGACCACCATGCCAGTAACCTCGATCTCGGTGCCGCGATCGCTCGTGGTCCAATAACGCACGCGCCACGCTTGCGTACCCGGCGGGGTTTCGCGAACTGGCTCTGCGGCGGTCAATGTGCCCGGCGCTGCGGCGAACGCCCCTGTCGGCATGATAACAAAAGCAAAGAGCAAAGCTGAACAATAGCGCACGTTGTTTTCCCCGGTCAGCGATGAAAACCAGCCAAAGATCGCGATGTTCCGATCACGAAACTAATTTAAGCGGCCAGCGCCTCGGCAATCAATTTGCGCGTATTCACCACGCCATAGAGCGCAATGAAGCTGCCCATGCGCGGACCCTGCGACGAACCGAGCAGGGTTTCGTAAAGTGCCTGAAACCAGTCGCGCAGTTTCTCGAACCCGGCTTCATTGCCAATGGCATAGACGATGTCCTGAATGGCGACGCCGTCCGCGTCCTCGGGCAGGCTGCCGAGTTCGCGGTCAAGCCGTTCGAGCGCCGTGACTTCGATGCCCTCGGGCTTGCGGCGCTTGAGTGTCGGCGCGACGTAATCGCGGTTATAGGCAAGCGCATGGCCGATCAGTGCGTCGAGTTCGGGCGTGATCGTCCCGCCCTCGATATAATTCGCAAGATAGGCCCGCACTTGATCCGCTGTTGCTTCACCGCCCAGCACACCCGCCAGATTGAGCAACAATCCGAACGTCACGGACGGCACATTGGACGGCACCTGACCATTATGAATATGGTGCGTGGGATTGCCGAGCTTTTGGTCGACCAATTGCGCTGCATAATTGCCGCGGAACTGAAAATATTCGTCCACCGCGCGCGGGATGACGCCGATGTGCAGCGCTTTCGCCTTTTTGGGCTCGCGATAGGCGAAGAAGCTCAGGCTTTCCTGCGTGCCATAATCGAGCCATTGTTCGAGCGTCAGGCCGTTACCCTTTGACTTCGAAATCTTCTGGCCCAGCTCGTCGAGGAACATTTCATAGACAAACCCCTCGGGTGGCTGCCCGCCGAGCATGCGCGCGATTTTGCTTGATTGCTGGCCGCTGTCGATCAAGTCCTTGCCATACATTTCATAATCGACGCCCAGCGCGACCCAGCGCATGGCCCAGTCGACTTTCCATTGCAGCTTGGCCTTCCCGCCCAGCACCGACTGCGTGACCATGTCTCCACCGTCGTCGAAGCGGATCAGGCCCGCGTCGGCATCGATCACCTCGACGGGCACTTGCAGGACAATCCCTGACTTGGCGCTGATCGGGAGGATGGGTGAATAGGTCGCAGCACGCTCTTTGCGCAGCGTCGGGATCATCACGCCCATGATCGCGTCGTAATTGCGGAGGATGCCTTTAAGCGCGTCGTCAAACTTCCCTGCTTCATATTGCGACGAGGACGAGATGAACTCGTAATCAAATCCGAAGCGATCCAAGAAGTCACGTAGCATCGCGTTGTTGTGCGCGGCGAAACTCTCATACTTTTCGAACGGATCGGGAATGCGGCTCAAGGGCTTGCCGAGATGTTCGCTCAGCATCGCTGCATTGGGCACATTGTCGGGCACTTTGCGCAGGCCGTCCATATCGTCCGAAAATTCGATCAGCCGTGTTGGCGCGTCGCTCAGCGTCTGAAACGCATGCCGCACCATACTCGTGCGCAACACTTCGTTGAAGGTGCCAATGTGGGGAAGGCCCGATGGGCCATAGCCACATTCGAAAATCACGGGCGCGCCGGGAGGCTTCCCGTCCGGATACCGCTTCAACAACTTGCGCGCTTCTTCATAAGGCCAAGCCTTGGAGGTGAGGGCGGCGGCGCGAAGGGTGTGGTCGGTCATCCCCAAGTCTCTAAGAGCATTAGGGCATTTGTAACAAGTGCGCGTTAGGACGCGCCCGTGAACTTCGCGATTGATCTCGCCGACACAAGCCATTTGCGCGCTGCGTTGGACAATGAACTCGTTGCTGGTGAAAACCTGATCTGGTCGGCGCGGCCCGATCCACGTCGGATGTATGTTGTTTTCTGGCTATGGGCCTTTGCGCTGCCGTGGACATTATTTGCTCTGTTTTGGGAAGGTACGTCGCTGACGTTCTTCTTTTTCGGCCTCGTCAACGCCGATCCAAACTTCCGCTGGTTCATCGCGATTTTCCCGATTTTCGGATTGCCATTTGTGGGGATCGGCTGCTGGATGATGTGGAAACCCATAACGGTTCTGCTTGATGCGCGGCAACAAATCCACGGGCTGACCAACCGGCGGATCATGACGCTCACCATGCGGCAAGAAAGGAAAATCATGTCGGCCGAACTCGGCAAAATCGGCTCGATCCAACGCAAGGAAAAGCGCGACGGCTGGGGCAATCTAACGGTCGAAACCGGTTATCATTTTGACAGCGATGGCGACCGTATCACTGAAAAATTCGAAGTTTATGGCGTTCCCGAAGTGGCAAACCTCGAACGCTTGTTGCGAGAGGCGCAGCAAGCAGCCTAGAGTCTTACGGGTGATGTTGCTCCCCTATCCCGCGCTCTACGCAAGCCATGGCGGCATCTGGATCGCTGACGATGTCGGCACACGCGGGATCGGGCGCGGGGAGGCGATTTCGAAAGCGGCCGATACCCCGGTCATTTTGCTCAATGCGCCACTGATCGGGCAACGGCTGGGCTATCCTGATCTGAACGGACTCGACCTGCTGGAGCTCTTCGCTTTCGTCCATCCTGCAAAATTCGTTGTGCCCACGGTTAAGGGATTGGCCGAGGTATTGGAGATCGCGCCGCCTGCCGATGAAAGCGGCGCTGCGGTCGTTCTGCGACGGGCGGCGTCGGCGTTGGTGGCGCGGATGCAAACGCCCGATTGGGCCGAACGTGAAGGCGCTTGGACGTCGGCAATTACTTTGGGGCGGCTCGGATGGCCGTGGGGTGACATCGTCGGCGATGTCCTTGCCAAGCCAAAGGAAAGCGAACGCTGGCTGTTCGCAAAGCTCCCCGAATGGGAAGAAAAACCGCCACGCCCCGCCCCGCGCACGATCAGCGTCCCGCCTGAAAGCGCGCTCGAACGCCTCGACGATCTGACGGGCGACGGGGCCGAACGGCGCGAGGGGCAGCGCGCTTATGCTGAGGCCGCGACCCAAGCCTTTGAACCTCGCGCGCGGCGCGACGAACCATATATGCTGCTTGCCGAAGCGGGCACAGGCATCGGCAAGACATTGGCCTATCTCAGCCCCGCCTCGCTCTGGGCGGACAAGGCGGGCGGAACGGTTTGGATTTCGACCTATACCAAGGCACTGCAACGCCAGCTCGACGGCGAGACACGACGGCTGTTTCCCGATGCCGCGACACGCAAAGAAAAAGTCGTCATCCGTAAGGGGCGCGAGAATTACCTCTGCTTGCTGAACCTCGAAGACGCATTGCAAGGCGGCTTTTCGGGTCGCGCTGCGATCCTTGCGCATCTGGTCGCGCGCTGGGCATCGTTCAGCCGTGACGGCGATATGGTCGGTGGCGACATGCCCGGCTGGTTGCCGACTTTGTTCCGCCGCGCAGGCTCGACAGCGCTGACGGATCGTCGCGGCGAATGTGTTTACGCCGGCTGCCCGCATTACCGGAAATGCTTCATCGAGCGCGCCGCGCGGGCGAGCGCCGACGCCGATCTCGTCATTGCCAACCACGCACTGGTCATGGTCAATGCAGCGCGCGGGCGAGAATCCGCAAACCGCCCTATGCGCATCGTGTTTGACGAAGGGCATCACCTATTTGACGCCGCTGACAGTATGTTTTCGGCAGCGCTGACGGGACAGGAAGCGATTGAAATCCGGCGCTGGATCATCGGTCCCGAAGGCACAGCACGCGGGCGGCGGCGTGGCCTGTCAGCGCGGCTGGCCGATGTCGCGAGTTACGACAGCGAAGGGTCAGCGGCCATCGTTGCGGCGGGCAATGCCGCACTATCGCTGCCCGGCGACGGCTGGTTGCAACGCATTGCCGAAAATGATCCCTTTGGCCCGGTCGAGACCTTGCTGAGCGCGGTGCGGGGCACCGTCTACGCGCGCGCCGAGGGCGAGGATGCGGGGTATGGCCTGGAAACCGAAGCGGCAGAACTCGACGGGAAACTGGTGGAGGCGGCGCAGGGTGCGTTCGAAGCGCTCGACAATCTTCTCCGCCCGCTCGTCGCGCTCGGGCGAAGACTCGAAGCAGTCCTCGAAGATGGCCCCGACTGGCTTGATGGCCCTGCGCGCGCGCGGATCGATGGCGCCATCGGCAGCCTTGGTTGGCGGCGTGATACCGTTGCCGCTTGGCTCTCACTCTTGGCACGTATCGGCGGCCCCGCCGATCCCGATTTCGTTGATTGGCTCGCAGTGGACCGGATCGAGGCACGCGATTTCGACGTCGGGTTGCGACGGCATTGGCTCGACCCGACCAAGCCGTTTGCCGAAACGGTGCTCAAACCCGCGCACGGCGTTATCGTCACGTCGGCCACGCTGCGCGGTGGTGAGGACTGGGCGGCTGCCGAAGCGCGCACCGGCGCAAACCATCTGTTTGCTCCCGCCTTTCATTTCAGCGCGCCGAGTCCGTTTGATTACGCCAACAATGCCCAAGTCCTAATCGTAACGGACGTTAAACGCGGCGATGCGGGCGCGCTCGCCAACGCTTATGCCCGCCTCATCGCGGCGTCCGGCGGCGGGACACTAGGCCTTTTCACCGCCATTCGCCGATTGAAAACGGTGCACGCGCGCATTGCCGATCGCCTCGCGCGCGATGGTCTCCCGCTCTACGCTCAGCATGTTGACCCCATCGACACCGGCACGCTCGTTGATATTTTCCGCGACGATCCCCGTGCGTCGTTGCTCGGTACTGATGCGCTGCGCGACGGCGTCGATGTCCCCGGCCATTCGCTGCGCACCGTCGTGATGGAGGGCGTGCCGTGGCCTAAACCAACGGTGCTTCATGCCGCGCGCCGGGCAGCTGGCGGTGGCCCCGCCTATGACGATCGCCTGATCCGTGCGCGGCTGGCGCAGGGGTTCGGTCGACTCATCCGCCGCGCCGATGACCGGGGGAGCTTTGTCATCCTGTCCGCTGCGATGCCCACGCGCCTGCTCACCGCGTTCCCGCCGGGAACTCCCGTGCGCCGCGTGACTTTAGAGGAAGCGGTTCGAGCCATTGTTCAGGTTTCCGCTTGCACAATGGCGTTAACCGCGATTCAAGAGGTTCAAAGCTAGGATAATCGACATGACCGAAACAATCGACGAAGACGAGACGCCCGCTTCCGAAGCTTTGCAAGAAGCCCGCGCTCGCAAAGCTACAACAAAGAACCAGAAAATCGTGGCGGGTGCGATTGCCACAGGCATCGGATCAGCTGCACTCGTCGCAGCCTTGATGTACACAAACCGTAGCAAGAAAAAGACGCCGAAGTGACTGTCAAAAAGCTGCGTAAGGCCGTCTTTCCGGTCGGCGGTCTCGGCACGCGATTCCTGCCCGCGACCAAAGCCATGCCCAAGGAAATGCTACCCGTCGTCGACAAACCGCTGATCCAATATGCGGTCGATGAAGCGCGCGAGGCAGGCATTGAACAGATGATCTTCGTGACAGGCCGCGGCAAATCCGCGCTCGAGGATCATTTCGATATCAGTTACGAACTCGAATCGACAATGAGCGGGCGCGGCAAATCGCTCGACGCCATCGCCGGTACGCGCTTCAAACCCGGCGAAGTCATTTATGTCCGACAACAAGAGCCAATCGGTCTAGGCCACGCCATCTGGTGCGCGCGCCACATTATCGGGGATGATCCCTTTGCGATCTTTTTGCCCGACGAACTGATGATCGGCGAGCCTGGCTGTATGAAGCAAATGGTCGAAGCCTATGAAAACGTCGGCGGCAATTTGGTGTGCGGCTATGAAGTCGACCCCGACCAGACCGACAGATATGGCATTGTTACTCCCGGCAAGGTCGATGGGCCGCTGGTCGAAGTGCTCGGCCTCGTCGAAAAACCCGCGCCCGGCACGGCGAAATCAAATCTGATGATCCCCGGTCGCTATATACTTCAACCCGAGGTGATGCGCGTGCTCGAAACACAAGGGCGCGGCGCGGGCAATGAAATCCAGCTGACTGACGCGATGGCGCAGATGATCGGCATGCAGCCCTTTCACGCCTATAAATTCGGCGGGCGGCGCTATGACTGCGGTGACAAGGCGGGTTTCATCATGGCCAACATCGCGCTGGCCTTGGATCGCGAGGACTTGGCACCGACCGTCAGGGCATTTTTGGGGACGGTTTAGCGCGTGGCCAAACCGTCTCAGGCTTAAGACTTATTTTCCGGCCGGGGCTGCCGCGCGTTTTGCGTCATCGCCTGCCACGGCACGGGCCATTTTCTCTGGATCAGACAGCTTGAGCTTCGGCGCTTTGGCATCGAACTCCTCTTTGGTTGACGGCGAAAGATTCGGACGCCCAGCCATGATCCCGGCTGCAATCTTGCATTTCACATAAGTGGTCTCATCGGCTTCAGTTTGCACCGTCAGCTCGTCGGTTGCTTCTGACTTTGTCGTGAACTTGTGGATGCCGGGCGTCGTCGTCAAAACCCAATAACGACCATTATTCGTCGTCCCGAGCATTTTGCCGTTTTCGCGGATGTTGCAACTGATGGCCATGCCCATTGCGCCGGGTCGCCAGAAAACCACTTGGCTTTGACCGGCAGGCGGTGCTGGAATCGCAACCGCAGCCTTTGGCGCCGCATCAGCGGCAAATGACGTTGCGGGCGACATCATGGCAGTCAATGCGGCGGCAACAGTGAGTTTCTTGGTCAAGGGTTACTTCCTTTCTCGGGGGTGGAATTGATTGCTGAGGGGAGTTCAGTCGTGTTGGGCACTGAAACAGAAGCGACCGTTTTTGCTATGGCGAGGGTCCCCGAGGGGATGTTTACTTCGCCGCCCGTGATGAACATCGAAATGACACCGCCAATTGGCGCGATGGCGGACGAAGCAATGCTGATTGCGGCGGCCGTGTCGCCTCGATCCTTGCCCCGCCCCTCAATGTAGCGAAGACTGCGCAAGGGAATTCGAATTCCGCCATGTTCGAGGTAGCGTACGGCCAGAATTAGTTCGCCGGCGCGTCCTCCGAAACGCGACTTCGCAGCATGGACAATCTCGCCTGCACCAGAGGTGCCTGCGGGAACTACGACTTTCTGGTCAATGACGATTGGCGTTGCCAGTGTAATCGGAAATGTTTCACCCGCATGATTGGCTTGCGAATTGATTGCCTTGTCAATTGTGATCGAGACTTCGGTCAGCGCGGGAATGACGCAGCAAGTGGCTTGCGCTGGAGCAGACAGCGACGGCGCAACGGCGAGAGTATCGTTGCTTGAAACCGGCAATTGCGCGAACACAGCAACAGACCAAAATGGAAATGCCGCTGCCGCAGCCAGCACAAAACGCATAAACACCCCCAACTCAAATAAATTTAGCTTTGCGATTCCCGACAAGCAATCAATTTATTCGATATGCCATGAATGGTCTCGGCAACTAACCCCGAACATCCTTCGACACGGCGTCCAACAAACCGTTCACGAATCCCTTTTCGCGCTTGTCGTAAAACGCGTCGGCGACATCGACATATTCGTTGATGACCGATTTCACCGGCACGTCGGCGCGGGCGAGGAGTTCGTAAGTGCCCGCGCGGAGGATCGCGCGCATTGGCTTGTCGAGACGGTCGAGCGTCCAGCCGCTTGAGAGTTTGTCCATGATGATCGCATTGATCTCGTCGCCGCGGGCTAGGGCACCTTTGACAACATCATCGAAGAAATCGACTTCGGCTTCCGCATATTCATCGTCGCCGATCGTCGCGCCCAGCCGGTGCTGGTGGAATTCATGGAGCAACTGCGCTTGTGGCGTGGCTTCCATGTCGTGCTGATAGAGCGCTTGCACGGCGGCGAGGCGCGCAGCGGAGCGCGATTTTGAGCGGCGCTTCACAGCCTGATCGCAATCGAACGGGCATGCGCGGGGAGGCCTTCGGCACCTGCCAACGTGACGGCAGCGGGACCGAGGTGGGCAAGTGCGGCGGGCGCGCATTCGATAAAGCTTGTGCGTTTCATAAAATCCGTGACGGACAAGCCTGAGGCAAACCGCGCGCGGCGACCGGTTGGCAGGACATGGTTGGGACCGGCGAGATAATCGCCAATGGCTTCGGGGGTGTGGCGACCGAGGAAGACCGACCCGGCATGGCGGACGCGCGCGAACACGGCTTCGGGGTCGGCAATGGCGAGTTCGAGATGTTCGGGGGCAAGGCGATCAATGAGCGTCGGGGCTTGGTCGAAGGTTCCGACAATGATGATCGCGCCATGCGTTTCCCAGCTTGCGCGTGCCACTGCTTCGGTTGCGAGTGTCGGCAATATTGCGTTGATCGCCGCAGTAACCGCATCGGCAAAGGTGGCGTCATCAGTGATCAGGATCGACTGGCTGGTCGGGTCATGTTCGGCCTGGCTGAGTAAGTCAGCAGCAATCCAATCAGGATTGTTCTTCGCATCGGCGACCACCAAGATCTCTGATGGCCCCGCGACCATATCAATGCCGACGCGGCCATAGAGCTGGCGCTTGGCCTCCGCGACCCAGGCATTGCCCGGACCCACGATGACATCGACTGGCGCAATGGTGTCAGTGCCAAACGCCAGCGCCCCCACCGCCTGCGCGCCGCCGATCCGCCAGATTTCGTCCACGCCTGCGATCATCGCTGCTGCCAGAACCGCCGGATTGGCCGCGCCGTTCGGTGTTGGGGTGATCATGACAATTCGGTCTACGCCCGCGACTTTTGCGGGAATGGCATTCATGAGAACGGACGACGGATAGGCCGCGCGACCTCCGGGGACATAGACGCCAGCGGCATCAACCGCATTCCACCGCGCGCCGAGGCGAACCCCCATGTCATCGGTATAATCGCGACCTTCGGGCAATTGCGCCAGATGATAGGACCGGATGCGCAGCGCCGCGAGTTCCAGTGCATCGCGCACGACTGGGTCGAGATCGCAATAAGCCTGCATCGCTTCGTCGAGGCTGATCCGCCACGGCAGGCTGTGCCCGTCAAACTTGGTGGTTAGTTCGGCGACCGCGGCGTCACCTTCGGCCCGCACCCGCGATAGGATAAAAGCGACGTCGCGCGATATATCTTCGTCGCTGTCCCGGCGCGCGTTGACGAGCGTGGCAAACGCGGTTTCGAAGCCTGAGTCCGTTGTCGAAAGCGTTATCATGCAACCGCCGCCCGAAATGCTTCGAGAAGTGACGCAATGTCATCGCGCGTTTTGAATGCCGCGCGGTTAACGATCAGCCGCGCCGAAACCTGCGCAATCACTTCGACCTCCACCAAGCCATTGTCCCTCAACGTCCGCCCCGATGACACCAGATCAACAATTCGGCTCGACAGACCCAGCGTTGGCGCAAGCTCCATCGCGCCGTTTAGTTTAACGCACTCCGCCTGCACGCCGCGTGCTTCGAAATGTTTGCGCGTCAGATTGGGATATTTCGTTGCCACGCGAACATGACTCCATCCGCGCGGGTCGTCCGACGCAGCCATATCCGCAGGCTCGGCAACCGAAATCCGGCAACGGCCGATGTTCAGGTCAACCGGCGCGTAAAGCTCCGAATAATCAAACTCGTCGATCACGTCCGATCCGACCACGCCCAACTGCGCCGCGCCATGCGCCACGAACGTCGCGACATCGAACGCGCGAACACGGATCAGGCCGATGCCGGGCCGGTTGGTGGCAAAGCGCAGCCGCCGGTCGTCCTCATCACCAAACCCGGCTTCGGGCACGATCCCGGCGCGTGCCATCAAGGGCAGCACTTCGGCCAGGATACGCCCTTTGGGTACGGCAATGATGAGTGGTTGCGGCATGAAGGTGCGGCCCATATCGGTCGCATGGACAAATGGCCAGTGCGAGCGATAAGCAAAGGATATGACCCCGCTCGAAGCCTTCGCCAGTCAGGTCGAATATTGCATCGCAAACGATGCGCCGATCACAAGCGCAATTGTTGCCGCTATCGCTGCCGGTGCGACGACGGAAACAACGACTGGCGCAAAAATCCTCGGCTGGTTGGGGCACCCCATGTTTGACGCGCTGCCCCTTCGCATCACCGGCGGGGTGCATCATCTTTGGCGCAAAGGGTTGGTGCCCGAGCTTGCATCGCTGTTCGACATGTCGGGGACGGCGCCAACAAATGCCGATTTGATGCGGGGCGTGTTTGCCAGACATGACGCTGCGCTTCTCCCGTGGCTCGAGGGTCCGCCGCAAACCAATGAGCCGGGCCGGTCGGCGACATTGATGACCGGCCTGCTGGAGGTCGTCGCACGGTACGGGCCAAAGCTGGATGTTCTCGAAATTGGATCGTCAGCGGGGCTAAACCTTCTCATCGACCATTATCGTATCGATCTGCCGGGAATCAGCACCGGCCCTGCCCAGTCGCCCATCCATCTGACCCCTGAATGGCGCGGGTCGCCGCCGCCCTCAACCGCGCCTGAAATCGTCGGCATTCGGGGTGTTGACATCGCGCCCATTGATGCAGCCACCGCAGCCGGTGCGGATCGGTTGCTTGCCTATTGCTGGGCCGATCATACGCAACGGATCGAACGCCTCGCGCACGCTCTCGCTATGCTGCGCGTTCATCCGCCGCAATTGGATCGGGGCGACGCGCCGGATTGGGTCGAAGCGCGCCTTGCCGAACCCCAAGTCAAGGGTGTCACGCGCGTCTTGATGCACTCGATTGTGTTCACCTATATCTCGGCAGCGGGGCAGGCGCGTATTACTGCCGCCATGGAATCCGCTGGTGCGCGCGCCACGCATCAACGCCCCCTTGCCTGGGTGCGTGTCGAGGCTGATCGCAATGTTCATCAGCATGTGTTGACAATTCGGTCATGGCCCGATCATGCCGAACCAATACTAGTCGGTCGGGCCCATGCTCATGGTTTCTGGGTGGAACGGGTCGGCTGATAAAGCGGGAACAACAGGCAAGAAGTCGGGTTTTGCGGGCATGGCTTTTACCCAGCTCGATCCGCCCATCCCGCTGACTGTGCTTGACAAGGGCGATGGCTATGCCGTTGCCGTCATTGATTATGGACAGGAATTCGATCTGCTCTGGGTCGTCGCGCTGAACGACAGTGGCGAAATCTGGTCTGCGCCCAATCCGCAAGTTCGGATGCAGAGCAATTGGTCGATGGGGCGGGCGCGCAAGCGAGACCCTAAACTGCCAAAGCTGGCCGCCGTAAAGGCTTAACTTTTCGCCAGAAATGCTCTTAGCGCGCCCGTTACGGCCTCGGGCTTTTCCCACGTGACGAAATGCCCCGCATCCTCGACCTTCACCAGCGTCAGGTCCGCCACCAAGTTGTCCAGCCCCACCAGCTGCGACGGCGTCAGCGCCTTGTCACCCATGCCCCAAACGACCAGCGTCGGCGTTTTGAGCACTGGGAACGGTGCGTCCAAATAGGCGGGCCGCTCAAGTGTTTCGTCCATGGCGGGGACGATCAGCGCCGACCCCTTATACCAGTTGAGCATCGCCGCAATCGCGCCGGGCTGCTTCCATTCGTCGAGGTAAAGGGCGCGCTCCATTGCCGATGTTGCGGGGCCAACGCCTGAATGGCCGAAGGTTTTGTCGAACAGGGTTTCGGGCTTTGCATTGAAATAGTCGGCCATGCCGGGAACGCGAAAGCTGCGGATATATTGCGAGGCCTCGCGCTGCCCCATGTCATCAAACACGGCTTTTTGAAACACGAATGGATGCGGCGCATTGACAATGGCAAGCAACGTCACCCGCGCAGGGTTCCCCAGTGCTGCGGCCCAAGCAATCGCCCCGCCCCAGTCATGGCCGACCAGCGTAAACGTCTCGATCCCCAGCGCATCGGCGAGCGCGAACAGGTCACCCACTGGCTTGTCATGGGTATAATTTTCGACACCTTCGGGCTTCGATGATCCCGCAAAACCGCGCTGGTCGGGCGCAATGACGCGGTAATCCTTCGCCAGATCGACCATCTGGTGCCGCCACGTCCGCGAACTTTCAGGAAAGCCGTGGAGAAAGAAGATCGCGGGCGCATCTTCGGGACCGCCGAGCATGACGTCGAGTTCGACGCCCGTGGGTAAGGCAAAGCGTTTTCTGGTCAATTCGGTCATCATCACTCTCCCGGTGCTTTGGCTTTGATCGCCAACGCGTGCACTTTCTGTCCCGGCAAGTCACCCAGCGCGCGGTTGACCATGCGTTGCCGCTCCAGTCGCGAGATGCCCGCAAACGCCGCGCTTTCGATCTCCACGGTGAAGTGCGACTCCCCCGTGCCGTCGTCGCCGCTGTGTCCGCTGTGGCTCGCGCTGTCGTTGATCACCGCGAGCCGCGTGGGGGCCAGGGTCGCTATTAACCGTGTTTCGATTTCGGTCTGCATTGGTCCGGCCACAAAAAACTCCGTTCACCCTGATCCTTCGACAAGCTCAGGAGAGCGCTTGTCGAAGGGCTGCCCTTGTTCTTATCTAGGGGCAAGAAGAAAGGACAGGGCTTCGACGAGTTCAGCCTAAACGGAATCAGATGCAAGAACGCTATAAACCCCACACCCGCTTCCACGGTCGCGTTGAACGCGATGAACCCTGCGCCGAACCGGGATGCCCGAATCTCGGCGAGTTCCGCGCGCCCTTGGAGCCGGGTGGGTTTGACGGCCCGGGGTCGTGGCGCTGGCTGTGCCTCGACCATGTCCGCGAATTCAACGCGCGCTATAATTTCTTCAACGGAATGAGCACTGACGAAATCCTCGAACAGCAGCGTCCCTTCGCCGGATGGGAACGCGAAACCCGTGCGTTCAGCACGGTCGGCGCGGACCGCCCGCCACACTGGGCGAATTTCAGCGATCCTTTGGACGCGATCTCGGCGCGTTTCCGCGACACCGCGCCCAAGCAACGCGCCGACGGGCGCGAACTCTCCGGCGAAGACCGCCGTGCCCTTAAAGAACTCGGGTTGGACGTGGACGCCGACCGCAAAGCGCTGCGCACCCGCTATGCCGAACGCTTGCGGCGGTTTCATCCCGACCGCAATGGCGGGGACCGCAGCCACGAGGCCGCGCTGGGGCGGACGATCAAGGCGTATAATCAGTTGAAAGGGTCAGGGGTTTTTGGGTGAGGGATTTTGCGCCTATTCGCCGATGATACTCCCTGCATTTCTATCAAGCCAAATTGGAGCTTAATACAAAACAGCCAAAAATCGCCCCGTAACTTCACTAAGTTCACAGGGTTCGGGCATTTCAAGTGAACTTAACCGCAGGGGGTAAGTGGGGTTCTCGCGAGGGCACAAAGCAGGAGGGAAGGCGCGAAGATTGTCCGCGTGCCACACCCTTTGCGCCTTCCCTTCTGCTTCGCGTCTTTGCGAGAAATTGGCGATGCGTTCGCCAGCGAAATGTGGCGATTTGGGCGCTCGACCAGTGTCGGATTTCTTGACGAAGTTTACAAACTTTACACTATTCTCTTACGCGAAACGTGCGGTAACGGAGGTTGGGGACCAACAGTTAGAAAACGCCGATGCTCAGCCTAGTCCCGGCATTGCATGTAGGACAGCCCCAAATGGCGCGTTTGTTGGGGGGGGGGAGGGGAATGTCGGCTTTCAAACAACGGAGGCCGAAAGCGGACATTCTCTGTTTACCACAGCGACAGCTCTTACTATTAAAAAGCCGATCCTTCAATAAACGCCAAGGTTCGCTGAGACAATTGATAGAAGCGCAACGCGTCCTCCGGCGTGGTTTGCGCACCATGTGCTGCTTGGTTTCGCATTGAACGCATTTCTGCCAACATGCGATGAATGCCAATCGGTAAAACACCGCTTTTTACGAGCTGTTCGCCTATTCTGCTGGGGCGTGCGGGGCTATCGATCAACCCGTGATGCTTACCCAGTTTTCGGACTTCGTTTTCGACTTCAGACCAGCTGTCGAGTATCGCAGCGTTCGGTGAAATTGCGAGCAGTTCGTGAAATCGTCCGCTCGGAGCCGATAGCGGAAGAGTATTTTCGCTATCGGTATGGTCGGCGATTGCCGCCGCAGTCGTTTCTACCTTGTCCAACTTCTCTGTAAAATCGACTGCGGCCTCGCCCCATTTTAAGGTTTTAACCTTTGCGAGGAGAAAGCCGATCTGCTTGTGAAACACGAGTGCGATGACAATTGCCGCCGACGGCCACGCTAGTGAGCCGACCAATGAAGCGATGAAATCCAGCATGCCCATGCCAGTTTCAGCTAGTTTCTCGTTCGCCACGACTACCTCTAAAATAGCAACGTAGCAAATGGGCACGGCCTAGCAAGCAGACATACCGCCGTCATTTTTCACGCTAGCATTACCGTAAACCCAAAAGCGGTCGGGACGACGGCTTTGGAGAAGGCAGAAGGTCTGCTTTCGAGTGAGGATTTGAGAGCAATTTACAACCGAAAACTTGTCGACTATCGCCGGTAGACATCGCGCCGGTTTCCGATGCGGATCACCGTGATGAGCATGACACCATCCTCTAGATCGGCAATGATCCGCCAATCGCCGACCCGATACTTCCAAAAGTCGCCGAAGTCCTTGCCACGCAGCGCTTCCCCTATGCTGCGCGGATCGTCGAGCATGGCGACGCGGTCTCGCAAAAAACTCAGAATGCGCCTGGAAACCTGGGGATCGAGTTTGCGGAGTTGTTTGGCGGCGCTTTCGGCGAGTTCAACGCGCCAAGCCATATTCTTCCAACAGTTCGCTCAAAGGAATGCGAGCCTCGGTTCCAGCCCGGACGCGTGTGCGCACGTCCAATGACAGATGGGCGTCCTCCAAGTCGTCTATATGTTCGACGATCGCCTCAGTGGCGTAAAAAGTCTTGGAACGCCCTGTCAGCGTGGACAACGCAGCGAGACGATCTTCAACTTGAGTGGGCAATCTGAGTGACATTGGCATGCCACTTTAGATAGCATGGCGATACACGTATCGCAAGTCAATTCGAATGACTGCTTTTGACGGCGGTCGCATCGACGCTAAACGACAGAAACCTCGTCGTCTTCTGCCCTAACCCACCATCATCCCCGCCATCCGGCTTACCGAATTCATATTCCGTCCCGTCCGGTCTTCTTTCCCCGGTATCTTGAGCTTCGTATCCCGAATGCCATCCCCATAATCGACGTAGAGTTCGCGCACGCCCAGTGCCATCCGTTCGCTGTTCACGTCGCGACATCCGGCGATCAGGTCGGGCGCGGGGGTGGCGTCGTAGAAGAAGATCATGTGGCGGCTGCCATGCGCGTCGGGGAAGGGGTCGGCCGCGACCACTGCGGCCATTTCAGCGGCGTTGCGCACCAGCACGGGCACGCGCTTTCCCGCATACGCCGCCAACCGCGCCTCGACCATCGCTTTCACCGCGCTCTCGCTCAGCGGGCTATCGAACAGCAAATTCCCGCTCGCGATAAACGTCCGCACATTGGCAAAGCCCAGCGCCAGCGCAATCGCGCGCAGGTCGCTCATCGGCAGCTTCCCCGTGCCCCCGACATTAACCGCCCGGAGAAGCGCGACATAGGCTGTCAAGCGTCCCCCCGCACCGCCGCCTCAATTGCCGCCACGTCGATCTTCCGCATAGGCATCATCGCCGCGAATGCGCGTTCGGCAACGACCCCGCCCGCCGCCATCGCGTCGGTCAGGACGGTTGGCGTGATCTGCCAGCTGACACCCCATTTGTCCTTGCACCAGCCGCACTGGCTTTCCTGTCCGCCATTGCTGACAATCGCGTTCCAATATCGGTCGGTCTCGGCCTGATCCGCAGTCGCAATCTGGAAACTGAACGCCTCATTATGCTTGAAGATCGGCGGACCATTAAGGCCGATGCACGCGATGCCAAGCACAGTGAACTCGACGGTGATCACATCGCCTTTCTTGCTGCCGGGGCTGTCGCCGGGCGCGAGATGAACCTTGCCAACGACACTATCGGGAAAGGTCGCCGCGTAGAAATTGGCCGCTTCTTCGGCATCCCCTTCATACCAAAGGCATAGCGTTGCATGAGTCATGTCATTTCCCTCCCAGTTCGACGACGGGCGCAAACCCGCCATAGATCAGGCGCATGCCGTCAAACGGCATCGGGTTCGTGGCGGCGTCCATGCGCGGATCTTTGAAGTCTGCTGCCATCATCTTGGCCGTGGCGGCATCACGTGTCGCTTTGTCGGGCCAGATGATCCACGAAAAGACGACGCTTTCATCTGGCGTTGCTTGAACCGCGCGACGAAAATCAGTGACTTTGCCGTCCTTCACGTCGTCCTGCCAGGCCTCGACAATATGCGTCGCGCCCCATTCCATGAATACCGGATCGGCCATCGCGGCATGATCAATAAACTTCTGCTTGTTCGCGGTCGGCACCGCGATCACGAAACCATCGACATAGGTCATCTTGGCTCTCCTTGGTTTGATATCTCTATTTACTGGGGGGTGCTGGCGGCATTGCCGTTGGGTCCATCCAGAACGGCTCCCAGACGTGATGATCGGGGTCCATGATCGCGCGTTGATACATGAAGGCATGATCCTCGGGCGGATTGACGTCCGCGGTCCCGCCCGCTGCCGCGCCTGCCGCAACGATCGCATCGACCGCGGCGCGATCATCGACGGTAAAGGCTAGCGAGACTTCGCTCGATCCCGGCGCGCAGATCGGCCGCGTCGTGAAGCCGCCCCACTTCGCGTGGGTCAACAACATGACGTGGATACCCTCGCTCCACACCATGCACGCGCCGGCCTCATCGCTGAACGCCGGGTTGTGTGTGAACCCGAGCGCCGTGTAAAATGCCATCGATTTGGGCAAATCCGCGACCGGCAGGTTGACGAAAATCATCTTGGTCATTGGGCCTCTCCTCGTTCGAACAGCATTTCGACATAACGCTTCAGATGCGTGACACTCTGGCGGGCGATCGCCGGATCGCTTTTGGCTTTGGCCAGAATAAAGGCACCCTGCAGCACCGCCTGAATATGGTAAGCCAGCTCAATCGCGGTTGTTCCAAAGCGGATGCCGTGCGCGCCAATCGCCGCCTGCACATCCTCGGCCAGCCGTTCGGCATAAGCAGTAATGCTCGCGTCGCACGCGGCGCGGATGGCGTCGCTCGTGGCAAAGGATTCCTGCACCATCGTGCCGACGAAACAGGTGAAGGCCTCGACGGGGCCGTCGATCATCACCAGCCGAAAATCAATATGCGCCAGAACGCGGTCGAGCGGATCGGCGGGCTGCATCCACGGCGCATCGGTGAAAATCCGCGCCTGCGCATAGTCGGTCCACGCCTCCGCGCTGGCGATGGCAAGCGCCTCTTTCGACCGGAAATAGTGGAAAAAGGCGCCCTTGGTGACGCCCGCCGCCTTGCACAAATCATCGACCGACGTTCCCGCATAGCCCTGCCGCCGGACCACGCCATGCGCGGCATTGATCAACTTGATCTTCGCGCTTTCGCGCTTTGGAGCGGGTGCAATGTTTAAGGTGGAACGACTCGGCATTTTTATGATATACCAACCGGTCGGTATGTTGTAAATCTTGAAACGCCCGATAGTGTAACCTTTGTTACCTTCGCCTTGACCTTTGCGCCCGATTTAAGCACGGGTTTGCGCCGAAGGACACAGCGATGACGACCATTCCCAACACCCAGCCCGATAGCCGCACCGCGACGGTGATGGACGCACCCGACAGGCAAGTCAGCGTGCGCGAGCTGTTCGGCATCGACACCGACATGATGGTCCCCGCCTTCAGCGAAGCCGACGAGCGCGTCCCCGATTTCGACCATAGCTATGTCTTTGACGGCGACACCACGCTCGCGATCTGCGCCGGCTTTGCGCACAACCGCCGCGTGATGGTTCAGGGCTATCACGGCACCGGCAAATCGACCCACATCGAACAGGTTGCGGCGCGCCTCAACTGGCCATGTATCCGCATCAACCTCGACGCGCACATCAGCCGCATCGATCTGGTGGGCCGCGACGCCATCGTCCTGAAGGACGGTCAGCAGGTCACCGAATTCCGCGAAGGCCTGCTCCCGTGGGCGCTGCAAACGCCAACCGCTTTGGTGTTCGATGAATATGATGCAGGCCGCCCCGACGTGATGTTCGTAATCCAGCGCGTGCTCGAAACCGAAGGCAAGCTGACCCTCCTCGACCAGAACCGCGTCATCCGCCCGAACCCTTGGTTCCGCTTGTTTGCCACTGCCAACACCGTCGGCCTCGGCGACACCAGCGGGCTGTATCACGGGACACAGCAGATCAATCAGGGCCAGATGGACCGCTGGAACATCGTGGTCACGCTCAACTATTTGCCCGCGGCGGTCGAGGCGCAGATCGTGCTGGCGAAGTCGGGCGAATATGACCACGAAGGCGGCAAGAAAGAGGTCGACAACATGGTCCGCGTCGCCGACCTGACGCGGCAGGGCTTCATCAACGGCGACATCTCGACGGTCATGAGCCCGCGCACCGTCATTACCTGGGCACAGAACGCGCTGATCTTCAAGGACGTTGGCTTTGCGTTCCGGCTATCGTTCCTCAACAAATGCGACGAGGCCGAACGCAGCTTGGTCGCCGAATATTACCAGCGGGTGTTTGGCAAGGATTTGCCCGAGAGTGTGGTTGGGCGGGGGTAATTATCGAGCCAACTCTTCGGTTAAGTGTCAATTGGCGTATGGAGGGAATTGTGGGGGCAGTTTTGAAAAGTTCCGATGATGCGATGGGTCGCGAAGGTGGCAGCGTGAAGCGGCCAAGCATTCTTGAAAAAGCAAATAAGTGGCCAACAATTATTGGCTTGGTATTGGTCGGCGCATCGATTATTTTAGAGCATCCGAATGTGTTGGGAAGTCAGCCGAAACCGAAAACGGAAGATGAGTTTGTTTCAATAGTATTCAGTTGGTATAATTTTATAAAATTTGTGTCGGAGGTAGGCTTCGCTTCTATCATAGCTGGTATTGTTTCAACCTTTATCGAACTCAATGCAAAGAGAGAGCAAAATAACAACTTTAACGAATTTATGGAAAATATTTCAAAGGAAACTGTTGAATCTGTTTATAAAATAAAACATTCACCGGAATATGTTAGATCTGTAATAGGAACTTGTTTTGAATCTCCTCTAATTCGCGAAGATTACGTCATAAACTATGACATTTCTAAGTTTCCCACAGATAAAATACCGAATAGTGAAATCGAAATCGACAGATTTGTTATTGTTGAAGCCATTGTTAGGTATAATGCTAGAAACATAGGAGCAGAAGCTGGTAAATTCATGACAGGATATGGAATTCCCGCGCGATCAGGTGAATTAAGAGAATTTTCTAAAATTGTTGAACTTAAAATTGGTGATGACAAATACACACAGGATCGAATTGATAAATTAGAAAAAGTGCATGATCATGGCGATAGTCATGAGAGAATGTATGAGTTTTTTGTTTCATTGTCGGCTGGCGAGGCAACTGAAGTCCGTATTAAATTGAATATTGTCAAAGAGATGTCAGATAATGATGCATTTGGCTTTCGACGTCCCACAATTGGAGCGAAAATTACGCTCAATGACCGGACGGGTAATCTCCTTTTTGGCGTCACGCCGAGAACATCCGCGACCCTCCGCACTGATCGAAAGCCAGAACTCGGGAAATCAGCCGAGTGGTCTATCGATGGTCCGATATTGCCTTTTGACAGCGTTATTTTGTGGTGGCGCACTCCGAAAGACGATGGGATTGCCGAAAAGACGGTTGCAGCGGAAGGCTGAATGCTAGCTGCAAACTACATTATCAATTGGGCAAGATTTTTGAACGTATAAACGTCATACACCTTGCGTAGTAGGAAACACTGTCCTAACTCGCACAAGACACTAGGAGGCAGTTATGCCAAATTTGACAAAGGGTGACGGCGGATCGTTGGGTTGATCGCAGTTACAAAGGGGTAGGAAAGGGGTGGCATTTTGCCACCCTTTTCATTTCGGGAACATGAAGAATCATCAAAAGAAAAGTTCCAAGCCTTTGGTGCCACGATATTCTGTTTAGCCCCGAAACATTTCCCATCCCCGCCATCTCCCCGTAAAGGCGCGGACATGACACTCTACGCCACATACGCCGCGCATTTGGATGCTGCGCTTGACCAGCTCCCCCAAGTCGCAGGTCTCGACCGCGCCAACGTCGCCGTCGAGCCGCCGCGCGATCCTTTGCATGGCGATCTTGCGACCAATGCGGCGATGGTGTTGGCGAAGGGGGCGGGAACCAATCCGCGTGCGCTGGCCGAGGGGTTGAAGCTGCTGCTTGAGGCGGCGCCCGGCGTGCGCGCGGTCGAAATTGCGGGGCCGGGATTTATCAACCTGCGCCTCGATGAAGGTGTTTGGCGCGATGAGCTGGCCGCGGTGCATGCGGCGGGGGCGGATTATGGACGTTTGACAGTCGGCGCGGGCACGACGGTCAACATCGAATATGTTTCCGCCAATCCGACCGGGCCGATGCACATGGGGCATTGTCGCGGCGCAGTGGTCGGCGATGCGCTGGCGAGTTTGCTCGAGTTCGCCGGGCACAAGGTGATCCGCGAATATTATGTCAACGATGCGGGCGGGCAGGTTGATGTCCTCGCGCGGTCGGTGCACCTGCGCTATCGCGAGGCATTGGGCGAGACGGTCGAAATCCCCGAAGGGCTGTATCCGGGCGATTATCTGGTGCCGGTTGGACAGGCGTTGGCGACAGAGTTTGGCGATGCTTATGTCGGCAAGCCCGAGAGCGATTGGCTTCCATTGTTCCGTAAACGCGCGGTGGCGGCGATGATGGGCCTCATCAAAGCCGACCTCGCCCTGCTCGGCATCCATCATGATGTGTTTTCGTCCGAGGCGGCGGTGCAGGCCGCCAAGAAGCCTGAGGCCGCTGAAGCTGTGCTGCGAGCGGCGGACCTCGTTTATGATGGCCAACTCGAAGCCCCCAAAGGCGAAATCGATCTCGATTGGGAGCCGGTTACGCTGCCGCTGTTCCGTTCGACGCAGTTCGGCGATGATCAGGACCGACCAATCCGCAAGTCGGACGGCAGCTGGACCTATTTCGGCGCCGACATGGCCTATCATTTCCAGAAATCGGAAAGTGCCGACGCGCTGATCGACATCTGGGGCGCGGATCATGCGGGGACGGTCAAGCGCATCCGCGCCGCCGTGTCCGCGCTCACTGGTGGCAAACCGTTCGATGTGAAGTTGATCCAGATGGTACGCCTTCTCCGCAACGGCGAGCCGGTCAAGATGTCGAAGCGCTCGGGCAATTTCGTGACCCTCGCCGATGTCGTCGAGGAAGTCGGCAAGGACGTGGTCCGCTTCACGATGCTGACGCGCAAGGCCGACGCGCAGATGGATTTTGACTTTGCCAAGGTCGTCGAGGCGTCGAAGGATAATCCGGTTTTCTACGTCCAATATGCGCATGCGCGGATTTGTTCGCTGGGGCGCAAGGTTGCGGAAGCTTTTCCAGATGCCGTTCGCCCTGAGCTTGTCAAAGGGTTGTCCTTCTCGGGAACCGACGGCGCAGAAGAAAGGGCAGGACTTCGACAGGCTCAGCCCGAACGGCATTTGTTGGAACTGCTCGACGCCGAGGACCTCGAAATCATTAAATTCGTCGCGCAATTCCCGCGAATCGTCGAGTCGGCGGCAGCGAGTCGCGAGCCGCATCGCATTGCTTTCTATCTTTTTGACCTTGCCGCCGCGTTCCACGCATATTTTAATTTGGGCAATGATCGGCCCGAACGGCGGGTCTTGATGGTAAACGATCCCAAATTGACACAGGCACGACTTTATTTAGCGAATGGTATAGGACAAATTATCCGTAATGGTCTGTCCATTATGGGCGTTAGCGCCGCCGAGGAGATGTAGTTGTGAGTAGTGAAGATGACCGCGATACCCTGCCGCTGCAGGACGAAGATCGGCTCCCTTGGCTCGAAGCCGTGGACGACGATGCTGATGATGAAACGATCTCGACGGGCAAGCTGGTCGGCTTTGCAGTCGCAGCGATTGTGGCGCTGGGCGTGGTCATTGCGGGCATATCGCTGTTGCGGAGTCAGCCTGGACCGACGGGCGACGGCAAGCTGATCGCGGCGCAAGAAGGCGATTACAAAGTTCGCCCCGACGCCCCCGGCGGCATGAAAGTCGAAGGTCAGGGCGACAGCAGCTTTGCGGCTTCTGAAGGTGCCGAAGCCAATGGCAAGATCGATACCAATGCCGCGTCGGAAACACCGGTGAAGGGTGCCAAGGCTGTGCTGCCGCAACCCGGATTTAAGGGCGCGCCTGCCAAGCCCGTTGCGACGGCGTCGGTCCCGGCATCGGGCGGCAAGCTCGTCGCTCCGCCGCCTGCCAAGCCGTTGCCCAATGTGGCGATGGCCGCAGCAGGTGGATCACTGGTTCAGCTTGGCGCATTCGGATCGGAAGCGAAAGCCAATGAAGCGTGGACGACGCTGGCCAAGCGGTTCGGCTATCTGTCGGCGCTGCCCAAATCGGTGGTGACGGCACAGGTCAACGGCAATCAGGTATACCGGTTGCGCGCTAACGCGGGTGGTCAAGCTTCGACGATCTGCGGCAAGCTGAAAGTCGCGGGCGAGAATTGCATGATTGTGAACTGAAGACAGAACAGGCTAGAGGGCGGGTATGAAGCCTGTCATCTTTGGCTTGTCTGGCCCGGTTCTGACACCTAAGGAACGCGCGTTTTTCGTCGACGCGAAGGCTGCGGGTTATATCCTGTTCGGCCGCAATATCGTTGACCGCGCGCAATTGCTTGCGCTTACAGATGATCTTCGTGCGATAGAGATGCGCGACGACCTGCCGGTCCTAATCGATCAGGAAGGGGGTCGGGTGCTGCGGATGGCGCCGCCCGAATGGCCTGCGATGCCCGCTGCTGAAAGCTTCGACGCGCTTTATGAACGCGCGCCTATATCTGCGCTCGAAGCCGTGAGGGTGAACGCGCGCGCGATCGGCCTGACGCTCGCTGAGGCCGGAATCAACGTGAACATTGCCCCGGTGCTCGATATCCGCCGCCCAGAAACGCACACGGCCATTGGCGGACGCAGCTTTGGCGATAATCCAATGCGCGTCGCGTCGATGGGTGCGGCGATGCTCGACGGACTGCGCTCAGCGGGCGTCGTCGGCGTCATCAAACATATGCCGGGGCAAGGTCGCGCGATGGTTGACACGCATCATGATTTGCCGGTGGTCGAGGCGAGCGAGGCTGAATTGGCCAACGATTTACTGCCCTTCGAGCGGCTGCACGATGCGCCGATGGCGTTGACCGGGCATGTCATTTTCAGCGCATGGGACGCCGATCACCCTGCCACGATGTCGGCGACTGTTATTCGCGACATCATCCGAGGGCGCATCGGTTTTGACGGTCTGCTGATGAGCGATGATCTCGACATGGATGCGTTATCGGGCGATATTGCGTCGCGCGCTGTGGCCTGTCTGGGGGCAGGATGCGACGTCGCGCTTCACTGCTCGGGAAAGATGAAAGATATGGTCGCGATTGCGGATGCTGTGCCCGACATGACCGAGGCTGCGACAGCCCGTCTGGCGGCGGCAATGGCGACGATCGAGCCCGCTGCGGACTTTGCCGAGATTGCCGATCTAATTGCAAAACGGGATACGCTGCTTGCACTCGCCTAGAGTCCGAAAAAGTGTCAGACACTTTTCCTTGCGATATCGCATTTTTTGCAATTTTTGCTCGGAAAAGTGTCTGACACTTTTTCGGTTGTGCTGCGAGGCGGAGGTATGACCGATGCTGAATCCCTCACGCTGGACCTTGGCGCATGGGAGGGGCCGCTTGACCTCTTGCTGGCGTTGGCGCGCGCGCAGAAGGTTGATCTGCGCGAGATTTCAATCCTTGCGTTGGTCGATCAATATCTCGAATATCTGGATCGCGCCGGGGCTATCGCGCTCGAGCAGGCCGCTGATTATCTCGTTATGGCGGCGTGGCTTGCGTATCTTAAATCCTGTTTGCTGCTGCCCAAAGCAGAAAGGGAAGACCCGAGCCCCGAGGAACTGGCGTTTCGATTGCAGCAGCGCCTGCGCCGCCTGGAGGCGATGCGCGACGCCGGAGCGCGGCTCATGGCGCACGACCGCATTGACCGCGACGTCTTTGCGCGCGGGTGTCCCGAAGGTTTGGCGACAGACAAAAAGACCCTCTGGCA
>JANOVZ010000094.1:0-3079 GCA_031417655.1 Sphingomonas sp. | reverse complement strand
GCTTCGAAAGGCTCAGCACTACGGTTATATTTCAAGGTCTGATTTTTCATACCCAGCGCCCCCAAACGATACGGCGCATCGGCGGCAAGGTACGCGGCAATCGCGCGCTCACATTTGTCGCCGTTGGAAAGCAGCTTGTTCTTGTCGTACAGCAGTTCCTCGCGCGTTTCGGTGGCATATTCGAAATTCGGCCCCTCGACGATGGCATCGACCGGGCACGCCTCTGCGCACAGGCCGCAAAAGATGCACTTGGTCATGTCGATGTCGTAGCGCGTCGTGCGCCGCGATCCGTCGTCGCGCGGCTCGGCCTCGATCGTGATCGCCTGCGCCGGACACACCGCCTCGCACAGCTTGCACGCAATGCAGCGCTCCTCGCCATTGGGATAACGGCGCAGCGCATGCTCGCCCCGAAACCGCGGCGACAGCGGGTTTTTTTCAAACGGATAGTTGATCGTCGCCTTGGGCTTGAAGAAATATTTCAAGGTCAGCCAGTGCGCTTTCAGGAATTCCCACAGGGTGAATGTTTTGATGAGGTGGGCGATCATGACTTTGGTTGTTCCCCTTCAGCCAGACGCTCGCATGTGCCTTTCGACCAGACACTCGCCGTTTGGCGGCCGTCGCGAGCAATTGTGCCAGCGACATACCACTCCATTTCATAACCCGTTTTTGTCCGGATCACGGTCGCCCATATCTCATCGCTGCTATTGACGAGCTTGAGGCCTCGAAGGACAAATCCACCGTTTCCGTCCTCCGTGACTGCAACTTTGTCTTGTCCATCGACGTCGGCCCAGCCAATCCACGCGCCACGACCGTCCCGAGCGACTAACGACGCTGTATGAGGTCGGCCAATCGGCGATGCGGTCAAAGGTTCGATGTCCTGCAAGGTGCAGGCTAACGCAAGCAGACCTGAAACAGGAACGGCGGCAATCATGCGACGCCCCCATATCTGGTCAGCATCAAATACCCGCTCACCAACACGACCCAAACCAGCGACAGCGGCAGAAATATCTTCCAGCCCAGCCGCATCAGCTGGTCATAGCGATAACGCGGGACGGTCGCCTTCACCCAGCTGAAGACGAAGAAGAAAATCAATATCTTCAGGAACAGCCAGAAAATCCCCGGGATCACATAAAGCGGTGCCCAGTCGACCGGCGGCAGATACCCGCCCCAGAACAGGATCGCGTTCAGCGCGCACATCAGGATAACGTTGGCGTACTCACCCAGCCAGAACAGCGCGAACGACATGCTCGAATATTCGGTCTGATAGCCCGCGACCAGCTCGCTTTCCGCCTCGGTCAGGTCGAACGGCGCGCGCGCGGTTTCGGCCAGGCTCGAGATGAAAAAGACGACCGCCATCGGCAGGAACAGCGGATTGAAACCGAACCCGTTGGTTATCCACAAATGGCTGCGCTGCATCTCGACAATCGCGATCATGTTGAAGGATCCGACCCACAAAACGACCGAGATCAGGACAAAACCGATGCTGACTTCATAGCTCACCATTTGCGCCGCCGCGCGCAGGGCGGAATAAAACGGATATTTGGAATTCGACGCCCAGCCCGCCATCATCACCCCGTAAACGCCGAGCGACGACGCCGCGAGAATATAGAGCAGCCCCACATTGATGTCCGAAAGCACCATCCCCGGCCCGAACGGCACCACCGCCCACACGATGAGCGCAACCGTAAACGTAATGATCGGCGCGAGCAGGAACAGCCCCTTGTCTGCGCTAGACGGCAGGATCGTTTCTTGAAGGAAAACCTTCAGTCCGTCCGCAAACGACTGGAGCAGCCCGAACGGCCCGACGACATTCGGCCCCTTGCGCAATGCCATCGCTGCCCAGATCTTGCGGTCCGCATAAATGATCATCGCGACCGCAAGCATGAGTGGTAGCGCGATGAGGAGGACCATTGCTGTGTTCCACACCAGCCAACCGCCGTTGAAACCGAAATAGGATTGCGTCCAAGCGGTCCAGGTCATTCCGCCGCCTCCAGCATATCACCACCGTGCAAAATCTCCGCGGAACATTGCTGCATTGTCGGGCTTGCGCGGCAGATGGCGTTGGTCAGGTAGAAATCCTTGATCGGATAGCCCGCCATTTCAGCCTTGGGTGATTTGGGTAGCTTCGGCGGATTCCAGCCATAAGCCGCCAAGCCCTCGACCGCCAGCGCCGGAACTTCGGCAAACATCGCAGCGCGCAAGCCGTCATAAGTGTCGAACGGCAATGTATGCCCAAGCACATCCGAAAGCGCCCGCAGGATCGTCCAGTCCTCGCGCGCATCGCCCGGCGGGAACACGGCGCGTTCGCCCCGCTGCACCCGTCCCTCGAGGTTCACATACGTCCCCGGCTTTTCGGCATAACTCGCACCAGGCAGGACGACATCCGCCGCTGCTGCGCCCTTGTCACCATGATGGCCGATACAAACCTTGAAAGACGACTTGAACGACGACCAATCGACTTCATCGGCACCAAGCGCAAACACCAATTTGGTTCCATGCAGCGCCGCAACGCCGTTCGGCTGTGCATAGCCGAGCATCAACCCGCCCATCCGTGCGGCTGCCATGTGCAGCACGTTGAACCCGTTCCATCCTTCACGGACGAATTTAAATTTCTCGGCAATCGCCAGCGCCGCGCCGTGAGCGCCCTCGACGGCCAGCGCCCCGCCACCGACGATGATCGCAGGGCGTTCAGCCGCACTCAACGCATCTGTCAAAGCCTTCGGCAGCCGCGTCAAAATGCCCAGCTCGCTTCCAAGCCAATGCGCCTTATAAGTGAGGTCAACCTCCGGCCCAATCGCAAAAACCTTCGCCCCGCGCTTGATTGCTTTGCGCACCCGCGTGTTGACCAGCGGTGCTTCCCAGCGCAAATTCGTGCCCACCAACAGAACCAGATCGGCACGTTCAATGCCCGCAATCGTCGTGTTGAAATTTACAGCGTTCAATGAAGAAACATCATATTTCAGGCCGGTTTGCCGCCCTTCGAGCAAATCGCTGCCCATCGAACGAACCAGATGCTTTGCCGCATACATGGTTTCGCAATCGACGAGATCGCCCGCAATCGCGGCCACACTCGACCCCG
>JANOVZ010000093.1:0-28669 GCA_031417655.1 Sphingomonas sp. | reverse complement strand
GCGGCATGGCCGATTCAGGGGCTGATCCGCCATTTCCGGCCCGAGATCGAACGGCGGATCAATGAGCGCGCGGGCGGCGAAATGCTGGAGGCGGCAGAGTGATCAGCGATCTCGATTACATCCGCAACGATGTTGCCGACCTGAAGGTGGATCTTCGGCAAATTGCCGCCGTCGCCGCCCAAGCGGAAAATCAGCAATACCAATCTCTAAGCGTATTGCTTGAGGTCCAAAAACTGGTTGAAGCAATCGACTCCCGACTTGCTTCAATGGAGCAGAAGTTCATCGACATGAACGTCATTTATCCGGATTTGACCTGATGCCTAAACTCACCGTCGACGGCATCGAAATCGAAGTTCCCGTAGGAGCGACCGTGCTTCAGGCGTGTGAGCTGGCTGGCAAGGAAATCCCGCGTTTTTGCTATCACGAACGCCTCAGCATTGCGGGCAATTGCCGCATGTGCCTCGTCGAGGTCGCGCCGGGGCCGCCCAAGCCGCAGGCGTCGTGCGCGCTGCCTGCTGCCGAGGGGCAGATGATCCGCACCGACAGCGCGATGGTGAAGAAGGCGCGCGAAGGGGTGATGGAGTTTCTGCTCATCAACCACCCGCTCGATTGCCCGATTTGCGATCAGGGCGGCGAATGCGATTTGCAGGATCAATCGGTCGCCTATGGCAAAGGCATTTCGCGTTACGACGAGAACAAGCGCGCGGTCACCGAGAAATATATGGGGCCCATCGTCAAGACAGTGATGACGCGCTGCATCCAGTGCACGCGCTGCATACGCTTTGCCGAGGAAGTCGCGGGCGTCGAAGATATCGGCGCGATCGGGCGCGGTGAATCGATGCAGATCACAACCTATCTGGAACATGCGATCCAGTCCGAATTGTCGGGCAACGTCGTTGACCTGTGTCCTGTCGGTGCATTGACGAGCAAGCCCTATGCGTTTGAGGCGCGGCCTTGGGAGTTGAAAAAGACACCTGCCATCGACGTGATGGATGCGGTGGGCACGAACATCCGGCTCGATTCACGCGGGCGGCAAGTGCTGCGTGCGCTGCCGCGGATCAACGAGGATGTGAACGAGGAATGGGCGTCGGACAAGACGCGGCACGCCGTTGACGGCCTTGTAAGGAAGCGGCTCGACCGTCCGTTTGTGCGGCAGAACGGCAAGCTGGAAGCGGCGACGTGGGACGAAGCCTTTGCGGCGATCAAAGCGGTGGATGCGGGGGCGAGTGTGGCCGCAATTGCGGGCGATCTTGTCGATTGCGAAACCATGTATGCGGCAAAGCATTTGGTTCGCTCGATGGGCAGCGATTTGCTCGAGGGGCGTCAAACGGGTCTGAAATACGACACTTCTTCGCTGAGCGTGGTAAATTTCAATTCGACTATCGCGGGAATAGAGCGAGCCGATATGGTTCTTCTGGTTGGGACCAATTTGCGCTGGGAAGCGCCGCTGGTGAACACGCGCATCCGGAAAGCAATCAAGAAGGGCGCGAAGGTTTTTGCCATCGGGCCCGAATTTGACCTTACTTATAAGTCGCATTGGCTTGGAAGCGAGTTGAGCATTTTGGCTCGGTTGCCCAAGGTGCTCGTGGATGCGCTGGCGGCGGCTGAGCGCCCCGCGATCATCGTTGGCGGCGGTGCGCTGGCCGTCGAAGGCGTGCACGGTGCGGCACTAGCCATCGCTGAAAAGTACAAGCTGGTGCGTGAAGGCTGGAACGGGTTCAACGTGCTGCATATGGCAGCGGCGCGAATGGGCGGGTTGATGCTCGGCTATGCGCAGCCTAACGGGATCGCGGCATTGCATGGAACCAAATTGGTGTTCGCGCTGGGTGCGGACGAGGTCGACTGGAGCGCGTTCAAAACATCGTTCAAGGTTTATATTGGCCACCACGGTGACAAGGGTGCGGCGGCGGCGGATGTTGTGTTGCCGGGCGCAAGCTATGCCGAGAAGCCGGGCACGTATGTGAACCTTGAAGGTCGCGTGCAGCGCGGCGAGCGCGCCGTGTTCCCGCCGGGCGATGCGCGCGAGGATTGGACGATTTTGCGGGCATTGTCGCAGGTGTTGGGGCATACGCTGCCGTTCGACACTTATGACGGATTGCGCGCCGCGATGTTTGCCGAAGCTCCGGCGTTGGCGACGGAGGGATTGGCCGATTTCGGTTGGTCTGCTCCGAAATTGCCGAAGTCACCCAAGGCCGAAATGGCGGGCTATCCGATCAAGGATTTCTACCTGACCAACGCGATCTGCCGTGCGTCGCCAACGATGCAGCAATGTTCGGCGGAGATTTTACATGGAAGCGATATGCTGGAGGCGGCGGAATGACCGCCTATCTCCAAACCCAACTCGGTTTTGGCGCGGGATGGTTCGTGGCGAACACGATCCTGATCATCCTCATCGCGCTCCCGCTGATGCTCGCCGTCGCCATGATCATTTATGCGGATCGCAAGATCTGGGCGGCGATGGCCTTGCGTAAAGGGCCGAATGTCGTCGGGCCGTTCGGGTTGCTGCAATCGTTCGCTGACGGGCTGAAGGTTTTCCTGCAGGAAACGATTCTACCGTCGAGCGCGGACAAGGGGCTGTTCCTCCTCGCGCCGATCATCACGTTTACCGTCGCGCTGATCGTCTGGGCCGTGGTGCCGTTCGGGCCGGGGATGGTGCTTTCCGACATCAATGTCGGGCTGCTCTATATTCTCGCGGCGTCGTCACTGGGCGTTTACGGGGTGATGATGGCGGGCTGGTCGTCCAATTCGAAGTACCCGTTTTATTCGGCCCTGCGCGCTGCGGCACAGATGGTCAGTTATGAAGTCAGCATCGGTTTTGTCCTGATTTCGGTGGTTTTGTGGGTCGGCTCGTTCAACATGACCGCGATCGTCGAGATGCAGCGCAGCCATTTGTGGATCACCAATGGGTTCGGGTTCAATCCGCTGTTCCTGCCGATGGCCGTCGTGTTTTTCATCTCGAGCCTGGCCGAAACTGCGCGCGCGCCATTCGATTTGACCGAGGCCGAAAGCGAGCTCGTCGCGGGGTATCAGACCGAATATTCGAGCATGAGCTTCGCGCTGTTCTGGCTCGGCGAATATGCCAACGTCATCCTGATGTGCGCGCTCAACGCGATCCTGTTCTGGGGCGGATATCTCCCGCCGATCGACTGGGCGCCGCTTTATGTGATCCCGGGAATTTTCTGGCTGTTCCTGAAGATATTGATTTTCTTCTTCATGTTCAGCTGGGTGAAGGCGACCGTCCCGCGTTACCGCTACGACCAGCTGATGCGGCTGGGCTGGAAGATTTTCCTGCCGCTGTCGCTGGTGTGGGTGGTGCTGGTGAGCGGGTATTTGATGCTGACGAGGTATGCGGGATGATTGCGTTATTCTTGGCAGCTCAGGCTGATTTGCCGCGACCGCCCATGTTTGTGCCGCCCAAAACGCAGACGCTCATATGTTCAGTCGTGAATTCGCATTTTAAGCGTTTCTCGATTAAATTAGAATCGAAATGGGTTGAATCTGTCGGCGACACCCGACTTCAAGTGATCAAAGACGAAACGAACTCGTTTCCTTCCGGTTTGCCGCTTTTAGGGTCAATTTATGATTCAACCCGCAAAAGCGGATTGCCTCGCAACTGGAAAAACGATTTGCGAATTCTGCGGCAATCTAACGGTCCGTTGGAGTATGAGCTAACACTGTCGCGTAATGGCTGGGACTCCGCTAAACAAGATCGTGGTTTGGCGACAATACAGTTGGTAGCGCTGCCGCGTTCCAGCGATGGAAAAGCCATCGTAGGCGGTCGAAATCAATTCGTTGGTTTCTGTGAAGTAATCCCAAGCGGCCAAATTGCCGACGAAAATGGACCTGGCCCAAAATGATCGCCCACCTCATCAAAACCTTCACCTTGTGGGAATTTCTCAAGGCGCATTGGCTCACCTTGAAATATTTCTTCAAGCCTAAGGCGACGATCAACTATCCCTATGAAAAGAACCCGTTGTCGCCGCGGTTCCGGGGTGAGCATGCGCTGCGCCGTTATCCCAATGGCGAGGAGCGGTGCATTGCGTGCAAGCTGTGCGAGGCAGTGTGTCCGGCGCAGGCGATCACCATCGAGGCCGAGCCGCGGGAGGACGGGAGCCGTCGCACGACGCGCTACGATCTCGACATGACCAAGTGCATCTTCTGCGGCCTGTGTGCCGAGGCGTGCCCGGTCGATGCCATCGTCGAGGGGCCGAATTTCGAATATGCCACCGAAACGCGCGAGGAATTGATCTACGACAAGTCGAAACTGCTCGATAACGGCGACCGCTGGGAACGCGCCATCGCCGCGAACCTTGCCGCCGATGCGCCGTATCGATAGGGGCGCGGGCGTGAGTGAATCCTTTTTCTCCGGCGCTCCAGCGCCAGTCATTTTTTCTCCCTTCGTGCCTTCGTGCCTTCGTGTGAGTTTGCACATTCACATGAAGGCACGAAGGCACGAAGAAGAAGTGTGTAGCCTGCGGCGCTTCGCATGATTCAGGTCTTCGCCTTTTACCTTTTCGCCGGGGTCACGGTCCTGTCCGGGCTGATGACGATCACCGCGCGCAATCCTGTACATAGTGTCCTCTGGCTGATCCTCGCCTTCTTTAATGCGGCTGGGTTGATGATATTGGTCGGGGCCGAGTTCATCGCGATGCTGCTGGTCATTGTTTATGTCGGCGCGGTTGCGGTGTTGTTCCTTTTCGTCGTGATGATGCTCGACATTGATTTTTCGGAGATGCGGCAGGGGTTTACGAAATATCTGCCGTTCGGGCTGGTAATCGCGGCGGCGCTGGTGGCCGAAACTTTGATTGCGACATTTGCGTGGACCGCCGGACCCGTCGTGCTCGCCGAACGCGCGTCGCCGATTGCCGCGAGTGTGCCCAATACCGAAGCCATCGGCCTGCTGCTCTACACACGTTATCTTTATGCGTTCGAGGCGGCGGGGCTGGTGCTGCTCGTCGCGATGATCGGCGCGATTGTGTTGACGCACCGCGAGCGGGCAGGGCTAAAAGCGCAGAATATCGACCGGCAGGTTCGCCGCCGCCCCGAAGATGCCGTGCGCATCGTCAAGGATCAGCCGGTCGGCGCGGGGGTGGAATTGTGACCTCCGTTTCCCCGAGCGCAGCCGAGGGGCACTGCCGAGCGCAGCCGAGGCTCTCGTCGCGTACCCGCGTTCTCGGCTTCGCTCGAACAAGCCCCTCGGCTTCGCTCGGGACTGCGGTTTGTGGGGCGGGATCATGATCGGCCTGCACCATTATATCGCGGTTTCGGCAATACTGTTCGTCCTCGGTGTGCTCGGCATTTTCATCAACCGCAAGAATTTGATCGTCATCCTGATGTCGATCGAACTGATCCTGCTCAGCGTGAACATCAATCTGGTCGCGTTCAGCGCGTTTCTCGGCGATCTCGTCGGTCAGGTGTTCGCGATGTTTGTCCTCACCGTCGCGGCGGGCGAGGCGGCGATTGGCCTCGCAATCCTCGTCATCTACTTCCGCGGCCGTGCGACGATTTCAGTCGATGACGTGAACAGGATGCGGGGATGATTCAGGCGCTTGTTTTCCTGCCCCTGCTCGCGGCTTTGGTCGCAGGGCTTGGCGGGCGGATCATTGGTAATACGGCAGCGAAGGTTATCACGACCGGCGCGCTCTTCTCGTCATGCGCGCTCGCATGGCCGATTTTTATCGGTTTCCTCGGCGGACATTCCGAAGCGCATGTCGTGCTGGTGCTCGACTGGATCCGCTCGGGTGACATGGTCGTCGACTGGTCCTTGCGCGTCGATACGCTAACGGCGGTGATGCTGGTCGTGGTGACGTCAGTGTCGGCGCTCGTCCATCTGTATAGCTGGGGCTACATGGCAGAAGACCCGAGCCAACCGCGCTTCTTTGCCTACCTCTCGTTGTTCACGTTCGCGATGCTGATGCTGGTGACGGCAGACAATCTCGTCCAGATGTTCTTCGGCTGGGAAGGCGTGGGGCTCGCGTCCTATCTGCTGATCGGTTTCTGGTACCATAAGCCCAGCGCGAACGCGGCGGCGATCAAGGCGTTCGTTGTCAACCGTGTCGGCGATTTCGGCTTTTCACTCGGGATTTTCGGGACGTTCCTCGTCTTTGGTACAGTCTCGATCCCCGCGATTCTCGAAGCTGCGCCATCAATGGCCGGATTGACTATCGGGTTCCTTGGCGGTCGCTTCGACGTGATGACGTTGCTCTGCCTGCTGCTGTTCGTCGGTGCGATGGGCAAATCGGCACAACTGGGGCTGCACACGTGGTTACCCGACGCGATGGAGGGACCAACACCGGTCTCCGCGCTGATTCATGCAGCCACAATGGTGACGGCGGGCGTGTTCATGGTCTGTCGTCTGTCGCCGATGTTCATCACGTCCGAAACGGCAATGATGACGGTCACCTATGTCGGCGCGGCGACCGCATTCTTCGCAGCGACGGTCGGCACGACCCAAACCGACATCAAGCGCGTCATCGCTTACTCAACCTGTTCGCAGCTGGGCTATATGTTCATGGCGGCAGGCGTTGGCGCGTTTGGTGGGGCAATGTTCCATCTGTTTACGCACGCGTTCTTCAAGGCGCTGCTGTTCTTGGGTGCCGGATCGGTGATCCATGCGATGCACCATGAACAGGACATGCGCTATTATGGTGGCCTGCGGACCAAAATCCCCTTCACGTTCTATGCGATGCTGGCGGGCACGTTGGCGATTACCGGCGTCGGGATCATTGATGTCTTCGGTTTTGCCGGTTTCTATTCAAAGGACGCAATCATCGAAGCGGCGTTTGCGCGCGGCGGTGAGCATGGTGGGATTGCTTTTGCCGTCGCGGTGTTCGGTGCGCTGCTGACGAGTTTCTATTCATGGCGGCTGATGTTCCTGACCTTCTGGGGCAAGCCGCGCTGGGACCAGTCGCACCATATTACGCATGGACATCCGGTGAACAGTGACGACGGCACGGCAGGGTATCACCCACATGAGAGTCCGATGTCGATGCTCGTGCCGCTCGGGTTGTTGGGCATCGGCGCGGTATTTGCGGGTTTCGCGTTCCACCATAGCTTCCTTGATGCTGAATATGGCATTGAATTCTGGAAGGGCAGCATCGCGTTTGACACGCATCTGATGCACGCGATGCACGAAGTGCCGCTGCTGGTGAAACTGTCGGCGACAATGGTGATGCTGCTGGGGCTGCTCACGGCATGGTGGGCCTATATCAAAAATCCCGGCATCCCCGCGCGGTTCGTCGCGACGTTCCGTCCGATTTACGATTTTTTGCTCAACAAATGGTATTGGGACGAGCTTTACAACATGCTGTTTGTGAAGCCTTCCTTCGCCATTGGTCGCCTTTTGTGGAAGGGCGGCGATGAAGGGACCATCGACCGCTTCGGGCCCGATGGTGCCGCCGCTGTGGTGGCACAGGGCAGTACGCTCGCGGCGAAACTCCAGTCGGGTTATCTGTACACTTATGCACTCGTCATGCTGATCGGGCTTAGCGCCGCCGCAACTTGGGTCATGACGCGATGAGCGGTATACTGACCCTGATGATCGCGGTCCCGCTCATCGCGGCGCTGGCGTGTCTTTATGTCTCGCACGAGCAGGCGAAGTGGCTCGCGCTGGGTGCGACGATGGTTGATTTTGTCGTCGGCGTTGTTCTCTGGATCAATTTCGATCCCGGCGGCGCACAGTGGCAGTTTCAGGAGAGCATCCCGCTCTTCGGGCGTTTCGCCTGGGCGCTTGGCATCGATGGTATTGCACTGATGCTGATTATGCTCAGCGTCTTCTTAATGCCGATCTGCATCGCTGCATCATGGGAAGCGATCACCAAGCGCGTGCCGGAATATATGGCGGCGTTCCTTCTGATGGAGGCGCTGATGATCGGCGTTTTTGCGGCGCAGGATTTGTTTCTGTTCTACATCTTTTTCGAAGCGGGCCTGATCCCGATGTATCTCATCATCGGTATCTGGGGCGGCGCGAATCGGATTTACGCGAGCTACAAATTCTTTCTCTACACACTGCTCGGATCGGTCCTGATGCTGATCGCGATGTTGTGGATGGCGCAGCATGCGGAGACGACCGACATCCCGACGCTGATGCAGTGTGAGTTCAGCTCCGAAGCGCAAATCTGGCTGTGGATCGCATTTTTTGCCTCGTTTGCGGTGAAGATGCCGATGTGGCCGGTGCATACGTGGCTGCCTGATGCGCATGTGCAGGCACCAACGGCAGGGTCCGTAATCCTCGCAGGGGTGCTGCTCAAGATGGGCGGCTATGGCTTCATCCGCTTCCTGCTGCCGATGTTTCCCGAAGGGACGGCATATTGGTTCTGGCTCGTCATGGGCCTGTCGATGGTTGCAGTGGTTTACGCGTCACTGGTGGCGCTCGTGCAGAGCGATATGAAGAAGCTCATCGCCTATTCTTCGGTCGCGCACATGGCCTTCGTGACGATCGGCCTGCTCGCTTTCAATCGGCAGGGGATCGAAGGCGCGATGCTCGTCATGCTCAGCCACGGCCTTGTATCGGGTGCACTCTTTCTTTGCGTCGGTGTGGTTTACGACCGGTTGCATACGCGCGAGATCGGGCGTTATGGTGGGCTGGCGGACACGATGCCGCAATATGCGTTTTTCTTTCTGATCTTCACGATGGCTTCGGTCGGTCTTCCAGGCACAAGCGGTTTCGTGGGAGAATTTCTTGCGCTTGTCGGTGCGTACAAGGCCTCAAGCTGGGTCGCTTTTGTGGCGACGACGGGCATCATCCTCGGCGCGGCCTATATGCTCTACCTCTATGCACGTATGATTTACGGCAAGGCAGAGGGTGATGACACGTTGGCAATGCCCGATCTCAACAAGCGCGAAATAGCGATGTTGGTGCCGATCGTTGCCGTCATTTTTTGGATGGGTATTTATCCCGAGAGCTTCCTGAAGCCAATGCGGCGCGACGTCGGCGCACTTGTTGCACGAATGGAACGCGCCAATCCCGGCGGTGATGCGCTACTGGCGGTGGGTAAGCCGCATGGGCCGGTCGCAGCAGGAGCTCATGAATGACCAACCTTCTGCTCACCCTCCCCGAACTCATCCTGAGCATTGGCGCGATCATCCTCATGTTGGTCGCGGCATGGCGCGGTGACGATGCGACACCTATAATCTCGGCGGCTTCGGTCGCGTTGGTTATTGCGGCGGGTTTTGCTGTTATTACCAATCCGTACGGTATCGGTTTCGACGGCATGTATCGGGGTGATGCGTTTGCTGCCTTCACTAAGATTTTGATTTATGCAGCGACGGCAGTGTCGATGATCATCGCTCCGCGCTTTTTTGCAACCGGAGATCGGCTGCGCGCCGAATATCCAATTCTGATCCTGCTTGCGACAGTTGGCGCCGGGATGATGGTGTCGGCGGCGGACATGATCACGCTGTACATTGGCCTCGAATTGCAGAGCCTTGCGAGTTACGTGCTCGCCAGTTTCATGCGCCGCGATACGCGTTCGGCAGAGGCAGGGCTGAAATATTTCGTCCTTGGCGCGCTCGCGAGTGGAATCCTGCTTTACGGCATGAGCCTTGTTTACGGCTTCACCGGAACGACGACGTATGACGGCATTGCTCGTGCGTTTGATGCCGGGCTGACGACAGGGCAATTGTTCGGCCTTGTGTTTGTCTTTGCCGGGTTGGCATTTAAGATTTCTGCCGTGCCGTTCCACATGTGGACTCCTGATGTTTACGAAGGTGCGCCAACGCCAGTGACAACCTTGTTTGCGACGGCGCAGAAAGTTGCGGCGATGGCGATGCTGCTGCGTATTGCAGTTGAGGCGATGGGATCCGCGACGCTTGAATGGCGCCAGATTGTTATTTTTGCGTCACTTGCTTCGATCGTCCTCGGCGCGGCAGGCGCTATCGGGCAGACTAATATCAAGCGGCTGTTGGCCTACTCGTCCATTAACAATGTTGGTTTCGCGCTGATCGGCCTTGCGGCGGGGACGAAGGCAGGCGTGGCTGCGGTCCTGACCTATCTTGCGATTTATGTCGTAATGACCTTGGGTAGTTTTCTATGCGTGCTTCAAATGCGTGATGCTGACGACAAGCCGGTCGAAAGCATCGCCAGCCTGTCGGGCCTGTCGCAAAGCCGCAAGGGGCTCGCAGCGGCGCTGGCCATTTTCATGTTCAGCCTTGCGGGGATTCCACCGCTGTTCGGTTTCTGGGGCAAGTTTGTGGTGTTCGATGCGGCTGTTGCGGCGGGGCTTCTTCCGCTTGCTGCCATCGGCATTGCAGCGTCGGTGATCGGCGCATTTTACTATCTCAAGATTATAAAGACGATGTATTTTGATGAACCCGCGGCGGCCTATGCGCCCGCCGGAAGCAGGCTTGAAAATGGCCTGATCGCTGCCTGCGCAGCGTTCATTGTGCTGGGCTATCTGCTAATTCCGGTGCTCGGCAATGAAGCCGCTGTTGCGGCGAGTGCGCTCTTCTGACCATAACGCACGTCGCCGAAACCGGCTCCACCAACGCCGACATGCTCGAAATGGCCGCGCGGGGGACTGTGCGCGAAGGAGATTGGCTGGTTGCAGATCAGCAAACCGCTGGGCGCGGACGGCTTGGACGGCGATGGGATTCGCAATCGGGCAATCTGTTTGCATCCACTCTTGTCCACGTGCGGCATGACGATCCACCATTGGGCGGATTGTCATTGGCTGCAGGGCTGGCGCTGTTCATATCTGTTGGTGATCCTGCAAAGCTTAAATGGCCAAATGATCTAATGATCGGAAGAGGAAAGGTTGGGGGTATTCTCCTCGAACGCGTGGGTGATGCGATCGTCATCGGCTTCGGCGTTAACCTTGTATCAGCACCTGAGATTGCAGGCCGAATTACAACCTGTATCGATAAATATGGTCATCTGTCATATTCCCGAGACGCGCTGCTTAACCGGCTAGTCGAATGGCTTCCGTGGGCCGTCCGCTTCTGGCGCGAACAAGGTACAGCTGCAATGGCGCGACGATGGGAAGACGAGGCCCATTTGCGTGGGGAGTCTCTGGCGGTCACGCTCCCCGACGATACGCGCCTGGAAGGTTTGTTTGATGGGCTCACGGATGAGGGCGCCCTGCAACTTCGCTTGGCGGATGGCGCCGTGCGTGTCATTCACGCGGGCGACGTATTCCTGATTTGAAAGCTGACTATGCTGCTCGCCATTGACGCTGGAAACACCAATATCAAGTTCGCGTTGGTGAACGACGATGGGACGCCGCGCACGCGCTGGCGGATCGCAACCGATGCACGGCGCACATCGGATGAATATGCCGTTTGGCTGATCCGCCTGATCGAACTTGAAGGGTTGAAGCGCGAGGACGTGACCGACGTTGCGATTTCGACCGTGGTGCCGCGCGCGCTCTACAATCTGCAGTCGCTCGCAACGAAATATTTCAAGGTTGAAGCGCTGGTTGCTGGCCGTACACCGCTTGAATATGGGATTGCGCTTGATGTTGACGAGCCACATGCCGTCGGTGCGGATCGGGCATGCAATGCGATCGCTGCGCATGCCCTGCATTCGGGTGATTTGATTATCATCAGTTTTGGTACGGCAACCACGGTCGATCATGTCGATTTCAATGGTGCATATAAAGGTGGAATTATTGCGCCGGGTTTGAACCTGTCACTGGATGCGCTGGTCGCGGCGGCGGCGAAATTGCCGCGTATCGCGATTGAAGCGCCCGCCACTGACAGCGTGATTGGGCGCACCACCGAAAGCCAGATGCAGATCGGCATCTATTGGGGCTATGTCGCGATGATCGAAGGTCTGCTACGGCGTATGAAATTGGAAATTGGACGGCCTTCGAAAGTCATTGCAACAGGTGGTCTCGCGGCGCTGTTTCAACAGCATAGCCATTTGTTTGACGCTGTAGACTCGGACCTCACGTTGCGCGGCCTCAGCCTGCTTTGGGCGCGGTCACCGCGCTAAGTTATCTCGTTATCTCAGAAAGTTATCATGACAACTCCCGGTAAAGAACTTCTCTTCCTCGCGCTCGGCGGCTCCGATGAAATCGGTATGAATGTTAACCTATATGGCTGTGACGGCAAATGGTTGATGGTTGATCTCGGGCTGACATTTGCGGGTGCGGACTATCCTGGTATCGATCTAGTGCTGCCTGATCTCGAGTTTATCGAAGCACGCAAGAAGGATCTCGTTGGTATCGTTTTGACGCACGGGCATGAGGACCATATCGGCGCGGTGCCTTATCTCGCTGCTGATCTCGGGGTGCCGCTTTATGCAAATCCATTCACGGCAACGCTGATCTGCGGCAAGTTGGAAGAAGAAGGTATCGCCAATCAGGTTAAATTACATGTTATGAAGCCGGGCCAGAAAGTTGATCTGGGCCCGTTTGGATTTCAGCTTGTCCGCCTCGCACATTCCATCCCCGATATGGACGCGGTGATTGTCGACACACCCTATGGGCGTGTTTTCCATACTGGCGACTGGAAACTCGATGACGACCCCGTGATGGGTGTCAACGCCACACCTGCCGAAATGACAGCCATTGGAGACAGCGGCGTGTTGGCACTTGTGTGCGATTCGACAAATGCGTTTAATGCTGAAGCATCAGGTACAGAGGGCAGTGTGCGCGATGGCCTGATGGGTGCAGTGGCTGCGGCGAAAGGCCGCGTGGTCGTGACCAGCTTTGCCTCGAATGCGGCACGCCTTGCGACCTTGGGGCAGGTGGCAAAAGCCAATGGTCGCGTGCTGACGGTAGCCGGACGGTCGCTCGACCGCATTATCGGTGCGGCGCGAGCCAATGGCTATCTGAAGGGTTTTCCCGATACAGTCGATTTCGACAGCGCGATGGACCTGCCGCCGCACAAAAGCATGATTATTGCGACGGGTGGACAGGGCGAGGCACGGGCGGCACTAGCGCGCATCGCTTTCGACCAGCATCAGATTAAAATGGGTGAAGGCGACACTGTTATTTTCTCGTCGAAACAGATTCCTGGTAATGAAGTCGCGATTGGGCGCATTCAGAACGCATTGGCGCGCAAGAATGTCATCATGATCACCGAAAAGCAGGCGCATGTGCATGTTTCTGGCCATCCCGGACGCCCTGAACTGGCGGCAATGTATAAATGGATACGGCCCGAAATCCTTATCCCTGTTCACGGCGAGCGGCGGCACATGGCCGAGCAGGCGCGCTTTGGTTTGAGCGAAGGTGTACCGCGTGCGCTGGTGCAGTCGAATGGTGATGTCGTGCGGCTTGCGCCTAATGGCCCAGCGATAGTGGGTAAAGAGCGCACCGGCAGGCTCGTGCTCGACGGTGACGTTATTCTGCCTGCCGATGGCGCTACGATTGGTGAGCGGCGGCGAATCTCGGTGAATGGTGTAATTTCGGTAGCGATTGCCGTCGATAAGGCCGGGCGTGTGTTCGGACAGCCTGATGTTCGCATCCAAGGCATTCCGGTCGAGGATGACCGTGACGAGTTCCTGAGCGATGCGCGTGAAGCGGCGGCTGATGCTGCCGGTCTTGAAAAAAACGCCGAGCGCCGTCGCGAAGCCGTTCGTCTCGCCGTCCGCCGCGTTGCGACCGAGTGGACCGGCAAAAAGCCGATCATCGACGTCTTGGTTGTTGAGGGATGAGCTGGAAAACAGTTGTTGCTATCTACCTGCTGTTCTGGGTGATGTCAGCGTTTCTGGTGTTACCGTTTGAAGCAAAAGCCGTCCGTGATCAGCAAGTTGAGCCAGTGGCGGGACAGGAGAGGGGGGCCCCAGCCGTGTGGCGGCCGGCGCGCGTCGCTCTATGGACTACAATTATATCCTCGGCGCTCTTCGCGTTCTTTTACGTGAATTACGTCTATGGCTGGATGACGGTCGATATGCTCGACGTCATGCGCCGCTAGCTCCGCAACCGTTCGATGGCTTGGGCAAGCGCAACATAGAGCTTGCCCATGTCCGATGAAAGCAGGGTGACTCCCAGCGCTGATCCGTCACGCGTCGCAAGCACGTTGCGCAGCATTGCTTCAAAGTCGTGGATGTAGCGGT
Organism: Sphingomonas sp.; assembly: GCA_031417655.1. Lineage (GTDB taxonomy): Bacteria > Pseudomonadota > Alphaproteobacteria > Sphingomonadales > Sphingomonadaceae > Sphingomonas_O. Next base: position 14,670 of record JANOVZ010000093.1, on the reverse strand, counting down.
TGACCTGCTCGCGAAACTCGCTCTCGTCATCATATTTGCGGACGATTTCCTTGACCTCGCCTGAGTCGAGCAGCCGCACGGCACGGCGGGTGAAAACGCCACGGTCGCCCCGCAAATAGCTTGCCCAAGCGCTGTCGGTGACGTCATTCGACATGATCTTGGTCACATCGATGGCCGTTGAGTTGAGTGATTCGATGAGGAGGGCGACGCGGCGCGCAAAATTGTCGCTATCACCTCGTTCGGCATCTTCGCGTGCTTCGGCGATTCGTGCTTCGACGGCGGCGCTGGTTTCGGCAATCGTCAGCATCTGCCGCATCAACTTGTCGGATGCTTTGCTGGCGGTCTCAACAGCATGTTCGGCGGTGGCGGCGAGGCCAGCAATTTGTGCCTGTACTTCGTCGGTAATCGCTTTGGTCAGCGCTTCACGACTAGCGACGGAGAATTGAGCCGTTGCTTCGGGGATAACAGCACCGATGGCCTCACGCGCACGTTCGGCTGCGATGTTGGCGGTTTCGCGCACGCGGACCATGGCTTCAACCAATTGCGCGCCGGCGCCTTCAGCCAATGTTCGCGTTGTCGCTTCGGCACTTTCGACGGCCTCCACTAATTTTGCGGCGGCATCGCTGCTGGCTTTCAAGCGGCTTTCAGTGTCGCCCGCCATCGCTTCGAGTGCCGTACGTTGTTTGGCGATCAGTGCCTCGGCTTCGATCAGGCGATCTAGGGCAGTCGTTGCATCACGTTCGATTTTTGTGACGACCGGCCCGGTTTCGGCAACCTTTGCACGGCTCGCATCCGCTTTCGCCTCAAGCCGGTCGAGCGCAGCAGGCAGCGTTTCGTCAATCTCGCGAACCGAGGCATCAAGCGCGGTCATCAAGCTTTCGGTTTTCGCAATCAGCGTGTCAGCCGTTGTCGTACCATTTTCGAGCGAACCCGTTAGCGTCGCGGCATGACGATCAAGCGTTGCAAGCGCATTGGTCAGCCGTTCCGCGCGCTGCACGCCCTTGTTGTCGAGTGCTTCGAGGCGGGTATCAACGCCGTCAAGATTCTCCCGAATGCTGTTGAGCAACGTCGATGTCGTTTCGCTTTGCATGGCGAGCAACACGCCCATTGATTCGAGCTTCTCGGTCACTTCGTCGACCCGCTTGGCAATGGCTTCGGCGGAATCGGCACCGGTCCGTGCCAACGCCGCCTGCGTCTGATCGACCAGCGCGACCATCGCTGCGCCTTGGGCATCCATGTTTTGACGGGCTGTGTCTCCCGCCGCTGCCGCGCGATCAAGCGCTGCGTCGATGGCATCGGTCATTTTCGAAGCGGCGTCCTCAAGCTGCTGGCCAGCATTCGCACTGACACTTTCGACGCGCGACAAATGTGCCGCAAGCTTCTGCGCTGCGCCACCGGCAATAGCATCGGCTTCGCGACCCCGTTGGGTGAGTGACGCAAGTTGCGCATCAAGCGCGCCGGCACGCTCATGCGCCGTGATCCCTGCTTCCTGTAACGCCGAGACCATGTGTCGCGTTTCAAGCTGCGCCTTGGGCAGGTCCGCGAGTAAAACCGCAAGATCTGCACGCGCTGACGTGGCCGAGAATTTCAAGGACTGACCATAACGATTGAGCGTTTCCACCTCATCACGCATCGCCACACTGGCGACTTTCATGCGGTGCACAGCTTCCTCGCCGAGCGTCATCAGTTTATCATTGGCTTCGGAAAGGTCGCCCTGCTCGCGCGCCAATTGGCTCGACACATGGGCAAGTGTCGCTTCAAGTCGCCCCTGTTCGCTGCGCATAAGCATCGAAGCATCAGTCATGCGGCGGGACATGCTGTGGCTGTTGCGGGTGGCGAGTATGTATATGAGGCCAATCACGGCGAGCGGTGAGCATGCGATTGCAACACTCATGGCGATCATGTCGACCGTGGGCGACGCTGCCAGCCAGCGGGGCCCGTATATACTGCTGATCCAACCCAGCCAGCTTAATGAAAGCAGCACGCAGCTTACGGTTATCGCAACCAAAGCCCAATCACGCTTGGGCGGCGCTTCATCCTCCACCTCGTCAATAGCATAATCATGTAGGTTGAGCGGCGCGTCTGTGGCGCGCTCGTCCTGATTCTGGTTCGGCCAGAGACCGACCACTTGCGTGACCCCGTTCATACGAAATTGTTTACCATAATATTTTTCAAATACGAAACGCGTGCGTGATCAGATCATAAATCACTCTTTAAGGGCACGCCGTTAGACGGTATTCATGGCTTATGATCCTGGAGCATTAGAAGCTGCACTGGCGGCAGCGGTGGGCGATGAGCCTAGCCTGATTGCTGAGTTGCGTGCTGTATTTTTTGCAAGCGCAGAGGCGCAGGTTTCGGTGTTGACGCGTGCAGTGACACTTGAAGAGTGGCGCGGTGCGGCCACACGGTTGCATAGTCTGGCGGCGAGTTTTGGTGCACTTCGCCTTATGGCTGTTGCGACGCAGGCGGTGCAAGCCGAGCGTATTGATCCGGCGACGCTCCGCAAAATTGAACGCGCGATTGGCGCACTCAAGCTTTAGGGTGCCATCGCGGCTTAACATGGTCTAAGGCAACGATGAGCGATGAGGCCGCAGGGGATCGAGTCTTGCCGTTGGCCGCCTTGTTGATTGCCGGAGACACTGCTGGCTCGCGGGTGCTGGGCGCGGACACAATCGAGTTCCAATTGCGCCGTGCGCGCGTCGCAGGCGTTGGTCACGCCGTAATCTACGTCGAGCGAGTGACGTCCGCGTTGCTGGTAACAGTTGATCGACTTCGTGGCGAAGGGCTGAGTGTCGATATAGCCCGTACCGTTTCCGATGTCGCGGAACTTATCCATCCTGATGAAGCGGTCCTGATGATCGCACCCAATGTTATTGTTTCGCCTGAACGACTTGCGGCAATGGCGGCAAGCAACGAACCAGTATTGCTTTGTGTCCGTGACGAACCCGCCAATGATCGTTTTGAACTTATCGACCCGACCGGACGCTGGAGCGGCATTGCACGGATTGACGGCGGTTTGTTGCGGCGGACGGCGGCGATGGTCGGTGACTGGGACCTTGGATCGACGCTGATGCGCCGCGCGGTTCAAGAGGGGGTGGGACGGATGACGCTGACTCCCGAAGAAGCGGGGGCCGAGCTGATCATCGTTGGTGATACTTTTTCGGCGCGGGTCGCCGGGCGTCGTCTTGTGGCATCGTCGCCCGTTGAAAGCGGTGGCTGGGGCACACGCTGGGTGATTGCCCCTGTGGCCCGCCTGATGGCGCGGATTTCGGCAGATCTGGGTGTCCAGGCGCACTGGGTTACGATGGCGGGATTTGGCCTTTGTGGTGTGGCGGTCGCCAGTGCGCTGGCTGGCTGGATTGTCGCGTCGCTGTTCATACTGCTGGTCGGTCTCACTTGTGATGTCGCTGGCAACATCGGCACGCGGGCTGGCGCGGGCGCATTGCGATGGGAGAAGCTCCGTTTTCCTGTTCGTGCTACAGCGGCCACGCTTGTCGTGCTGGCTATGGGAACCACACTGACTTTACGCAGTGCGCAATGGGGCTGCATCGTGCTTGCGCTGGTGATCGTTGGCGCAACTTGGCTTGCTGCGCCCCTTGCTCGCGATGATGAACGAATGGCGCTTTGGCGCAGCGACCCGAGCGGTCATGCGATCATAGGTATTGTCGGTTTCGTCCTTGGTATGCCCATCGCGGCGATCGCGGTCGCTGCGGTCCATTCGGTGCTGAGTCTGGGCGTCGCGATACAAAAAGCCTTAGCACGCTCTTAACTGTGAAGCGTTAGAGATGCACTTATGGTGTATCTCGCCTTCATTACCGGTCATAAAAATGGCTGAATCAAGCGTCGCACGTGTTGACAGCGTCGGTCGGTTGCTAGCGGCGGATCCGCGCCTGCTCGACCTGCAGACGCGCGCCGGCGCGGGGCTGGGTGATCTGCTGGCTGTGCCGCCATTGGCATCAATGGTTCGGCTCGCACGAACACTTGGGATATTGGTATCGCGCAGTGTGATTGTTGCCGAAGGCGATCATGATCTCGACATTTGGGTTCGCGCGCGTCCCGATGGTGATTCGGTCGTCCTTTCAGTCGGTGGTTGGGTCATTCGACCGCAACGCGCGCCGTGGCTTATGCCACAAAGGGACGGCGAAACAGTGAACTCGGCGAGTGCCGATGATTGGACATGGTCGACGGATGCTGCGCTTCGCCTGGTGAAGCTGTCCATTGGTGATCCTGCACTGATTGGCCAGCCTCTCACGCGCCTCGTGCGACTTCTCGAAGACGAGAATGGTGATTTGCCGTTGATCGATGCTGTCGCGGGCGCACATGACCTGATCGAGCAGCGCGCGATCCGTCGCGATCATCCCGATTCCGAAATCATTCTTTCCGCTAAAGCGCGCAATGACGTTGATGGTCGTTTCATTGGTTTTGAGGGACGCGCGACGGGCGCCGTATCGCCGCCGGTTGACGAACTTCCTTATGACCTGCCAGTTGATACTGCCTTTGCCGAACGTCTCGACAAGGCGCTCCGTGCACCGCTCGGTCGCATTGTTGCCAATGCCGATTCGATTCGTGCACAGACCGAAGGACCATTACGGCGCGATTATGCGGATTATGCCGGTGACATTGCCAGTGCGGCGCGGCATTTGCTCGCGCTCGTCGATGACCTGGGGGATTTGCAAGCAATCGAACGTGCCGATTTTAAACCTGACATCGAAGACATTGACCTTGCTGACATTGCCCGACGGGCGGCGGGATTGTTGCAAGTTCGTGCTGCTGACCGGAATGTCCGGATCGATCGCCCTGCGAATGACGAAAACCTGAGTGCGCGCGGCGAATTCCACCGAGTGCTTCAGATTGTTGTCAACCTCATTGGCAATGCCGTGCGTTACTCGCCCGAAGGATCAATGGTCTGGCTTCGCACCGAACGCGATGCCGATACTGCGGTCCTGATAATAGCGGATCAAGGCAAAGGGATCGCCGTTGACGATCAGGCACGTATTTTCGAGAAATTCGAACGCGTCGATCCTTCTGAACCCGGCGGCAGCGGCCTAGGCCTCTATATCTCGCGCCGTCTCGCTCGGGCTATGGGGGGCGACATCGTCGTCGATAGCGCTCCGGGGCAGGGCGCTCGCTTTGTGCTGACCCTGCCGGCCGTCTAACGCGATGCCACGGGCACGTAATCGCGCTGTATTGGTCCCGTATATAGCTGTCGGGGCCGGCCGATTTTCTGGTCAGGATCGCTGATCATCTCGTTCCACTGTGCAACCCAGCCGACGGTGCGGGCCAGTGCGAACAAAACCGTAAACATTGTCGTTGGAAAACCGATGGCCGACAAGATGACACCCGAATAAAAATCAACATTAGGAAAGAGTTTTTTCTCAATAAAATACGGGTCGTTAAGTGCCATTTCCTCAAGTTGTAACGCAACTTCGAAAATCGGATCGGTGACGTTGAGTTCCTTGAGCACTTCGCGCACTGTTTGCTGCATCACAGTCGCGCGCGGATCGTAATTTTTATAAACGCGGTGACCAAATCCCATCAGTCGGAACGGGTCGTCCTTATTCTTTGCACGCTCAATATAATGTGGAATGCGGTCGGGTGTGCCGATTTCGCGGAGCATCTCGAGTGCAGCTTCGTTCGCGCCGCCGTGCGCCGGGCCCCATAGGCAGGCGATACCTGCGGCGATACATGCAAACGGGTTTGCTCCCGACGATCCCGCGAGCCGCACAGTCGACGTCGAGGCGTTCTGTTCATGATCAGCGTGGAGAATGAAAATCCGGTCCATGACCTTTTCGATGATCGGATTGACTTCATAAGGTTCGGCAGGGTTTCCGAACGTCATGCGCAAGAAGTTGCCGGTGTAGGACAGGTTGTTCTGTGGATAGAGAAACGGGCGGCCGACGCTGTATTGATAGGCCATTGCCGCAATCGTTGGCATTTTGGCGATCAGGCGGTGCGACGCAATCATCCGCTGCTGCGGATCAGTAATATCTGTCGAGTCGTGGTAAAACGCCGATAGGGCACCGACGACGCCACACATGATCGCCATCGGATGGGCATCACGACGGAACCCGCGGTAAAATGTCGCGAGTTGCTCGTGCAACATCGTGTGGCGCGTGATGGTTGTCGTGAATTGGTCGAGCATCGGACCATCGGGCAATTCGCCGTTCAGCAATAAGTAACTGACTTCCATAAAGGTCGATTTTTCAGCAAGTTGGCCGATGGGATAGCCACGATGAAGCAAGATGCCGTCGTCGCCATCAATGTACGTAATCGCCGAATCACAGCTTGCTGTGCTGGTAAAACCCGGATCGTAAGTAAACTTCCCCGTTTGCGCATATAGTTTGCGAATGTCGATCACGTCGGGGCCGACGCTGCCCGACAGCACAGCGTACCTATTTTCATTGTCGCCAAGCGTCAGCTTTGCGGTTACGTCGGACATTCATCGAACTCCTGTAAATTCGTTAAGCAGCGCCGTTGCGCCCTGCGAGGCAATCGTCAAGCCGACCGAGCGATTCATCACGCCCGAGCAGCACCAATACGTCGAAAATTCCTGGCGAGGTGCTGCGCCCGGTAAGCGCTGCGCGCAATGGTTGCGCTACCTTGCCAAGGCCTAGTCCGGCATCTTCTGCGACGCGCCGCACAGCTTCTTCGAGCGCGGTCATCGTCCAGTCGGTCAGGGCACTCAGCGCGGTTTGCACCTGCGCCAATATCGACCTGCTTTCCGGCGTTAGCAGAGCCGATGCCCCATCGTCGAGGGTCAGTGGTCGAGCATCAAACAGAAATTCAGCACCCGCCGCCAAGTCATTGATTGATTTGGCACGTACTTTGAGAACGGGCATGGCCTTTGTTAGTAGATTAACGTCGGCATCGCCGAAATTCGGTGCGATCAAACCAGAAAGCCGCGCATCGTCGGCTTCACGCAAATAATGACCATTGATATTTTCAAGCTTCTTGGTGTCGAAGCGCGAGGGCGAGCGTCCCACAGCGTCGATGTCAAACCACTTGATTGCCTGCTCGCGCGAGATAATTTCATCATCGCCGTGTCCCCAACCGAGACGCAGCAAGTAATTGCCCAATGCTTCGGGCAGGATACCCATGTCGTCGCGGTAGGTTTCAACACCCAGTGCGCCGTGCCGCTTTGAAAGTTTCGCCCCGTCGGATCCGTAAATTAACGGCACATGCGCATAGACCGGTTCCTTCCACCCTAATGCACGTATCATCGCTAACTGACGGAATGCATTATTCAAATGGTCGTCGCCGCGAATTACGTGCGTGACGCCCATGTCGTGGTCATCGACCACGACGCTCAGCATATATGTGGGTGTCCCGTCTGATCGCAGAAGCACCATATCGTCGAGCTCATCGTTTGCAACTGTCACATCGCCTTGCACCCGGTCGGCGATCGTTGTTTCCCCGCCGCGCGGCGCACGGAAGCGGATGACGAACGGGAGATCGGGTGTCTCGGTGCGATCCCGCCAGCGCCCGTCATAACGAAGGGGGAGCTTTTTTTCGCGCTGTTCGGCGCGCATTGCCTCGAGCTCCTCGGGCGTCGCATAGCAGCGATAGGCATCGCCGCCAGCGAGCAATTGATTGGCGATTTTGGCGTGGCGGTCCATCTGCGCAAACTGAAACACTTCCGGTCCGTCCCAATCAAGGCGCAACCAGCGCAAGCCGTCCAATATAGCGTCGATGGCGCCCTGCGTTGACCGCGCCCTGTCGGTGTCTTCGATCCGCAGAAGGAATTTTCCGCCGAAATGGCGCGCATAGAGCCAGTTGAACAACGCGGTTCGTGCACCGCCGATGTGAAGATAGCCGGTGGGCGAGGGCGCAAAGCGGGTTACGACAGTTTCGGTGCTTGCACTCACGCAGACTTTCTCCAACGGTGTGGCCGGGATGGGCACGATACGCACGAGCGCCCCTAGCATGGGGACGATGCTGCTTCAAAGGGCGCGTTGGCAGCGCATTGGGTCGATACTGGAGGCTTTTCTTGATGCAGAGCGTGATCAGCTTGTCTTGTGGCTACCAGTGGCGCTGGGCGCGGGTATCGCTGCGTGGTTCATTCTTGATAACGAGGCTCAATGGGCCGCGTGGCTGATTGGCATGGCGGCAGTCGCGTTTGCATCGTGGCTGTTGCCGAGGGGTAGCCGGATGCGGCGTGTTGTTTTGATCGCATCCGCTGCCTCATCCATTGGGTGCGGAGCAATTTGGGCGCGGGCGATGTGGATCGCGGGGCCAGTTTTGACGAGGCCTATGGTCGTCAGTTTTACCGGGCGGATTGAGCGCGTCGAAATCCAGACCGCCAAAGATCGTGTGCGCCTAACCCTTGTGCCGATCGACGCGCCAGAGCTTCCACCACGTGTCCGGGTGACTGTCGATGACGTCATGATGTCGTCGCGTCTTGTGCGCGGAGACGCGGTTAGCTTACGCGCTCGCCTCGTTGGTCCACCGACCGCAAGCATCCCCGGTGGATTTGATTTTTCGCGCGTCGCTTGGTTTCAAGGACTGGGGGCAACCGGAAAAGCTATCGGTTCTCTTACGCGCATCGGTCCGCCGACGGACGCCGGTCCGTCAGTGCGTGACCGCCTTTCAGCGCATATCCGTGCGCAGTTGGCGGGAAGTGCAGGGGGCATCGCATCGGCCTTTGCGACGGGAGATCGCGGCGGCATCGCTCCCGATGACGAAGATGCCATGCGTGCCAGTGGATTGACGCATCTTCTGTCGGTCAGCGGTTTGCACGTAACGGCGGTTGTCGGTGCAACCATATTTTTGTCTTTACGACTGTTGGCGCTGAGTTCCTTCTTAGCGTTACGGCTTCCACTTTTGCTGATTTCAGCGCTGATTGGGGCGTTGGCCGGAATTGCCTACACGCTGCTGACAGGTGCCGAAGTCCCAACCGTCCGGTCATGCGTCGCAGCGGTGCTGGTGCTGGCGGGTATCGCGCTCGGGCGGGAGGCGTTCACCCTGCGACTCGTCGCGACCGGCGCAATCATTATCCTGCTTCTGTGGCCCGAAGCGCTGGTCGGTCCTAGCTTCCAGCTGAGCTTCGCCGCGATCACATCGATTGTCGCGTTGCATGAGACGCCGGTTATCCAGCGATTGAGTGCGAAGGGCGACGAAGGCTGGCTTGGGCGGTTTGGGCGCGCATTGCTTGGGTTGCTAATTACTGGCATCGTTGTGGAAGCGGCACTCGCCCCGATTGCGCTGTTTCATTTTCACAAATCAGGCCTTTACGGCGCCTTGGCGAACATCATCGCGATCCCGTTGACGACGTTTGTAATAATGCCACTCGAGGCGCTGGCGCTGTTGTTCGACAGCGTTGGGCTTGCCGCACCGCTCTGGTGGCTGACGGGGCAGAGCCTCGAATTACTCCTTTGGCTATCCCGTGTGGTCGCGGCTGTGCCGGGCGCGCAAGCCGCGCTGGCGTCCGTACCCGTTATGGCCTTCGGCTTAATCATCGTTGGCGGTTTATGGCTGATGCTGTGGCATGGCCGCATCCGCCTATGGGGAGGGCTACCGATCGCCGCAGGCGCGCTTTGGGCGTTGCTGACCCCGCCGCCCGATTTGCTGATCACCGGCGATGGTATGCACATGGCGGTGCGGAGCGAAGACGGCACAATTTCTACGTTGCGCCCGCGTACCGGCGATTATATTCGCTCGGTGCTGAGCGAGCGGGCGGGGATAATCGGCGATCTCGACGACCTCGACGTTCTGCCGGGAGCGGATTGCACGACTGACACTTGTCGCGTGAATTTGCAGCGCGCCGGTCGCAACTGGCGCATTCTAGCGACTCGCAGCCAATACATGCTCCCACCCGCACAACTTCGCGCTGAATGCGCTGTCGCCGACATCGTGGTCAGCAATCGTCGCTTGCCCGATTGGTGCCGACCGCGTTGGTTCAAAGCTGATCGTGCGTTGCTTGAGAAGACGGGCGGGATCACAGTAACGCTGGCGTCGGGCCGATTGGAGACTGTTTCTGAAGAGCGAGGGAGCCACCCATGGGTCGTGGCGCAAATGCGTCGCGACATTGCAACGCGATAAAAATTGTCACGGGTACGGACATTAGGGACTTACCCGATACGCTGCTGCAAAACTGGATTTGTCGGACAAACGATTACATATCCCTACCAGCGCAGAAAACGTGGACCGACCAGAGCGCCTACGGCGGCAATAGTGGCGATCCCAGTGCTGTACCAAAGCAGCAGGAAAGTCATCGCCATTTCGGGGCAGTGCAGTGAATAGAGCGTGGCTGTTGTTGCACCTGCCGCAACACCAATGATAGCACCCGTTAGCCGCAGACGCTGGGGCGCAAATCCCGCAAATAGGCGGAGCAGCATCACCAAACAAATTAGTAGCAGCTTAGGGCAAGCTTAACTGATGTTCCATGATTGTTGATGTGGACATATTCAGCAGAGACTGCACTTGGATTTGCCAATCCGCAGTTATCGATGACTCTAACATATGATCATTACTGGCGCACCGGAAGGGATTCGAACCCCTGACCCCTGCCTTCGGAGGGCAGTGCTCTATCCAGCTGAGCTACCGGTGCTTCAAAGGATGCCGTATCAGGGCAGGGTCCGCGCTGCTAGTCTTTTTGACCAGAGCGACCGGCTGGAATTTACCGAGGCCGCAACTGGCGCCTCGTGACAGGCCCGGCGATGTCAGGACAGTGATAATATCAACCGAACAAAGCTGGCTGAGTGACGTTTTGTAGAGGAAGCGCTCCTCGAAGCCGAGGCTCGGGCAGCTGTTGGGCAGGGTGTTGCGATAGACTTTGCCGCCGCCCATGTGGAAATCGATCGTGCTGTCGCCGTGGACTTGCGTTGACTGGATGCTTCGCAGCGAGACGCAATTGACCGCCTCGCCTATCGGTGTTGCTTCGGGGGGTGTGTTGCGGTCGCGGGCAGTCGCTGCACTGGCGACGAGGATAAGAACAGCAATAGCCAATTTACGCATGGGAGATTCCTTTTCGACTCTTAATCGAAATCTGCGCCGGATTTTCTGACTTGGGCCTGAACGCGCACAGGTCCGCCACCGGGCAGCGCCAGCATTCGGGGGTGCGCGCTTTGCAAAGATAACGGCCATGCAGAATCAACCAGTGATGCGCGGCGTTGCGGAAGGGGGCGGGCGTTTGCTTCTCAAGAATTTTCTCGATCGCCGCCGGGGTCTTGCCTTTGGCGAGGCCGGTGCGGTTGGCGACGCGGAAGACGTGGGTGTCAACGGGGAACGTCTCGGCCCCCAGCGCGACGTTGAGGACGACATTGGCGGTCTTGCGCCCGACGCCGGGGAGTGTTTCGAGCAAGCCGCGGTCGGTGGGGACTTCCCCACAATATAGGTCGACCAGAATGCGCGAGAGGGCGATGACGTTCTTTGCCTTGGTATTGAACAAGCCGATGGTCCTGATGTGCTCGCGCACGACGTCGAGCCCAAGATCGAGCATTGCTTGCGGATGGTCAGCGATGGCGAAGAGCGCACGGGTCGCTTTGTTGACGCCGACATCGGTGGCCTGTGCGGACAGGACAACCGCGACGAGGAGGGTGTAGATGTTGACCGATTCAAGTTCTGTCTCAGGCGAAGGATTGGCTTCGGCGAGACGGCGGTAAAATTCGAAAATATCAGCACGTTTCACAGGCCCAGCACATCCGCCACCGTGTAACGCCCTGCCGGTTTGCCTGCCAACCACAGCGCCGCTTTCACCGCCCCTCTCGCGAAAATGCTGCGATCCTCCGCGCGATGGCCGAGTTCGATGCGTTCACCATCGCCCGCCAAGATGACCATATGATCGCCCGAGACCGAGCCGCCGCGTAAGGACGCAAAACCAATGCTACCAACATCGCGCAGGCCGTCGCGGTCGAAGCGGCTGAGCTCGGGAAGGCTTTTGCCGCGGCCGCGGGCTGCGGCTTCGGCGAGGAGGAGAGCCGTGCCCGAAGGCGCATCGACCTTGTGACGGTGGTGCATTTCGAGGACTTCGATGTCCCAGTCATCGCCGAGCCGCGCTGCGGCTTGCTCAATCAAGGCGCTCAGCAGGTTGATACCGAGCGATGTGTTTGCCGCCTGAATGATCGCGACGTCTTTGGCGGCGTCGTCAATCATCGCGTGATGCGATCCATCAAGGCCGGTGGTGCCGATCAGGATCGGGGTTTTGGAGAGGCGTGCAGCGACGAGGTGCACGGCGAGTGCTTCGGGCGCAGAGAAATCGACAATGACATCGCTGATCTGGGCAAGCGCCGTTGCGTCTCCTCCGACGTCAATTCCTGCGTGGGTGCAACCTGCATTTTTGGCCTCAGCCGCAATCGCTTGCCCCATCCGCCCCGCGCTGCCGAAGATCGCGATTCGGGTCATTTCGCACTCCCGAAGTTGACAAAGTTGACACTATGGAGGGGTGTGAAGTTCTCGAAGTTCTCACTAGTATCCGACATAAAAACGACTTCGCACAATGTCGGCACAGTGACTCTTTGCGGCAGTGGTATGGTCGTTTTCATGGCCCATATCGCTACCCGCAAAAATGCCGTGTAGGAAAGCGGCAAATGCGTGACATCCACAACATCGTTGTCCTGACCGGCGCGGGGATTTCGGCCGAGAGTGGCCTTGCGACCTTTCGCGGGCCCGGCGGATTGTGGGAAGGACACCGGATCGAGGATGTCTGCACGCCCGAGGCGCTCGACCGCGATCCCGAACTGGTGCACCGTTTTTATGACGAGCGGCGAGCGACCTTGGCGACGGTTGAGCCGAATGCGGCGCACTTGGACTTAGCGCGGCTGGATGCTGAATGGGCGGGCGACTTGCTGATCGTGACGCAGAATGTCGATGATTTGCACGAGCGGGCAGGGGCGAAACGCCTGATCCATATGCATGGTGAGTTGATGAGCGCATTGTGTGCGTCATGTGGTGAGGCAGGGCCATGGGAAGGGCGGTTGCCACCGGGAACCGCGTGCGGGGCGTGCGACAATCTGACGCTGCGTCCCGATATCGTGTTTTTTGGCGAGATGCCCTACCGCATGGACGAGATCGACGCGGCGATCCGGCAGTGCGATTTGTTTGTGTCGATTGGGACATCAGGCGCGGTCTATCCGGCGGCGGGTTTTGTCGAGGCGGCGCGCGGGGCAGGGGCGGGCACGCTCGAACTCAATCTGGAGCGCTCGGCGGGGTCAGCGATGTTCCACGAAACGAGGTTGGGTCCAGCGGGGATGTTGGTGCCGACGTGGGTTGAGTCGGTTATTGCGGGAACGGACGGACGCTGACTGATTTACCCGGCGAGATCGGCCCCACATGCGCTTTGATCATCGCATATTGCGGATGGGATGGCGGATAGCGGAATTGCGCGTCGCCGACGGTCCCCTCGCCAGTTGCCCGCAAGTTCAGCACGATTGTGCCATCCGCTTCTTGTGAGGCAACGCCGATGCTTTCGGGGTGAGTCTCGGCCTGAGTCGCGGGTCGTGCCGTCGTTGTTGTCACAGGCTTTCCTTTCTTGTCCGCTGCGCAGCTATTTGCCACCGAGAGGATTGCTACGCCAATAAGCATCAAGCGCGGGAGTCGAAATCGATCCATGATTGCTACTATAATAGCGTGCTGCGCTTTCTGCATACAATTGAGGCGCATGTTCGGCGTCCATTTTTGTAAGGACGGCGGATTGGGGCTGATCGGAATTAGCGTCTTGATTTTGGGCAAGCATCTGGGATTGGCTCAAGGCCTTCTCGAAGGCTACGTAGACACGCCTCTTGCGGTAATTTCTTACTCAGACCGCTTTAACAAGCGTTTGAGATCCACCCTAAAGCCCCAGAGACCGGGCTTCATTTCGATTGCATCAAATAGGTCTGAGTTCTTTTTGACTTCGCGGTCGGGCTTGCGGCTGGCAAATTCCCATTGGAGCTGATCATCGGCGATTTGCGTCACGTGTTGTATCATTTTTGCAATGTCGTCTGGCGTAGCGATCGGACCGTTATCGCCAGACAACGGGACGTAAAAGCTCTCGGAGTTCTCATCACTGTATTTTTCGAGCGGCTGTTTCAAGATCAGTAAGCCGGGCATTCGATCGTAAATGCTCCACCACAGCGGTTCGATGCCGCGCAACTCTTTGAGAATCGGGTCCGTTGAATTTGGTTCAGGCATGTAGAGAGTAACAGTTCTCCCATATCGTTGGCCAAGCGAAGCAAGCGCGGTTTGAATGGAATCGGTAAGGCTCTTTTGGTCGGTGTTGTAGTCTTCAAACATGTAATAGACGTGCACTTTGGCATCAGCATCAGTAGAACGGAGGTATGTTTGAGTCACCCACATTTTGCCAAACTCCCCCCAGACGAAAACAAAGTTCAATTGGTAACGCGTGCTCCGATGTCGACGAACTGCTAGTTCACTCCACCCAATCGAGCCCAATATCGCGATAAACCTCGCGGTTTTCGTCCCATTTGGGCGATACTTTGACGTGCAGGTATAGATGCACTTTCGCCTCCAGCATGCCCGCAAGTTCGGCCCGCGCCTTGCTCCCGATTTCCTTCAGCCGCGCGCCACCTTTGCCAAGCACGATGGCGCGCTGACTGTCGCGGGCGACGAGGATTTGCTGGTGAATTTCAACCGAACCGTCGGGGCGTTCTTCATATTTCTCCGTCTCGACCGCGCAGGCTTGCGGCAGTTCCTGGTAGAGTTGCAGGAAAATCTGCTCGCGGGTGATTTCGGCGG
>JANOVZ010000092.1:0-18560 GCA_031417655.1 Sphingomonas sp. | reverse complement strand
CGCGGAGGTAGGCTGCGTGCTTAGCGCATTCAACGAAGGCGTCGCCGGTCGCAATGCGGGCGTGGGAGAGGGGGCTTTCCAAGGGCATCGCGGCAAAAGGCGGGCAGGATGCTGAACCGATGGGCCATTCGCCTGCCTGATAATGAGTGAACCCGTCGCTGCGCCGCGCGCCATAATCAGTCTGTACGGCCTCGGTCAGCAAGAATGTTCCGCGCTTCGCGCCGAGCGCGCCTGCCGTGCCAAGGACGAACAGCATTTCGACTTCGTGATTGAGCGCAAGTGCGCTGGCCGCCAGTGCCGCGTTGACTTTGCCTATGCCTGAGACGCGAATTGTTACGGTCCGATCTTTAAGCTGAACAACCCGCGTCCGCCCATCGCGCGCTCCTTGCCCGGCAAAAAGGGCATCGGCTTCTTCGGGCAGGGCAGCGATGACGCCGATCCTTTTCACGGATAGCTCCAAACAAAAAGGGCGACCCGTTTCGGGGCCGCCCTTCTTAAATGTAAGTTTTGTCGAGCTTACTTAAGCTCAACCGTGGCGCCGGCAGCAACCAGTTGCGCCATGACCTTGTTGGCTTCGTCCTTCGACACGCCTTCCTTGATTGCCTTCGGCGCGGCTTCGACAGCGGCCTTGGCTTCGGTCAGGCCGAGGCCGGTGATCGCGCGGACTTCCTTGATGACGGCGATCTTGTTGCCGCCGTCGCCCGTCAGGATGACGTCGAATTCGGTCTGCTCTTCAGCAGCCGGTGCCGCAGCAGCGGCCGGACCTGCAACTGCAACCGCAGCTGCGGCCGAAACGCCCCATTTTTCTTCGAGCAGCTTCGAAAGTTCAGCCGCTTCGATAACGGTCAGAGCCGACAGGTCGTCGACGATTTTGTTCAGATCAGCCATTTGTAAGTTCCTTGATTAGATTGATTTTTGAAACGAAAAACTATGCAGCTTCCTTGTCGGCATACGCCGCAAAGACACGGGCGAGTTGCCCGGCTGGTGCCTGGATGACCTGCACGATCTTGGTCGCCGGTGCTTGCACCAGGCCAATGATCTTGGCGCGCAGTTCGTCAAGCGAAGGCAGTGTTGCCAGTGCCTTCACGCCATTCACGTCGAGGAGCGTATCGCCCATCGCACCGCCAACGAGTTCGAACTTGTCGTTCGTCTT
This sequence comes from Sphingomonas sp., assembly GCA_031417655.1. Classification (GTDB taxonomy): domain Bacteria; phylum Pseudomonadota; class Alphaproteobacteria; order Sphingomonadales; family Sphingomonadaceae; genus Sphingomonas_O. Next base: position 17,407 of record JANOVZ010000092.1, on the reverse strand, counting down.
CGCAAATTCCACGGCCACTTTTGCGGCAGCCACGGGATCGGTCGATGTGGCAAAACCCGTCGGACCGGTCAGCATATCGCTGAGCGCGGCATACGGAGTGCCCTCAATCGCGAGTTTGGCGAGCTTGTTCTTCGTGACCTTGAAACTGGCCCCGGCTTCGCGCATTTTCGTCCGCAGATCGGTCGTTTGTGCGACTGTCAGCCCGAGATTACGGGCGACAACGACAACGCCGACTGTGGCGAGGGTTGCGTTCAGACTGGTAACCAAATCGGACTTTTCAGTACGGTCCATGCCATTCTCCTGCGTGTAAATGCGCCGACATGACGCATCTGTTGAGCCGGAAAGGATCGCTGAGTGCGAGCCTTGTGCGGCCCGCCCGAGGGGTCTGGTTACCCGACGCGCGTATGACAGCGCGGCAAAAACTGTTCCCCGTCTCGGCTGGAAATTAAACTGCGCCAGATGCGAAGCACCAACTGTCTCGGACGGCCCAACCCGCGCGAACGCCGGTTAAGTGAGAACGCGCCATTAGCGGCATCGACGCCCGGGTCAAGTCCAGCGGGATACTCCCCTAAACGAATCGTTTAGATACCGCGTCGCTCAATTGAGCTATCGACTCAAAGGATAGGGACTGAGGATTTCAAAAATGGCATATTTGGACTTGGGATCGATAGCCGCCGTAAGTCGTGCGACACCTGCTGCAGCGCGCCTGCCAGAAACGCCGCTTGCGGCTGCCCAGAAAATTATAGCCGATGCAACGACGGGCAAAGTACACGACATTAAGGCAATCGACGGGAAGCTTGCCGAGATTGCGGCGAAGGACCCGGCACGGGGCGCTGAAGTGCTCAAGGCCGCCGAAACGCTTTTATCGGCAACCGAAGTGGGCGAACTGCGCCGTGCCGCCGACGTTCGTACAGCGGTCGCGGCGGGAAATCCCGTGATTGTGACCTTAAAAGACGGCACCAAGACTGACGGGTTTGGCGTCCGGATGTCGGGCACCGAACCCAAATATGAGCCCGACAAGTGGAACAAGGGTGCCCGCTCGCCCCAGCAGGAATTTAATAACTGCTATGCCTATGCCGTTAACGACATGTCGTTAACGCGTAGCGACAAACCACAGCCGGGCGAGCGTGCCAATGTCCCGCAGAATTATTTCACGGATGATAAAATTGATATCGGAAAACTCAAGGCCGCCATCGCTGCCGACGGAAAAACAACTGGTATTCAGTGGGTTGGGGATAAGCCATCGGACACGCTGAAAGCACCCAAAGGGAGCTACATCGTTGCGCTGGTCGTCGATAACAAAGATGGGATTCAGGATTACCATTGGTATCGCCACAATGATGATGGCTCATGGAGTGGCAAGGGCGGTAATGGCCCGGCAACGAATCTCGATGGCTCTGGAAAACTCATTGTCGATCCGCGCACGGCAAACCGATATGTTGGCTCCGACGGTAAAGGTAATGATTTGAATTATGTGAAGTTTGTCGGCTATTACGCCGTGACGCCCGGCGCTCAGGTCGGGCCCAAGCCATAGGACCTCGTCCGGTGTATGCGTTACAGCACTTCGTGTTGCGATTTTGTTGCGTTACGATGGCGGTTGCGGCGGGCGGTTGTGCGCCCGCCCGCGTCCCTGAAAGTGCAAAAACGAACGTCATCCTTGCCGGAGCGACCACAGCAATGCCGAAACTTTCCGACCTGAAACTCGACGAGACGACGACATATGGCGATGTTGTCAGCCGCTGGGGAAAGCCCGAAACCTATGGTCCGGGTGAGAGCATTCGCCGCTATGGTCTGGAGAGCGATGAACAGCTTTGGCTGACTTTTTCGTCGCCCAATGCGGGGACATTGACCCGTGCGATCGTCGCCGGTGTCGGTCCGTTGCCAAAACCACGCGTGCTGTTCGACATCCACCCGCTAACGAAGAAGCGTCGTTGTAATCAGCTTGATTTCAAGAAGCCGACCAGTGCCGCCGAGGTCAACGCGGCGTGGGGCCCCCCGGATAACGTCATAGGATCGGGCATCGATAACTGGATTTATCAATTGATGGACGGAACCACCGCGGTGCTGATATTTTCGGGTGGCAAAGTGGTCAGTGCGAATGGCTGCGGCCAATAAACAACGCGTTTGGGTTGTCAGACGCGTCGACGTTGCAATGATCCTGCAATCCACCGCGCCAGCGACCGTGGGATAAAGCGGATCGATTGCGCGATAACCGTGTTGAGCGCACCGGAAATGGCGACCGCGCGATTGTGATCAAGCGCTGCTATCCCGTCGCGGATAACCTTGTCGGCGTCGCCCGCCATGTAGCGCGAAAGCAAGCTGTCGGTCATCTGGGCAGTTTCGAAAAATTCAGTGCGGGTCGCGCCGGGGCACAGCGCGGCAACCGTAACGCCGTTGGCGCGCACTTCATCGTGGAGCGCTTCGGAAAAGCTGAGAACAAAAGCCTTGCTGGCATAATAAACGGCCATCCATGGGCCGGGTTGAAACGCTGCTGTTGAGGCGATGTTGAGGATGCCACCGCGTCCAGCCTTGATCATATCGGGCAGGAACGCGTGGCACAGCTCCACCAGCGCGCGGCAATTCAGGTCGATCATCCGCGCCTGACTCGGCCCGTTCATGTCAGCAAAGGCGCCGCGCAGCCCATAGCCGGCATTGTTGATCAGGCGGGTAACGGTGAGGTCCGCATCTTCAATGTCGAGTAGGAGCCGAGCAACGGCACCCGGCTCGGTGAGGTCGGTCGAAAATACGGTCGCCTTGATGTTGTATGTCGTGGACAGCTCGGTGGCCAGCGCTTCCAGCCGATCCGTGCGCCGCGCCACGAGAATGATGTCGTCACCGCGTTCTGCAAATGCCTTCGCAAATCCGGCACCAAGCCCTGCCGACGCGCCGGTGATCAGAACGGTTTGTTTGCTCATGCTCGTTTTAACCCACCGAAAAAAAGGCCGGGATCGCTCCCGGCCTTTTTGAATTGAGAACAATCAAAAGCTTAGGCCGTAACCTCGGCCACGTCGATCTTGATGCCCGGACCCATCGACGAAGACATTGCAATCTTCTTAAGGTATTTGCCTTTGGCACCCGACGGCTTGGCTTTCGAAACTGCATCAACCAGTGCATCGAAATTCGCGCGCAAGTCTTCGGCAGTAAAACTTGCCTTGCCGATGCCTGAATGGATAATCCCGGCCTTTTCAACACGATATTCGACCTGTCCGCCCTTGGCGGCTTTGACCGCTTCGCCGACGTTCATCGTCACGGTGCCGAGCTTGGGGTTCGGCATCATGCCTTTTGGTCCCAAAATCTTGCCGAGACGTCCGACGAGGCCCATCATGTCGGGCGTCGCGATGCAGCGGTCGAAATCGACCTTGCCGCCCTGCACGATGTCGAGCAGGTCTTCGGCACCGACCACGTCGGCTCCGGCTTCGCGGGCTTCGTCGGCTTTTGCACCCTTGGCGAATACACCCACACGAACCGTCTTGCCGGTGCCCTTGGGCAGGGTGACGACGCCGCGGACCATCTGGTCGGCGTGACGCGGATCGACGCCGAGTGCCAGCGCGACTTCGATGCTTTCATCGAACTTCGACGTTGCGTTCGCTTTTGCAAGGGCGATGGCTTCATCGATGCCGTGCAGTTTTTCGCGGTCAACGAGTGCGTGGACCTTTGCGCGTTTTGTCAGCTTTGCCATGATTTAGCCCTCCACCACTTCGAGGCCCATTGCGCGGGCGCTGCCTTCGATGATTCGCGTCGCGGCGTCGATGTCGTTGGCGTTCAAGTCCTTCATCTTCAATTCGGCGATTTCGCTGAGTTTCGACCGCGCGATCTTTCCGGCAGAGACTTTGCCGGGCTCTTTAGAGCCGGACTTCAGGTTGGCGGCTTTCTTGATCAGGAAACTGGCAGGCGCCGACTTGGTGACGAATGAAAAGCTGCGATCGGCAAAGACGGTAATGACCGTTGGGATCGGCATGCCCTTTTCGATTTCGCTCGTCGCGGCGTTGAATGCCTTGCAGAATTCCATGATGTTCACGCCACGCTGGCCCAAAGCGGGCCCGATTGGCGGGGACGGATTTGCAGCACCCGCAGGCACCTGCAACTTGATATAACCGGTAATCTTCTTAGCCACTTACTCACCCTTTCTCAGGTTTAGCGGTTCAAACGGCCTTGTCGGCCTCCCGCATTCCAAATTCACGTCATCCCAGCAAAAGCCGGGATCCCATGACACTTACGCACCCGACCCGCCAGAGATCCCAGCTTTCGCTGGGATGACGGATGGGGCTTATTTCGAACGCTCGACTTGCTCGAACTCGAGTTCGACCGGGGTCGCACGTCCAAAAATACTGACACTGACCTTGACGCGGCTTCGGTCGAAATCCAGTTCCTCGACAATGCCGTTGAAGCTTGCGAACGGACCGTCCAGCACTTTGACCGAATCGCCGATTTCGTAATCGACCTTGATCTTGGTCTTGGGCGCAGCCGCCGCTTCTTCCTTCGTATTCAGGATGCGCGCGGCTTCGGCTTCGGTGATTGGCTGGGGCTTGCCCATCGACCCGAGAAATCCGGTGACCTTGGGCGTATTCTTGACCAAGTGATAAACATCATCGTTCATGCTCAGCTTGGCGAGGACGTAGCCTGGGAAAAACTTCTTTTCCGACTGAACCTTCTTGCCGCGCCGCACTTCGGTAATTGTCTCGGTCGGCACTTCGACTGATTCAACCAGCGCTTCGAGGCCAAGGCGCGTCGCGTCTGCCATGATGGCGTCGCGGACCTTGTTTTCAAAACCCGAATAAGCGTGAATGATGTACCACCGTGACATTTGTGCGTTATCCTACCAGCGACATCAGCGATTTGACGATCGCGCCGAACGCCGAATCAAGGCCGAAGAAAAAGATGCTCAGAACAACAGTCATGATGACGACCATGATGGCGGTCATCATCGTTTCGCGGCTTGAGGGCCAGACGACTTTTGCCGTCTCGGCGCGCACTTGCCGGATGAATTCGCCTGGGGTCGTCTTTGCCACGGTACCTTGCTTTCTTGTGCTCTTGCAGACAGCCGCCCGGCCCCGGCCTGACCGGAATGGGAAGAGTCGCAATGTCGCGAAGAGCGCCGCTTAGCGCCGTTGCCGACGCGATGCAAGCGGCGCTCTCGCCCTGGTTACAGGCCGAACGCGATGCCGACGCGTCCGCCGGTTGATCCTTTGCGCGATGATCCGGCGACGCCTGCGTTGATGTAGATTTTCGGCGCAACGCGGCCGATGAGTCCTCCGGCGAAGCCCTGTTCCCCGCGATAGGTGGCGAGGTTGAAGTTCACACTCACGGCGCTGTCGGGCACCACCATCATCCCGCCCAGCGCCATCGACGCGGCGATCCCGGCATTGGCTCCGTCAAGGCCGCGCGTTAGTCCGGCAATCTGGCTGGTGTGCGTGGCGACAGTATCATCGATCAGCGCTTGGCTGACCTGAAGCTCCGAAATCATCGACGATTGCGCAGCCAGCACTGCTGACGACTGCGCGCCTTTCCCAACGGTCCCGCTGTTGTCGATGGTCAGAAAGAACTCCTGACCGCTCTGTGCCGCGTCAGACGCACCGATGTCGGCAATGGAGATGCTTGTGCCCGTGGTGCCGAGGCGAATTTGGTCGGCACGGGTGGTCGCCGCATTTGTGCCGACAGCCGTAGAACCCGCGTGCGTCGCGGCGGCCTGAAAGCCGACGGCTGTCGCACCCACCGCCTGCGCGCGAGAAAACGTCCCGACGGTCGTCGCATTGGCCGACGTGGCTTGCGAGCCATAGCCAAAGGCCAGTGCATTTTCACCACCCGCATAGGACGCATTGCCGAACGCCACTGTGCCAAGGCCGTTGGTTTCCGAACTTGCGCCGACCGCAAAGCTGTTTCCGCCAACCGCTTTGGCATTGGTACCGATGGCAAGCGCGCCCGCAGATTGCGCATTCGCGTTAACGCCGAGTGCAATGGCGTTCGCGCCCGTCGCTGTCGCAAGCGCACCCGCACCGTTTATTTTGACATAGGCAGTCGCGGCATCAAGCTGAGCCTTGTTGACGGCGTCTGTTGTGGCGGTCCCGGCGGCGAGTCCCGTGATCTTGCTGCCGTTCATCTGGATACCGTTTGTTACGCTGACGGTGGGCGTGATCAGGCCGGTCTGGTCGAGTTTGGTGACTTCAGTCGCCGTCACGTTGAATTGCACGCCATGCAGCGAACGCCATGCGCCCGTTGGGTTGCCGTTGACGTCGAGGAACGGTCCGTTCGTTACCGCCGAATTGGTCAGAACCGCGGTGCCGCCAAGCGTACCGAAAACGAGGGCGCCATCGTTGTACTGGTTTTGATAGCGTCCGGAAAGCGCGACCGAATTTCCGTTGATGATCGGCGGGGATGAGGCCAGCGAGTAGGCGTAGTTGCGTCCTCCGCTGGTCGCGGTCGCATCGGCAATATTGACGGCGAGCGAGTTCAGCGTTGTCGAAGCGACGCTATACTCGTAAAATTCGCCGGGCGTGAACCCTTGCATCGTCGATGCAGCGCCAGCGGCTTGTGCGTTTGGAAAGATGAAGGATAAGCGTCCTGTATAGGATTCCGTAACATTCGCCGATACCGCAGCCGGATCATAGAAATTGGTCGCGTCAAAGGTGAATTGCTGTCCGTTCACCAGTGATACGGGCACGCCGTCGATTGCCAGCGCCCCTGAGTAATTGACGACCCATTCGCCGGTAACGCGCGTTGTGGTACCCCCCACCGGGGTTTGTGTTACCGTCGGTGCGCCAATGGTGCGTGTGCCTGCCGCTGTGCACGTATTGGCGGCGGGTAGCCCGAATTGCGAGCTTGGCGGCGCACCGACCGGATACGTGCATTGCATATCGCTAAGAGGAACTTGCGGCGGCGCAACAATTTGGGCGTTTGCCCCGTGTGCGATCAGACATGTGGCGACTGCGCTCGTTTTCAGCATGTGACCAACCGTCGTGCGGTGAAATTTGGAACGCATCATTACCCGTCTCCCCAATGCAAAAAGGGTCGGGATTACAACTGCCGAATGCTTATGCTTATCGCGCCCTTGATCATATTATTAAATCAAAAAACTGACCGCGCAACAGTCAGCCTCGAGGCCGTAAACGCCGACACCAGCTGAGAGCGCCGTTAAGAGTTTACTTTGCTTTCGGCGCTGGCGCCCCCGGTTGCGTGTTCGCAATCTGCGCCGGGTTGATCGACACGCCGAACAGCCGCCAGCGCCCCTGCACCCACTGATAATAAAGATCAAAGCCAATCGCCGTCGGGCGCAAACCGAAAAAGCCCTGAACCTGAAGGATGTCCGCCTGCACCATGCGTGGCGCCGTGCGATACGTGGGGGCGAGCAGCATCGTGTTCGACAAATCGACGTTCGACGCGCGCAAGTTCGAGAATATCTGTGTCAGCTTGGCCGCGTCATTGGCAATTTGAAACCCCGGCGCGGACAGATCACGCAGGACCGAATAATTGCCCGCACGATTGGCATGGTCAACCGCAGCCATTGTCGACCAGATCATCTTGGCCAGCTCAAGCTCGCCGGGAACGGGGACGCCCGATTGCGGAGGCGCTTGAAGCTGTGGGGCCGGAGCCGCTGGCTGCTGCGCCAGTGCCGGGACGGTGATCAACAAACTCAGCGCAAAAATGATCGATTTTACCACGCAACGTGCCCCTATTGCCGCCGACATCGGCGCTTTCTAGGCGCTAATAACCGACCGCTTAAAAAAGCGCAAAATCGATTGGTTGTGCGCCGTGGTTACAGGCCGAAGGCGATGCCGACGCGTCCGCCGGTTGATCCTTTGCGCGATGATCCGGCGACGCCTGCGTTGATGTAGATTTTCGGCGCAACGCGGCCGATGAGTCCTCCGGCAAACCCTTGCTCGCCGCGATAGGTGGCGAGGTTGAAGTTCACACTCACGGCGCTGTCGGGCACCACCATCATCCCGCCCAGCGCCATCGACGCGGCGATCCCGGCATTGGCCCCGTCAAGGCCACGCGTTAGTCCCGCAATCTGGCTGGTGTGCGTGGCGACAGTATCATCGATCAACGCTTGGCTGACTTGAAGCTCCGAGATCATCGACGATTGCGCAGCCAGCACTGCTGACGACTGCGCACCTTTCCCAACGGTCCCGCTGTTGTCGATGGTCAGAAAGAACTCCTGTCCGCTCTGTGCCGCGTCAGACGCACCGATGTCGGCAATGGAGATGCTTGTGCCCGTGGTGCCGAGGCGAATTTGGTTGGCGCGCGTGGTCGCCGAGTTGATCCCGATGGCTGTCGATCCCGCGTGCGTGGCGGCAGCCTGAAAGCCGACGGCTGTCGCACCCACCGCCTGCGCGCGAGAAAACGTCCCCAGCGACGTCGCGTTCGCCGATGTGCCCTGCGAGCCATAGCCAAAGGCCAGCGCGTTTTCACCACCCGCATAACTCGCATTCCCAAACGCGACCGTGCCAAGCCCGTTGGTCTCAGAACTCGCGCCAACCGAAAAGCTGTTGCCGCCAACCGCCTTGGCATTGGTGCCGATGGCCAGCGAGCCAGACGTCTGGGCGTTGGCATTATAGCCGAGCGCAATCGTGTTGACCTGGGCAGCGTTCGCATCCGCGCCAATGGCAATCGAGCTTTCGCCTTGTGCCATGGCACCAAAGAGGTCCACGTCAGCTCCATCCCCGCCAACCGCAATCGCCCGCAAACCCGTGGCACGAGAAAGGTGACCTATGGCAGCGGATTCGGCTTGCGTTGATACTGCAAAGGCGCCGATCGATAGTCCATTCACGCCGTGGGCTTCGGCCGCCAAACCAAAGGCGCTGGCCGATTCTGCGGTCGCCCGGGTACCACCACCGACGGCAGTGGACAGAACACCCGTCGCTCTTGCGGATGGACCGACCGCAAGCGCCTGGGATTGAGTGGCAATGGCAAACGCACCGACCGCAACGGCACTCAGTCCAGTCCCCTCGGCATCAGAGCCAATTGCAAGGGCGAAGTCCGCCGTCGTCCGGGCACCTTCGCCATTCACGTCAGGTCCATCTGATCCAATGGCTATCGAACTCAACCCCGTCGCCCAAGATGTCGAGCCGATCGCGATGCCGCTCTCAGAGCTTGATCGCGCGTTGAGGCCAACAGTGGTTGAATATGCGCCGATCGCCTGCGTGTTCGGGCCCAATGCGGTGGCGCCGGTGCCAAACGCATCCGCCGAGAAGCCATAGGCTACCGATGAATCGCCCGGTGCGTTGGCCGAGGCCCCGGCGGCGGTAGAATTGAAGCCGTCAGCGAATGCACTTTTGCCGATGCTCGTTGCGCGCGTATTGGCGGCTCGGGACCCATGGCCAAGTGCCGTTGCCTCCGATCCGGATGCGACAGCGTTGGCACCAAACGCACTTGTGCTAGTTGCCCCGCCTTGCGCAGAGCTCCCAACTGCGGTCGTGCTTGCGAAATTTGCCCGTGCGTTATTGCCGATCGCGAGGGCGCTGTTGGCATTCGCTTGTGAGGCCAAGCCACAAGCGAGCGAGTTTGCGCCGCTAGACTGGGCAATCGCGTCAGTGTCCCCACCGTCCGCAACCCCATTGTCGTTCGTATCAACAAGGCATTGGTCCCCCGCAACAGCTGGACCGGCGGTCAATAGGACAAGGGCCGCGATGCCGCCCAGCAGGGCGGACCGGATCGTCATCTGAAAAGAGCGCATATCAAAAAATCCTCCATCGTTGATGAAGGCTGACAGGGTCATTTTTCCGGCACGCCGGTCCTCCCCACCAGCCGGACGCGACCCGCTGGTTGTGTGGGGAATAGACGCAAAAAACCATGGTCGCAAACGAGCGTGGTGAACATAAGCGATTATGAAGTGCTATTCCACGCCTTTGCGTGTGTTCGGCAACTGGCAGGAGTGAGGGGACTCGAACCCATGACCCTCGGTTTTGGAGACCGATGCTCTACCAACTGAGCTACACTCCTGTACGTCGGCCTATCGGCTTTAGCGAATGCGGATCAGGGCTTCAAGCCACTGCCCGATCAGCGTCGAACAACAGCCGGGCTTCCGACGCCGGCATTGGACGTCCAAAGAGGTAACCCTGTATCTTGCGGCAGCCGAGGCGTTTGATGGCTTGCAGTTCGAGTTCGGTCTCAACGCCTTCGGCCGTGGTGCTCATGCCCAGGCTGCCCGCCATCGCGACAACGGCGCGGACGATGGCGACGGATTCGGGCACATTTTTGGCCGCACCCTGCACAAACTGGCGATCGATCTTGATCGTATTGAATTTGCATTTCGACAAATAGCCGAGCGACGAATAGCCGGTGCCGAAATCATCAAGCGCGAGCCGCACGCCGAGTGCGACGAGCTGATCAAGGACCGCAATCGCGCCGGTGCCTTCGCGCATGAAGACACTTTCTGTGACTTCAAGTTCGAGGCGGTGCGGCGACAGGCCGCTGTGCGACAAAGCCGAGATGACCGATGTCACGAAACTCGAATCAGTCAATTGTTCGGCTGAGACGTTCACGGCAACGCGCACGGTATCTGGCCAGCGTTTGGCTTCGGCGCAGGCCGTGCGCAATACCCACTCGCCGATGGGGCCGATAAGGCGCGCGTCTTCGGCCACCGGCACAAAGCGGGCAGGAGAGACGTTGCCAAGCTCGGGGTGGTTCCAGCGGAGCAGCGCCTCGAAGCCCTCGATAATGCCGCTCTCGGCACTGACGACCGGCTGGTAATGAACCATGAATTCGTTGTTTTCGAGTGCTTTGCGCAGCGCGATTTCAAGGACGCGCCGTTCCTCGGCATGCTGGTGCAACTGTGGCTCATAAGCGTTGTGCGATCCGCCGCCCTGGTCTTTCGACCGATAGAGCGCCAAATCGGCCGAGCGGATCAGCATTTCGACCGAACGACCATCACGCGGGCCAACGGCAGTGCCAATCGATGCGCCGATATACAGCGTGTGCTGGTCAACTTCATACGGCTTCGAGAGCGCTTCGATGATGCCGCGCGCGAGCCGTTCAAGCTTGTTGTGGTCGCTGGCATCGAACACGACGACAGCGAATTCGTCACCACCGAGGCGACCGCACATGTTGCGACCGTCCATCATTGACTTTAACCGGTCGGCAACGCGCGTCAGCAGGCGGTCGCCGACGGGGTGACCAAGCGTATCGTTGACTGCTTTGAAGCGATCAAGATCGATCATCATGAACGCGCATTTGCCGCGCCAGCGATCCGCTTCGGCCATGGCTTCGCTCAACGCTTCGGTCACCTGCAAGCGATTGGGCAAGCCGGTGAGCGTATCGAACCGTGCCATATGATTGATTTTGTCAGCACTCCGCCGTTGCGCCGTGACGTCTGAACCAACGCCGCGGAACCCAAGGAATGATCCCCGGTCGTCATAGCGCGGTGAGGCCGAAAGCTCCCACCAATGGACTTCGTTTGCGATTGTCACGGGCAGGATCAAGTCCGAAAAACTATCACGCTTTTTCAACTTTTCGGCCAGCTCGCGTAAGCCCGCAGAAAAATTACCGGCTTCCCACGCATCGCCTGCCAGAATCTGCAGCAGCGGCTTGGTTTCCAATGTTTCAGTATCAACGCCCAGCGCGAAAGCAAAGCGTGAGCTGACATGAGTGAGACATTTCGAAGCGTCGGTCTGCCACATCCAGTCGCCGCCTGAATCGTCGAACTCACGGAGTAGCAAGCTCACGACTTCGGTTTTTTCGGCGAGGGCGAGGCCAGCCGCTTCGTGAATAACGAACGTCCGCCCGGCAAACAGGCAGCAGCCCGTAAGGCCGGTTGTGAAAAGCGCACCCGTTGCGGCGACCCACGGCAAATGGAGGTTCCATGCCATGGTCGACACAGCGCCGCCCAGCACGAGCAAGTAAAATGCCGTGGCGAGCGGTGCCGCCGACATGCCGAATGCGGCGGCGGCCATCATTGTTGTTACTGCCGCCCAAACCAGCATCAATTCAGAGGGGCCGCAATATTTCCCGAACATCAGAGGTAGGACACTCCAGCCTACTGCAATTGCAGTCGACCAAAGCGTTTCGCGATGAAGCTCACTGAGCGTCGCCGTCTGATATTGCCATGTCCGGTGGCGCAGCTTGTGAAATGCTGAAAATGCAGCGAGCAAACCGAGGCTGACCGCCCAGGCGCCCAGTTGAAACTTGGGAACGCGGTTGATCAGAACCGCAACAATACATCCGATCCCGAGTAAATTGGTAACCAGACGTACCGGCGCAAGTTTTTGAATTACGTTGATTTGTTCGGCGCGCACGCGGCCCCAGTCGGCATCCTTGGGTTCGACAAGGCCGAGCACGGTGCGCCAATCGGGCACCGCAGACGCGGATGAGGAAGCACTGATCTTTTTGGTCACGCTCGGGGCGTTAACGCCGATAAGTTAGCGTAAGGTAATCAAGCCATTATTTTTCTTTAAGCTTATGCGGCGAGCGCATAGGGCTGGATTTCACCCGACAGATACTGGTTGCGCGCCTTTGCCCGGCTGAGTTTGCCCGAGCTGGTGCGCGGCAGCGTGCGTGGCGGCACCAGTTCGATGACGCAGTTCATGCCCGTAATCGAGCGCACTTTATCACGGATGGTATCACGCAGTTTCGTGCGTTCGGCTTCGTCAGTGGTGCGGCACTGGACGAGCACAGCGGGGGTTTCCTCGCCGCCGGGTGTTGTGACTGCGAATGCAGCGATATCGCCCGACTTAAATCCGGGGAGCTGTTCCACGGCCCATTCGATGTCCTGTGGCCAATGGTTCTTTCCATTGATGATGATCATGTCCTTGGCACGACCGACGATGTAGATATAGCCATCGGACATATAACCCATGTCGCCGGTGTCGAGCCAGCCGTCTTTGATACAGGCCGCCGTTGACACATCGTCGCGGAAATATCCTTCCATGATCGACGGGCCCGATGCCCAGACTTTGCCGATGGCGCGTTCGGGCAGCAGGCTGCCGTCTTCCTGGCGGATTTCGACGGCCATGTCCTTCACGGGCTTGCCGCAATTCACGATAGCGCGGTATCGCTGCGGGCGGCCAAACTCGGTGGTACCGCCCGACAATTCGGTTTCTTCGACGAGTTCGACGACGATCCCTTCGCCCGGTGGCATGATTGAAACCGCCAATGTGGCCTCGGCAAGGCCATAGCTCGGCAGGAACGCCGATGCTTTGAAACCCGCATCGCCGAACGCATCGACAAATGCCTGCATAACGTCGGGGCGGATCATGTCCGCGCCATTGCCCGCAACGCGCCAGCGTGACAGGTCGAAGCGGTCGGCAGGATGGCTTTGGCTCGATATCCGGCGCGAGCAGATGTCATAGCCGAACGTCGGTGAGTAACTGAGCGTTGTGCCCTTGTTGCGGCTGATGAGATCAAGCCACGCGAGCGGACGGCGCGCAAAATCCTCGGTTTTCAAATAATCGGTCGAAACCTGATTGGCGACCGGCGAGAGCAGGCAACCAACCAGCCCCATATCATGATACCAAGGGAGCCACGAGACACAGCGATCCTCCGGTTGTAAATCCATGCCATGCGAATGCGCCGACAAATTGTTGAGCAGCGCGCGGTGGGTGACGGCAACACCGTGGGGAAAGCGCGTTGATCCGCTGGAATATTGGAGGTAAGCAATGTCATCGGGCTGCGAAGTGGGCAGGGGAGCATCACCCACTTTGCGCGTGGCGAAACGTTCCCAATCAATCGCGACAGTTCCAGCGATGCGCGCAGCATCGCTTGCCATCGTGCCGAGTTCGACCGGATAAAGCAGCAGCGTCGGATCGGCACTCTTCATCTGGACCGCCAGCTGATCGACATAACTATCGCGCCCACCAAACGACGTCGGCAACGGCAGCGGTACCGGCCATGCGCCGGCATAGATACAGCCGAAGAATAACGCCGCGAATTCAGGACCCGTTTCGGCAATCAGCGCAACGCGGTCACCCGGTTTCAGGCCATGAGCCACCATCCGCTGCGCCATCGCCAAGGCATCCTGTCGCACCTCGACATAGGGATAAGCCCGCGCAAGATTGCCGCGCGGGTCATGAAAGTTCAGCCCGCGCAAACCCCGCGCTGCATAGTCGAGTGCTTCACCCAGCGTTTCGAAATCTGAAAAACGGCGCGGCACATCGTCCGATGTTGCGGTGGGGGACAAGAGCGGCAGTGGTCTATCCATCACTTGCTGCAAAACCATGCTCCAAAAAACGAACCTGAATTTTCCGCCTCACACAGGACGGTAATCTTTTCTAAATCCCGCGCGACTGTGGCACAATCGTGGCGCATGACATCTAAACGTCACAATCAGATACGCAAAGCACTGGATTCGGATGCCTTGAACCGGCTCGCGCTGCATTATGTCGGGCGTTACGCGACCACCTGCGCCAAGCTCAAAAGCTATTTGCGGCGCAAGGTTCAGGAACGGGGATGGGCGGGCGACGAACCTGCCGACGTTGATGCGATTGTCGCGCGATGTGCCGCGCTGGGCTATGTTGATGACCGGGTTTTTGCTGAAACGCGTGCGACGTCGCTGGGGCGGCGCGGCTATGGCGGACGGCGAATCGGCGCCGCATTGCAGGTCGCGGGGATTGACCGTGATCTCGCCGCTGAAGTGATGCCTGATGATGATGCGGCATTGGCGGCGGCAGAGACGTATGCGCGGCGCAAACGTATCGGGGCTTATGGTGAGATTGCGACCGACCCCAAGGTGCGCCAGCGCCAGTTTGCGGCTATGCTGCGCGCGGGGCACAGCTTTGACCTTGCCAAGCGGTTTACCAATGCAGTATCAGACGACCTAGAGAGCGAAGGCAATTAGAACCTTCGTCCGTCGCAGTTTGATGATAGATGCGCTGCGGGGGTAGTGACATGAAGTCGCTCAAGGTTAGCCAAACGGACATGATGGTGTCCGAAGATCATGAAGAGGGAGCGGCCGACCAAAGCGCTGCACCCGAACGGCTAACTGGTATCGTAAAATGGTTTGACGCGACGCGCGGCTTTGGCTTTGTCGCGACCGAGGCGGGGGATGTCCTCGTCCATTTTTCACAACTGCGCGACCATAATCGTCGGGTTCTTCCCGAAGGCGCGACTGTAACCTGCGACGCGCAGCGCGGGCCGCGCGGGCTTCAGGCGACGGCAATCATCGACATTGATGTCTCAACAGCAATTGCGCCCGATCCCGAACCCTACACCCGCGAACGAACGGCGCGCGATCCGGCGAGCGTGCTTGCAGGTGCTGGCCCGGTCGAAGCGGTGCGCGTCAAATGGTTCAACCGGTTGAAAGGCTATGGCTTTGTCGTCCGCGACGGCGGCGGCGATGACATATTTCTGCACATGGAAACGCTGCGCCGTGCCGGAATATTGGAAGTCGAGCCCGATCAACCCTTGCATGCGCGCATCACCCCGGGCGAAAAGGGGCCACTGGTCGCCGAGGTGGAACCGATTTGATTCGTTCGAAATTGCTGATTGCTGCTGCCATGGCTGTTGCGGGTCTGTCCGGATGTCGCGCCGGAAGTGCCGATGTCGAAACGGCGGCACGCACGGTGCCACTGACCATCACGTCGGCGGGTAAAGTCCACAAATTCAAGATCGAAGTTGCGCGGACACCCGAAGAGCAAGCGCGCGGCCTCATGTTCCGTACAAAGATTGCGCCCGATGGTGGCATGATTTTCCCGATGGATCCGCCGCGCATCGCCAGCTTCTGGATGAAGAATTGCCCAATCCCGCAGGACTGGTTTTTCATCCGCACTGACGGCAGCATCGCGCGGCTGGTCGAAAATACCGTGCCCTATTCGCTGGAACCCGTCGGTGCTGACGAACCTGTCGCCGCCGTGCTTGAAATCGCTGGTGGGCGGGCGGCCGAATTGGGCGTAACCGACGCGGCAAGAGTCGAATGGCCCAAGTAATTCCCCTCCCTTGCAGGGAGGGGAGTCAACGCCTAATCGACGGCATATGAGTGTTCTTGGCAAAATATTTACCTGGTGGAACGGTGCCACCATCGGCACGCATTTGGGCCTGCGCGGTGCAAAGCGCGTTGGCGATGACGCACTTGGCAATATCTATTACGAAGGCAAGGCGATGCCCGACGGTCGCGCGCGCCGCTCGGTGATCTACAAGGGCGCGAACGACGCCAGCCGTGTCCCGTCCGAATGGTTCGGCTGGTTGCACCATCAAGTCGATGCCCTGCCTGATGTCAGCTTGCCCGCGCCACGCCGCTGGGAAAAGGAAGCAAGGGCCAACGCAACCGGCACCGCTGCGGCCTATCGTCCCGCCGGTGCGCTTGAATCGGGTGGGAAGCGGGCAGCCGCAACCGGCGATTACGAAGCGTGGAGCCCCGACGCGGCATGACAAAAACTTGGGTGTTCGGTGGCGGTGTTGTGCTGCTGGGGCTGGCCGCTGCAGCGCCGGCAATTCAGAGTGCCGTGCAAGGTAGCAGCAGCAGTGAGGCGCCGATTGCCGCCGAAGCGCCCGAACGCCCGCGCGCACCGACGACGAAATCCGGAACGCCAATGGCAGAGCGCGTTGCCACCTTGGGCATTCTCAACAAACGCAACGGCTTGTCGCGCGATCTGAACATGAAACCGGGCGAGGCCGTGCGCATCGGCGATGCCGTCATCCGGCTGAAAGCCTGCGACCAGACCGAGCCGTGGGAACGCGAGCAGTTGACCGGCGCGTTCGTCCAGCTGATCGTCAACGGCGCGGACACCAAATGGCGCAAGGTTTTTTCGGGCTGGCTGTATAAGGAAACGCCGTCGCTCAACGTCGTCGAACATCCGGTTTACGACGTCTGGGTCAAAGCCTGTAAGATGAGCCATCCCGATATCGGTCCCGATACTGTGGTGATGTCGGGCGATGAATCTGGCGAACCGACGCGGCCCAAAGCCAGAAAGTCGGCGTCGCGTGCACAGGCGGCTGATGAAGAAAGTGCGGCTTCCAACGACACGATGTAGCGTTTCCGGCTGACCTCGATCGCGCCGAGCGATGCGAGATGGTCGGTCATGAACTGGCAGTCGAGCAACGTGAAACCGCCGAATCGCAACCGCGCGACGAGATGCGCCAGCGCGATTTTCGACGCATCGGTTGCGCGGCTGAACATTGATTCGCCAAAGAACGCACGACCAAGCGCAATGCCATAAAGCCCGCCGACAAGTTCGCCATCGCACCAGGTTTCAATCGAATGCGCGTGGCCGTGTGTATGCAGTTTTCCGACGGCAATTTCGATCTGGTTGTTTATCCACGTCGCGGGTCGGTTTTCAGCGGCTTCGGCGCATAGTGCAACAACCGACCCAAAGGCAGCATTGGCAGTTGTTTGGTAGCGATCCGACCGTAATGTCTTTGCCAGCGACCGCGACAGATGAAATCCTTCAAGCGGCAACACGGCCCGCGATTTCGGTTCGACCCAATAGACGGACTTGGCTTCGCGGGCATCGGCCATCGGGAACACGCCGACGGTATAGGCGCG
>JANOVZ010000091.1:0-8927 GCA_031417655.1 Sphingomonas sp. | reverse complement strand
TTTGCAGATAGCTCCGGAGGATATGGCTCAATTTCCTTACATATCTTCTAGCTTGCTATATATTACCGAAATGATTGTATTAGGATCATATGTAAGCTTAGGATAAACCGATTGAACTTATATCTCAGAATAGTAATTTGGATCACAAAAAATCTCTTTCTATGATACAGATATGCATCCTAGAAAAAATAAGTTGAATTTCTAAATATATGATTGGACGGAACGACGATCAAGATTATTGAAAAATAAATAATATGCGCCAACAGTTCGACGCGATGTGCGTGTCGAATGACTTTAGTACATTCCAGAAATTTGCAAAATTCAATCCAATCTAGTTTTGTGATGTTCCTAGATATTATCTATGGTTGCTGACCAATGGACAACGGCCTCACGTTTCTCAACCTCATAGCTGTGCAACGCATACGTCCTCGCGGTCACGCCCTGCGGCGCGTGGTTCAGCACCCGCCCCACCACCAACTCCGATACACCCAGCCGCACCATATGCGTCGCCACTGTTCGGCGCAGATCATGGAGCCGCCACGGCTTGAGCTCGACGCCGCCCGATAACAGAAATGCATCGATCCGTTGCTTGGCCTTGCTGTAGCCCTTCACATGCGTCTCCCCGTCGCTTGACCACACATACGGACCAAGCTCCGGCGTGGCCCTCAAGAGCTCAACTGCTTGCGGAGAGAGCGGCACCAAATGCGCACGGGCTGATTTGTTGGCCTCGCTTGCGATCACCCACGTCCCCGCTTCAAGATCAATGTCAGCCCACTTCATCGAAGCAACTTCGGTCCGACGCTGCGCGGTCAGGATCATCATCTTGATAAAGCCGGTGAACGGATAACCAAGAAGATCAGCCACTTTATACACTGCCGCCACTTCCTTCATATCCAGGTAGCGGTCGCGCGGGATGTCTCGACTGGGGTTTGGAATTGCCTCGGCAGGTGAACTGTTTACCCAATCGCGCGCCATGGCATAGCGAAATAGGGTGCGCACAATTGCCAACGCTCGACCGGGGGCAACGATGCCCTCAATGCCGTCGATCAGGTCACGCACATCGGCCCTTCGAATGTTGCCAAGCTCGCTTTCGCGCCACTTCGGGAGGACATAGATTTCAATGCGACGCTGTTGCTGGTGCCAGCTTTTGTTTTTTGGCTTGGCGACGTGTTCGATCCAGTGATCGGAAAGGTCACCAAAGGTGCGTTTGGGGCGCACTTGCCCCTCTCGTGCGAGGTTGATCAAGAACTCACGCGCCAGATCACGCGCGGTAACAAGTGAAATGAGCGGATAGACGCCGAGTGTCTTATTGACCTGCTGCGCGCCCATTCTCATGCGAACGATCCACGCCTTGCGGCCACCAGCCCCCACCCGAAGGCGAAGGCCGCGCACTAAATCATCCGCGTATTCGGCTTGCCCAGTCTGGGGTGGCTTGATGGCGGAAACTCGGACGTCGGTGAGCCGTGGCATCAATGTTACCTAGAGCTAAAAAAGTAGCTACCTAGGTAACAAAATAGGTGATTCTATGCAACGCTATGTTCCGCATGTTCATCTAAGTTATTGAAAATGTGTCGTCATGGTCGGTATGTTCAGCCGTTGTCTAAACTTGCAAAGGTCGGGGTCGAGGGTTCGAATCCCTTCGCCCGCTCCATGTTCTTTTTCGATCTATATGTCTGGTATGGTCGACGCCGAGCACACGGCATATCTCTGTTATTATCGCGTAATCTGGTCGGGGAAAGAGGATTCGAACCTCCGGCCCCTGCCTCCCGAAGGCAGTGCTCTACCGGGCTGAGCTATTCCCCGACCGATCCGGTGCATGCGCCCGGAGGCGCGGCAGCCAGCTTCACCTAGCGGGCGTCTCACATCGCATCAAGCCCGTGCGCCGACGAAAATGCCGTGGAATGTATGCGGTAGCGACACGCCTGCCCGCCATGTCGCGAGCGGGCCGCCTGCGACGCGCTTGGCATCAAAGACATGCATTTCGGTTGCGCGCGCTTCCAAGTTGAGCGTGGTGCCGACCAACCAGCCATCGCCTTCGCTATCGCCTTTCGGGGCGAAGACAAATTCCTCGACAAGATGCTGGTCACCGAAATCAAAGCGATCATCGCGCCCGCGCAGCCAATCCCATTGGCCGATGCCATGCGCAAAGGGCATGTCTCGGTAATGGGCGACATGCGTGGTGTAACGGCGCGTGCTCCCCGCAAAGCGCTTGTCGACTGTCGGAAATTCAGCGGCAGTCTTGCTGGCCAACATTTCGGTACGGCCATTCGGATGCAGCGCGACCTGAGTGAGCATTGGACGGGGTGCGCGGACATATTCGCCGCGAAGGAGCGCTGACGCCGATGTTTGCCCAAATGTCGGATCAGCTTCGAACGCCCCGTCGAACCGGATTGTGCCATCTTTTTCCTCCCATGCGTCGCCGAGGTGAAAGAAAGAGAAAGCGGGAAGCTCGAAAATCCTTCGTTTCGACAAATCATGCTTGTCGATGACAAGCACTTGCGTGCCGCGTTCCGGTCGCCAGACCATGCCGGTTGAAAGCGGGAATTTATATTCCTCTTGCAACCACGGCTGAAGCACGAGGACGAGACGTCGCGCGGTCGCGGTGAAGTCGTGATAGTAGCTTGCGCGTGGCAGTTTGATGACCTCGGCTTTATTCAAGCTGCCGTTTGCGTTGAGTTTCCAGACGATGCAATCCTTGCCGCCGCCGCTGCCGATGTTCCAGATGACGCCGTCAGGCTGGACACGAGGATGCGCGAGAAAGGGCATATGGGCGAGATCGTCACGGAAGGTTTTGAACCCGCGCGTGGCCAGCGTTTCGGGGTCCATCCGTGCAGGGGAACCCGCTTCCCACAGCGCCAGCAACTCGCCACCTGCCATCAGCATTGCGGTGTTTGCGGCATTGCTGTCGTCGGGGCTGGAAAGGACAGCGCCGTCACCACGCGGCGAGCCAAAACCGGGCATTGCCATTCGGTTCAGTGCCGTTTCTTGGCGCCGTTTGGGCGTATCAACGAAGCGTGCGGCAAGCGTGGCTTTACCCTCGCCGATGCGAAACTTGCGGACTAGCCCGTCACCGTCAAACCAATGGCCAGCAGCACCACCCGCCCGGCGGAACTTGGCAGGACCATTGCGATAAAGAGTTCCCGCAAAACCAACGGGCGCACGTCCGCGAACGAGGGTCATGGATGTTTCGGCAATGTCCGCCTCGACATCCGCGACGCCCAGCGCCCATCCCGGCGGCGATGCGCCTGCAAGCGCTTCGTCGGGTGAGATAACTGCGGCGGCGCCGACAAGGAGCGAGGAACCAAGAAAAGCGCGGCGGTCGAGTATAGCGGACATCGGGCGACTTCCTTACTTGATCGTGATAATGATTTTGGTGCCACCGGGCTTCAAATCAAACGCCGCATCGGCCCAAGTCGCCGGACCCATCGCGCCCTTTGCATCGTTCGAGAAAGCGAAAGGTTCGGTTGGCATGCCAAAGGGATTACTCGACATTTGGCCGTCACCGTCAATGTCGTGGAATGCCTTGATCGCATACCGTCCAGCTGGGAGCCCTTCAATCATCGCGGCTACGTTTGCTTTGTCCGCAACGATCCGTGCTCCGTTCACGCTCTTGCCCTTGTTATAAGCGTCTTCGCTATCATACACGCCAAACATTACAGCGCCTTTCTGCACTTCGATCCCGGTAAAGGCGACTTCGAGTTTAGCGGGTGCGTCCGCAGCATAGACAACGGTAATTGCTGGAATGTTCAGTGCGATGGCGGCGATGATGGTCTTGAACTTCGTCATGATGGTTGCTCCTGCTGCGCCATTTGCTAGATGTGTCATCGAAATGAACGGGCGCAGCGCACCTTACAACCGGACTTACGCGAAACCGCCGAAATTCTGCGCCAAATGACGGAAATGGCGACTGGCGCTTCGTCAAATGCAGGACCAATGACCCAACACCGCGCGGGTTTTGTTGTTGCAACAATCGCGGCGGTATTCATGACGATCAGCGAAGCGATGGGCACCGGCGTCGTCCCTTTCTGGACGCGGCTGCTCTATTGGGTGATCGTTATGGAAACCGGCGCGGTGATCGGCGTGGGAGTAACGACGGGCATTCAACGCTGGGGGCATTTGAAGCGCCGTCCGATTGCCGAAGTACTTGTCATATCGGTCCTGATCGCATTGCCGCTGACGCTCGGCGTCATCGGCGCGGGCATGATCCTGTTGGATATGGACCGTCCATCGACCGGTGGGACTGTCCGCAATTTCATGCTGGTCGCGTTCGTCAGCGCGATCATCACGGGGATCACTTATGCAGTTGGCAGTCGGCGAAAGGCAATTATTGCGCTCGCGGAGGTGGGTGCGGCGCCTGTGACATCAGCAACTGACGACAACAGATTCCGCGCGCGTCTGCCGCTGCATTTGCAAGATGCCCGGATTTTGGCGCTGGTGAGCGAGGATCATTATCTCCGCGTTTACACCGATGGTGGCAACGCGATGATCCTGATGCGCCTGTCCGATGCGGTTGCCGAACTGGGCGGCAAGCGTGGCGCCCAGACGCACCGCAGCTGGTGGGTCGCGCGCGATGCTGTGACAAAGGCTGTGCGCGGCGATGGCAAAGCTGTGCTGACATTAAGCGACGGTACCGAAGCGCCGGTCAGCCGGACCTATTACCGCGCACTAAGCAGGCAGGGGTGGTTCGGCTAACCGTTCGCCACGCGCGCTTTCACGACGTCCGCAGCAACCAACGGCAGGGCTTCGATCAGGCATGAATAATGCGATTTTCCCGGCATGATGTTCATGGCAACGACGTTGGGCAATGCCGCTGCGAGCGCATGAGCCATGGCTTCTGGTGCCCATCTGTCATCGGTGCCATGCCATAACAAAATCTTTGCGTGGACGTCGGGCAGGATCGCAGCCCACGGCTGCACATAAGCCAGTATTTCGCGGATGTAGCTCATTCGGTTTCGGAACAGACTGATCCGTGTCATACGACGTATCGAAGTCCTGAACTTCGGATCATCTGCGAGCCGTCGTTCATCCCTCGTCGCATTTTTAAAGAGGATGCGATGAAGCAGCGACGGCGCGGTCATTGCCACGACCGCTTGGACCCACACCAGAAGACGAAGCCGAAATAGCGAACGACGCGCGGCAGAAAAGACCGCCTTTCCCGCCATATCGGGCAAGAAATTACCGAGCTCCAAAGGTGCTGACGCAGAAATGAGGTCGATACGGGAAACGATAGGACCAAGACGGGATGCAATTTGCAGCGCGGCGAAACAGCCCATTGAAAATCCGACGAAATGTAATGGCGCATCTAAAAACCGCGCTTTCAGCAACGCGCTCATACCGTCGAAATCGCCGGCATATTGATCTTGACGGTCGGGCAAGACGATTGTGACTCCCTTTTGCCAGTTTTCATCGGTGCATAGGGTCAGTTCCTCGCTCGTACCCGGCATGCCATGAAAATAAACCATGAGGGGGTGTGGCGCTTTCAACCGCGTGCGCCGAGCATTTCCTCGACCCGCGTGAATTTTTCGCGCGGGGAACCTCCGCGGGCGCGGGCGATTTCGGCGGCTTCGATCTTTTGCCAGTCGCGGAAGGTAACAATGTCGACACTTCGGCTTTCAAGTAATGTGTTGAGCGCGGGGCGACCGGGCTTTCCCCCACCGGCGCCAATGTCCGCTGTGATGAGGTCTGCTACCGCATACCCATCGGGCCGGTTGGTGCCGATCGTTCCGCTTGGTCCGCGCCGTGCCCAGCCCACGCAATAAAGACCCGGAAGAATGCGGCCCTCGTCATTGGCGAAGCGACCACGGCCATGTTCATAGGGAACACCGTCGATGGGTGGGGTCTGATAACCGATGCACGCAACGATCAGGCTTGCGGGGATGACATAGGTTTCGCCGGTGCCGACCGAACGCAGGTCGGCATCGAGCCGCGTGCGCTCGACAATGACGCGCTCTGCTTTGCCGTCGCCTTCAATACGCATGGGGCTCGCAAAAAAGTCAAAATCTATAGCAATCGCTTTCCCAGCGAGCGGTTCGCCCGCGAAACTGCGCAAATATGTTACCGACTTGCGCATACCGGGCTCAAGCAGCGCGTCGTCGTCGACGGCGGGCAAATCATCGGCAGCGACAAATGGCTGCGCGCGGTCGAGTTGGCCGAGCTCGCCAAGTTCCTTCGGCGTCATCGCAATCTGGTGCGGGCCACGCCGCCCGAGCACCGAAATGCGGACAATGCCCGACACATCCAGTGCATCAAGCGCGTGGCGAGCAATGTCAGATCCCGCAAATTCGGTGCGTGTCTTGGATAGGATACGCGCAACGTCCAGCGCGACATTGCCGTTGCCGATGACGACCGCCCCAGGGCCGACGAGCGTCGGATTTAGGTCTGCGTGATCGGGATGGCCATTATACCAGCCGACAAATGCTGCCGATCCGATGACACCCGGCAAGTCCGCGCCGGGTATGCCCAACGCGCGGTCGTTGGGCGCGCCGGTCGCGAGCACAACAGCGTCATAAAAGGATTGCAGCTCGGCGATGCTGACGTCCGTGCCCACCGTAACATTGCCGACAAAGCGAACCGTGTCGGACAGATTGACCGCTTCATACCGGCGATAAACGGCCTTGATCGACTGATGGTCGGGGGCCACGCCTGAACGGATGAGTCCATAGGGCACAGGCAGGCGGTCGATGATGTCAACGCGAACATCGTCGCCAAATATCTTCTGCGCCGCCTCGGCCGTGTAATA
This sequence comes from Sphingomonas sp., assembly GCA_031417655.1. Lineage (GTDB taxonomy): Bacteria > Pseudomonadota > Alphaproteobacteria > Sphingomonadales > Sphingomonadaceae > Sphingomonas_O. The sequence continues at coordinate 2,188 of JANOVZ010000091.1, read as the reverse complement.
TCCTGCTGGCCCCGATCCAACGATGGCGATATGGCGCATCGCATCCCCTTTTGTCATTTGCCATATGCTAACGCCGGCGTAGGGGCTGGCAAGTGGCGAAAGCAGCGCTATGCGATTGCGTAATGGATCCTATTGAAGCCATCGCCGTCGCCTTCGGGCTGGTGAACATCACCCTTATCATCCGGCGGAGTATCTGGAATTACCCATTCGGGATCGTGATGGTCGTGCTTTATGCGCATATATTCTGGCGCGCGAAGCTGTATAGCGATGCGGGGTTACAGGTCTTTTTCCTGCTGGTTCAACTCTATGGCTGGGTCGCGTGGGCGGGGAAACAGGGCGATGACGGGCTGGTGATCATTGACCAGATGGGACCATTTTCACGGATGGGTTGGGTCGTGGCGTCCATTGTTGCCATCGCGATCTGGGGCACCATGATGCACCAGATGATCGATGCCGCCTATCCGTATTGGGACGGTGCAATCGCCATGCTTAGCGTGGCCGCACAATTCATGATGACGCGCCGGCTGATTGAGAACTGGATATGGTGGATTATTGTCGACGTCCTCGCCATCGGTTTGTTTGCGGTAAAGGGGCTGTGGCTGACGGCGGGCCTTTATGGCGTTTTCCTTGTCATGGCGACGTACGGTTTTATCGAATGGCGGCGAAAGCTGGCGGCGGCGTGAGGACGGTTTGCCTGCATGGTCCGGAAAGCGTTGGCAAATCGGTTTTGGCGGCGGAACTGGCGGCGCGTTTCGATACGGTCTTCGTACCCGAGTATGGGCGAACATACTGCGAGCAGTTCGGGACAATACTCGACAATAACGACTTGTTGATCATCGGTCGAACGCAGGCGGCGATGGCTGAGACCACAGCGCAGCGGGCGAACCGACTGCTGATTCTAGACACCGATCCGTTGATGACGGCAGTCTGGTCGGATATGATGCTGGGGCGCCGTGATCCGTGGTTCGCTGCGTTTGATGCAACGGCGGACCTCTATCTACTACTCAACAGTGATTTACCGTGGGTTGATGATGGCACACGGATTTATGGTGATGCCCTAACTCGCGCCAATTTTTTTAGCCGCTGTCGTGACGAACTGATCGCGCGCGGCGTTGATTGGGTGATGATTTCGGGCAGAGAAAAAGCCCGGACGAATGCAGCAATCGCAGCAATCGCCCGAACCTTCCCCGATCTCTAACGGTTGTTTGTCGTCGCTCTTGGTGCCGCCGCCGCTGCATTGCTCGGCAGGCCTCCGAGTTCCGTGACCAGTTTGGTATACGCATCAAGATAGGCAAGAACGATGATCTGGCCAAGCGCGGTATCCTGATATCCGCCGCCAGCTGCGCCACCAAAGCCGCCGCCTGCACCGAACAAGCCACCACCCGCACCAAAGCTTGTGTCGGTCTTGCGGGCATAGCCTTGGGTCAGGGCTTCCTCCTCGGTCGTGCGCGCGTTGACGATGGACAGGGTGACGTTGGCCTCGCCTTTCTTCACATTGATGCCACCCGCGACGGCGCCCGCCAAGCGACCGATGCCGCCGAACATGCCGCCGAGTGCGCCAAGGGCTGCGCCCGCACCGCCACCGCCCGAATTGCGGTTCGCAGTCACGATGTTGGGTTCAAGATAATAGTCGGCCGTCTTGACCTGACCCTTGCCGAGGTTCGATCCGCGCTGCAGTTCGCCGTCATCGGCCATTGCGCGTTCCATCGCGCGGCTCTGCATCGCGCGGCCACGATTGACGAGGCCGAAGCAGCCCGATTGCTGGACGAAGACTTTCAGGATGTTCTCGGGGCTTCCAAGATTATAGTCGCGCCACCACTGGGTATCGGGCTCGACGATAGCGACCGTGCCGATCCGGCGTCCGCAACGCGGAATCTGCATTTCGCCTTTGGTCTGGGCCTGCTTGCCTGATGAGGCTTTGCGGTCAACTTGCGCAAACGCTGGTGTGGTGAAAAGCGCTGCGGCTGCCGCGATGGAAATGAACTGACGCATGTGAACTCCCCTAAAAGTGCACGCGCGCCAATATGGGTCTGCGCGTGAAAACGGATGCGACCCCGTCTTTAGACCATCTAGCAGTGCGCTTGTTGCTCCGCTAGTGGCCATGAAATGACACCTCTCGACAAAATTCGTAACTTTTCGATTATCGCGCATATTGATCATGGCAAATCGACGCTGGCGGACCGGCTGA
>JANOVZ010000090.1:0-5885 GCA_031417655.1 Sphingomonas sp. | reverse complement strand
GGCGCGAAGACAATCGCCGCATCTCGAACGGCGGACAGTTCCTGACCATCGCTGCGGCTGGCCTCCACCATCCCGTTTCGCGGACTTGGAAGGGCTACTGGCAGCGACGGAAGGAAGCGGCATGACATTCCGCTTCTGCCTCATGGGCGCGTCACAGCACCCGCTCGTCGAGGTAAAGGTCGCTAGCTTAGCCGATCTGCACGATCTGATGGACCGGACGCGGTTCGTCGCCGGACATCTGGCCGAGGCCGACGAGCATGGCGTCCAACCCGGTGTGCTGATCGCAACGTCGCGGGTGCAGATGGTGGTTGAGGTCGATTAGCTCATAATACCTGCGGCGATCAGGAGCAGGAACAATCCAAAGATTAGCTGGCTGACTGCCTTGAGAAATCCCATGGCTAGTCCGTAATGAGGCCGTCGCGGCCCATGTCCTGAATGGTTTGAACAGAGACAGGTTCGCCCTTGGCGATTGACGCTTGGTCAAAACGAAGCCGTGTGAGATTGCCGCATTCCACCCAGTAGCGGCGATTCACCTTGGGCGAATTACTCGAAACCTGAGCGTTGGAAACGCCGTTGCACCTCGGGTCTTTGATCGCTATTTCAGAAATCCTCCTGCGATCGTCATTGATGGCCGGTATCGACTTACCGAACTTTGCAACGGTCGTTGGATATTGGCTGCGTGTATATGGATCGGTTGCCATCGACGATATCTCGCCTTTGGGCTGGGTTGCCTTAGTAGCAGCCTGAACATTTTCGAGGGCAGCCAAGCGATCCGCCTTCTCATCGATCATAATGGCCGAGGCGTCGGACTCGGTCTTACTTGTTGATGGCATTTTTGGTGCAGTATCAACGCCACTAGACCAAACGAGAAAGACGATCAGCGCGCCCGCTGCTGTTAGCAGGTAAAGTAAAACGGGGGTTGGTCGAAGAGACTTCTCGTGAATCTGATAGCCTTGAGGATTGTTCCTAGACGAGTTCATGCCACAGCCCCGCGTTGCCCGGCTGGAGCCGGGTGGTTCGTAACGTGCAAAGCACGGGGCAGCACGCCTCCCGTATTCACCGTGAGGCTATTGTATTTCGGGAGCCGCCCGACAGAGCGGACCCGTGCTTTGCGCGTTACAGCGCACCTCCTCCGGCTTACGAGACCGAGAGAGGCAGGGAAGGTTTAGGCCGTGAAAGCATGTGCGCGCAAGAGCGCAAACCAGTCGGATTTTCTTGACAATTGAGATGTATCGTGATATATCTTTCTGATGATCGTGGCGACCAGCTACGCAGCGCAGGCACCAGCCCGCAACCACAACTCTCAATTCAGAAAGATCGAAATGTCGGTCAGAATCGCTATCGCCAAAACACGGCAGTTTAAGCGTAGTGCGGATACATTTTCTGACGAGGCGTCGCCGCGTCCCGATGAAGACAGCTACTCAAAGCCCCCGCTATTTCGGGGGGTGCGTGTTTGTATGAACGGGCGTTGGGCTACAAACTCGCAGATAACGGAGATGCTCGCCAAGGGAGCCGAACGGGCAGACCGCTTTCGATCTGAAGGCTTACTGCCTCTTCGCTCCAACTGATGAGAAGCATCGTCCGGTCGTTTTCTGTATACTCGATTAGTAGCTCAGCCTTCACTGACCGCCGCCGGATATCATCTATGAGACGCACATGGATGGCCCGATCAGTAGCTTTGTAAACGGTGACGAAAAACTGACCGAGATCGATTTCAACAAGCGTATGCTCGCAATCATTCGTCAGCCACTCTGGATCGTGCGGAACGTGTAATTCTAGCGTCGCGTGGTCTGGTATCAGCATGTCAGATCATGTGTCGCCCAGCCTTATGCTGTCGTCAACACTGATGGAGGCTGTTGGTGCGTTTGCTACCTAATACCGCAGCCGAAAGCGCTCCCCCGCCTCGCTAAACCAAGAATAGTTCCGCCGCCGCGTCGATAATCGCCTCGGCATCGAGGCGATAGCTGCGGTGGACGTCGGGCAAGTCACCGGTCTGGCCAAAGCGGTCGACGCCGAGCGGGCTCACCCGCTGTCCGCGCACGGCGCCCAACCACGACAGTGCGGCGGGCGACCCGTCGAGGATCGTCACCAGACCCGCATTGCGCGAAAGCGGCGCAAGTAGCGTCTCGACATAGGCGGGCGCAGGCGGCGTCCCTGTCCAACGGGCGGCACGGCGCGCCGACCAGCCGCGATGGAGCAGGTCGGGCGACGTAATGTTGAGCAATCCCAGCCCCGGCAAATCGCCCTTCAACTGGTCGAAGGCATCGATCACCTCGGGTGCGACCGCACCACTGAACACGATCGCCGCCTCTGCACCCGGTGCGGGCTTTCGAAGCCAATAACCCCCGGCAAGTGCGCCTGCTTGCCAATCGTCGTCTTCGCGTAATGGCTGGGCTATGCTGCGCGTCGTCAGCCGTAGATAGACCGACCCACCGTTATCGGCCTGAATATGCTCGAACGCGTGGCGCATAATGAGGGCCAGTTCGTCGGCAAACGCAGGCTCATACGCGGTCAGCCCGGGCTGCCCCATCCCGATCAGCGGCGTATTGATCGATTGGTGCGCGCCGCCCTCCGCCGCCAAGGTCAGCCCCGAGGGTGTGCCAATGAGCAGGAAGCGTGCGTCCTGATAACAAGCATAGTTGAGCGCATCGAGGCCGCGGGCAATGAACGGGTCGTAAACGGTACCGACGGGTATCAGCCGTGTTCCGAAATGCGGCGCCGCCAACCCGAGCGACGACAGCATCAGGAAGAAATTATTCTCGGCAATGCCCAGTTCGATGTGTTGGCCCGCTGCATGTCCCGCCCATTTCTGTGCGCTGGGGATTTTTGCCTTGCTGAACACGTCGGCGAATTCGCTACGCCGAAACAGCCCGCGCTGGTTGACGAACGCGCCCAGATTGGTGGTTTGCGTAACGTCGGGTGCAGTCGTGACGATGCGGTCGGCGAGCGGCGCGCCCGATTTAGCGAGGTCAAGCAGAATGCGGCCGAAAGCAGCTTGCGTCGATTGCTCGTCGCCTTCGGGGGTCGGTATCGCTGGCACCGGAACGGCTGCCACTTTCGGCTCGGGCAGTTTTTGGGCGAGTGCACTGTTTGAGATGAACGCGCGCAAATTAGCCGCAGCATTGTCGCCCAGCCCGCCGAACGGCTCCCATTCTTCGCCCTCGGATATGCCAAGCGAGGCACGCAATGCCGCGATCTGCGGCGGGTTCATCATGCCCGAATGATTATCCTTGTGCCCCGCAAGCGGCAGCCCGAACCCCTTTACGGTATAGGCAATGAACAGGGTCGGTAGCGTATCTTGCGAGCCGTCGAACGCCTCGATCAGGCTTTCGACGCAATGGCCGCCCAGATTGGTCATCAGGTCGGCGAGTGCCGTGTCATCATAGCGTTCAAGCAATCCCGCGACATTGGCCCTGTTGCCGATGTCGGCGGTGAGGCGCGCTCGCCACGCCGCTCCGCCCTGATAGGTCAGCACCGCGAAATCGGCGTTCGGGCAAGTGTCGATCCATTCCTGCAGGCTCGCGCCGCCGGGCAGCGCAAACGCTGCCTTTTGCCGCTTGCCGTATTTCAGCGTGACAACCCGCCAGCCACAGGTTTCGAAGATGTCGTCGAAACGGCGGAACATCCGGTCGGCAGTGGTGTGGTCGAGCGACTGGCGGTTGTAATCGACGACCCACCAGCAGTTGCGGATGTCGTGCTTATATCCCTCGATCAGGCATTCGTAGATATTGCCTTCATCAAGCTCGGCATCGCCCATCAATGCGATCATGCGCCCTGCCTGCGCCTCTTCGAGTGCACCGTGCGCGATCAGATAATCCTGGACGAGGCTGGTGAACGCCGTCGCCGCGACGCCCAGTCCCACGCTGCCCGTCGAGAAGTCGACCGGGATGCGGTCTTTGGTTCGGCTGGGGTAGCTTTGCGCGCCGCCCAGCCCCCGAAAGCGTTGCAACTGATCGAGCGACTGGCTGCCGAGCAAATAATGGATGGCGTGCAGCAGTGGTCCGGCATGTGGCTTGACCGCAACCTTGTCCTGCGGGCGCAGCGCATGAAAATAGAGTGCCGACATGATGGCGCTCATCGACGCACAACTCGCCTGATGTCCGCCGACCTTCAGCCCGTCACGTTTGGGGCGGAGATGATTGGCATTGTGCACCGTCCACGCCGACAGCCAGCGGAGCCGCGTGTCGAGCGCTTCAAGTGCAGCGATGGTGTCGGCGCGGGGGCGGATAGTAGTCACTGTGTCGCTCATATGTGTCCCCAGCCACGTCCGTCGTTTCCCCGCGTCGCAAGCACGGATATCTAGCCCACGCTACACATCAAGATTGGCGACATTTAGCGCGTTTTCCTGAATGAAGTCGCGGCGCGGTTCGACAACATCGCCCATCAGCTGGGTGAAGATCTCGTCGGCAGCATCGGCTTGCGCCACTTCGACGCGGAGCATCGAGCGGGCTTCGGGGTCGAGGGTGGTTTCCCACAATTGTTCGGCGTTCATTTCGCCGAGCCCCTTGTAACGCTGGAACTTCATGCCCTTGCGCCCGGCGCTTAGAATCGCGTCGAGCAGGTCGGAGGGGCGCGAGATGAGCGCGCCCTTGGGATCGGCGGTCGCGGGCGCAGTTTCGCTGTCGTCACCCTCCTCTTCGACGATCTCGCCCTCGGCTTGCGCTACTGCCGTTTTAGCCACCGTCACAAGACGCGCGACTTGAGCGTAATTTTCCGCCTGTTCGGCGACCAGCGTGTGCAGACGGCGCGCTTCCTGGCTCATCAGGAAGGCCGCATCGATGATATTGTGGTCGGTCACTCCGCGCCACAGGCGGCGCAGGATATAGTCACCGTCGGCACCGATTGTGGCGCTCCATTTCGCTTCGAGGTCGGCGCGGTTGAGCCATTCTGCCGCGAGGCTCAGCGCATCGGCGCGCTGATCGTCGCGCAATGCCGGATCGAGCGCGCCCATCAGCGCCAGCCCCTCGACAATCGCGGGATCGTAACGGCGCGGGACGTAGCGCATCAGGCTTCGCATCCGCCGCGCGTGATCGACCAAAGTGCGGAGGTCCGCACCCGTGCGCTGCCCTTGGGGTGAATCGAGCCGCGATACTGCCACTCCGGCCTCGACCAAATATTCGTCGAGTGCGGCTTCGTCTTTCAGATAGACTTCGCTGCGCCCCCGCGCCGCCTTGTAAAGCGGCGGCTGGGCGATGAAGAGATGCCCTGCGTCGATCACCGCACGCATGTGACGGTAAAAAAACGTCAGCAACAAGGTGCGGATGTGCGACCCGTCGACATCGGCGTCGGTCATGATGACGATCTTGTGGTAGCGCAGCTTTTCGATGTTGAAATCGTCGAGAATGCTGGTTCCCATGGCCTGGATCAGCGAACTGATTTCCTTGCTCGAAATCATCCGGTCGAAACGCGCGCGCTCGACGTTCAAAATCTTGCCGCGCAGGGGCAGGATCGCCTGATATTTGCGGTCGCGGCCCATTTTCGCGCTGCCGCCGGCTGAGTCGCCTTCGACCAGAAACAGTTCGGATTTGGCGGGATCCTTTTCTTCGCAATCGTGCAATTTGCCGGGCAGCGATGTTCCGCCCAGCACCGATTTACGGCTCGCCTCGCGCGCTTTTTTCGCGGCTTCACGCGCGGCAGCGGCGTCGATGACCTTCTGGATGATTGCGCGCGCGTTGGCAGGGTTTTCTTCTAGCCATTCGGCCATCTTGTCGCTCATCAGCGATTCAAGCGGCTGGCGGACCTCGGACGACACCAGTTTGTCCTTGGTCTGCGAAGAGAATTTCGGGTCGGGCAATTTTACCGAGACGATCGCGGTCAGTCCCTCGCGCATGTCCTCGCCGGTCAGCGTAACCTTCTCCTTCTTCATCAACCCCGATTTCTCGGCA
>JANOVZ010000089.1:0-6513 GCA_031417655.1 Sphingomonas sp. | reverse complement strand
ATTGAAAATAAAACAGATGTGATTATATTAAAAAATACCCTAAGATTAATACCTTTTTTCATTTTGTAGTGTTTGAATTTGTTGTAATAATAAACGATAATTGTGTTGAGTTTGGCCGGAAATCCCAAATGCCTGCAGCATTCGGTTTAGCGGAAAAGCGTGCTGATATCCGCTTTTCCTTAAGCCATGACGAAAGTTGACAATCAGCACCCCCCCGACAATCCAGACGAGCCGTAAACGAAGCTTTCCTACAGCGCTGTGGCCATCACACACTAACGACCCCTTAACCATTCATGCCCCATGGACGGGGGTGAAACCCAAGGAATGCCATGTGGACGAATTGACGGGCGAATTTGTAGCGGAAACGCGCGAGACGCTGGCGCATATCGGCGAGGCGTTGGTCGGGTGGGAAAACCATCCTGATGATGCCGCACGGCTCGACGAGATTTTCCGCTTTGTCCACACTGTGAAGGGAAGCTGCGGCTTTCTTGATCTGCCACGTATCGGTGCGCTGGCGCATGCCGCTGAGACCGCGCTAGGCGAAGTGCGCGCGGATACGCGGGCCATTGATGCCCCTCTGATCGGTGCGATGCTGGCGATCATTGATCGGATCGCCTGCTTGAGTGAGGCACTGGAATCGAAAGCGGACATTCCCGATCCCGCGAGCGATGCAGCGCTGATTGCCGGGCTTGATGCGCCCATGGCAGTGGCTGCACGACTGGCGCCTACAATGGCACAGCCGGTTCGAAATGTCCGCATCGCCGTTGAAGTTCTCGAAACGGCAATGATGCAAGTCTCCGATCTCGTGCTGGCGCGAAACGAACTGGCGCGACAGTTGCGCGAGCATGACGCCGGCGTTGCGTTGACGGCGGCATTCGAGCGCGTTTCGTCGGCGATTGCCGATGTGCGGGAAACAATCGCGCGGACGCGGATGCAGCCGATTGACCGGCTGTTCGCGCTGCTCCCCCGGCTGGTGCGCGACACAGCAGGGGCTGTTGATAAGACTGTGCAGTTGCGCATCGAAGGGAGCGATGTCGAGATTGACCGTGAGATGGTCGAAGCAATCCGCGATCCATTGATGCACATTGTCCGCAATGCCATTGATCACGGGATTGAGTCTGTGGCGGACCGTGTCGCTGCGGGCAAAAGCATCGGCGGGACGTTGACGGTGATCGCGCGGCAATCAGGCAATCAAGTGTCGATTACAGTGGCCGATGACGGGCGCGGGATTGATGTGGCACGCTTGGTCCAAAAAGCGGTTGGTGCAGGTGTAGTGTCGGCATCGAAAGCAGCAACGCTTTCCCCTGAAGCTGCCCTAAATCTTATTTTTGCGGCTGGATTGTCGACAGCGGATACGGTTACCGACATTTCGGGGCGCGGCGTCGGCATGGATGTCGTGCGTTCCAATGTTGAACGGCTTGGTGGCGCAATTACGCTCGATAACCGGCCCGGTCACGGGTTGGCGATTACGCTGCGTGCGCCATTGACGCTGAGTATTATGAACGCGTTGCTGGTTGAGTCGGGCGGGCAAGTCTTTGCCATCCCGCGTGCGGCGATTGACGAGATTGTTTCAGTGAAATCGGCATCGGTGCGCGTCGAGGCGGTCGGGGGTGGACATGTGGCAGTTGTACGAGGGCGGATGTTGTCGGTGGTATCGCTGGCGGCGATGCTCGGCATTCGTGACGAGCCGCTGTCGCATCTCGTGGTGGTCGATCCGCCGGGCGGCAATCGCTTTGCCTTGGGCGTCGTGCGGGTGCGCGATCATGAAGAACTGGTCGTCCGCCCAACCGCACCGCATGTTGCCACCCTGGGTACTTACGCGGGCCAAACTCTGCCGGACAACGGTATTCCGATATTGGTTATTGATCCCACGGGGATTGCCGCGCGGGCGGGCATTGATTCCGAGCGGCGGCATATCGTCAATGGTGAAATAGCGGCGACAGAGGTGCCGCGGGTGTCACTGCTGCTGTTCGATGGCCTCGACGGACAGCGTCGCGGCATTCGGACGGCGCATGTCGATCATATCGACGATGTCGATGCAGCCGACTTTGTGACGCACGGCGGGCACAGCTATGCGACAATTTCGGGCGCGCTGATGCCAGTTATTGTCGATGGCGCGTTGCCCGAAACGGGTCACGTCGCGGTGTTGCGTCTGGCTGATGATGGCGATTCGACCGGTTATGCCGTGAGTGCGGTTCTGGATCTGGCACCGATGCCGGCAATTGTTCCCGTAGGTGATGGGATTGTGGAGGGCTTTGTCCTGATTGATGAAAAGCCGGTGCCGCTGCTGACGTGGCCGCGCGAACAAAGCAAAGTGCCGAAACGGAGATTCAAGGCATGACCGCGCTTGTTTTGATTGCAACCATCGGCGGCGAGCGCGTCGCGATTGATGCGGCGATGATCGAATCAGTTGTCGATTTATGGCAAGTCGTGCCGGTGCCGCTCGCTGCCGAACATGTCATCGGGATTGCCGCCGTGCGCAGTCGTGTTCTGACCGTGATCGATGCTGCTGCCGCCGTCGGCTTGAGAGCCAAGGCAACAGGCAACCGTGCGATCATTATCGAAGCGGGCGGGCATCAATATGCACTGCGTGTCGATACCATTGCCGAAGTCGTCGCGCCAATCGGGCCAGTGATGCCGTTCGACGCGTGCATAGGCGACAATTGGGCGGGCGTTTCGGTCGGCGCAATTGATACGCCGCATGGCTTTGCAGTGTTGATTGATCCTGGCCGCTTGATCGCCGGACCGCTCGCGAAAGCGGCATGAAGCGTTAACCGAGAACACATAAATTCACTCTACTCAACGTAGCGAAGGCAAATTGCCAAAAGGTGTCGCGTAATATGTCAAGAACCTGCCTGATCGTTGATGATTCGAAAGTCATCCGCAAAGTCGCCCGGCACATATTGGAAGCCCTCGATTTCGACGTGTCCGAAGCCGAAGACGGCAAGGTCGCGCTTGATGCATGCGCGGTTTCATTGCCTGATGTCGTGCTACTCGATTGGAACATGCCAGTGATGAGTGGGATGGAGTTTTTGCGAGCACTGAGCGATCGGGGTGGCGTGAAGCCCAAAATTGTTTTTTGTACAACAGAGAATGGCGCAGCGCATATCCGCGCGGCGCTTGATGCCGGGGCTGACGAATATATTATGAAGCCGTTCGACCGCGAGACGCTCGCCAGCAAGCTCCAGATCGTCGGCGTCGCTTAAGGCGCGCTCGACATGGTTTTATCATCGCCCATAAACCGCAATCCGGGCATTACGGTAATTCCGATCCGGGTTTTGATCGTTGATGATTCAGCCGTTGCACGTGCCGCGTTGTCACGCATGATTGCCGATGCGGCTGAATTCGAGATTGTCGCAGCTTTGGACGGGGCGAGGCGGGCGATTAACTGGCTTGCGGTCAACAGTGTCGACATCGTTTTGCTTGATATTCAAATGCCGGGTCTGGACGGACTTGCGGCTTTGCCCGATCTGATCGAAGCGAGCGGCGGGGCACGGATTCTTGTTGTTTCGACACTGGCCGGCAATGGCGGACGCGCAACGATTCAGGCGTTGGCTCTGGGTGCTGCTGATACGCTGGCCAAACCAGACGTTGGAGGCTTGGGGCGGCAGTTTGGCGCGTTGTTGATCGACAAAATGCTCCGGCTCGGAAAGGCCAAGCCCGCAGCATTTGAGGAAAGTCGCGCGCTGCAATTGCTGCGCACGGTCGCAGATACGCCCGTCGCCTGTCTCGCCATCGGCTCATCGACTGGCGGGCTTCATGCGCTTGCAGCATTTTTTGCGAGCTTACCACCTGCGTTCGACGCACCGATCCTCGTGACGCAGCATTTGCCGCCGGTGTTCATGTCTTTCTTTGCCGAGCAGTTAAGCGCTCTTTCGGGTCGGTCGGCACGGGTGGCGTGGGACAGTGAGACCGTAAAGCGTAACGACATATTGGTGGCACCGGGCGACCGGCATCTCGGCGTGGTCCGGCGGGGGCGGAAAGTGACCACGGTCTTGCTCGATCAAGCGTCGGTGTCGCGGTGCTGTCCTTCGGTTGATCCGATGTTTTCGGGCGTGGCTGACGTCTATGGTGGCGGCGCGTTGGGCGTGGTCTTGACTGGAATGGGTCGTGATGGCGAAATTGGTGCAGGCGCAATTGCGGACGCGGGTGGGACGATCATTGTACAGGATGCGACGTCGTCGGCAGTGTGGGGCATGCCGGGAACAGTTGCCCGTGCAGGGCTGGCGAGTTTGATAGCGTCGCCGGCTGCGCTCGCGGCTTATGTGGCGCAGCGCGGGGTGGCGCGATGACGACGCCGCAAAATGCTGCCACAGTGCGAATTCTCGGAAGTCTGCTCGAGGCGCGCACTGGCCAGCAGTTGGTCGCGGGGCGACAGTGGCGTATCGAGACGGCGCTAAAGCCGGTGGCGCGCGCGTTGGGTCTCGACGACGTCGATGCGCTGGTTGCGAAACTTTTGAGCGGCAAGGAAGAAATGCTGGCGACGCGGGTGGTCGAGGCACTTCTCAATAACGAAACATCTTTCTTTCGGGACCCCGGCGTTTTCGACCTGTTGAACAGCACGGCATTCGATCGTCTGCGCACCGCACGGCGTAACACCAAGCGGCTGCGGATATGGTCGGCGGGCTGTTCGACGGGGCAAGAACCGTATTCGCTAACCATGCTGCTACTCGAAGCCGAAGCGCGCTGGGCGGGCTGGTCGCTCGACATATCGGCCACTGACGTAAGCGAAACGGCTGTCGCGCGGGCGCGGCGCGGGCGTTATTCGCAATTCGAAATCCAGCGTGGGTTGCCCGTTCGCACCATGTTGCGCTGGTTTGAACAGCAGGGCGAGGACTGGGTGGTCGATAACCGGGTCCGTCGGATGATCCGTTTTGCGACGCACAGCCTGATCATGCCGCCGCCGGGGCAATATGACGTCATTTTATGCCGCAATGTCCTGATGTATTTTCCGCCGTCAGTGCGCCGTGCAGTGTTCGAGCGATTGCATGAAGCTCTGGCTCCGGACGGGGTGCTTGTCCTTGGCGCAGGGGAAACCGTGATCGGGCAGACGACCCGCTTTGCTGCGGATCCCCATTTACGAGGCTTTTATCGAGAGCCAGTTGAAGTTGCGCGCGCGGACCGGAAAGTCGCCTAGCCCATTTTCTAGCATCGCATTGCTATGCGAGACGCCCCCGTTATGATCAGGCCGATGATCGAAACGCCTTCACCAAATTTCGACGAACGAACGATGCCTGTGTCGATCCTCGTCCTGCACTACACCGGTATGGCAGACACAGCCGGTGCGATTGCGCGGTTGAGCGACCCCGAAGCGAAGGTTTCTTGTCATTACCTGATCGCCGAAGATGGCCAAATCGTGCGGATGGTCGCCGAAGACAAGCGCGCATGGCATGCTGGCAAGTCGCACTGGCGCGGGATCGACAGTCTGAATTCGTGCAGCATCGGGATTGAGATCGTTAATGCCGGGCACGAACTAGGCTATCGCCTGTTTCCCGAAGCGCAGATTGATGCGCTGATCCCGCTCGTCAGCGACATTTTGAAACGGTACGGAATTACGCGCGGCAATGTCGTTGGCCATTCAGACATAGCCCCGGCGCGCAAGCAGGATCCGGGTGAATTGTTCCCCTGGTATCGGTTAGCGAAGCTTCGGCTCGCATTGCCGCGCCCGACAAAGAATTTGCTGGACCCGCACTGGAGCGATGCAGGGTTCCTGCTCGCGTTGGAACGGTTCGGCTACGATGTGACAGATACGCTCGCCGCCGTCGTTGCATTCCAGCGCCGCTTTCGTCCCGAGCTGATTGATGGCTCGATTGACGGCGAGTGCCGGGCGATCTTGCTTGCGTTGCTGCTTCCCAAACCGACGGGTGATGACTAAGGCGGCGATGCCAGAGGGTTGGACGACCGCCGCGCATTCATGCGGGGAGGAAAGTCCGGGCTCCATAGAGTGACGGTGCCGGATAACATCCGGCCAGTGCGAGCTGAGGGAAAGTGCCACAGAAAACAAACCGCCGCACTCCGGCGCGGTAAGGGCGAAACGGTGCGGTAAAAGCGCACCGCGGTTCTGGTAACAGAGCCGGCAGGGCAAACCCCACCGGGAGCAAGACCGAATAGGGACGGCAAATGGCGCTACTCGCGTCCGTCGTCCGGGTTGGTTGCTGGAGAACGTCGGCAACGGCGTTCGTAGAGGAATGGTCGCACATCGCGTTTCGGCACGAGGACAGAACCCGGCTTATAGACCCTCTGGCGCTTTCAGCCTCCTGTCCCTAGATGCGGGGGATGGCACGACCTTCATCCCGTTCGCTCGACTGGGGCTTTCCGCGCTGGCGGGGCTATGGCAGCGACAATGCGGCAACGACTGTTCGGACCTGCGATCGTCACAATTGTGAAGAAGTCGGTGACCGACCGGCCCCGAAGTCGCCCAACTCGCCCGATCGCTGGTATTTTTGCGAAAAGCATGCGGGTGAATACAACCGCGGGTATAATTATTTTGAGGGCCTAGACGCCGAAGAAACG
>JANOVZ010000088.1:0-3351 GCA_031417655.1 Sphingomonas sp. | reverse complement strand
AACGGAAAATCTCGTCGAGCCGTGCGGCATCATCAGGATGGTTTTCCCACCCGACCAACGCCTCGCCGATATGCGCCAGCGTCTCGCGCGTCTCCGCCACAAACTCGCCGGTCAGTTCGTCCACTTGGCATTCCTCGGGTTTCACCCCCATCCATGCCGCATCAATGGTTAAAGGGTCGTTAGGTCGATGAGATGTCCCACGCACGATACTTCATTGCGAGCGCCGCGCTGCAATCCAGATCCCACTATCAGACGAGACGGTTTCGCTGCGCCCGCAATGACGAATATGCTTCTATGAGAACCCGACGTGCAGCGAACGGTCATGGCGGGTTTGTTGGGGATTGCTAACAGGCAGGTTTTGGTAAGGACGGATCGATAGCGGACATTGAACGACGTCTTGGCTCAGACTGGTTGACATAAGACTAAACGATTCGTTTAGAGACAAGTATGCGTGAATCGGGCACTCTTTTGCACGACGTAGGACAAGGACGCCGCCATGACGATTCAAGCTTGGAACAATGCCGGTGCGGGCAGTGCGCTGAGTCTTGGCGGGCAGCTGGCGACGAATTCGTTGAACGACAGCAACCTGATGACCATGCGCGCCCCGCTAGAAGTACCAACACCGCTCTGGAACCTGTCGTCGGCGTCCGAACGGCGCGCAATGGTTGAGGCACTGCCGATGATGGCGGCGGGCGCTGCAGCTGCATTCCCGACAGAAGCTTCTGTCACTGGACAGGCGGCGATTGATCTTGGCGCGCTGATGCGCGCGGCGACAGCGGGCATTGGCCCCTATGCAGGCATCTTTTTGCGTGCTGGCGTGATATCGCTGCCCTTGATGTTGTCGGGCGACACGCCGCAGCCAGCACAACAGGACATTAAATTCGGCGACTTGACGCTGCGCCTGACCGCGCCGCGTGCTGGGGCCGAAATCGGTGCGGCGGGCACGCGCGCTGAGTTTCGCGTTGACAAGCCAGGGTGGATCCATTTCGGCGAAGGTACACGTCGGCTCGACGTGCCGGTGACTGTATCAGGTGGCCAACTACGCTTCGATACGCGCGCTCTTGAAGGTGCCTACGGTCGTCCGCTCCCCGAGGCGATCAGCCAGATGGCGCGGCCAACCGAGGCACGGACTCAGGGAGCGAACGCGATAGCCGCGTCACAACTCGATCGCAGTAAACCGTGTCAGCCGCTTGTTGACGGTCGAATGGTGAACGTCGGGCAGTTGGCATACCGGGTCGACGTTGTGCCGCCGTCTCGGCCTCACTATCCTCACGCTAGCGACCATGTTCACATCTATCAGGCTCATCAAGCGCCAAGTGGCCGATGCTTCTGGAAAGCGATAAATGTCCAAGCTCCACCGCCCCCTTTGAGCGCCATTCCAATCGCGCCGTTTATGAAGTAGCGCAGTGTTGCGGTCGGTGATCTACAAAGATGGTTCTCTGCCAAGAGCAGGAGACAAGGTCCGAATGGGTGACGGACTGGTCGGAGTTGTGCGGTGTAACTTCGACACCGGCGAATTTCTGTCGGAAGAGGATCGTGTAGAGTGGGGCTTCGTCACCAAGGGTATGTTAGTCGAAACGGACGAACTTGGACCCGTGTTATACGGTGATATGCCAAAGCCATCGGAACTAGAAAAGCATCCCGAAAAGATTACTTCAGTTTCGGGAACAAAACATTCCTCTGCTAAGTGACGCACGTTGCCCGTGAACGGACGGCAGCTTTCAGGAAACGACCATACCAGGCAAAACGACAGAAAATTTATCGGGAGAAGTCGTTGCGTGTCTAGGCGACGGCATCGGTGACCAAACAGGCTGTTCGGCGACGTCCCAACAAATCGAACGTTCGCAATGGCAGCAGATATTCAAGACGCCCGACTTCCGGTAACGTCATCAAATGTTTCTTCGACTCACTGCGCTGTTGGCACTCATGCTAACCGCATCGTGCGCCGCTGCTGCACCACCCAAGGACATAAAGCGGATGCAAATCCAGTTCGCTTTCTTTCATTTCAAAAATGATCGGGTTCGCGTGACCGTAAACGGCAAAACCGCGTTTAACCGTACAGTGACCGTTGCACCCGATAATGGGCGATACGGTCTGGCAGCCGTCGCGCAGATCAACCTTCCCGAATGCGCCGACATTGTGGTCACGACAAAACGGCAACGGGTCGCACAACGTCTGTGCCTCACTGCGGCGACAAAAGCATCATCATCGATGGCGGCCCACCATTGACCATCGTGGCGAAGGACCAATATCAGGGAGACGACTGAGCCGCGTTATAAGCCGCTATCCCCGCTTCAGCGTCGCCCCAAACAACAGTACCGTAGGATCAGGCGCTAACACTTGTGAATGCCCACCTGTCTCGACCGCGAGCAGGTGCACCAACCAGGCCGCGGCCGCGCGCGGGGTCAGGCTGTCTTCGGCGGCCTCACCGTTCAATGCCGTGCGCAATTCGGCATCGAGCACGAGCCGCTGTCCCTCGGCGCGCACAACAATCTCGGTCGTCCCGTCCTTGATCTCGGCCCCAACATCGAGCCGCCCGCCACGCACCAGCGAATCGCCTGCCATCAGCACAAGGTTCAGCAAAACCTTGATCGCGGTTTTCGACAATGTCGGTTCCTCGACCAACCAGCCGATCTCGATCCGGGCATTCTCGCCTAACAATCCCTCGATGGCTGCCTTGGCCTCGCGCGAATCCACGACATCGCCGAACCCACCCGCTGCACCAAACGCCAGCCGGAAAAATTTCAATTTGTTCGCCGACGCCCGTGCACTTTCGCTTAACAGCTCGAGGCACCGAATGCGCATCTCGGGATCGGTCTCATCGGCGAGCAGCTCGAGACCGTTATTCATTGCGCCGACGGGACTCAACAAATCATGGCATAGCCGTGAACACAGCAGGCTGGCAAAGTCGACCGCGTTGACTGTCATGGTAAATCCCCGTGAAACCGCCCTTTGCCCAATGGCGCCCATAGGGTCAATATTTTGTCCCATATGCATCGAGCTTCGATCATGAAAATAGTTATTGCGAATGCTTCTCATTAGTGTTTTAACAAGGTCATGGAGAATGACATGACCACATCTGCCACACTCGAAACCCTGATCCCGCACAGCGCCCCGACAGAAAAGGTCGCACGAACGTTGCTCGTTGCCATCCGCCGATTGGCAGCGGGTGGTTTGAACGATGCCCACGCGACCAACATCCTGATCGGTGATTTCGGCATGGCTTACCGCCGCCCCCTCATGTTCCTCCGCGTCCTAATGGGTGAAGTCTCGCGCATCGCCGAGCGCCAGATCCCCATTGCACCCTGCTGCTGCCCGCGCATGACCGAAGGCGAGGCAGCATTCCTGTTA
>JANOVZ010000087.1:0-79289 GCA_031417655.1 Sphingomonas sp. | reverse complement strand
CGACATGCTGCGAACGATTGCCCGGTGGGCAACAAAGAATGCGGTTGATGCAACGCTCGTCGGGATCGACCTGAACCCGCGCAGTGCGCTTGCTGCCAACGATGCAACACCCAGCGGCGTGAACATCGACTATCGCACCGGCGACTATGCCGACCTTGCAGGTGAGAAATGGGACGTCATCCTCTCGAGTCTGGTCGCGCACCACATGACGCATGATCAGCTTATAGCCTTCATCCGTTTCATGGATGTTAAAGCGACCACAGCCTGGTTCATCAACGATCTCCACCGCCACGGCTTTGCATTTCTCGGCTTCCCGCTGCTCGCCATGACGATGCGTTGGCACCCGATTGTTCGCCACGATGGGCGGTTGTCCATCGCGCGCAGCTATCGGCCGCACGAATGGCCTGCGATCCTTGACGAGGCGGGCGTCATCGGCGCAACCGTCGCGCGCAAATTTCCGTTCCGATTATGCGTTTCGAAAATCCGTTAATCATCGGCGGTGGTCCGGCGGGATCATCTGCAGCAATCATGCTGGCGCATGGTGGTGCAAAGCCGCTGATCCTTGAGCGACAAGCCATTATCGGCGATGCGCTGTGCGGCGGTTTCATGAGCTGGCACACCCTGAAAAGCCTTGCACGACTGGGCGTCGACCCCGGCGGGCATCCCATAGACCGGGTGCGTGTCTTCGCCGGAAACCATAATGCTGAAGCACGATTGCCCGCCGGGGCCGTCGGCCTATCGCGCCACCGGCTCGACACATTGCTGCTCGCCCGCGCACAGGCGGTCGGCGCGGGCCTAGAAATCACCACAGTTAAACATATCGACGAAATCGACGCCGACAGCCTGTTTCTCGCCACCGGCAAGCATGACCTGCGCGGATTGGCACGGCCCAAACTGGAAACTGATGATTCGACGCTGGGTCTGCGCGTCAAGATCGGCCCGCATCCGCGTCTGACGGCGCTGATTGGCAATAGCATTGAGCTACACCTTTTTGATCGAGGCTATGTTGGCTTGCTGCTTCAAGAAGATGGCCGCGCCAACCTGTGTCTCGCCGTGCGAAAATCGCGGCTGGCCGAAGCGGGTGGCAAGCCCGAAACGCTGTTGCGCCAACTGGGCGATGCCGTCCCTGCGCTGGGCGAGCGACTAAGGTTTCTCGACCAGCTTCCCGATGCCGATGCCATCGCTTCGGTCCCGTACGGCTGGCGCGCAACCGAGACGGTGCCCGGCATTTTTCGATTGGGCGATCAAGCCGCTGTGATCCCGTCGATTGCAGGCGAAGGCAACGGCATTGCCATCGCCAGCGGGATGGCAGCTGCGGCGTTTTGGGCGCAAGGCGGTGTTGCATCAGCCCAGGCTTACCAACGAGATTTCGCCCGCCGCACGCGCCGCCCTGTCGCTGTCGCCAAATGGCTGTGGGAGCGCGGCGAAACGCCGTGGACCGCCGCGCTCGCCACCCGCGCACTGGCCCTTGCCCCGTTTATTGCCAAAAGTTTTGCCCGCGCGACACGCATCGGGGATTGAAGCACGCGCGGTTCGACGCCATCTTCGGTGCATGGAAAAACTTGAATTAACCGAAGCCGAGTGGAAAGCCCGCCTGACACCCGAGCAATATAATGTCTTGCGCCAGCACGGCACAGAGCGGGCCTTCACCGGGATTTATGACAATAACAAAGCTCCCGGCGACTATCATTGCGCCGGCTGTGGATCACTGTTGTTTCACAGCGGTGCGAAATTCGATTCCGGGTCGGGTTGGCCCAGTTTCATGCGTCCCGCCGACAATGACGCCGTCGTCGAAGTGCGCGACACCAGCCACGGCATGACGCGCATCGAAGTGCGTTGCGCTAAATGTGACGGGCATCTCGGTCATGTCTTTCCCGATGGTCCCGCTGAAACCGGCCTGCGCTACTGCATGAACAGCGCCTCGCTCGATTTCGATCCGGCTTAGACGACTCTTGGCAGGGTGGTAATTACCGCGTAACCCTCCGCTTTCGATGGCCGCATCCTCCCCCAAGCCACTACCCGGATTTAGGCGCTGGCTCGGTCGCATTTTCCGCGTCGGCCTTATCGGAACGCTGATCGGCGTCATGGTGGTCGGCATTGCCGTCGCTTTCGCCTACCAGTCGCTGCCGTCCTATTCCGAACTGAAATCATCGCCGAACGGCCAGATGATCCGCGTTCACGCCGCCGATGGCACGGTCATTGTCTCGATTGGTCCGAGTTACGGCGAATGGCTGAGCATCGACCAGATTCCGGCACCAATGAAAACCGCTATGGTCGCGGTCGAGGACAAGCGCTTCCGCAGCCATTTCGGCGTCGACCCACTCGGCATCGCGCGCTCGTTTCAAGTCCGCTACGCGCGCGGCCGCTTCACGCAGGGCGGCTCGACAATCACGCAGCAACTGGCGCGCAATGTCTTTTTGACCAACGACAAGACGTGGTCGCGCAAAATCCGCGAAATGATCCTCGCGCTTGCTATGGAGCGCAAATTCTCGAAGGATCAGGTGCTCGAGCTTTATCTCAACCGGGTCTATTTCGGCGGCGGCGCTTATGGCGTTGATGCCGCTAGCCGCAAATTCTTCGGCCATCCCGCCAGCACTTTGTCGCTCGGCGAAGGTGCAATCATCGCCGGATTGGTCAAGGCACCGTCAAACTATTCGCCAAGTGCCGATGCCAAAGCCGCCGTGGGTCGGGCGGGCGTTGTGCTTGACGTCATGCAGAAGCAGGGGTTGATCAGCGCTGCCGACGTTGCCGCTGCCAATCCGGCCAAGGTCGTGCTCGCGCCCGAACCCAAACAAAACAGTGTCCGTTATTTCACTGATTGGGCATTGCCACAGCTTGATACGCTGATCGACGAAGGGGGTGAGCCCATCGAAGTGTGGACCACGCTTGATCTCGGTATGCAAAACGCGGCCGACGAAGCAATCCGTGCCAACACGCCCGGCAAGGCGCAGGGTGCACTCGTCTCGCTCGACCGGGACGGCGCCGTGCGCGCAATGGTCGGCGGAAAGGACTATGTTGCGTCGATTTATAACCGCGCAACACAAGCCGTCCGCCAGCCCGGATCGGCCTTCAAATTATTCGTCTATCTTGCGGCCATCGAAGCCGGACACACGCCGGGCGACATGGTCGTGGACGAGGAAGTCAATATCAACGGCTGGAAGCCGCGCAATTCGTCGCGCCGCTACTCAGGCGAAATCACCCTGCGCACGGCTTTTGCTTATTCGGTGAACACGATCGCGGCCAAACTTGGGGCCGAAGTCGGGACCGGTGCCATTGCAAACATGGCGCGACGCTTTGGCATTACGACGCCGATCAACACGCAACCCTCGATGGTCCTCGGCACGTCGGATGTCCGCCTGATCGACATGACTCGCGCCTTTGCCAGTGTTAGCGGCAACGGCGTTGCGGTTGCGCCCTATGGTATCCTGAAGGTCACAACAGCGAAAGGCGAAGTCCTTTATCAGCATCGCACCGATACGAGCCTCGTCCTCGTCGCGCCGCAAGTCGCCGCGCAGATGATCGATTTGCTGCAAACAGCGGTTAACACCGGCACGGCGCGGGCAGCGCAGATCGGTCGACCGGTTGCGGGCAAAACGGGCACAACCAGTTCGAACAAGGATGGCTGGTTTCTTGGTTTTTCGAGTGGGATCACTACGGGCGTGTGGATGGGGCGCGACGACGCCGATCCCATTCCGGGACTTCAGGGCGGCCGCGCACCCGCCCAAGCCTTTGCCCAATATATGAAATTCGCAGTCGCAAAACGGCCGGTCGAAAAATTCCAGACTGAGGTCACTCTTCCTGAATGGCAGTTGGAACCCGACGAAGAGGCCTATTTCGGCAATGCCGACGAAGGTACCCTTGTCGATGACGGCGGCGTGCCAATCGAACCCGAACCCGCAACACGCGGCGCCGAACCTGATGTCAATCCCGATGTCCAAGTCCCGCAACAATTCGACCAGAAATGGATCGATGGCGTACTTGGCCGTGAACCGGGAACGCCGCCAGCGCCCAAACCGATGGTCACGCCGAAACCCGCCGCGCCTGCCCCTAAACCTAAACCACTGCCCGCTGACGATCAGGCATTTCCACGCCCAAACCAATGAAGCGCAGTGCCGTTGGCGCGCAGCCAGCGGCGTGACGGGGCGGGATCTGTGCCGTAAAGTTTGCGCACCAAATCATGGAATTCTCGGCTGTGGTTCATATGAACGCGGTGCGCGACTTCATGCGCGACCGTGGCCAGCCGAACGTGCGACGGCGCAAGGATGAGCCGCCAGCTAAAGCGTATATCGCCCGACGACGTGCAACTGCCCCAGCGCGATTTCGGATCACCGACACCCACTTTGGTTATGACGATATCATGCGCTGCGGCAAGGTCGAGCGTTTCACGGGTCAGCGTTTCGAGCGCATGACGTTTCAGAAAGCGCAGCACGCGCGCCGGCAGTTGTTCGAGGGGGCCACCGACACGCAACTGATCGACAACGATGATTGGATAGCGCGGAAAGGTTATGCACCAATCCAGCACAACCGCCTCGCCTGCTACCGATAACGCCATCCCCGGCATGATCGGCTCGCCGCGCGGCATTTTCGCCAGTTCGGCCTCGATCCAGGCACGCTTTCCGGCTGCCCACGTCAACGCCGGACGCAGCGGGGCGCGGAGCGGCAAACTCAGCCGGACACTGGCGTCACGCGGATCAATGCTCAGCCGCATCCCCTTTGACCCGCGCTGCCGGATAACGACCAGCGGCTGTTCACGACCACCCCCACTGAACATCAATTCAGAGGTCATCGCGGTCCACCAGATGCAGTTCGAGATCACCGGCATCAATCTCTGAAATCGTCCAGCCGCGCACGGATTTTCCCGCCGCATGGACGCTATCACGGTCCCCTGTGTTCAAATAATGCCAGTCAGGCAGCGGTTTGCCCTCGTTACGTAGCACATAGGCACAACTCGCCGGCAACCAGTCCATCGTTTCGAGCTTTGCAGGCGTCAGCCGGATGCAATCAGGAACGAATGCATGACGATGCTTGTAATCCGAACATTGCGCACTGCGCCGGTCGAGCAATTTGCACGCGACATTGGTGGGGTAAAAATCACCGGTCTCGTCATCCTCAAGCTTATGCAGGCAGCATTTGCCACATCCGTCGCACAGCGCTTCCCATTGCGCACGGTCAAGCTGGGCGAGCGGCGTTGTTTCCCAGAAACGATCTGTCACTTGACCCACTTGCCAATTTCACCCGCGATTTCTTCTGCCGTGCCGTCTTGCGGGATCAGCGCAATCGGCTTGTTGACGGGGTCCATCAAATAGGACGCACGGCTATGATCGATAAGGTAGCCGTCTTTGGGTTGTCCGGGTGCAATCGATACCGAGACGCCATAGGCTTTCGTCACGTCCGCGATGGCCTTGGCGCTCCCGGTGAGCCCGACCATGTCAGGATGAAACGCCGCTGTAAAATCCTTGAGTACCGACGGGGTATCGCGCGCGGGATCAACGCTGACAAAGATCAGTTTTACCTTTTTCGCGCGCGCCGGTTCGGCCTTGGCAAATACTTTCAGTCCGCGTGCGAGATTGGCGACGTCAGTCGGGCAAATATCGGGACAGAATGTGTATCCGAAATACATGATGCGATACTGGCCGGGAAAGCTCTTGTCGGTCACGGCAGCGCCGTTTTGGTCGGTCAGTGCAAACAGCCCGCCGATCCTTGCGCCCTCAAGCGGCGGCCGCGGGGCGGGGCTGGTGCAAGCGGCGAGCAACAACATAAAAGAAAAAATGGTTCTGTTCATGACGGCGCTAGCCTTGCGATGTTAGGGGAGCCGACGCAAGACGGGTGCGATTCATAACAGGTGGAATGACATGCGATACGAAGCTTTGGGGCTGACCTTGGTCGCCGTGATGGCGGTGCCTGCGCAGGCGCAGTTTTCGGACAGCTATAACTTCCTAAAAGCAATTCGTGACCGTGAAGGTCAGAAAGTCACCGATTTCATCAACAAGCCGGGATCAGGCGCGGTCCTGATCAACACGCGCGACACCTCGACCGGTGAAGGCGCAGTTCATATCGTCACCAAACGCCGGGATGTCGTCTGGCTGTCGTTCCTGCTGTCTCGCGGCGCCAACCCCGACTTGCGCGACGCGAGCGGCAATACGGCGTTGATGCTATCGGCACAGCTGGGCTTTGCCGAAGGGCTGTCGTTACTGATTGATCGTCGCGCACAGATTGATCTGGCGAACAACAGCGGCGAAACTCCGCTGATGCGCGCAGTGCAGAACCGCGACATCGCCACCGTGCGCACCTTGCTGACCGCAGGGGCGAATCCGAACAAGGCTGACACGTCATCGGGCCTGACCGCGCGCCAATATGCCGAGCGCGATCTGCGCTCTGCTGCAATTGTAAAAGCGATGGACGAAGCAAAGCCAAAGCCAAAAGCCAAGGTTGGACCAAATTAAGTCGCGGTTAGCACGCCGTCGTCAAGATCACCGAGCAACCGCCGCGCCGCCCGTCTGGCAAAACGCAATGTCTCTGCCCGCCGCCGCGACGGGGACAACGCCACAAACGCTGCCTCGCGAACAACCGCCGCGTCGTAACGATCTGCCACAATCAACCCCGCGCGTTCGGGCAGTTTGCCGGTTCGCACGAGCAATCCGGCATCGAGCGATTCTGGAATCGCCCAATAAAAACGGTCGCAATAGTCGAGATAATCAGTCCATTTCTGGTCCCCGAGCAAATCGGCGCGCGACACTTTTACTTCAACAATGGTGACCAATCCCTTGGGACACAGTCCCATCAGGTCCGCCCGCCGCCCATTGCCTAGCGCGACCTCGCCCACCGTCAAACAATCATGACGTAACAATAGCCTTGCCACGCCGCGTACGACATTAGCAGTCAGATCATGTGCCGAGAGGACCGCATCAAGCATCGTCCCGACTTAGAACAGTCAGGGAACAAACAAAAGCCTCAGCGGTAAAAGATATGATTACCCACGGTTGCGACATGCGTCTTGCCCCAATTGGGTGAGACACGACGCGCATGAAAGAACAAAGCGTTGGGCGCCGTGCTTTCCCACAATCCGCTCATCGCCACCTGTGCCACGCCGACCGCTTGCCGCCACATCGCTTGGTTGACGACCGGCGGAAATCCACCGCCACGCACGAATGAGAATTGGCTCGGCTGTTTGACAACGCCGCAAAGCGTGCTGGCAAAGCGTCCCGATTTGGCACGGTTCAGAATAACTTCGGCCACCGCGAGCTGGCCGTTGAGTGGCTCCCCCTTCGATTCGAAATATACTGCTTTGGCAAGGCAATCTGCTTGCGGGTCACCAACCGAAGCCGACGCATGTTGATCAACCAATGCTGCGAGCGATGAACTGCGCACACGCTTGGGAAATGCAATTGCGGGGATCTGATCGGGAGAAATATCGGTTGCGATGCCATCATTGGCAGTCGACTCAAGCATTGGTTCCGCCGGCAGCGGCTCGCTCACCACGGGCGGGAATAACGGCGCACCAATGGCCTGGGTCGAGGGGAATGCTCCCATCGCGGCCAGTGCGCAAAAGGAAGTGGCCGCAATGCCTGCGGCACGGTAAAAATTCGACATGCAATCTACTATCGTGCGGCCGAACAACCAAAAGCCGGGCATTAAACAAACAACGATGCCCCGGTCATTCTTCCGACTGGCGTTCGTATCATACCCAAAGCTCTGGGTCTCTGTACGGCTGCGCTCGTCTTAATTTGAACACAATTGATTTGGTGATGCCGCAAAGTCAAACCATTTACTCTGTTTCAGCGGCAAAGCGTTCTGCGTTCGGGATGTCCAGTTCAACCAGCCAAAGGTCTGGATCGCGCGCGCGGCGCCGGTCGAGATAGGCCGTCAGCGCGTCCAGCCCTGGGGGGCCAACGGCCGTCCACGCATAAACACCCGCCACATCAAGAACACGCTCGCGCACTGAGGTAACGACACCCCTTTCCATACAAATTAACAGGATCGCACCCGCTGTCGGATCACCTTTTGCCAGCACGGTCGCGTTCCCACCTTCGGCGCCAACCCGCCGGATCAGCGCGCTCACCAGCAATGCGCTGGTCAGCCGTGCGGTCATCCGCGCGTATACCCAGCAAGCGCAGACAACGCGATTTGCGAGCGCATAAAAGTGCCCGTCCCGCGCGCAGCTTCTTCGCCATGCTGGTCGATCAAGCGGGCATCTCCAACGAAGACGCGCTTGCGACCACTTATCCAACGCCCCTCGGCAATAACCAACCCCGCCTTGATCGGTTTGGTGAAGAGCAAATTGAACGCGGTCGTCAGCACAAACCGGTCAGTCACCAGCGAGTTGACGGCATAAAAAGCGGCATCATCGAGCATCTTGAAATAGGCGGTTCCATGCAATGCCCCTGCCGCGTGGAAATGCTCGGTCCCCACTTCGAACTTTATGCGCGCAAAACCATCCTCGACAATTTCAAGCTCCGACGGAAACGCGCGGTTAATCGGCGCCGACCGATAGAGCGATTCGAGTGCACAGTGGTGCGCGCGCGCGCCGTCATTTATGTCAGGCGGCGTCACGCGCCTCGCCGGCATCAAACAATGCATAGAGGGCGTCATCCGTCGCCGCGCCGCGAAGCTTGGCCACAAACGCCTTGTCTCGCAGTACGCGGCTGACTTGTGCCAATGCCTTCAAATGCGCAGCACCAGCATCAGTCGGTGAGAGCAGCATGAACACCAGATCGACGGGCTCGTCATCAATCGATGAAAAATCCACGGGATGTGCCAGCCGCGCGCAAAGACCGACGACATGATCGAGCCCGTCGATCTTGCCATGCGGAATTGCGATGCCACCGCCAAACCCCGTTGAGCCAAGCCGCTCACGCTCGGTCAGCCGCTCAACGACCAGCACCGAATCGACGTCATGAATGCGCTCGGCCATTGTGCCCAAGGCTTGAAACAGAGTCTTTTTATTTGGTGCCACCAGCGCGGCAACAACCGCGCCGGGGCGGAGAAAATCGTGCAAATCGTTCATTTTTAATCCGGGTCCAGGCGCGTGCGCCGCAATAAGACTCAGGCCGCGCGCTGGGGTTCAACCCAACCAATCGTGCCGTCGCCGCGCCGATAGACCATATTTAACGCGCCTGTCCCGTTATTTTTAAAAAGCAGCGCGTTGGTATTGCGGAGATCAAGCATCATGACCGCATCCGAAACCGTCGCATCGGGCACATCGACGCGCGTTTCGGCGACAATCAACGGGTGATCGCCAACATCGATTTCTTCGTCATCATTGATCGGCTCGAACACAGTATAGCCTGCTTCAACGGGCTCGACTCCGTTCGGTCCTTTATGATCCTTCAACCGGCGCATATAACGTCGCAATTGGCGCTCAATCTTTTCGGCTGCGCCTTCGAATGCGGGGTGCGCTTCCATTGCGTGGCTCGCCGATTTCAGGATAACGCCCTGCATGACATGCGCCACAATGTCGCACGAAAAGCCGTTGTCATGCGGCCCGCGGCCGAACGTCACATGCGCCGAAATTGCCCGCGAAAAATATTTATCGGCCACACTTTGAAGCCGGTCGGACACATGGGTTCGCAGTGCATCGCCGGTGGCGACCTGATGTCCCGAAACGCGGATGTCCATATGCTTTCTCCTTGGTTATTACGCGACACGATCAGGCGTCGGTACGCACGGCCCAATCGTCATTTGTTGCCCACAGGGGATCGTTTAGCGTCGCTACGAATTCACGGTGACGGGCGATTTCGTCTGGCGAGGCTTGGTGGGTGCGTGTTTGTCGCGACGGGTTCGCCCGTACAATATCAAAACCACTCGTTACGGGACTTACAACAGCCGGTGTCATCATATCGAGGCCGATCTGCCGCCCGCCAGTCAGTTCGATGTAGACTTGGGACAACAAGGCCGCATCGAGCAGCGCGCCATGATTAACACGGTGACTGCGATCAACGCCATAGCGTGTGCAAAGTGCGTCAAGACTATGCTTTGCACCCGGGTGACGCGCTTTTGACATCGCCAATGTATCGATCATACGCGACATTGAGATGTGGAGCCGCCCGCAATTGCCGAGTTCGGCATTCAAGAAGCCAAAATCGAACATCGCATTATGGGCGACCAGCGGACTGTCACCGAGGAAATCGAGCAGATCCTCAACGGTTTCTTCGAAATAGGGCTTGTCTGACAAAAAGACGTCACTCAACCCATGAACTTGTTCGGCAATGCTCGGCATTGCCATGCCGGGATTGAAGTAGGCGTGGTAGCTGGCGCCGGTCTCAACCCGGTTGACGAGTTCGATGCACCCGATTTCGACGATCCGGTCCCCCTGCTTTGGGTCAAGGCCGGTGGTTTCGGTATCGAAGACGATTTCACGCATTGAGTCGCTACGATGAACCCTTGGTCGCCGTTAGACAAGCAATGACTTCGCGCACCCGTGCTCGCGTGGCGGCAAATGTTGTGCCGGTGTCGATCACATGATCGGCGAGCGAGCGCTTTTCAGCATCGGGCATTTGCAGCGCGACGATCCGGTCAAATTTTTCCGGGGTCATGCCGGGACGGGTAAGAACACGCTCGCGTTGAATCTCAGCAGGAGCAGACACCACGACCACCGCATCAATATCGGGAGGCCGCCCCTTTTCAAGGAGTAACGGGATGTCGAACACGATTATTGGCGCGTCCTTGTTCGCTGCAACGAAGGCTTTGCGTTCCAACTCCACCGCCGGGTGCACGATCGCTTCCAGCCGTTTCAGCTTGGCTGGGTCGCCAAATACCTGCGCACCGAGCTTGGCACGATCCACCACGCCATCAGATGTGCTGCCTGGAAACGCCGCTTCGATGGACCCGACCAGTCGACCGCCCGGCCCCTGAAGCTGATGGACGACCATATCGGCATTGAAGGCCGGCAAACCTTCATCGGCAAACATGGCGGTCACGGTCGATTTTCCCATGCCAATCGATCCGGTGAGACCGACAATGATCATGACGTCAAAATCCCACGCAGGTCATCATCATACTCACGCGGCGCGGGCTGACCAAAAAAAAGTTCGAATGCGACGGCCGCTTGGCCGACCAGCATTTCGAGACCATCAACAGTTTGTAATCCTCGCTTTTCCGCTGCCACCAACAGCGCCGTTCGCAGTGGCGCATAGACGATGTCATAAACCAACGCATCATCAGGCATCGATGACAGGTCGATCGCCAGCGGTGATTGCCCGACCATGCCCAACTGCGTTGCATTGACCAAAAGCGCGACCGGCGACAGCGGCTTGTCGAGCGCTTGGACCTTCCCCTTCAATCCAAACCGCGCTAAAATCGCCGCACCCTTCAGTGGGTTCCGCGCCAGCAATATGACTGATCCCACCGACGCTTTCGACAGCGCAAATAATATCGCATGCGCTGCACCGCCCGTACCGATCACTGCGACAGGCATATCCTGAAGATCGAAATCGGCAATCGGTGCAAAAAAGCCAGCAGCATCGGTGTTCGTGCCGATCAAACGCCCATCGGACTGGCGGATAATCGTGTTCATCGCGCCAATCGTTCCGCGCACATCACCCGGATCGGCGACATGGTCCATTACATCAATCTTATGCGGCACAGTGATATTGCAGCCGCGCCATGCCGGATCTGATCGGCGTGTTTTAACATAATCGGCCAGTCCCTCGGCAAGGACGTGGCACCGACGGTACTCTGCATCAATGCCCAACTTGTTCAGCCAGAACGCATGGATGGCTGGCGATTTTGAATGCGAAATCGGATCGCCAATAACCTCGGCAAATGGCGTCATGACACCAAAATACCGCGCACACGCAGCCAGTCGAGCAAAGGCAACAAGGGCAGTCCGAGAATTGTAAAATAACTTCCCTCGATCCTCGCAAATAACTGCGCGCCATACCCCTCGATGCGATAACCACCGACGCAGCCTGATACGGCGTCACTTTCATGCGCCAAATAGGAATCAATAAATTTGTCGGACAATGCCCGCATCGTCAGCGTCGCCTTGTCAACATGCCGCCACATCGGCTGGCCATTTTCGACCGCGACGACGGCGCTGAACAACTGGTGCGTCCGGCCCGATAGCATTCGCAGTTGCCCGGCAACATCAGCGCCTGGCTTATCAAGCATCGTCCCGTCATCAAGTTCAAGCGTCTGGTCACAGCCCAAGACAATATCACCCGGTCGTGAACTTGAAACGCGCATTGCTTTGAGCTCAGCCAGCGCATCCGCCAGATCGCGTGCGCTCATTCCTGTCGCGCGAAATGATGCTTTTGCCGCGTCTTCATCTACACGTGAAGCGACCGCATCAAACGACACTCCCACCGATGCCAGTATTGCCCGCCGTGCGGCACTCATCGATGCGAGCACCAGCATCAACTGCCCCGCCGGTCATTCAAAAAACCAATAATCGCTGCTGCTGCTTCCTCAATCGAACGGCGCGTCATGTCAATTACCGGCCAGTCATTGTCGGCAAACATCCGTCTTGCAAAAGCAACTTCGCGCGCAACAGCTTCGGCATCGACATAATCGGTCTCGGGCGCTTGGTTGAGTGACAAGAGCCGGTTGCGCCGTACCTGAATTAACCGCTCCGCGCTGGTGATCAGGCCGACAACAAGCGGATTTTTCAATGAATACAACGTCGCCGGCGGTGGTGATTCAACCACAATCGGAATATTCGCCGTTTTATATCCTCGGTTCGCCAAATAGATTGATGTCGGTGTTTTCGATGTCCGCGATACGCCAGCGAGAACGATATCAGCTTCTTCCCAATTCTCCCATGCAATTCCGTCATCATGCGCAATTGTGAATTGGATCGCCTCCACGCGCGCAAAATAAGCATCGTCAAGCACATGTTGCCGCCCCGGTCTTGCTTGTGCTGTTTGCCCAAGAAATCCTGACAACGCATCATTTACCGCATCAAGCGGGGCAACCGCCGGGAGGCCCAGTGCCCGGCACGCAGCCTCGAGCCGCTTGCGTGTCTCATTATTCACCAGTGTGAACAGCACCAGCCCCGGATTCTGGGCGATGTCAGCGAGAACACGGTTCAAATGCCCTTCGCCGCGCACCATCGGCCAAAAATGCTTCATCATCTCGACGCCATCATATTGCGCAAGCGCCGCTTTCGCCATCATATCGAGTGTCTCGCCGGTCGAGTCGGACAACAGATGCAAATGCAGTTTCGCCATCACTGCCCTGTGCATAACCCCGTGGGTTTTGGCTAGGCGAATCGCGCGGATGAATTGGCGTGAAAACTATATCCCCAACGCGCTGGTTTTCGCGCCCACTCTTATCCACATCGAATGCGATTCAAACACGTCCTGTGGATAATGGGGACGACATAATCGAATCCCCAACGTTCTGCGACTCTACGCCCGTCAAGCTGTTGGCAATTTGACGCAGGATCGATAAGCCCCACCAAACGCTGCACTACATCTTACATCAGACTCTTTCTTAATATTTCTTAAAGGATAAGAATTGACCAAGCCTTTGCTTCGCGTTCTCCAGGGAGAGCGTCAGGATCACCCGCCGGTCTGGTTCATGCGTCAGGCAGGGCGGTATCTGTCCGAATATCGCGAACTACGCGCGAAAAAGGGCGGGTTTCTTGAACTGGTGCACGACAGCGACGCTGCGGCCGAAGTGACGTTGCAGCCAATCCGCCGCTTCGGTTTTGACGGCGCGATCCTGTTCTCCGACATTCTCGTCATCCCTAATGCGCTGGGGCAGGACCTGTGGTTCGAAGAAGGCGAGGGACCACGCTTGGCCCCCAAGCTCGTCGACCATGCGCTGACGGGGCTTGTAGCGGCCCCTGAGCGGCTATCGGCAATCTACCAGACCGTTGCCAAGGTGAAAGCCGCGTTGCCGCCCGAAACGACGCTGCTCGGTTTTGCGGGCAGTCCGTGGACCGTGGCGACTTATATGATTGCCGGACAGGGCAGCAAGGAACAGGCCGAAGCGCGACGCTATGCCTATCGCGATCCGGCGGCGTTCGGCGAAATCATCGACGCGATTATCGCGATGACCGTCGACTATCTGTCGGGCCAGATCGAAGCGGGCGCGGACGCGGTGCAGCTTTTCGACAGCTGGGCAGGGAGCCTCAGCCCGGCACAGTTCGACGATTGGGTAATCGCGCCAACGATCCGCATCGTCACCGAGCTGCGCAAGCGGCATCCCGATACGCCGATCATCGGTTTCCCCAAGGGCGCGGGCGGCAAACTCATTGCCTATGCCAAGGCGACCGGCGTCGATGCGCTCGGCATTGATGAAACAGTCGATCCGGTCTGGGCGTCGACCTATCTGCCCGCCGGATTGCCGGTGCAGGGCAACCTCGATCCGCTGGCGCTCATTGCGGGCGGCGCGACGTTGTCCAAGGCTATCGCGCATATCCTCGAGGCGTTTGCGGACCGTCCGCATATCTTCAATCTCGGTCATGGCATCCTGCCCGACACGCCGATTTCGCATGTCGAGGTGGCGTTGAAGCAGGTGCGCGGGGGATGATGATCGGATTTCTGGGCGCGGCCTATCCCTGGGTGAAGGCAGCGCATCTGATCTTCGTGATTTTCTGGATGGCGGGGCTGTTCATGCTGCCGCGCTTTTTCGCCTATCATCAGGAAACCGCGCCCGGCTCGCCCGAACTCGCGGCCTGGA
The DNA here is from genome assembly GCA_031417655.1 of Sphingomonas sp. GTDB lineage: Bacteria > Pseudomonadota > Alphaproteobacteria > Sphingomonadales > Sphingomonadaceae > Sphingomonas_O. The sequence goes on along the minus strand of JANOVZ010000087.1, from coordinate 64,664 downwards.
TCGACCGCGAGGCACGGCTGATCAAGATCATCCTCAACCCCGCGATGATTGTTGTCTGGGCGCTCGGCCTGATCCTGACCGTCAACATCGGCGCGTGGGCGGAGGGGTGGTTCTACGCCAAATTTGCCGCCGTTATCGCATTGTCAGGCTATCACGGCTGGATGGCAGGATACGCCAAAAAACTGGCGCTTGGGCGACCGGGGGTGTCGTCGAAGACGATGCGCCTGCTCAACGAAGTCCCGGGCGTGGCGACGGCAGTAATCGTGGTGCTGGTGATTGTGAAGCCGTTTTAGGGGGTGGTGTATTAAGTAGGTATCAGTGCTCCCGGCTTTGAGCCGGAGCTTTGCGACTTTAGTACGCACCATGTTTCGCAGGGCTCCCGATCAAGTCCGGAGCACGAAGTGGTGAAAAAATTTGGCAAGATTCTTTGGGGAATATGATACGAGAATCAATTATGCAAAGGTTCAGCGCAAAAATTCACGAGGAAAATCCGCCACTCGATGCAGCCTTGCTGTCGGGCATGAAACCGTCGTGGCGCGGAGGTTCCAAGCTGAACGCTCCAAAAGGTGGAGGTAGCAATCCGGCTTGACGCCAAAACTGTCGAGTATTCTCGCGGTAGCGGCCCAGGCTGGCAAATGCGAGTAAACGCCTTGTTGGGCCGACTCGTTGCTAACGGGCAGATTTGAAAGCATGGTCGAGCGAGGTTTGTGGCAAATTGTTGGGGTTGCCCAATGAAATGCAGGGCGTGGCGACTGCGGTGATTGCCGGTCTAATGATTGCGAAAGCCGTTTAGTGTCCAAGAGGCGAACCTCGAGCGGTATTTATAAGATAAAACGGTTGTAAACCCAGAATTTCCTTGGAGAATGGATGCACCTATGCGTATCTTATGCTCGGTAGCTGGGTCACAGGTCGCACGCAAAAATTCGGGTCAAGCTCAGGTATAGAATTACCTGAGTGGTAAGTTGAAAATCGCCAGCCTCCTATTCTTTTAATTCAGAGGAAACAGATATGGCTTCGAACCCCGAAATTGCTGCACTGCAGACCTACCAATGCCATCCGAATGGGTATAAATTTGCTAGTGGTCTTTGCAAACCTGCACCCGGCGAAGCGAATATTCCCGACGCTGTGCGGGTTGCCCTATATTTGGACTGCATTAAAAAAGGAGGGACAGATGAATATACGGCAGTGCCATGCGAACACTTAACGGACGATCTGGCTAAGAAACTGGGTGTTTGTGCATATGGGCCAACCCACACGGTATTTGGCGATGCTGTTGAATTTATTAAAGAATATGGGGATGAAATAGTTCAGATCGCAATATTGGTAGTGTAAAATAACGTAAAAGAGAATTTACCAGTTGAGAAAGTCGAAGTTCATGCGCTGACCACGCCTTCATGAGTCATGGTCGCTCGCAAAGCGAAGAGGTGTGAGCCAGTGATAGCGTCACTGCCCCTCCCTTGACCTCCCCCAATTCCACCCCTAAATTATCGCCCAACGCAACCATTAGGTCTCGCGTCCTCAGCATCAGTCCTTGATCCGCTGTTTCGGCCATCCGGCCCCATAAGACTCCCCGAAAGAATACCACTATGCATTTGAAAGATTTGAAGAAAACAGCGCCGGCCGATCTGGTTGCCATGGCCGAGGAGCTCGGCATCGAGGGCGCGTCGACGCTGCGCAAGCAGGATCTGATGTTCGCGATCCTGAAAGTGAAGGCGGAAAATGGCGAGCAGATCATGGGCGTCGGCACAATCGAAGTGTTGCAGGACGGCTTCGGCTTCCTCCGCTCGCCCGAGGCCAATTATCTCGCCGGGCCCGACGACATCTATGTCTCGCCGAACCTCGTCCGCAAGCATGGCCTGCGCACCGGCGATACCGTTGAATGCGAAGTCAAAGGGCCGCGCGACGGCGAACGCTATTTCGCGCTGACCAAGGTCGTCAAAGTCAATTTCGACGATCCCGAAGCTGTCCGTCACCGCGTCAATTTCGACAATCTGACCCCGCTTTACCCCGATGAAAAGCTCAGCCTCGACACTCTCGACCCGACCGTCAAGGACAAGTCGGCGCGCGTCATCGACATCATTTCGCCACAGGGCAAGGGCCAGCGCACGCTGATCGTCGCCCCCCCGCGCGTCGGCAAGACTGTCATGCTTCAGAACATGGCCAAGGCGATCACCGATAACCACCCCGAAGTGTTCCTGATCGTCCTCCTCGTCGACGAACGGCCCGAGGAAGTCACCGACATGCAACGTAGCGTGAAAGGCGAAGTCGTCTCCTCGACGTTCGACGAACCCGCAACGCGCCACGTCCAGGTCGCCGAAATGGTCATCGAAAAGGCCAAGCGGTTGGTCGAGCACAAGAAGGATGTCGTCATCCTACTCGATTCGATCACGCGCCTTGGCCGCGCTTACAACACCGTCGTGCCCTCGTCGGGCAAGGTGCTGACCGGCGGTGTCGACGCGAACGCGCTGCAGCGACCCAAGCGCTTCTTCGGTGCGGCGCGGAACATCGAGGAAGGCGGCTCATTGTCGATCATTGCCACCGCGCTGATTGACACCGGCAGCCGGATGGATGAAGTCATTTTCGAAGAGTTCAAGGGCACGGGTAACAGCGAAATCGTCCTCGACCGCAAGGTGGCCGACAAGCGAGTCTTTCCCGCCCTCGACGTCGGCAAATCGGGCACGCGCAAGGAAGAATTGCTCGTCGAAAAGGTCAAGCTCAGCAAGATGTGGGTGCTCCGTCGCATCCTCATGCAGATGGGCACGATCGACGCGATGGAATTCCTGCTCGACAAAATGAAGGATTCGAAGACCAACGAGGATTTCTTCGACAGCATGAATTCGTAGCGCGGCGTGACGGCACCTTGTCGTCTGACTTGCGCAAGAACGGACGGCGGGCGCCTGCGTCCCGTCCGACGGCGCGGGCTTTGCCCGTGCCCTCTGGTAGAGTGATATAAATGCTTGATTTCGCTGCCGTATTCACACCGACCGGCCTAGCTAAACTCAGCCAGATCATCGTCGCGGACCTGACCATGGCCGGCGACAACGTCGTCATCATGGGGACGCTGGCGAGTGGCCTCCCCGAAAAGGACCGCCGCCGTGTGATCCTGTTCGGGGTTAGCATGGCGCTGGTCTTCCTCATCGGCTTTGCCTTGATTGCGACGCAGCTGCTCAAGATCACCGGCTTGTTGCTTGCGGGCGGGCTGCTGCTGCTATGGGTCGCCTATAACATGTATCGCGAGCTGCGCCCGGTAAAGATCGTGATTGCGGATGATCCCGATACACCGCAGGTCGAAGGGCCGCCCGCGACCAAGACTTTCCTGCAAGCCGCGATTCAGATCACCATTGCCGATCTGTCGATGAGCCTCGACAATGTTCTCGTGGTTGCCGCGATTGCGCGCGATAATCCGGCGGTTTTGTTCATCGGGCTGACCTGTTCGGTGTTGATCATGGGGCTTGCCGCTAATTTCGTCGCGAAGCTCGTCCAGAAATATCACTGGATCGCGTGGATCGGTTTGGTGGTAATCCTTTACGTTGCGCTCAATATGGTGTGGGAGGGGGCACACCAGTTAAGCCCTCTATTCGGAGCCTAAATCATGAACGCCATGTGGACGGCCATCGTTCAGGATTTTTCGAACATTACCGACCCCAGCGCGCTGGCCGCATTTGCACAAGTGTTGATGATCGACGTCGTGCTGGCGGGCGATAATGCCATAGTCGTGGGCGCGCTTGCTGCAGGATTGCCAGCGGAACAGCGCAAGAAGGTGATCGCAATTGGCGTCGCTGCGGCGCTCGTCTTGCGCGTCATCTTCGCGTTGATGGTGACATGGTTGCTGGGCGTTGTCGGACTGGTCTTTGCAGGTGGCGTGCTTCTGCTGTGGGTCGCTTGGAAAATGTATCGCGACCTGACGCGTTCCGAAGCGCATGAATCAGCGGGCTCACCCGAAATCGCGGGCGACGAGAATTCAGGAATCAAGCCTGCGAAGAGCTTTGCAGCGGCGGCTTGGGCGGTCGCGGTGGCCGATGTGTCGATGAGCCTCGACAATGTCCTCGCGGTCGCGGGTGCTTCGAAAGATCATCCCGGGATCATGATCGTCGGCCTGATCTTCGCTGTTGCGTTGATGGGCATCGCGGCGAACATCATCGCGCAATATATCGAACGCTATAAATGGATTGCGTGGGTCGGCATGGCCGTGATCGTCTATGTCGCGGGTAAAATGATCTATGATGGCTGGGTCCATCCCGAATTGGGGGTCGGCCGTTATGTCTTTGCAATGATGGGCTGAGCTGCGGCCCAAAAGGAGTCTGAGATGAAGGTCAATGTCGAAGTCGATTGCACGCCCGAGGAAGCACGCCGCCTGATGGGCCTCCCCGACATGGCACCCATCCATGATGCGATGATGGCGCAGTTGAAGGACACGATGAAGAATGGCGTTTCGCCCGATATCATGATGTCGATGCTCAAAAGCTGGTCCCCAATGGGCGATACTGGTATGAAATTGTGGCAGGGGTTGCTTGATCAGGTGACGAGCGTCGCCAAGAAGTGAATGACACAATTTTCGCGGTGTCGAGCGGTGCGCCGCCTGCCGCAATTGCGGTGATGCGGATTAGCGGCCCGGGCGCTGATACGGCGCTGGGCGCGCTAACAACAATTGGATTGCCCGAGCCTCGTTATGCCGCGCTACGGATATTGCGGGTCCGTGGTGATCAACTTGATTCAGCGTTGGTACTGCGCTTTCCCGGTCCGGATAGCGTAACCGGTGAGGATCTGGTTGAACTTCACCTTCACGGTGGGCGCGCAACGATCGCTGCTGTCAGTGCTGCAATCGCCGGAATTCCCGGCCTCCGCCCCGCTGAGCCAGGTGAATTCACGCGGCGCGCGTTTGAAAATGGCCGCATCGACCTTTCCGAAGCTGAAGGACTTTCGGATTTGCTTGCTGCTGAAACCGAACATCAAAGGCGGTCAGCGCTGGCGATGGCCTCGGGCGGGTTGTCACACATTGTCGAGGGGCTGCGGAGCGAAATGCTGGCGGCATCCGCGCGCGTCGAGGCTGCGATCGATTTTGCCGATGAGGATGATGTTTCCCCCTGGCCTGAGCGCGCGGCGGTATTGAACGCGATTGCAGCCCGTATCGAAGCGCGCCTCGCCAATCCTCCCGCCGAACGTCTTCGCGATGGTGTCCGCGTCGCAATTGCGGGACCGCCAAATGCTGGAAAATCAACACTTATCAATGCGTTGGTATCACGCGACGCCGCTATCGTGTCACCCATCGCCGGCACCACCCGCGATGTTATTGAAGTGCCCGTTGCCCTTCACGGCCTCCCGCTGGTCTTCATTGACACAGCAGGTCTGCGCAGCGACACGAATGACAGCATTGAGGCCATCGGCATATCGCGCGCCGAAGCGATCGTTGCGAGCAGCGATTTGGTCCTCTGGCTCGGTGAATCCGATGCCGCACCTGATCGTGCAGACGTGATCGCCATCCGCGCCAAGGCCGATCTTTCCGAAGCCGCAGCGGATCCCCGACTCGCTGTTTCTGCCACGACAGGCGCGGGGATCGCGGCGCTTATCGAAATCATCGTTAGCGCTGCCAAAGCGGTCCTGCCTGCGCCCGACGCCATCGCCCTGAACGCTCGCCAGCACGCCTGCCTATTGGAGGTGGCGACCGAAGCCCGCGAAGCTGCGACGACCAATGACCTAATCCTCAGCGCCGAACATCTCCGCCGCGCCCGTCTCGCGCTCGATCGCCTGACAGGGCAGGCAGGGGTAGAGAATATGCTCGATGCGCTGTTCGGGACGTTTTGCATCGGGAAATAGGCTGTTTCACGTGGAACAATTGTAGTAACCGCCTCCTATGTCCTACGACGTAATCATCATTGGCGGTGGCCATGCCGGATGCGAGGCAGCGGCAGCGGCAGCGCGGCGGGGCGCTCGGGCGGCGCTGGTCACGATGGCGCGTGCGACCGTGGGCGCGATGTCGTGCAATCCGGCAATTGGTGGCGTGGGCAAGGGGCAGCTGGTCCGCGAAGTTGATGCGCTCGACGGTATCATTGGCCGCGCGGGCGATGCGGCCGCGATCCACTACCGGATGCTCAACCGTTCCAAGGGCAAAGCAGTGCAGGGGCCGCGCATCCAAGCCGACCGGATCGCTTATCGCGACGCGGTACAGGCTGCCCTCGCCGCGCAGTCGGGCCTGGGGATTATCGAAGGGCAGGTCGAATCGTTGTTGATCAGCGAAGGCCGGATCGCTGGCGTTACATTGCGTGACGGCACGTGCATAAAGGCACCGAGCGTCGTCATCGCCACGGGGACTTTCCTCACTGCGCGCATGTTTTGCGGTAATGCCATCACTGAAGGGGGCCGCGCGGGAGAACCTGCCGCAACGACTCTCGGTCAACAGCTCCGCGCACTCGACCTGCCCGTTGCACGGCTGAAGACTGGCACACCGCCACGGCTTGACGGACGAACGATCGATTGGAGTCGCCTCGCTGTTCAGCCGTCGGACAAGGACGACTGGACGCTGTCACCGCTCGGCAAACGTACGCTCCCGCAATTGTTCTGCGCGGTCACTCGGACCAATCGGGCGACGCATGACGTGATCCGTTGCGCCCTGCATCAGTCGCCAATGTTTACGGGTGCAATAGAGGCGAGCGGACCACGTTACTGCCCCTCGATCGAAGACAAAGTGGTTCGCTTTGGTGACCGCGACGGGCATCAGATTTTTCTTGAGCCCGAAGGTCGTAACGATCACCTTGTCTATCCAAACGGTATATCGACTTCGTTACCAGTCGAGGTGCAGCTTGCGATGCTGCGAACCATTGATGGCCTTGCCCGCGTCATCATTGCGCAGCCCGGCTATGCCGTCGAATATGATTATCTCGATCCGCGCGCGCTTGATCATCATCTCGAGTCGCGGGCGCTGCCCGGGCTGTTTCTGGCGGGCCAGGTGAATGGAACGACGGGCTACGAAGAGGCGGCGGCACAAGGGCTCATTGCAGGAGCAAATGCAGCGGCCACCGCCCTGAATCTGCCGCGCCTCCGCCTTGAACGCGATACAAGTTATATCGGCGTCATGATTGATGATCTTGTCCTGCAAGGCGTCACTGAACCTTACCGGATGCTTACCGCGCGTGCTGAGCACCGTCTTCACCTCCGTGCCGATAATGCGGAGACACGGTTGACTGGCATTGGTGTGACACACGGCCTGATCGGTAAAAGCCGAACAGCGCATTGGACGGCACGCGAAGCATCACGAACGACGGCAGAATCGGTCATGGCGTTCGGCGGCGACCGCTCGATTGCAAGTCAAATCCGACGTCACAGCCTTGATACCGCTGCGGTTCGCGTAGCTGATCCCGCGCTTGCTACTTTGGCGGACGATGTCCTCGACGAATTGGTCGAAGATGCCCGCTATGCGCCTTATGTCGATCGCCAACGTGCCGAAGTCGCATCGCGGCGTGCGGCACCGCATGTCAACATTCGCGCCGATCTCGATTATCATGCCATTGCGGGCCTCTCGTCGGAAATGGTCCAGCGTCTCAACGCGGCGCGTCCGGCTACCTTAGGTGACGCCGAGCGTATTCCGGGAATTACGCCCGCCGCGCTGTCCGCTTTGCTCATCTACAATCGCGCTGGGGCGATGCGTTGACGGAAGACGAAGCACGAGCGTGGCTTGTTGAAAACTTTGATGTTTCACGTGAAACGCTCGACAAGCTTGATGCCTTTGCCATGCTGGTTCGCGAAGGTCAGAAAAGTCAAAATCTCGTCAGCACCAGCACGCTACCGATGTTTTGGTCACGCCACATTGTCGATTCGGCGCAATTGGTTTTAATGGCAGGTGCGGGGACCTGGCTCGATATCGGCAGCGGTGCGGGCGTTCCCGGTATCGTTACAGCCATCCTGACCGACGCGCCGACAATCCTCGTCGAATCGCGCGCGCGCCGTGCACAATTCCTCCAAGAAACCGTGCAATCGCTGGGTCTTTCCAACGTCCGCGTTGCCCTATCGACTGTGCAGAAACTCGTCGCAAGTCCTGTCGATTTCATCACCGCACGCGCCGTTGCGCCACTGCCGAAGCTCCTCGAAATGGCTTTGCCTTTTGCCCATAAAGGGACAGTTTGGTTGCTGCCAAAGGGAAAAAGCGCACAAAGGGAACTGGCGTCACTGCCGTGCGCGTGGCAAGGTGAGTGGCAAGCGCGTGCAAGCGTGACGGACCCGGAAAGCCAAATCCTGATCGGGCGGCACATTAAGGTGAAAAGCAAACGATGATCTGCGTCGGTGTTGCGAATCAAAAAGGTGGCGTGGGAAAGACCACGACTGCGATTAATGTGGCCACGGCGCTCGCGGCGACGGGTTGGCGCGTGCTGCTGATTGATCTCGACCCTCAGGGCAATGCGTCGACCGGTCTCGGCGTCAAACATTCGGACCGGGTGCGGTCGAGTTACGAGTTGCTGACCGGTGATTGCACATTGGCCGAAGCGGTGGTGCCTACCAAAGTCCCCCGCCTCGACCTTGTTGCGGCCACGGTGGATCTGTCAGGCGCCGAAGTCGAACTGGTGGCCTATGACAACCGCACCCACCGGCTTGACGCTGCGCTCAATGCCGCGCCGCCGGGGCGGTGGGATATTTGCCTGATCGACTGTCCGCCTTCGCTTGGGCTGCTGACGATCAACGCGATGATTGCCGCGCAGTCGCTGCTCGTGCCGCTGCAATGCGAATTTTTCGCACTCGAGGGATTATCGCAACTCCTTCAAACAATTGAGAGAATTCGCGCAAAGTTCAATCCGGGCCTCTCGATTCTCGGCGTTGCGCTGACGATGTATGATCGGCGCAACCGCCTGACCGAACAAGTCGCGCAAGACGTGCGGGCGTGCCTTGGCAACGTCGTGTTTGAAACGGTCATCCCGCGCAATGTTCGCTTGTCCGAAGCGCCCAGCCACGGGTTGCCGGCGCTGGTCTATGATATGCGCTGTACCGGGTCAGAGGCTTATATCCGCCTCGCGCGCGAGTTGATTGCGCGGCTGCCGCGTCTGACGGCAGCAGCAGCATGACCGAGCCGATAACAGCTAAACGCCGCGCGCCCGCTTTGGGACGGGGACTGTCGGCGTTGCTCGGCGATACCGATGTCGAGCGCGGTCCTGCCAATGATGGTGTCCGCGAAATCGCTATTGCTGACATTTCGGCGGACCCTGATCAGCCGCGCCGGTTTTTCGATAGTGAGTCGCTTGACGAACTTGCGGCGTCAATTGCGTCGCGCGGGGTGCTTCAGCCGATTGTGGTGCGCCCGTTTGGCGACAAATTCCGAATTGTCGCGGGGGAGCGGCGCTGGCGGGCGGCGCAACGGGCGCAATTGCACCAGATTCCAGCCATTATCCGCGAATTTGATGACGGCATCACGCTCGAAGTTGCGCTCATTGAAAATATCCAGCGCGCTGACCTCAACGCGATCGAGGAAGGGGAGGCGTATAAGCGTTTGATCGAACTTCACGGCCACAGCCAAGAGGCACTTGGCAAGATCGTTCACAAATCGCGTAGTCATGTCGCCAATTTGATGCGCTTGCTCGATCTGCCGCCGCCCGTCCGCTCGATGGTTGCTGACGGGCGGCTCTCGATGGGTCACGCCCGGGCACTGCTCGGTGCTGACGACGCCGTGGCACTGGCGCAAGAGATTGTCGCCAAAAATCTGTCGGTCCGTGACGTCGAAAAGATCATCAAGCGCGCCAAACGTCCCGGTCCGGTTGAATATAAATCAATGACGGGCCCCGTCCCCGACGAAGACATTGCCATGCTTCAGCGGCAATTGGGCGACCTGCTGGGTCTGAACGTCGGGATCAGTCACAAGGCGGGGGCGGGGAGTGTGACCCTGCATTATGCAACGCTTGACCAGCTTGATATGATTTGCCAGCGCCTTAGCGGTGAAAAGATTTAACCTGCGTCATTGCTTGCAATGACGAAAACTATCGGAGTCGCTGCCCCACCCGGGCAATCGCAATCAGCTCTTCAGCAGCGATCACATGGCCTGCGGTACCGCTCGCCATGATCGCGCCTTCGCTCGCAAAAAGCCGCGCCGAGGCCGTCGCCAATCGCGCCGAAGACCAGCGCGACAATTGCGCCGTCACCGGCGGTTGTTCCTTAAAAAACAACGCTTTACCAAGTGACGCTATGGCGGCATTGGGCGATTTTCCGGCATCCACCTCGCTCCGCAGCCGCGCGAGAAGGATAAGCCGCCGTTGCAGCGCGCGCATGGCTGGCACCCAGCCGTTCGCCGCCTCAACTTCGCTCAATTCCTCGGTCAGCACAGCCAAGTCACCGCCGAGCACTGCGTTGACAAGTCGGCCCGTATCGGCTTCTCCCAAATCCGCGCCAATGGCGGCATAGGCGTCCTCGTTCGCCTCACGCGGTCGGTCAGGCGCGGCATCGAGATAAAGCGCCAGCTTTTCGATCTCTCGCTCAAGCACTGCACGGTCGCCAAGACAGTTCGCGCCAAGCTGCGCCGCAACGCCCGGATGCAACCGCAGCCCGCACGTCCGCCCGATACTGACTGCCAGTGTCTCCAGCCCAACACCTTCAGGTTTATACCCCTGAAACGCCAAGACGGCGGGATGGTCGAGCGCCGCTTTCATCAAGGCCGACGTTGGTTTCAACGCGCCCGCAATCATCACGACAGGATTGCCCACCGCGTCGGCTTCGAGCAGCGCGATAACTGCATTGGCGCAGTCATCACCGCCGGTCACACGGATATGGCGCTTATCCCCGAATAACGAGAACGACGCCGCTTCGTCCGCCAACCGCGCAGGGTCGTCCTTCAACGTCGATCCATCGAGGTCGATCCGCTCGGCCTCCGGGCCCATCGCACGCTCAAGGCGGCTGGCGAGCGCACGCGATCCTGAATCATCGGGACCGTAAAGCAGGTAAAGCCGGACCGCGCCGTCGGGATTATCGAGCGCCTTGGTAATCTGGGGCTCTTTGACCTTCACGGAGCGGGCGCGTCGCGGGCATAGAGCGCAATCCGCGCGACAATCTGATCAGCAACGATCCCCGACAGTCGTTCAAGTGCGGTATTTTCCGCCGCGATGGTGGCATATTCGGACGACACAACATCAATCCCGACATCTGATCCTGCCGTTGCGTCGAGCAAAACCTTGCCGCTCGCATCAACCAGTTTGTAGCGCGCGCGCAATGTCCGCCGTTCGCGTGTCACCGTGTCATCGCTGCGCACGCCGAACCCTTCGATTTTGTCATCCAGCTCGACATCAAGGCGATATTGCTTGGTGCCCGTACTGCCGAGCCGGTCAGTCAGCGCATTGCGCACCAGCCAGCCTGATTTGCCGCCTTCGATGGGGGTCACGTCGATGCCCTGCAATGTGTGCGCGACCAAGCCGTTCGTACCGCCACTATATAGCGGACGCAGCCCACAAGCGGATAGGGTGAGGGCAACCGCCAATCCCAAAACCGTTCGGGCTGAGCTTGTCGAAGCCTTGTCCTTCTTCTGCGCTATGTCACCGGAAGAAGGACAGCCCTTCGACAAGCTCAGGGTGCGCGGGTTTTTGTGGGAAGTGCACCTCATACAACCACGTTTACCAGACGATCGGGCACAACGACGACCTTTTTCGGCGTCGCGCCTTCGAGGAAGCGCACCACGTTGGCGGACCCGAGCGCGAGGGCCTCAAGCGCGTCCTTCGGCGTCCCTTTGGCAACGGTGATCGTATCGCGGAGCTTGCCGTTGACCTGCACCGCGATGGTCGCTTCGTCATCGATCAACAACGCCGGATCGGCCTCGGGCCATACCGCATCGGCAACCAAGCCGTCATGGCCCATTGTCGCCCAGGCCTCCTCGGCGAGATGCGGGAGCATCGGCGCGATCAGGCGGACGAGCGTGGTGATCGCGGTATCGCGTGAGGCGGAAGGTGCGGCCTTTTCAATGGCGTTGGCCAGCGCATGGACGCGCGCGACCGCCTTGTTGAACTGAAGGCCGTCGATGTCCTTGCCGATGCCATCGATGGCGCGGTGCAGCGCGCGGTCGATGTCTTTATCCTCGCCGCTGTTGCCGCGCGGCGCTTCGAACAAACGCCATAGCCGCTGGACGAATTTCCATGTCCCTTCGATCCCCGCTTCGGACCACGGCAGATCGCGCTCGGGCGGGCTGTCGGACAGCATGAACCAGCGCACCGCATCCGCACCATAAGTGTCGAACATCGGTTCGGGATCGACCGTGTTCTTCTTCGACTTCGACATTTTCTCAATGCGGCCACGGTGAATCTCTAGGCCTGTTTCAACTTCGAACCATTTCTCACCCCGGCACTCAACTTCGGTTGGAGCAAGCCACTGCTGAATTGCCGTGAACGGATCTGCCCCTTCGTAACCCGGCGTAAAGTTGGTCTTATAATAAGTCTCGTGCGTCACCATCCCCTGCGTGAACAAGCCCGCGAACGGCTCGGCAATCCCCAACCGCCCGATATACTGTAACGCCCGCGTCCAGAACCGCGCATAGAGAAGATGCAGGATCGCATGCTCGACCCCGCCAATATATTGCCCCACCGGCAGCCACTTCTCGGCCTCTTCGCGGTCGAATGGCTTGTCCTTGGGCTGGCTGGCGAAGCGTATGAAATACCACGATGAATTGACGAACGTGTCGAGCGTATCGGTCTCACGCCGCGCGGGTTCGCGGCAATTAGGGCAGGGCACATTCTTCCAAGTCGGATGCCGGTCAAGCGGATTGCCGGGAATGTCGAACGTCACATCCTCGGGCAGCACCAATGGTAACTGCGAACGTGGCACGGGCATGACGCCACAAAAATCACAATGGATGATCGGGATCGGCGTCCCCCAATAGCGTTGCCGCGACACACCCCAGTCGCGCAGCCGGTATTGCGTCTGCCCCTCGCCCCAGCCCTCGGCCTCGCCGCGCGTGATGACGGCGGCTTTGGCCTCTTTGACGTCCATACCGTTGAGAAAACCTGAATTCACCAGCATGCCCTGGCCATTAAAGGCTTCGTTGCCACCGAAATAGGGATCGACCACGTCGCCATCAGCGACAACGCGCCGGACCGGCAATTCATACTTCCGCGCAAAGTCCAGATCGCGCTGGTCGTGCGCGGGAACGCCCATGACGGCGCCGGTACCGTAATCCATGAGCACGAAATTCGCGACGAAGACGGGCAGTTTCAGCGCCTCATCAAACGGGTGTTCGACCGTCAGGCCGGTGTCGAAGCCCAGCTTTTCCGCCGTTTCAATCTCTGCGGCTGTCGTTCCGCCCAGCTTGCACTGTTCGATAAACTGGTCAAGCGCATAGCGGTTTGCTGCCAGCAACTGAGCCAGCGGATGATCACACGCAATCGCGACGAAACTCGCACCGAAAATTGTGTCGGGCCGCGTCGTGAACACGTCGATACTGTCCGAACCGTCGCTTAACGCAAACGACGCGCGCATCCCGACTGACTTGCCGATCCAGTTTTCCTGCATCAGCCGCACTTTGTCGGGCCACTGATCAAGGCCCTTCAGCCCCTCGAGCAAATCCTCGGCAAAATCGGTGATCCGCAGGAACCACTGGTTAAGCTTGCGCTTTTCGACCAGCGCGCCCGACCGCCAGCCACGCCCGTCGATGACCTGCTCATTGGCGAGCACGGTCATGTCGACCGGATCCCAGTTGACCTGTGACTCGCGCCGATAAACCAGCCCTACTTTGTAAAGATCGAGGAAAAGCGCCTGCTCATGCCCGTAATAGTCGGGTTCGCACGTCGACAGCTCGCGCGTCCAGTCAATCGCAAGGCCCAGCCGCTTCAACTGCGCGCGCATTGCCGCGATATTCGCGCGTGTCCAGTCGCCGGGATGCACGCCTTTTTCCATCGCGGCATTTTCGGCGGGCATCCCGAATGCGTCCCACCCCATCGGGTGAAGCACGGCATGGCCGGTCATCTTCTTGTAGCGCGCCAGCACGTCGCCCATCGCATAATTGCGGACGTGGCCCATGTGGATGCGCCCCGACGGATAGGGAAACATTTCAAGCACATAAGCACGCTTTGCGGACGCGTCGGCGTCTGCGGTAAATGTGCCGCGCTCATTCCAGACTTTCTGCCAGCGCGCATCAGCGGCCAGCGGGTTGAAGCGCTCTGTCAATTGGCGGCTCACCCCGCGACGGCGCTGCGCCTCAGGTCGCGCGCTTTGGTCAGGATGATGTCTTCGAGCTTCTGGACCGTCGCGGCCTGCACCGGTGCGTCGCTCCATTGTCCGCTGGTCAACACCTGTCGCGAGGCGGCCACGCGCAAGGCATCGGCGCGCAAATCCTGGTCGAGGATCGTCACCGTCAGCTTCATACGCTCAGCCGGCGAATTCGGATTCACATACCAATCGGTGACGATCACGCCGCCGTTGGAATCGGTTTGCAGGATCGGCATGAACGACACGGTGTCGAGCGCCGCACGCCACAGATAGGCGTTGATGCCGATGGTCGTGACTTTCGACGCCGCAAGATCGGCAATGCGCCCGGGCTTTTCCTTGCTGCCGCACGCAGCCGTAGTTGTGATGAGTGCTATCGCGAGAGCAGTATGAAGGCGGCGGGGCATGGCAATCCTTGAATTTCGCGCATCTTTTGCGCTGTCGCCGCGTTATAGCTCGTGTTGTCCGCCCTGCAAGCACTCAGCCGTGTGTGCGATATGCAACAGCCGATGGTAAAATGCTGCGGGGACTGGTAGCGAGTAGCACAGTCACTATGTTGATTTTGACAACGCAAGGGGATTCGATTCGTGCGCAATAGACGCATCGTTCTGGGGGCATCGGCGGGGGCATTTTCCATGCTTGCGCTTGTGCTGTCTCCTGCGATCAGCGCATCGAATGATTTGCGTGCTTTCAAACCCCGTGTTTCCTTGGGCGCGCGCGGCGGTTTGGGGTCGTTCACGCCTGCGAATACCGATGCACGGCTTTCGGCCTTGCTTTCGCGCAGTGGCATTTCGTCGAGCGGGATGCGGTTCACGCCCGCTTCGGCCAGCGTTCGCCTGAACCGGTCGGTCACTGTTGCGGTCCGCGCACGGACGACGGGCGGGCCATCGGGCGGCGAGCGCATGGCACTGGTCAACGCGCCGACGACAAGCATCATGCCGGTTGCTTATGATCTCGGCGTTGCGGTCGGCTGGAAGCGCTTCGCGTTCTCGGGCGCGGTCGAAAAGGTTGATCTGGGGACGCTGGGCGGACGGCAAGCCGTTGATGTCGGCGTCAGCTACAGCATCAAGAAATTCACGACGCGCGTTGCGCTCGGCACCGACCGCGCAACCCCTAACACGCCAAGAGCACTTGCGGGCGATGCCGGCGTTTCGATTGGCATGAGCGGATCCTATTCGCTGACACGCAATATCGATGTGACAGCGGGTGTTCGTTACCGGGCTTCGGAACGTGACCGGCTCGGCCCGGTGGCAACCGACGCACGGCGGGACAGCCAAGCCGTTTATATCGGCACGGCTTTCAAATTCTAAAAGCATCAATAGCGGCCCAGCCATAAAGATTGAGCGCCGCTAAAGATTTCGCGCGCTTTGCGTTCATCCCGCCAAGCGCAATCGTTCGCCCCCGCATCTTTCCAGCGATCCGCCCCAGGCCAACCGCGCCAATCATATGCGCACGCGGATGCGACTGCGTGGTAAACACCGGCGATACGAAAATCAGGTCCGCGCCAATCCGCTTGGCCATCGCCGCCTCGCACGCATTGTGCACAGCGACCGTGCGAATTCCCCGCGAGCAGTGCCGGGATCGGCTATGCGCGCCATCAGCGCCCCATTGCCATGCGATACCCGGCTTGTCGGCAAGCAACAGCATATGCCGCCCCGCTGCCAGCATTTTTACAACTCTGAACAGCCGCCGCCGCGCGCCTTTAGCCAACTCATAGTGCCGGAAAACAATCCCTGTCCCTCGCGGTAACCGCCGGATCGCTGCACTCAGGTCGTCAATGCGTGGATCCGTCATCAGCCAGATTTTGGGGAGCGGGTGGCGGCGGTGCATCGGCCTGCGTATAGCGCCGGAATGTCTGATCCCGAAACACGCCTGGCAAGCGTCCGCACTGTAATCGCTAACGCATTGAAACTGGCGGGCCGCCCGAGCAACGCAACGACATTGATTGCGGTTTCAAAGACGAAATCCGCCGAAGAGATCGCACCTTTGATCGCTGCCGGACAGCGCGATTTCGGCGAAAATCGGGTTCAAGAAGCACAATCGAAATGGCCTGCGCTGGTCGCCGCTACGCCCGACATCCGCCTGCATCTTGTCGGGCAATTGCAATCGAACAAAGCTGATGAAGCTGTTGCGCTGTTTGATGCTATCCATTCGGTTGATCGGTCGTCACTGGTCACTGCGCTGGGCAAAGCGCAGGAAAAGGCGGGCCGCAAACCCGCTTGCTTCCTTCAAGTCGACATCGGCGACGAAGATCAAAAGGGCGGCTGTCCGGTCGGCGACGTTCCCGCATTGCTCGCCAAAGCCCGCGCCGCGGGGCTGAACATTATCGGGCTCATGGCCGTGCCCCCCGCTGGTCTCGAGCCCGCGCCTTACTTCGCTCTCCTGGCAAAAATCGCCCGTGACAACGGTCTCGACGCCCTCAGCATGGGGATGTCGGGTGACTATGAAACGGCGGTCAAACTCGGCGCCACGCACATCCGCGTCGGAACGGCATTATTTGGCGCGCGCACGTGAATTTCGATGCCATCATCTTCGATTTCGACGGCGTCCTGATCGAAAGCGAATATGTCAGCGCCCTGCAAGTTGCTGCGGCGCTCACTGCGCTCGGCCACCCGACAACCATTGATCAAGCGCTTGATACGTTCACCGGCCTCGGCGGTCTTGACTTCGACAATGCCGTCGAGAATTGGATTGGCCGCCGCATTCCGGACGCTTTTTTCGACGCCCGCAAAATCGAAGACGACCGCGTTATGCGTGAGGGCCTTGACGCTGTTGCCGGCGCGATCACGTTTGTCCGCGCGCTTTCGCCCGCCTGCCCCCGCGCCATCGCCTCATCGAGCACGACGGCGTGGATCACCCGCCATCTCGACCACATCGGCCTGCGCGCGGCGTTTGGCGATCATATCTATTCGGGCCGCGAGCATGTGACGCGCGGCAAACCCGCCCCTGACATTTATTGTCATGCCGCTGCGGCCATCGGTGCCGACATAAAACGAACGTTAATCATCGAAGACTCGGTCATCGGCGTCACCGGCGCCGTCGCTTCGGGCGCCCATGTCATTGGCTTAGCTGTCGGCCGTCATTGCCGCGACGGCCATGCGAACCTACTCAGCGGACGCGGCGCGCATGACATTGCCCACAGCTTCGATGAAATTGCCGCGCTGCTTGCGCGCTAAAGCAGAATCGCCTTCGCGCGCACCAGCGCCGCACGCCGCTCGACAATGCCATTGGTTCCACCATTGATTGCTTGGGTCAGGCCGTCGATATCGTCGGCATCGGCAAAGTTGTTGCAATGCTTGTCAGTCCAGAAAATACATGCCGCGCGCATGCCATTGTCCGGGTCTTCAAGCAGCGCGGGATTGGCGATAACATTGAGTCCGGTCAGGGCTTTCACGCGTCCATAGTTAAAACGCCCCGTCGTTTGTTTCGCCCCGCGCCCGCGAAAGCGCCAGCCATCGCCAGGCTGTGTGTTGCCCAGCTGATCGCGTCCGAACGCCCCACCGTAAAGGATATTGGCAATGGCTTCCTGTCGCGCGGGCGATAGCGGCGGTTCACCGGGCTCGCGTCCTAGCCGTTCACAATCCGCAGCGCTGATCCGGCTCCGCTTGAATGTATCCAGCAAGCCCTGAACGCGATAATTCAAATTTTCCACCAGCGTCCCGAACTTTCCGGTTTCAACACATTGCTGCGCCAGAGCATGCGCGATTTGTAGGGCACTGGTGATACCAGCGCCTGGGAAATGCCGGTCGGCAGCTTTGCCCAATTCCAGCCGCAGCGGATCCGTCGCAGCGCGCTCGCCAATATGACTCATCAACGCAGCATAGGATTTACCGCCAAAATCGCCGTCAATGCCAATCGGAAACCCCAGCGCGACCAAACGCGTCTGCACTCGCCGTGCATCCATCGCCCGCCTCCCTATCCGCTCATCCCAGATGCTGCGCGCCACACGGCTTTGTATCAAGAGCTCAGTGGTTGCTCTAAAGGAAAGGCCGCAAAAGCATCGCTTTCCACCATGCGCGTCGGGCGCGGCGAAGGGTTGCCTTGACTGAACGCTGTTCGGCTCGATCGGCATCTTCGAAGAACGCCTGTTCTTTGTGCCTCGGGTCATGCCACCGGTGATCGGGGCAATGATAAAGCACGAGCGTTCGGGCATCATCGCGCTCCCGTGCAACTCGGGCAAATTCTTCAAACAGTTCTTTTTCGCACGCTGACTGTTCGTGCGAATCGGCATGACGGGCTCGCTCGATGCTGCAACGGTGGATCATCAACTCGACGCACATAATAGTGTCCCTCAAGCTGACCCATGATTACGTCGCTCATAGGCCTTTTTCCTGATCACAGACGATGTCGTTCCGCGCCGGATGCGCGGCGTTCACCAACGCTTGTCTGTCGATGCCGTGGAGCCCTTGTGGCCCGCAAAAATGCTCGTCCATCAGCAAGCTGTGAGGCTGCCCCAAACGAATCGCTTTGCCTCACCATTGAACGGTCTGCCTCAAATGTTACACCAAGATGACATTTTGACGTCATGATCGTGACTGAAAAACCTCGGAAAAACCTGAACTTGGCACTTTTGCCGGTTTTATACTGTAATACTAAACTTGATCTGTGGATAAGTCGCTCTTGCAATCGCCCCGCGCTCGCGTCACTGTATTACATACTAACCACAGGGAAGGGTCGCCTCATGTTCAATATCATCGGCTGGATCGTCGTTGGCTTTATCTCGGGCGCGTTGGCGCGCTTCTTTTATCCCGGTGCGGTCGATATGAGCTGGTGGATGACCATTTTGCTTGGCATCGCGGGGTCGTTCGCGGGCGGATTTATCGGCTCGCTTTTCACCAAAGCAAAGGACACCGGGCAATTGAACAAGGCCGGCTTCGTCTTATCGGTTATTGGTGCCATGATTTTAATCTTCATCGCGCATCGTCTCGGCATTCGCTGATCGACACAGGGTTTTTATTGCTGGTCCGTTGATGAAACAAATGCCGACCGCACAGGTTTGGCATGTGTTAATCAAAGGACCATTGCATGACTTTGTCTAAAACTGTTTTTGCCATCGCCGTTACGTCGGCCGCGATCGCCATCCCGTCGGCTGCGAATGCGCAGCGTGGTTGGGAAACCATCGGCTCGCGCGCAGTCAACGGCGGGCTTGATCGTGATGTCATTGCGGTGCGCGGTAATGAACGGTTTCGCGCCATCCGTTTGTGCGCCAATCGTCGTCCGGTACGTCTCATCGACGTTGATGTCGATTATGCCAACGGCACGCGCCAAGATATGCAGGCTGCTGCGCTTCTCTCGCCGGGCGAATGCACCCGCGCGCTCAACCTGAACGGCAAGCGCCGCAATATCACTCATGTCCGTTTGGCCTATGCCAAGTTCCGCCTGTTTTCGAAGCCGCCCCTACTCACGATACAGGCGCGCTAAACCGGGCGGCGGCACTGCCGTTCTTGGTATCCATGAACGCAGCCCGCCAAATGCAGGAAGCGCGCGCCGCTGAACGCCGCCGTGTCGACATCCGTGCGCTGGTCCGCGAAGTGGGATCAGCGCGCATCGACATTGATCTTGTCGACCTGTCAGCCACTGGGTTTCGGTTCGAAAGTTTTTACGGTTTCGCCGTTGGCACGCGCGTGTTCCTGACAATTCCCACGTTGCAACCGCTTGAGGCTGTTGTCGCGTGGCGTGGTGGGCATGCGTTCGGCTGCCGGTTTCTGTCGCCGCTTCACCCGGCGGTGTTCGAAACGATTGCCGCTCGCTTTGGATGACGCCGCGCTCTAAGTGAGGCGTTCATCGTCATTAAGGAATGCTCCATGGCCAAGAGCCAGAAAAAGACCAACAAGGAAACGCGTAAGCCCAAGGCTGATAAAGCCCCCAAGCAAAACGCCTCGAATCCTTCGACCAAAGCCAACCCTGTCGGTATCGCCACGATCAAGGGCTGAGATGCGCACGGCACTGCGCTTCCTGCTCGCGGTGCTATATGGCGCGGCGGGGGTGATTCATCTCCGCGCGCCCGCCGGGTTTGTGCTGATCACGCCCGGGTGGGTGCCGCTGCCCGAGGCCGTCGTGTTCGTCACCGGCCTGTGCGAGATCGCCGGAGCCATCGCGCTGGCGTTCGTGTCCGGACTGCGCCGGGCGGCGGGCATTGCTCTTGCCCTCTACGCCGTCGCTGTCTTTCCCGCGAACATCAATCATGCCATCAGCGATATTGCGATTGGCGGCGTCGATATGAGCTGGTGGTACCACGGCCCGCGCTTGTTGTTTCAGCCCGTGGCAGTGTGGTGGGCGCTGTGGGCGAGTGACGTGACCGATTGG
Source organism: Sphingomonas sp. (assembly GCA_031417655.1). GTDB lineage: Bacteria > Pseudomonadota > Alphaproteobacteria > Sphingomonadales > Sphingomonadaceae > Sphingomonas_O. The sequence continues at coordinate 44,207 of JANOVZ010000087.1, read as the reverse complement.
CCCTTTGGAGAAAGAGCATGAGCGACGATCTCGACAATCACCTGATCGACACCCCCGACGGCCCGATGACCTGGGCCGCGTGGAAGAAAAAGCACCCCGTGCAAATCCCTTCCCGCCGGACCAAGGGCAAGGATTTGCCGGTGAAAGTGAAGCGCTTCACAGAAAAGACATAATAGGTATTTCATAAGCGCCCCAGTCGACCGGCCCGTGAAGCAATTCATAGGCGGCGCGCTTGGCCGGATCGGGGCCGATTTCATACGTCATGTCGTTCCGCGTCAGCTCGTCCAGTTTTGCGATCAGCTCCTGCCGTATCGCCCATCCGCGCATCGGATGCTCTTCGCGATAATAGGCCGCACTTTTTAGATTGCCAGCGGCTTCATAATCATCCGCCGTTTTGAGCCACGCCGCCTGGTCCGCCGCCGCGCGCGTGCGCTGTTCGTTGATCTCCTCAAGACCCCCTGCTCCTTGACCGCCGCGTTCGACGACCCAGCGCATCGTCCGGGGGTCATAGCGCCGCCGCTCACCGACCACCTCGCCCGCGTGAAACACCGGCTCGGGTACGCCGTGAACGCTGTGCTCGACCAATATGTCATAGACTTGATTCACTCTGGTTGAGACCGCCGCGTCCCACGCCGCCGAAAAACTCTCCGCCAGCCGGTGCTTGCGCAAATGATAAGCGCTGGCAAAGCTCATCCCCACAGTCTTCGCCGCGCGCCGCACGCTCCCCGTTTCGGCCTGCGCCGCAATAAACCCGCGCTGCTTTGCCTCGCTCCACCCATCCTGCGCCCGCGTCCGCCGCGGCACCGGCGTGAAGTCCGACGCAGGCGGCGCATAGGCGAGTATGCGCTCGTCTTTGGTCATGTGGTTTGCCCTTTCCGAATCAGTAAGGGCAATTCAGATAACCATATCGGTTCGTGCAGGACAGTTCGAATTTAGGACTCGGCGGTGCTCGAACCGACTTTCGATAAATCAATCTTTGATGCCGCGTCGATCATCGCTTTGAGCGCGTCACCCTGAAGCAGCGGGACAGCGTTTCGCGCTTCAACAGTTCTGGAATACTCGGCTGTGTTGCGCACTAACCTCTCCACGTCCGCTTTGCTTCGTTCGGCCAACGCCATGTCACTTCTCCAATTGATATCTGTTTATCGTAAAATTTCTTAACGTCCAGTGAGCCGGAGACTTCAAGTCGATCCCTCGACGATCCACCGCGTTGAGTCATCCACTTCACCGCGCACGGGCGTCACCTCGCGCAATTCCCAGATGAACGCTGCGCCACCGTCGCTGCGTCCGTCAAGCGAATGTTCGGCTTTCGTGCGTGCTGTCAAACGCAACGCCAAAGCATGCGATCCCTGCGGTAGAAACAGTTCGCGCTCGACGCCAAGAGAGTTTTTGAAAAAAGCGACACTCCGGCTCTGGTCAGTGTCGGACGTCATGCCCCGTGCGATCAACGCGAGCGATGTCACCGTAAGGACCGAACATCCGGGATCATCCGCCAAAACACCGGCATAATGGCCCGGCCAACGCACTTTGCGCTGGGGCCCATCCATCAAAAGCGCTAGCACCAGGTTCGGCCCCACCGACCGAACGACCGTCTGCACGGGGTCGGCGCGCGCCAGGTCTTCGCAAATCAGCACGGTCAACGCCGTTCCCGCCCGCGGCACAAAAAAGTCGATTGTCCGGCGTCCCAAGGGGATCGATTCCCACCAATTGGCGCTCGGATCGAGACTGTTGGTGAGGCCATAGCGTTCGACCTGACGCGCATCGAGTTTCCACCGATGATGTTTTTCGCGCGAATGGTTCCCCATCCACTTGTCGGTTGTTCGCGCTTCGGGTCTCGCCCGAACCGCGACAAAATTTCCTCTTTTTGGCGCGGACGGGTTTGAGTCCGCGCCGTGCGCTTCCTCGCTCAAGCCGGCGATTATAAACTCAAGTGCCTGGTCCTTGAACAACTCTTTGGAAAGAATATCAAAAACATGTCCATTCAGCGCAAATTCGGGAAAGACAATGGCATGTATTTCATTCATGTCGGCTTTGCTGCGCTCCATCAGGCTCTTTACAAATTTCAAAAGCTCGTTCGCGGATGTGTTATCGTCACCGGGAGGCTCGCCTTTCCGGTCAAGCCAGCGTTGCTCGACATAAAAATATCCCCACTGATTGCCATGTTCCGAAACAATCTCGCCATTCGGTACGAAACATTTGGCGCCAAAGCGATATGGGAATGGTACAAAAAGGACGTTCAGTGACTTACTGCCATCTTGATCTTTTTGACCCGTGAGTGTTGGCCGCGGCGGCGGTTTGCTTGGTATCCGCCAGCGTGCTTCGACCAAGCCCGGTGATGGCAGTAGCGCAAGATTGTGCGTCATTGATCGCAACGTGCAGCCGAGCGCCGATGTGCGCGTTTTAGGCAGCACAGCGCAAAAACTGGTGTCAACAAGATCACTGGCGAGCGTTGTCAGCATGCCATGGTCATTGCTATCGTCGCTCGTCTCCCGACTTTTTGCCATATCAAGCACAGTTTGTTGGACGAACGTCGCCGCCGACTGCTCACCATTGCGCTTGCGCGGCCAAAAGCCGACACCCGAACAGGCCATATCGGCCAGCGTCATCAGCCAAATCGCCGATTGCCACCATTCTGCGTCATCGCCATCGTCGACAATCTTACGGTCGCCGTAATCCTTGTACAAAATGGTCCAAAGCGCCTGCAACGGCTCGGTGTTAATATTCTCAAGGTCTGCGAAGCTGAGATATTCCTTTTTGAATGCTCCTCGAAAGCGATCTCGCTCGGCGTAATCCTTTTCTGGATATTCGATTTTCGCATTATCGGCGAACAAACGCCACGTCGGCGTGCCGCGCTCTGTTGCCGGATGAAGCCCGGCTCCCCAAGCCCGCGCAATGCGCATCCAAGGCACCGTTCGCAGGGTCGACAGATGAAAATAGTCTTTATGGGATTCTCCAGCTTTCGTCGACGGCTTGATGACATGACGATAAGCCCCGCTTCGCTCAATTAGCGTCGCCGTCACGGCAAATACGTCAATAGGACTTTCTGGCAATACGTCCCAATTCTTGGGCGCGCCTCTATCCACAGACCGGATTGACCCTTCTGGAAGTAAGCGTTCCACAAAAGCTTTAACAGAATTAGCCCCCATCAAACCAAGTTAGGTTGCACATTGGTTAAGTCAAGCATTCGACTTAATCGTTGGTTTTACATTATTGTGTTACCTTGCGCACAACGCGGCTAAACTCCCGCCGCCTTCTTCAACACCGCATTCATACGTGACTGCCAGCCCGGCCCCTCGGCGCGGAAGGCGGCGAGAACGTCGTTGTCGATGCGCAGCGATACCGATGTTTTCGTCTCGCCCGGCGGGCGGCCTTTGCGGATGACCCGCTCGCCGATGCGGATTTCGGCGCGGTCGAACCAGTAATCGTCTAATTCCGGCGCGTCATCGGGATCAACCCAACTGCTTGCCATAACGGCGCTGTTCTCGGTCATTGGCCTTCCTCATCGAAATGATGTGACGATCCGCGCCACGCCTTGTCCAAACCACCACGATCATCCGGTCGCGGATCAAACCCACGGTAATGAACCGCGCTTCACCATAATCGAACCGCAAATCGAGGTTTTCAATAAGCAGGCTGTCGAACACAGTCTGCGCATCGGCGAAGTCCAGTCCTCGCTCTTCGAGCGTCTTGTCGCGCTTTGCTAAATCATAGGTAACTGCTATTTACGTATATACGTTTAACCGGATTGTCAAGGCCTGTCTCCCACCACACTCTTCATCCCCAACAGCGGCGCCAGATAATGCCCCGTATAACTCTGCGGTTCTTTGGCGACACTCTCCGGTGTCCCCACCGCCACAATCTCACCCCCACGGACTCCGCCCTCCGGCCCCAAATCAATCACCCAGTCCGCCGTTTTGATGACTTCGAGGTTATGCTCAATCACGACCACGCTGTTGCCTTGTTCGACGAGCGCGTGGAGCACTTCCAATAGTTTGCGGACGTCCTCGAAGTGAAGCCCGGTGGTGGGCTCGTCGAGGATGTAGAGCGTTTGGCCGGTCGCGCGGCGGCTCAATTCCTTGGCGAGTTTGACGCGCTGTGCCTCGCCGCCGCTCAGCGTCGTCGCTTGCTGGCCGACTTTGACATAGCCAAGGCCGACTTCGAGTAGCATCGCCATCTTGTCGCGGATGCCGGGCACGGCTTTGAAGAATTCGACCGCATCCTCGACGGTCATGTCGAGCACGTCGGCAATGCTTTTGCCCTTGAATTTCACCTCAAGTGTTTCGCGGTTGTAGCGCGCGCCGTGGCACACGTCGCACGTCACATAGACGTCGGGCAGGAAGTGCATTTCGATCTTGATCAGGCCGTCGCCGGTGCACGCTTCGCAGCGCCCGCCTTTGACATTGAAGCTGAAACGCCCGGGTTTGTAACCGCGCGCCGCGCTTTCGGGGAGGCCTGCGAACCAGTCGCGGATTTGCGTGAAGCTGCCGGTGTAGGTCGCGGGGTTGCTGCGCGGGGTGCGGCCGATCGGCGACTGGTCAATGTCGATCACCTTATCAAGATATTGTAATCCCTCGATCTTTTCATGATGCCCCGCCAACATCCGCGCTCCGTTCAACGCCCGCGCCGACGCCGCGTACAGCGTGTCGATAGTGAAGCTCGACTTGCCGCTGCCGCTGACTCCCGTGACGCAGGTAAAGGTGCCGAGCGGGATGCTCGCGGTCACGTCTTTCAAATTGTTGGCCCGCGCCCCCCGGACGGTCAGCTTCTTGCCATTGCCCTTGCGGCGCTTTGCGGGGATCGGCACCGAACGACGACCGCTGAGGTAATCGCCGGTCAGGCTGGTTTCACAGTCAAGGATATCCTGCAACGTCCCCTGCGCCACGATTTCGCCACCATGCACCCCCGCCCCCGGCCCCATATCAACAACATGATCGGCGGTGCGGATCGCATCCTCGTCATGTTCGACGACAATCACGGTATTGCCGAGATCGCGCAGGCGGCGCAGCGTAATGAGCAGCCGGTCATTGTCCTTCTGGTGCAATCCGATGCTCGGTTCATCGAGGACGTAGAGCACGCCCGACAACCCGCTCCCGATTTGCGAGGCGAGGCGGATGCGCTGACTCTCTCCGCCGCTCAGCGTCCCCGATGTCCGGTCGAGGTTCAGATAATCGAGCCCGACATTGTTGAGAAACCCAAGTCGCTCGACAATCTCTTTCAATATGCGTTCGGCAATCTGGTTCTGTTGATCGGTCAGCTTGGCGGGCATCGCTTCGAAGAATGCCAGTGCGGGACCGACCGCGCGGCGCGTCGACATGCTGATGTCCTCGCCCGCGATTTTCACTGCCAGTGCTTCGGGCCGCAACCGCGCGCCTGCGCAAACTTCGCACGGCTGCGCATTCTGGTATTTGCTCAACTCCTCACGCATCCACGCGCTTTCGGTGCTCAGCATCCGCCGGTCGAGATTGCCGATGACGCCTTCGAATGGCTTTTTCACTTCATAGGATTTGCGCCCATCGATGAATTTCAGGACAACCGGCACGCCTTTGGTGCCGTAAAGAATGGCGGTCACGACGTGTTCGGGCAGCTCGTTCCACGGCGTGTCGAGACTGAACTCGAAATGCGTCGCGAGACTGCCGAGCACTTGCATGTAATAGGGCGAGGGCGGGTTGGATTTTGCCCACGGCACAACCGCGCCTTTCTTGATGCTCAGATTTTCGTTGGGGACAACAAGCTGCGGATCAAAATGGAGCTTTTCGCCGAGACCGTCGCAGGCGGGACACGCGCCTTGCGGAGCGTTGAAGCTGAACAGGCGTGGTTCGATTTCGGCAATCATGAAGCCGCTGACCGGACAAGCAAATTTCTGGCTGAACGTGATGCGGCCTTCGGGTGCATATTCGCCAGCAACCAGTTTCTTGCTCCCCTCCCGGCCTTCCGGGAGGGGCTGGGGGTGGGGTTCTTTGTCCCCTGAAATCGGCTCTTGCTTGACGGAGGTGCCCACCCCCGACCCCTCCCGGAAGGCCGGGAGGGGAGAAATATCGGCCGGATCCACATAGGCCAGCCCATCCGCCAGCTTCAGTGCCTGCTCAAAACTATCCGCGAGCCGCGACTCTATGCCATCGCGAACAACGATCCGGTCGATCACGACTTCCAAGTCATGCTTGTATTTCTTGTCGAGCGCGGGCGCGTCGTCGATTTCGTAAAACACGCCGTCGATGCGCACGCGGGTGTAGCCCGCTTTCTGCCATTCGAGCAGCTCCTTGCGATATTCGCCCTTGCGCCCGCGGACGACTGGGGCGAGCAGAAACAGGCGCGTTCCTTCAGGCAATGTCATCACACGATCAACCATCTGGCTGACCTGCTGTGCACTGATCGGCAGGCCGGTAGTCGGCGAATAAGGCACGCCGACACGCGCCCAGAGCAGGCGCATATAATCGTAAATTTCGGTCACGGTCGCGACGGTCGAGCGCGGATTGCGCGATGTCGTCTTCTGCTCAATGCTGATCGCGGGACTCAACCCTTCGATATGATCAACATCGGGTTTCTGCATCAGCTCGAGAAACTGGCGCGCATAGGCGGACAGGCTCTCGACATAACGCCGTTGCCCCTCGGCATAGATGGTGTCGAAGGCGAGCGAGGACTTGCCCGATCCCGACAGGCCGGTGATCACTGTCAACGTCTCGCGCGGGATGTCGAGGCTGATGTCTTTGAGATTATGTTCGCGCGCGCCACGAACGCTTATGTGGGTCAGCATTCGGTGAACCGATGCGTTTGGAAGTGAGTCAGCATTTCATTGCTGTTCCATATTTGTTCGGCGCACGCAAGAATTCGGTGCGCGCGACGTTAAGCATATTGGATGGGGGCGCTCGGCAGGTAGGCTCAAACCGAAATCCGACGATGCAATTTTTGCTTAACCTCTTAAAAACGAAATCAAAATTGCCAGGGTTTCGTATGATTAATATTGAGGCGAAAATTTGGGGGGTCTTCGTGGAGCGATTGGAAGCAATAGCAGCGGCGTGCGAGAGGTTGCGCATTCTGGTCGACGAATTCGATCGGCTGGGCATGGTGCTGACCGCAGCCCTTGCTTCACAGGCACACGACGCCGCCAATGCCGAACGCGAGACCAGCCTTCATTAGCGGGCTCCCTATAACGGCGGGCTCGTATGGCCACTTAATGACTGGATCGTCCGATCAATGAGCGATTCAACAGTGGTCCGCGCGTGGGGCGTCAAAATGATGAAAGCCCGTCGCCGGTCCGTCGTATCATCCTTTCGTTTGATCAATCCGCGTTCTTCAAGCGCGCGCAGCCAGCGCAGCGCTGTTGTATAAGGTGCACCCGAGGCAACACAGGCATCACTAACTGAAACGCTCCGACCATCCAAGTCGGAGGCATAGCAATCGAGCAATATATTCCATGCGGGATCGCTAAATAAATCCGTGCCGAGATGATTGTCTCTAATATCGCGTATCCGGATTATCGTGCGAACGGCAGTGCGCCGCCGATTTTGAAGATCATCGCTTAATGTGGTGCGTAGGGTTGGATGACGAAGGACATCTGCCATATTTGATATGGCGATATGAACCTGATCAATGGCTCCAACAATTTCTTGTTCTTGTGCTTCATTATCATTATTTCTGAAATCAATATTACTTAAGCCGTCACCGATGGCCACAAGATACATCCTTATTATATTTGGTCAACTTGTCGCGTTCGCAATGTGGCGACTATGATATATATAGGGTGGCGTGTCATTGTTCCCAATTCAACGTCTTATATGTCCAAAATAATATGCATAAAGCACAAAATCTGTTGCTGATTGGATATTGATTATGGTTGGGGTGATGGCGTGACCCGCCGTGCCGTGATGATCCGTACCGGCTTTTGGATCATCTGCCCCTTTAATATCCCCTCGCCAAGCGTGGGCGACAACGGCACATCATAGATTTTTCGGACAACATCCATTCCTTCGATAACTTGTCCAAACGCGGCATAGCCGTCGCGGCTGCCGGGGTCTTCGCGTGTCGGATCGGCATCGAAATAGGGTTGGTCGGACAGCAGAATCGTAAAATCACCCGTCGCTGTGCCTGGGGCAAGCCGTGCCATCGACAATGTGCCCGCCTTATGCCGTATGCCGGTCATCGTCGTTGGCTCATGCGCGATGGGTTTCAACACCCGCTTTGGATCGCCGCGTGGCCCCGCCTGAATAATGCCATTGGGCGGCGTACCCCAATCAAGCCGCATTACCCGGTAAAATGTCACGCCGTCGAAGCGCTTTTGATCGACATAGCGAATGAAATTCGTGCCCGTAATCGGCGCGCGTTTAGCGTCAATGTCGACCATAATCGGTCCGAGGTCGGTCGTCAGCGCGACCCGGACGATATCCGGAAGCGGTGCGACGGGCATCACCTTGGCTCGTTTTGCAGGTGCAGCGGCAATGAGCGCCAGAAACATGGTAACGAGAACGAATCGACGGATCATCACGACGTTATACGCCGCATTGGCCCCGATGCATCAATTTCGCATCAGCCAGGACCAGTGCAACCATGGCTTCGACCACGGGGGCGCCACGAATACCAACGCAGGGGTCGTGGCGGCCCTTCGTGACAATGTCGGTGGCCGTGCCCGAACGGGTGATCGTTTTGACCGGACTCAGGATCGATGATGTCGGCTTGAATGCCACGCGAACGACGACGGGTTGCCCGGTTGAAATTCCGCCCGCGATACCGCCGCTGTGGTTCGCGAGGAACACGGGGCCGTCTTCGCTGGGGCGCATGGCGTCAGCATTGTCCTCGCCTCGCAGACGGGCGGCCGCAAAGCCATCGCCGATCTCAACGGCTTTGACGGCGTTGATGCTCATGCAAGCGCTGGCAAGTTGGGCGTCGAGTTTCATGTAAAGCGGTGCGCCCCATCCCGCAGGAACACCGGTTGCGACGCATTCGATGACCGCACCAAGTGACGACCCCGCTTTTCGCGCCTCGTCGATCAAGATTTCCCAACGCGCCGCGGCGGCGGCATCAGCACAGAAAAACGGATTGCGGTCGATCTCCGCCGCATCGAACGTTTCTGCGCGGTCGCCACCAATTTCGACGACATGCGCGGTAATCGACACTTCGGCAACCACAAGTCGCGCAATACCGCCCGCCGCGACCCGCGCCGCTGTTTCGCGCGCACTCGAACGCCCGCCCCCGCGATAATCGCGCAAACCATATTTGGCATCATAGGCATAGTCAGCATGGCCGGGGCGATAAGCGGCTGCGACCTCGCTGTAATCCTTTGATCGCTGATCGACATTCTCGATCATCAGGCTGATCGGCGTGCCCGTCGTCTCCCCTTCGAACACGCCCGACAGGATGCGAACCTGATCGGGCTCCTGCCGCTGCGTCGTAAAGCGCGATGTGCCCGGACGGCGCCTGTCGAGAAATGGTTGAAGATCGGCCTCGCTCAAAGCCAACCCAGGCGGACAACCGTCAACGACCGCGCCCAGCGCAGGCCCGTGTGACTCGCCCCACGTCGTGAAGCGGAAGAGATGGCCGAAGCTATTGTGGCTCATGAGACGTTACGATTTGTGTTATTGTCCAAAACGAAACCCGATATTGACAAATTGGAGCTAGAAGCGCATGCAAGCTTTAGCAAAAGTCATGGCGAAAGCCATTGAGATACGAAGCCCAGCCGTTGCAGCGGTTGGGCTTCAATCGTTTGGGGGACAGGTTGCAGCCCATCCCCCGTCCGTGTGCTACTTGGAACGTGACACTTCTACGACCTTTAGAATCAAGGTTGCAAAAGCGAATAACGCTCCAAGAAAAATGCACAATTCAGCAAAAGTCATGCGTTCTCCTTTTAGAGTGTGATCGCGTGCTTGCGATCACATCTATTTATACATGACTTCGTAAAACTCACGACGAAAACAAAGAATTACCAGGTAATTTTCTAAGCAAGCGCAATATCCGGGGCATCCTCGGCCTTCATGCCGACGACATGATAGCCGCTGTCGACATGATGGGTCTCGCCGGTAACGCCGTTTGACAATTCGCTGAGCAGATACAATCCTGCGCCGCCAACATCTTCGATGGTCGTGTTGCGTTTCAGCGGACTGTTAAACTCGTTCCATTTCAGGATCAGCCGGAAATCTTCGATACCCGATGCGGCGAGCGTCTTGATCGGACCCGCAGAGATCGCATTGACGCGGATATTGTCGCTGCCAAAGTCAACAGCGAGATATTTCACACTTGCTTCAAGGGCAGCCTTTGCCACCCCCATCACATTATAATGCGGAATGACGCGCTCGGCGCCCAAATAGCTTAGCGTGATCATCGATCCACCGTTCGGCATCATTGCAGCAGCACGCTGGGCAACGGCGGTGAACGAATAAACGCTGATATTCATTGTCATCAGAAACGTCTCGAGATCGACGTCGCAATAACGTCCGCGCAGCGCTTCTTTGTTGGTGTAGCCAATCGCGTGGACGACGAAATCAATGGTTGGCCAGCGCGCCGCCAGAGTCGCAAAAGTCTTATCCAGGTCAGTCATGTCGGCCACGTCACAGTCGATCAGAAAATCGCTGCCCAGACTTTCGGCGAGCGGCCGCACGCGTTTCTCGAGCGCCTCACCTTGATAGCTGAACGCGAGCTCGGCGCCGGCTTCGCTCAGTTTCTGGGCAATCCCCCAGGCTAGGCTGCGATCATTGGCAAGGCCCATGATCAGCCCGCGTTTGCCCACCATCAATCCGGTCAATCCGGTCATTCAGCTCTCCGTCGCACTGGCTTGTGTGTCCTTTAGGCGTTTCGTCGTCGGTTCCGCCAGTGCTGCGTTCAGATGCGCCCCGACGACGATGCCGAGACCTATAAACCAGAAAAAGATCAAAGCGATGATAACGCCGGCCAGACTGCCATAGGTCAGGTCATAGCTGCTGAATCGCGCGATGATCATAGGAAGCAACGTTAACGCGCCATACCACCACAGAGCGATGAACAATGCGCCGGGCCATTTGGGATATGTGCCGAAGCGGTAACGGCTGGGTGTCAGCGACCAGATCAATAGATAAAGCGCGAACCAGATGACCGCCAGTGGGATCAGTTTCGAAAGGCCGATCCAAGTCGATACATCACCGGCAAGGGGGACAAGGCGATAAACAAATTGTTCGGCCGCCGTCAGGAAAACCTGTGCCGAAAAGGCAAGCATCACGAGCACGACTGACAGGACGATGATCGCCATGGACGTGAGGCGATATTGCCAGAAGGGATTGGAAAACGGCGTGCCGTAGGCACGGCGCAGGATATCGCGGATCGTTTCGATGAAACTTGCGACCGTCCACAAACCGATGAGTGCACCCAGCCAAAGCAAGCCCCCCGTGCGCGCGTTCAACACATCGTAAATGGGTTGTTCGAGCAGCGTCTGGACCACCGGCGGCAATGTCTTGAGGAACGACGCCACCGCACGCGTCGTATCGGTGCCGCGACCGAACAGGCTTGCCAGCGCTGCCGTCACGATAAAAAACGGAAACAGCGTCAGCAAGGTCAGATAAGCAAGATTGCCTGCATGGATAAACCCGTCCTTGAACACGCCAACGACTGTACGGTGGACGACTTCGTAGACCGCTGACCCCGGTCCAAGTTGATCGAGTGCGCGACCGATGGGATGTTTGCGTCGCTCCTCGGGGGAAATGGGAGAGACTTCTTGCATTCAAACCTATACCCCGAATTTTTCGCGCGGGTTCCCGAGTGTGGCGCGATTCTCCTCCGCCCACGCTACTAAGGCTGCGTCGTTGCCGGGCAACATGATTTCAAGCGTGACAAGCTGGTCACCGCGTGTGCCAGTTTTGCCAGTGAACCCTTTGCCTTTCAGCCGCAGTGTCTGTCCCGAGGACGATCCAGCGGGCACGTTGAGCATGACAGGGCCATCGACAGTTGGCACGCGCACAGGCCCGCCGAGCACTGCTTCGGCAAGCGTCACCGGCAGATCGAGCCGAACCGCATCACCATCACGACGATAAAAAGCGTGATTGCCAATCTGGATGGTAACGATGGCGTCGCCATTGCCCGCCGGACCGGGTTCGCCCTTGCCCGAAAGACGCATTTGCGTCCCGTTCTCGACGCCGTGAGGGAGCTTCAGGTCAATCGTCTTGCCGTCGCCAAGCGTAATGCGTTGCGGACGACCGGCGGCAGCGTCTTCGAAGGTAACGGCAAGGCGATAGGCAGCGTTCGCGCCTTTCTGGGGCGGTGCTGTGCGGGCCCCGAAGCCACCACGTCCCGCGCGCCCACCGAACAACCCCTCGAATATGTCGCCAAAGTCCGCGCCGCCGCCAGCGGATGGGTTAAACCCGCCACCGCCGCCGCCGTAACCAAATGGCGCGGCAGGGTTGCCATCGCCGTCCAACTCGCCGCGGTCAAAGCGTGCGCGCTTGTCCTTGTCGGACAGCAAGTCATAGGCTGCGGTCACGCGTGAGAAGCGTTCGGCGGCTGCTTTGTCCTTGTTGGTATCGGGATGTAGTTCTTTTGCGAGTTTGCGATAAGCTTTTTTAACGTCGGCTTCGCTCGCGCCACGCGCCACGCCAAGGACGGAATAGGGGTCTGCTGCGGCCATCTGCGTCAGTTATGGGCTGAAACGCTCTCGTGCAATGGTTCAACGTCCACCGACACTTTCATCGTCCGCGCGCCCGAGCCGAGAAAGATGCCGTCAATTGGCGCGATTTCCGAATAATCGCGGCCTATCGCGGTCACGATGTGGTCGCCCGCCATCCAGATGCCGTTGGTCGGGTCAACGCCGACCCAGCCGCGATCCGGCCCGCACCACAGCAAGACCCACGCATGGGTTGCATCAGCACCGACGAGCCGTGCCTGCCCGGGAGGCGGTATGGTGCGTAAATATCCCGACACGTAAGCCGCCGGGAGCCCCGCCGATCGCAGTCCCGAAATCATGATTTGCGCAAAATCTTGGCAAACGCCGCCGCGCTTGGCGAACGCTTCTGACGGCGGCGTATCGGTTTTGGTCGCGTCGGTATTGAATTCGAAATCGCGCTGGATGCGGCAGGCGAGGTCAATGGCAGCATCAAGCGCGCCGCGATCAGGGCTGAGGCTTGGCGCGCAATAATCATCAATACCCGCATCAAGTTCGATCATTGGCGACGGAAAAAGATAATTGGCGGGCGATGCGGCGGAGACATCGCGGCTTTCGCGGGCCAGCCGTGCAATCGTCGCAAGATTGGCATCATCGCTGCGAACGTCGGGAATATCGCGGTTCACATCGACGACGGCGTGGCTGACGATGCGCAGGTCGGTGACGGCTTCGGGGATCACCAGCCGCGTGACGTTCGCCAGTGAAGCGTCGGCGCGCCCGAATGAAAACTCGCCCGAGGGGATCGTCGCGAGACGATGCTCCACGAGCGTCTGCCCCGACCAGATAATTGGTTTGAGCCTTAGGTTGCAGCGGGCAAAGCGCACCGGCACGGCATAAGTGAACCGTGTTTCGTGGCTGATGCGGTATTTCACGCTAGCGTTAGCCCCTGCGCTCGCAACGGTTCGCCGCCGCGCAGAAAAAAGCGGTTGGCGATGGCGTCGGAGATGGCGAGGAGGCGGTTTTCGAGGCTCTGGACCGCGTGATCGTCCAGCGTCACCGCCGATAAGGTGGCGAGTTGCGCGACCAATGCGTTGGCCAGCCGTTGCTGTTCCTCGGCCATGCCGTCATCCGACAGGCGGGGCAGCGCGAACAAATGCGCGGCAATCGCTTCGACCTGAAAGGCGAGGCTGCGCGGATTGCTGGTGTCGAGTGCGATCAGGTCGCGGACGGCAATCGGCGCGAGGCCGGTTGGATAGCGCTGTCGGTAACCGATGGCGCTGTTGCTCAATTCGAGGAGCGCCGACAGATCATCGGCGCCGGCTCCGTCACTCCCCAGCGCACGCACCAGGCGACAAACAGTGATTGCGCGTTCGATCCGCCGTCCGAGATCAAGGAACCGCCACCCGGCCGTCCGCCCCATATTTTCCGCTGACAATCCGGCAAGCGCTGCGAACCGCTCGTGGAGTTGCGTGGCGCGCATCGTAATCGAATCACGTGTCGGAAAGGGTGCGTCAAGCAAGCGCCAGACGTCGGTGGCGAGGCGTTCACGCGACCCCTCGCCAATCGCGCGGGCACTGCGCAGGATGCTGCGCACGCTCGACATTTCGGTGCTATCGTCCATCGCGGCACGGGCGAGCGCAATGATGTCGGCATTGCGGGTCCGTGCCCGGTTTGCGGCGGCACCGCTAGCCGCGAGCAACCCGCCGAGCCGCTTGATTGTGTCGGTTGCGAGCGGCGCGCCGCCGTCGACGTCAATCGACCCGCCGATGGCGGCACGGACCAGCCCGAGCACGGCCTCGGCGCGTTCCAGATAACGCCCGAGCCAAAAAAGATTGTCGGCGACGCGACTGGGCAGCGTTCCTGGATTGCGGCGGATTGTCACCTTTTCGGCAGCCGACATCAGCGTGACCGCCGTCACGGGCTTTTGGCTGACGATGCAGACGTCGGCAGAGAACGCGCCCTCACCCATCAACGCCGCGCGGACATCGAGATGTTCGCCGATCCGCGCAAAGCCGCCGGGCATCACGCTCCACTGCCCCTGTGCATCGCGCGCGGCGAACACACGCAGCAGGAATGGGCGCGGCTCAAGGCCATTGGCTCCAACCGTAGGCAGGGTCGAAAGCCGGACCAACTCTTGCCCGACATAATCAATGCCGCGTTTGTCCATATCAGCAAGGAGCGCGACGCGGGCGCCGCTCTCAAGCTCGCCACCGATCACCGCGCCGTCGGGCAAGCCCTTCGGATTCGGCGGAAAGGCGGGGCTGATCAGCATCGTGTCGAGGTCGGCAATCACGCGTTCGCGTTCGCTATCCTGCCCGCACCACCATGTCGCAATGTTCGGCATCCGCAAATCTTCACCCGTAAGCCGCATCGACAGGCGCGGCATGAACGCGGCAAACGCGGGCGATTCGAGGACGCCCGCCCCCGGGGCATTAGCGATCACGACGTTACCCGCGCCCATCGCATCGATCAGGCCCGGCACACCAATGCGCGAGCGCGAATCAAACGCGAGCGGATCGATCAACCGGGGATCGATCCGCCGCCACAGCGCATCGACCCGTTTCATCCCTTCGATGGTGCGCAAGTAAAGGTGGTCGTCGTGAACCGCGAGGTCTTCGCCCTCGACAAGCAGCATCCCGAGATAGCGCGCCAGATGCGCTTGTTCGGCGTAGCTTTGGTTGAAACGCCCCGGCGTCAGCAGTGCAATACGCGGATCGGCACGGCGCGATGAGGCCGCAATGCCTGCGCGGACATCGGCAAAAAAAGGCGCAAGGCGTTCAATATTGAGCCGCGCCTGCAACCCGGGCAAAACGCGCGAAACAGCAAGGCGGTTTTCCAGAGCATAACCTGCCCCTGTCGGTGTCCGCGTATGATCGGCGAGCACGCGCCATTCACCATTGGGTCCGCGCCCGATGTCGGCGGCATAGAAATGCAGCTGGTGTCCGCCCGGCGGCTGAAGGCCAACCATTGGCCTTAAGAAATGTGGCGATCCATTAAGCAGTGCAGCGGGGAGCAGCCCGCTGCCCATCAGCCGCTGCGCTCCGTAAATATCCTCGAGCAGCACTTCCATCAGCGTCGCGCGCTGGACGACTGCGTCGGCAATGCCCGCCCATTCGCGCGCATCGACCATCAGCGGAATCGGCGACAACGGCCATTTGCGTTCGTCGCTATCGCCGGGCATGCGAAAGCCCGTGCCGATTTCGTCGGCTTGCCGCTGGATGCGCGCGCGGGCTTGGTCCAGGTCGCCGTTGCTGGCCACCGCGACTTCATCGGCCATCGCTGCCCACATCGCGCGGTTGGTCGCTTCGCGCACGACATCACCTTTCGCCACTTGTGCGCCATAGGCGTCGAGCCACGCCGCGCCGCTGAACGCGGGCATGTCGGGTGCTGGGCTAGCCACGCGCGGCTCGCATGATGTCATCCCCTTTGTTGGCGACTGCATAACACCATAAGGGTGTTGCGTTGCAACAATTGCGGGTCGCGTGGTTTTATTTGTCGCGCGTCGCTATTAGGGCAATATGATGACCACTGATCCAATCGCCCGCTTTTCCGATTGGCTTCGCGAAGCCGAAGCCTCCGAACCGAATGATCCGAACGCGGTGGCGCTCGCGACGGTAAATGCGAGTGGCCAGCCGACAGTGCGAATGGTGTTGCTCAAGGGACTGAGTGACGCAGGTTTCGTTTTTTACACCAACCAGCAAAGCCGCAAAGCCGAAGATCTCACGGCCACCATGCGCGCGGGGCTGCTGTTTCACTGGAAGACGCTGCGGCGGCAGGTTCGCGTGGAAGGCGCGGTCTCGATCGTCAGCGATGCGGAAGCCGACGCCTATTTCGCGACGCGGGGACGGATTTCGAAACTGGGCGCTTGGGCATCGGACCAGTCACGGCCATTGCCTGACCGCGCGACGCTTGAAGCGAAACTTGCTGACGTCACCACACGGTTTGAGGGGGGCGATGTCCCGCGTCCTCCCCATTGGTCAGGGTATCGGGTCGCGCCTGAGCGCATTGAGTTCTGGTGGGATGGCGAACATCGCCTGCACAACCGCGAACTGTTCGTCCGCCACGGTCAAGGCTGGACGACCAGTCTGATGTATCCATGAGCGGCGCGCATCATCACCGGCATAGCCATGCGCATCGCACGACCCTGACGTCGCGTGCCGCATTTGCCAGCATCGGCATGGCGCTGTTCCTGCTGGGTCTCAAAATTTTTGCTGTGTGGCAGACCGGCTCGGTCGCGATGCTCGGCTCGCTGGCGGATACCGGACTTGATCTTTTGGCATCGCTCGCAACGCTGTACGGCGTGCGCTACGCCGCTCAGCCGGCGGACAGCGAGCATCGGTTTGGACATGGCAAGGCCGAAGCGCTGGCGGCGCTATTCCAGGTTTTCATCATTGCTCTGTCGGCGTTGGCGATTTTCTATCGAGCAATCGAACGGCTGATGAAAGGCGAAGTCACTGCCCATGCCGAATATGGCATCGGCGTTTCGGGCATAGCTATTGTCGCGACGCTCGGTCTGCTGGCGTATCAGCGCTACGTTATCGCAAAGACCAATTCGGTCGCGATCACGGCGGACCATGTCCATTATCAATCGGACGTTTTGCTCAATATTGCCGTGATCGCCGCGCTGGCGCTTGACCAATATGCCGGGATTGTCTGGGCCGATCCGGTGTTTGGCATTGGCATCGCGGCGGCGCTGATGCTCGGCGCATCGCGCGCCTCGACACAAGCCATCGACCAGCTGATGGATCGCGAATGGCCCGAGGAAAAGCGCCAGCAGTTCCTCGCCGTGGCCGCGCGGCACCCCGAACTTGCGGGCATCCATGATTTGCGCACGCGGACGAGCGGGACGCAGGATTTCGTCCAGTTCCACGTCTGGATGGACCCGAATATGACCGTCGCGGCGGCGCACCGGGTGATGGATGAAGTCGAGGACAAGCTTGCGCGTGAATTCCCCGCGACCGAAATTCTGATCCACATTGATCCCGAAGGCCAAGTCGACAAGGAAGGCGTCCTGCCCAGCCACCTCGCCGAGGAAGCAACACGATGAAGATAACCTTTGCTCAGATCGACGCCTTTGCGGACCGGCCCTTTACGGGAAATCCGGCGGGCGTGATGCCGCTTGAGGCGTGGCCGGATGATAATGTGCTGCAAGCGATTGCGAGTGAGAATAATCTTTCGGAAACGGCATTCATCGTCCCCGATGCCAGCGGCGCGGCGGATTATGAATTGCGCTGGCACACGCCCGCTGCCGAAGTGGCATTGTGTGGCCATGCCACGCTGGCGAGCGGGCATTATGTGCTTGGCCGCGACGCGAATCGCACGCGCGTGACATTCAGGACGCGCAAGTCAGGTATCCTGACCGTGGTTCGCGCAGGTGAAGGCTACGAGCTCGATTTGCCCGCTTGGGCGGCCACGCCAAAGCCCTTGCCAGAAATTGCCGCTGCGCTCGGTGTGACATCACCCGTGGCGACGCTCTGGCACGAAAGCGGTTACGCGCTCATCATTGTCGATAATGAAGCTGGGGTTCGCGCCTTGCGACCCGATATGCATGCACTTTTGGCTCTCGGCCCTATCGTTGCCATCGTCAGCGCGCCGGGTAACGCCGTCGATTTCGTCAGTCGCGTCTTCACACCATATTTTGACATCCCCGAAGATCCGGTGACGGGTTCTGCCCATGCCGTGATGGTCCCCTATTGGTCAGATCATATGGGCCGCAACGACTTCACGGCCTACCAAGCGAGTGCGCGCGGTGGGCAGGTCGGTTGTCGGCTGGCGGGGGATCGCGTGTTCTTAACGGGCCAGTGCGTAACGGTGATCGAGGGTGTCTTCACGTTTTAACGTCGCGCCCTTTCTTTCCCACATCCGCGATAAGTTCTTTATAATGTAACATGATCGCTCTTGACGATGCGCTGTACGTCCGCGCATGATCACGGCCTATGATCAAACGCATAACGCTTGCAGCCGTCACGGCGCTCATCACCCTTTCCGCCTGTCAGCAGGAAACCATTGTCGCCGGTCGCAAGGACGACATGGCTGAGGAGCTTGCCAAGGCACCTAAGGTCGTCCTGCCGCCATCGATAAAATCGACCAAGGCCTATCGCTGCAAGGACGGCGGTTTAATCTATGTGGACCTGTTTCAGGGCGACAAGATGGCAAATCTGCGCATCGCCGAAAACGGCCCTGCGACAAAGCTCGAAGCGCCCGAAGCCGGGCAGCCGATGGTTGCTGAAGGGTATTCGATGACCGTGTCGGGTAACAATGTGAACGTCACGCAACCGGGTAAGGGTGCGCGGACCTGCAAGGCCGGCTAACGCGTTCAGTTTAGGTTTATCGGTGTCGTTCCAACCCGTGTGTATTCGCTGCACGGAGTGTTGTCCTCATGCTTATTGCCCTTGCTTTGCTTGCCGCCGCCCCTGCAAACCCGCTCATCGACTATGACGGGTTCGTATCGCTGACATCGCAAATCCGCGACCAGCGCCGTGCGCGCCTCATCCCGCTGACCATGTTTCAGACGATGGCAAAGCGGGGCAACGTGCTGATCCTTGACGCGCGATCTGCTGATGCTTTTGTTGCGGGACACATCGCCGGCGCGGTAAACCTCCCCTTCACGGATTTTACCGCTGAAAGTCTTGCGCGGATTATCGGCAAATCCGACCGGCCGATCCTGATCTATTGCAACAATAACTTCACCAACGATGTTGCGCCGATCCGGCTCAAGGCTCGTCCGCTGGCACTTAATATTCAGACTTTCATCAATCTCGTCGGCTATGGCTACAAGAACGTCTGGGAGCTTGGGGAAAAAGTGGATATGAACGATCCCAAGGTTGCGTGGGTGCGCGCGGGCTGACACACCGGGCCCTCGTAACGCAAGGGGCTCCCGATGTTCGTCGGTCATTATAGCGCTGCTTTTGCCGCTGCGACACTTTCGAAAGCGCCAAAACTCGGGACGTTATTCGTTGCGGCGCAGCTCGTCGATTTCGGATTCTTCGTATTCGTGCCGCTCGGCATTGAACATATGCGGATTACGCCTGGAGCCGCTGTCATGAACCCGCTCGACCTTTATGACATGCCGTGGACGCACAGCCTGCTTGGCGCATTCGCTTGGGGCGCAGCTTTCGCCGTGCTGTTGCGTATCACCATCGGCACTTGGACTGCGGCGTTGATTAGTAGCGCGGTCGTCGTGTCGCATTGGCTGCTCGATCTTGTCGTCCATGTGCCCGATCTCACGCTGGCTGGCAGCCCGCCCAAATTCGGTTTGGGCCTGTGGAACCACCCTACCATTGCAATGCCGTTTGAAATCGGCCTTCTGCTCGGCACGGCAGGGCTTTACGCGATGCGCACGCGCGCCACGCAGAAGCCGCAGGCGCTTTTCATCCTCATCGCCGTACTTTTGGCGTTTCAGGCGATCCACTGGTTCGGCCCGCCGCCGACCGCTGTAGACGTCACTCTGTGGGGACTTGCGCTGTTCGTGTTCGTGATCGCAACACTCCTCGCATCGTGGGTGGCAAGGAACCGCGTCCCCCGCTAGGGGCTTCAGCTATGTCCGAAATCACGCCCCAGATTGTCGCTGAACATGGCTTGTCCGAAGAAGAATATGCGCGCGTTCTTCACGCGATGGGGCGCGCGCCGAATATCACTGAACTTGGCATTTTTTCGGTCATGTGGTCCGAGCATTGCAGCTATAAATCCTCGCGCATCCACCTGAAAAAACTCCCGACGACCGGCCCGCAAGTCATCTGTGGCCCTGGTGAGAATGCGGGTGTGATCGACATCGGCGACGGTCAGGCGGCAATCTTCAAAATGGAATCGCACAACCATCCGTCGTACATCGAACCCTACCAGGGCGCGGCCACGGGCGTGGGCGGCATCCTGCGCGATGTCTTCACCATGGGCGCACGGCCGATTGCCAACATGAATGCGCTGCGCTTCGGATCGCCCGACCACCCCAAGATGAAGCATTTAATTGCGGGCGTGGTCAGCGGCATCGGCGGCTATGGTAATTGCGTTGGCGTCCCCACCGTTGGCGGCGAAGTGAACTTCCACCCGGCCTATGACGGCAATATCCTCGTCAATGCGATGACGGTGGGGATCGCCGATCGGGACAAGATTTTCTATTCGGCCGCCTCGGGCGTCGGCAACAGCATCGTCTATGTTGGCAGCAAAACCGGCCGCGACGGTATTCATGGCGCGACAATGGCAAGTGCCGATTTTGCCGAGGATGCCGATGCCAAGCGCCCCACGGTGCAGGTCGGCGACCCCTTCACTGAAAAGCTGCTGATCGAGGCCTGCCTTGAACTCATGGCCTCCGATGCCATTGTCGCCATTCAGGATATGGGCGCGGCGGGCCTGACCAGCTCGTCGGTTGAAATGGCGTCAAAGGGTGGCGTCGGCATCCGGCTCGACATGGATAAAGTGCCGCAACGCGAAACCGGCATGACGGCGTACGAAATGATGCTCTCGGAAAGCCAAGAACGTATGCTCATGGTCCTGAAGCCAGGCCGCGAGGATTTTGCGCAAAGCATATTCAAGAAATGGGAACTTGACTTCGCAGTGATCGGCGAAGTCACCGAAACCGGCCATATGGTCCTCGTCCACCACGGCGAGATCGTTGCCGATATCCCTCTCGCCCCGCTTGCCGACGATGCGCCACTTTATGACCGGCCCTATGTCAAAACGCCGGCCCCCGCCCCGTTGATCAACGTGCCCGAAAGCACCGACATTGCTACCGACTTGCTGAAACTCATCGCCAGTCCCGACATCGCATCGCGCCGTTGGATTTGGGAACAATATGACCAGAAAGTCGGCGGCGATACCGTTCAGCCCCCCGGTGGCGACGCCGCGCTTGTCCGTATCCATGGCACCGCGAAAGCGCTGGCAATCACCACCGATTGCACCCCGCGCTATTGCTTTGCCGATCCTTATGAAGGCGGCAAACAAGCCGTTGCCGAAGCCTATCGCAACATCAGCGCGGTTGGCGCGCGCCCGCTTGCCGTCACCAACTGTCTGAACTTCGCCAATCCGCAGCGCCCCGAAATCATGGGCCAGATCGTCGGTTGTCTCGAAGGAATGTCCGAAGCCTGCATCGCCCTTGATACGCCCATCGTCAGCGGCAATGTTTCGCTTTACAACGAAAGCAAGGCAACCGGTGGCGGCAGCGCGATCCTGCCCACGCCCGCGATCGGTGCCGTCGGCCTGCTCGCCGACTGGTCGAAGTCGGCAACCATTGCGTTCAAGGCGGCGGGCGAAGACATCGTCCTGCTCGGCCACACCGTCGGACATCTCGGTCAATCTATCTGGCTGCGCGAAATCCTTGGCCGCGAACACGGTCCACCCCCGCCCGTTGATCTCGCTGCCGAACGTCGCGCGGGTGAATTAATCCAGTCGCTCATTGCTGACGGATTGGTGACGGCTGTCCATGATTGTTCGGATGGGGGCGCTGCGGTTGCGCTCGCCGAAATGGCGCTGGCCGGGAACATCGGCGTCATCGTTCCCGTCGTCCCGCAAATTCCGAACCCCGCCGCGATCCTGTTTGGCGAGGATCAGGGCCGCTATATTGTTACCACCCGCGACGCGGTCACTGTTCGCGCGCGCGCGACCGCTGCAAACATTTTTTCGGTCTCGCTCGGGTTAACGGGTGGTGATGCTGTTGGCTTCGATATGATCGACCGGGGGGGCGTGCAAAGCATCTCATTGTCCGACGTTCGCGCCGCGCATGAAGGCTTCTTCCCCGCGCTGATGGACGCTTAATCATGGCACTGGCGGGCTACTCCGGCACCCCGCTTGGTAAGAAACTGTCGCTGAAACCGGGTATGCGGGTTTGGTTCGATGCCATGCCGGAAAACATTCTGTCTGAAATCGAGACACCGGACCTGATCGAGCTCGCGAATCCTCAACCGAACCTTGATGCGGCGTACATATTTGTCACTGAACGAACGGACATGGAAACCAAACTCGCCACGCTTCGCCCGTTGCTTAACCGCGCCGGGTTTATCTGGGTAAGCTGGCCCAAAAAAGCATCGAAAGTCCCAACCGACATTACCGAAGACACAATCCGCGCTGTCATCTTATCAACGACCGACCTCGTTGATGTCAAAGTCTGTGCAGTCGATGCGATCTGGTCGACGTTGAAGCTGATGATCCGCAAGTCGGCGCGTTGACCGGCGAGCGCATCCGCACGCTTGATGCCGTGCGCGGCATGGCGGTGATGGGCATCTTGCTGATGAATATTGTTGCGCTTGGCATGCCCAGCTATGCTTATATCAACCCAACCTATTATGGGCTGAACGGCCCCGCTGATTGGGCCGCGTGGACGATCAATTACATTGTTTCCGAAGGGAAATTCCGCGCGCTGTTCACGATGCTGTTTGGGGCATCAATGGTTGTCATTGCCGAACGCGCGGAGGCAAATACGGATGGTCGCGGCTCGGCGATGACGCATTATCGACGGATGTTCTGGTTGTTTGTGATTGGGATGATCCACGCTTGGTGCTTATGGTATGGCGATATTCTGGTGCAATATGCCATTGGCGGGACCCTCGGCTTTTTGTTCTGGCGCTGGCAGCCGCGGGCGCTTTGGCTGTTCTTTGCGGCAATGTTTGCGTTGCAGGCAGCAAGCTATGTTGGTCATTATGCCGATCTCGCGCCCCTCCGCGCTGCTGCCACGGCGCCCGAAGCAACGCCAAAATCGATTGCTGCTTGGGAAGCGCGCAAAGCGAAAGAGCAGCCAAGCAAGGCGGAAGCAATCGCAGAAATCAAAGGCTATCGCGGCGACATCAAAACCGCGTTCGAGACCCGCGCAAAGACGACGATATTTTTCCAGACCTTTCTGACGCCGATCACCATGCCCGAAATTTTTGCGTTTATGGCGCTGGGGATTCTGTTTTTCAGGAACGGTTTCCTAACCGGCGCGTGGTCAACCAGCGCGTACATCGCGATTATCGGCGCGGGTTATGTGGTCGCCATCCCGCTCCTTGGGGCGCTGGCAGGTATCTTGCGCACGACCAACTTCGACCCGGCGATTCAGGCACTCTGCGATGTTGGAAGCTTCTTTCTTCGTCCCTTCATTGCCACGGCACATGCTGCCATCATCATTCTGGCGATCCGTTCGAGTTGGGCGACGGTGCTCACCGCGCGGCTTGAGGCCATCGGCCGAATGGCGCTTTCCAATTACCTTGGCACTACGATGATCGCGACGACATTTTTTTATGGCTACGGCTTTGGTTGGTTCGGTTATCTGGGCCGTGCCGAGCTTTACGTTGTTGTTGCAGCGATCTGGGCGATCATGCTGCTTTGGTCAAAGCCGTGGTTGGCGCATTTTCATTATGGCCCCGTCGAATGGTTGTGGCGCAGTCTTGCCCGCTGGCAGCGTCAACCGATGCGGCGTTAACAAAATCGCTATTGCGAATGATTATCATGCCTGCTAATCGATTCGCATTAGGAGAAAGCGATGGTTGTCTGCATCTGCAATGCGCTGCGCGAAAACGAAATTCGCGATGCCGTGCGCGCGGGTTCTGCCCATCCCAAATGCGCCTATAAGCGCCTTGGCTGCGAAGTGCGTTGTGGCCAGTGCTTGCCTTTCGCGCGCGAGATTATTCAGGCCGAGCGCGCGGCTGCTTAGCATTCGCATTAGCGGAAATGGCAGATTTCCGTGCTTTACGGTGGGCGCCGATATGCTATGACGGTCGCGGAACAGGAGCATAGGCATGAAGGGCGACCCCAAGGTCATTGAGCATTTGAATATCTGCCTCAAAAATGAACTGACGGCGGTCAACCAATATTGGCTGCACTACCGGATGCTCGACAATTGGGGGGTTGCCAAACTTGCCGAGTTCGAACGCCACGAATCAATCGATGAAATGAAGCATGCCGATAAATTGTCGGAACGCATCCTGTTTCTTGATGGCCTGCCCAACTTCCAGATGCTTGGCCGGCTGCGGATTGGCGAGAATGTCGAGGAAATCCTGAAAGCCGATTACGCGCTCGAGGAAGAAGCCTTACCGCCACTTCGCGATGCCATTGCCTATTGCGAGAGCATCCGCGACTTTGTCTCGCGTGATTTGTTTGCGTATATCCTGAGCAGCGAGGAAGAGCATATCGATACGCTCGAAAAACAGTTTGATATGATCCGCCAGATGGGCATCGAAAATTACATCCAGCTGCAATCGAAGCCAGCCGAGGCAAGCTAAGTTAGGCGGCCTCAGACATTTCGGTCGCAACAGTTTCCTCAATCCAGCCCCCGCCGATAACGCGCTCACCGGCGTAAAAGACAGCAGCTTGTCCGGGCGAGACGCCATATTCGGGTGCGATAAAGCGGAGCCAATCACCATCGCGATGCGCGGGGACGGGTTTGGCCATCGAACGGACTTTGGCATTTAGCGGCCCCGTATATCCCGTGCCGATCAGGTTTATGTCTGACAATCGCACCGATGAAACGGCAAGGGCACGCCGCGGCCCCACCACGACACGGCGGCTTTCGGGCTCGAGGCGAACAACATAAAGCGGCTCGGCCTGTCCACCGACGTCAAGGCCACGCCGCTGGCCAATAGTGAAACCAACAATCCCCTGATGCTGGCCCAGCACGCGCCCCGACTGGTCAACAATGTCGCCACCCGTAACCGCTTCGGGACGAAGCTTTTTAACCAGCCCCGCATAATCGCCATCGGGCACGAAACAGATGTCCTGACTGTCGGGCTTGGCTGCCACACCGAGGTTAAGCTCGGCGGCAATCGCCCGAACAGTGGCTTTTTCCATGCCGCCCAGTGGAAAGCGCAGATAATCAAGCTGGGCCGTCGTTGTTGCGAACAGGAAATAACTCTGGTCGCGCGCCGGATCAATGGCGCGGTGCAATTCGGGGCCATCCGTCGTCCCGATCACGCGCCGGACATAATGGCCCGTCGCCAGACAATCCGCACCCAGTTCGCGGGCAAGGCGGAACAGATCGGTAAACTTCACGCCCATATTACATCGGACGCAGGGAATCGGCGTGCGACCGGCAAGATATTCATCGGCGAAACCATCGATCACCGAATCGCGAAAGCGGCTTTCATGATCGAAGACATAATACGCGATGCCGAGCGCATCAGCTACCGAGCGGGCGTCACGAATATCCTGACCCGCGCAGCACGCGCCAGGACGTTTGACCGCTTCGCCGTGATTATAAAGCTGGAGCGTGACGCCGATTGTCTCAGCGCCGGACCGCGCCGCCAAGGCCGCGACGACCGACGAATCAACGCCGCCCGACATCGCCACGACAATGCGCTTGCCTTTCATACTGCCGAGCTGAAACAGATCGTCCATGCGCGTGCCCATAACGGCGCGACCCAAAAATGTCATGCTTTACGCTGTCTTCACCATATTCTGCGCATAGCGCTGGCCATGGACATGAGTTTCGCTCGCCGCCGCAAGGCACCGCAGAAAACAGATACGCCCGACCTGGCGGTGCTCCTTGCTGAGATGAGCGCTCGCCAAGGATCGAGTCGTACGGCCTTAACTCAATCACGCGCGGGATCAGTCATTGTCGATCCGGCCACCGATCCCGTAATAGCCATTTTCGCACCCGATGGTCCGCCCGCCGCCGTCACGCACCGGTTCAGCGACAAACCCGCAAATCCCGTAATTCCGCGTAAACTAATATGACCGCGCCGTTTACCTTGGCGTTTCAGCCTATCTTCAAGCCCACGCTGCTAGACCGCTTAAATCGAATGAGCGTTTGGCATCCGTTGGTGTCTGTGAGGAATTAAATGATCGAGAACCAGAAAATCCGTCCCGCACAAGTCATCGGTCCGTTGGGCGAGCCGTTGACGCTGGCGACATTGCCGCCGGCGGGAACGACACGCTGGGTCGTGCGTCGCAAAGCTGAAGTTGTCGCCGCAGTCAACGGCGGCCTGCTGTCGGTCGACGACGTATGTGATCGTTACGGACTGACGGTTGAAGAATTTGCCGGATGGCAGCGCGCCATTGATCGCTCGGGCATGCCTGGCCTGCGCGTCACGCGCATTCAACATTATAAATCACTTTATGAGCGACAGCAGAAATATTGACGCTCCGCGCGGCGCGTTGCATCGGATGGTGCAGCGCACGCGGAGGCAAATATGTTGTTCGGCATTCTCATCTGGTTGGTCGTCGGTGGCATCATCGGCTGGCTCGCCAGCATCGTGATGCGCACCGACGCGCAACAGGGCATCTTGATTAACATCATTGTCGGCGTCGTCGGATCCTATATCGGCGGCGCGTTGTTTGCACCATTCATGCGAATCGGTGCGCTCGGCGGGTATTTGACAGCCTTTGTCGGCTCGGTTCTGTTGGTCGGAGTCGTCAATTTGATCCGCCGCGGGAAACTAGATTAAGGGTGCTCATCCCAGCTCAAATGTTACGTTGATCGTCACGCCAACATCTTGCTCGCCGGGCACGATTTCGGACTTTGCCGATGTTTGAGCGACCATACCGCGCGCATAGTCCATCGGCATCGGACCCGAAACATTGCCTGCTTCGCTGATCGCAACGATTCGCTTTACTGTTAGATTCGCCGCTTTTGCATAAAGCTCGGCGCGCGCACGGGCGGTCTTGATTGCATTTGCCCGCGCTTCGTCCTGCGCGGTCTCGGGCTTGTCGAGCGTCAGTGTCGGCCCGTTAATCTGGTTCGCCCCCGCCGCGACCAAAGCATCGAGAATCGCGCCTGATCTGGCAATATCGCGAAACCGCACGGTCACGCTGTTGTTGGCCTGATACCCCGTCACAATCGGGGCTTGGTTTTCGATATAACGATATTGCGCATTGAGGCTGATTTGCGCCGTCGCCAAGTCGCGATCCGCCACGCCTGCGCCGCGCAATGCCGTCAGGACACGGGCCATTGCCGTCGCGTTGCTTGCCATCGCGGATTTGGCATCGCGTGCCGTCGTCATCACGCCTGCGGAAATGATCGCAACATCGGGAACGCGCTTGACCGAGCCTTGCGCGACAATATCGAGCCGCGTGCCGGTCACGGTCGGGCCCGTCACCTCAGCCATTGCAACCGTCGGCAGCACAGCGATCGTCGCGGCCAGCGCAAATGTCTTGATCATTTTCAATTTCCTTTAGCATTGATAATTCAACGATAAACACAGCAGAGCTGCTATTGGGTGCATCGCGGCTGAACATGGCGGTAAATCATCCTTATTGCCTTGCCCTGATTACATCGGGCACGCTATGGTGCGTTGCAACGTAAAACTTTGCTTGAGCATGGGCTTGAGCCCAGTGATCTATTGATGTAACACACTTCGTCGATAGCAGTCGGCACGGCGATAAAGGCGTTTGGCAATGAATTTCGAATCAGGATTTTCGACCAAAGGGGCGACCCTCGATCTTATTGACGACACAGAGGTTGCCCAGCGCAAGCGGCGGCGCAATCTTGTCATCGGGGCGCTGATTATTACCGCACTCATCATTGCGGGCGCTTGGTATATGTTCGGTGGCGGTGCAAAGCCCGCCGAGACCGGTGCCAAGGGTGGCAAGCAAGCGCCGACGGTGACCGTGGTTATCCCTGGTCGCCAGACGGTTGATCGCGTCGTTTCGGCCACGGGCAATCTGGCTGCGCGCCGTGAAATGCCGGTCGGCGTGGCGGGCGAAGGTGGTATGGTTGCGGCGGTACTTGTGGAGCCGGGCCAGTGGGTCGGCGCGGGGCAAGTGCTCGCCACCATTGACCGCGGTGTGCAATCGCAACAGGCGGCATCGCTAGGTTCACAAATTGCCGTCTCCGAAGCCGATGCACGGCTTGCGCAATCTGAACTTGATCGTGCGCAGGCATTGGTTGCCCGCGGTTTCATTTCGAAAGCCGATATTGATCGCAAAATGGCAGCGCGCGACTCAGCGCGCGCCCGCGTCAATGTTTCTCGTGCACAATATCAGCAATCGTTGGCCAGCAATGCGCGACTCGACATCCGCGCGCCCTCCGCCGGTCTGATCCTTGAACGCAAAGTCGAACCCGGCCAGATCGTCGGCGGCGGATCGGGGACGTTGTTCCGCATCGCCAAAGGCGGCGAAATCGAACTGCTGGCGCGGCTTGGCGAAAGCGATCTCGCGCGGATGACAGTCGGCCAGCAGGCAACGGTAACACCCGTTGGTGGCGCGCAGGGTTTCAAAGGCCAGATCTGGCAAGTCGCCCCCGTCATTGACCCGCAGACGCGGCAAGGCATAGCCCGTATCGCCATTCCCTATGACAAGGCGCTGCGCCCCGGCGGCTTTGCAGCGGCAAGCATCACGAGCGGCGTCGCTGACGTGCCGCTCCTCCCCGAATCGGCCGTCCAAAATGATAGCAAGGGCAGCTTTGTCTTCATCGTCGGCAAAGGGAACAAGGTCGAGCGTCGCGATGTTCAGGTGGGCGACGTCAATGATCGCGGCGTCACGATCCTGACGGGGCTCAGTGGACAAGAAGCTGTGGTTTTAAGTGCTGGCGCTTTCCTCAACCCCGGCGAAGTGATTATACCGCAGAAAGCCAAGTCGCCCAGTTAATGCTCAAGTCGCGCGCGCAAAAGGATTGA
Source organism: Sphingomonas sp. (assembly GCA_031417655.1). Classification (GTDB taxonomy): domain Bacteria; phylum Pseudomonadota; class Alphaproteobacteria; order Sphingomonadales; family Sphingomonadaceae; genus Sphingomonas_O. The sequence continues at coordinate 15,143 of JANOVZ010000087.1, read as the reverse complement.
TCCACCGATGAGTTTCCGTAACATTTCGGCATGGGCAATCCGCAATCCCGTTGCGCCCATCGTTCTGTTTGTCGCACTTTTGCTCGCGGGCACGCTGTCGTTTATCCGGATGAGCATTAACGATAGCCCGGACATCGATTTTCCGGCGGCACAGATTACAATCACGCAACCCGGTGCCGCGCCCAGCGAAATGGAAACGCAGGTTACGCAGAAAATCGAAGCTGCCGTGCGCGGTGTAAATGGCGTTGACGAAATCAACTCGACGGTGCGTGAGGGCAATTCAAGCACCTTTGTCCAGTTCGCGATTGGCACGCCGACTGACCGCGCTGTGAACGATGTTCGCGATGCTGTATCGAATATCCGTAGTGATTTGCCCGATGGCATCCTCGAGCCACAAGTGAGCCGCGTCGATATTCAGGGTGGCGAAATTGCAATTTTCTCGGCTGAATCGCGCGACATGACGCTCGAAGAACTCAGCTGGTTCATCGATAATACCGTCGCCAAGAAACTCCGATCAATCCCGGGCATCGCGAGTGTTTCGCGCAGTGGCGGCGTCAACCGTGAAATCCGCGTTGTTCTCGATCCCGCCAAACTTCAGGCTCAGGGTGTCACCGCATCGCAAGTGAACGCGCAATTGCGGTCGATGAACCTGAATGCGGCGGGCGGGCGGGCCGAAATTGCGGGTTCGGAACAATCTGTCCGCGTGCTTGGTAACGCCAATAATGCCTTCGCCTTGTCGCAGATGAATCTGTCGACGGGCGGGGGTCGCACGATCAAACTCGCCGACATTGCCGAAGTCCGCGACGGCTATGCCGAACAGCGCACGCTGGCGAAAATGAATGGTCGTCAGGTGCTCAGCTTTTCTATCGAACGGTCGAAAGGGGCTTCGGACGTTGACGTTTACAAAGCGGCGAACAAAGAACTCGACGCGCTGAAAAAATCTAATTCAAAAGTCACTTATACTGAATTGTTCACCAGCGTGAACGATACCATGGATCAGTATAAGTCCGCCATTCACGCAATGATCGAAGGCGCGATTCTCGCCGTGCTTGTCGTCTGGTTGTTCCTCCGCGATTGGCGCGCGACGCTTATTTCAGCGATCGCTATCCCGCTGTCAGCGATTCCCGCTTTCTGGTTCATGGACTTGATGGGGTTCACGCTCAACTTCCTGTCGCTCCTTGCGTTGAGCCTTGTTGCCGGCGTGCTCGTCGACGACGCGATCGTTGAAATCGAAAATATCATGCGTCACATGCGAATGGGCAAAACGCCGTATCAGGCATCGATCGACGCGGCGGATGAAATCGGTCTTGCGGTGCTGGCGACGACGATGGCGATTGTCGCTGTCTTCCTGCCCGTCGGGCTTATGCCGGGCGTTTCCGGACAATTTTTCAAGAATTTCGGGCTCACTGTTGTGGCCGCCGTTCTTGTTAGCCTTGCCGTGGCGCGCCTGATCACGCCGATGCTCGCCGCTTATTTCCTGAAATCAAAGGGTCACGCCACGCATGGCGAAGGGCCGTTGATGGACGTTTATATGAAGGCGCTGACTTGGACCATGGATTCGAGCGGTGTGGCGGCGCGGCGTGGACGTTCACTCTGGTCGCGGATCTGGGCGCACCGCGTGGATCACCGTTTGTGGACTGTTGGTTTGGGCGGCTTGGCGTTTGCGGCCACGATCCTGTCGTTCTCGGGCATTCCAATGACGTTCCGTCCGGCTGAAAATAATGATTTCAGTCGGGTTCGTATTTTCATGACGCCGGGGACGACGTTGCAACGCACCGAAGCGGTGGCCGATGACGTGCGCAATATGTTGGCGCAGGCGCCCGAGGTTAGCTCGGCGTTCTCGCGCATCAATGTTGGCAATGCCAATATCTTCCTGACGCTCAGAAAGGATCGCACGATGACGAGTGTGGCGTTTCAGCGCAGTTGGGCGCCGCGTTTGAACAAGATCGCCGACGCCCGCGTTACTTTCGAATCGCAATCGCAAGGGGGGCCGGGTGGCACCGGTCGCGATATCACAATCACGTTAGGCGGCAGTGACCCCGTCCAGCTGATTAGTACCGCGAACAAGCTGGTCGAAGAAATGAAGGGCATGCCCGAGCTGGTCGCGCCGCGCACCAATGCCGATCTTCAGCGCCCCGAAATCATCATCAAGCCGCGGACGCAACTTGCAGCGGAACTTGGTGTCACGACGCAAGCGCTTAGCCAGGCGATCCGCATTGCGACGCTGGGCGAGATTGACCAGAACAGCGCGAAATTCTCGCTGGCGGATCGCCAAATCCCGATCCGCGTGCAACTGGGTCAACAATCGCGCACAAGTCTTTCGACCATTGAAAACTTGCCCGTTCCGACATCGGCTGGCGGCTCCGTGCCGCTCAAGGTTGTCGCCGATATCAAGTTCGGATCAGGGCCCGTTATTGTCCAGCGTACCAACCAGATTCGACGCATCACTGTCGGGGCTGACCTCGCCCCCGGTCTTGTCAGCGGTGATGCAACGTCGAAGATCGATGCTTTGCCCACAATGAAATCCCTGCCCGTGGGAGTCAGTCAGCTGACCTTGGGCGAAGCAAAATGGCAGGGTGAGCTGCTCGTGAGCTTCGTCATTGCTGTCGTGACCGGTATCCTGCTCGTGTTTGCAACGCTGGTTCTGCTTTACAAGCGGGTAGTCCCGCCATTCGTTAACATGGGGTCGCTGCTGCTTGCGCCGCTGGGTGGCGCGCTGGCAATTCGGCTGACCGGGGATCCGATTTCGATGCCCGTGCTCATTGGGATGCTGTTGTTGCTGGGTATTGTTGCAAAAAACTCGATTCTGCTGGTCGATTTCGCGCTTGAGGAAATGGACAAGGGTGTCGGCATTCATGAAGCGATCATGGATGCCGGACATAAACGCGCGCAGCCCATTGTCATGACAACCGTTGCCATGGTTGCAGGGATGATCCCGGTTGCGCTGGCGCTGTCGGGCGATGGCAGCTTCCGCGCGCCGATGGGCGTTACGGTCATCGGCGGGCTGATCGTCTCGACTGTTCTGACGCTGCTCATCGTGCCTGCAAGTTTCAGTCTAGCGGTTGGCGCGGAACAGCGCGTGGGCCCTTGGTTGACGCGCAAGTTTACCAATGGCGGTGAAGGCGCTCCGGCGGCGCAACCCGCCGAGTGAACCTGCGCACCCGACTGAACCCGCTTCAGGGTGGGGCCACGCGGATGCGCGCAGCAGCAACCGGGCTGTTGGTCCTGATGGCGGTGGTTTATATGACAGCGCGGATTTACGAATCCGTGCATCCCGCCATCGGCTTCGTCCGTGCCTTTGCCGAAGCCGCGATGGTCGGTGGGCTGGCGGACTGGTTCGCGGTCACGGCGCTGTTCCGCCACCCACTTGGCATCCCGATTCCGCATACCGCGATTATCCCGCGCAACAAGGATCGGATCGGGGACACGCTGGCGCTATTCCTGCGCGACAATTTCCTGACGCCTGCGGTTGTCGCGCGGCGGATGCGGCGCGTTGACGTGGCGTCGGCGGCGGGGCGCTTCCTGACCAAAGCCCCTGATGAAGGCGGGCGATTCAAGGCCGGGGCGTCGCGGCTGATTGCCAACATGCTCGAATCCTTCGATCAGGAACGGCTGGGCGGCATGGTCAAATCAGCAATGTCGGCACGGATCGGTGAGCTGAATCTCGCGCCATTACTCGGCCAAGCGCTGAGCGCCGCGATTGCCGAACAACGCCATCTGCCCTTGCTTGATGGCATCATCCGTTGGGCGGGCAAGACATTGGCGCACAATGATCAGCTCGTCCGCGACATGGTGCACAAGCGGGCGGGCGGCATATTGCGCTGGACGGGTCTCGACGAACGCTTGTCGAATGCCATTATCGACGGGTTGCAGAAGATGCTCGATGACATGGCAACCGAGCCCGACCACCCCTTGCGCGCCAAAGCAGAGGAGGGATTGGCAACGCTCGCGCATGACCTTCAGCATGACAAGAAGATGCAGAAGCGCGTGGCAAATCTGCGCGATGAAATTCTTGAAAATCCCGCGATGCGCAAATGGCTCGACGGTCTTTGGGAAAGCGCGCGCGCTGCACTCTTGCGCTCGGCGCGTGATCCCGATGCCGCGCTTGCGGGCAAATTCGGCGAAGCACTGCGCCAGCTCGGTGAAACGCTCCAGACCGACGACAAACTGCGCACCACGATCAACCGCTTTGCCCGGCGGACAGCGGTTGGCGTTACGGCCGGCTATGGCGACGGCATCGTCAAACTGGTGTCAGACACCGTGCGCGGCTGGGATGCAGAGACCATCACGGGTCGTGTCGAAAATGCGGTCGGTCGGGATTTGCAGTTTATCCGGGTGAACGGGACAGTTGTTGGCGGGCTGGTGGGCGTGGGCCTGCATGCGTTGGATATTTGGCTTTAGCGCGCTAATCGTCGTTCCCACGCGAGCGCATCTTTGACAATCCCGTCGAGGCCGGCGCGCTTGGGCTGCCAGTTCAGCGTCGCTAATATCCGATTATTGTCCGCGACCAGCGCGTCAGGATCGCCTGCGCGGCGCGGTTCCATGCGGCGGTTGAGCTTCATGTTCGTCACGCGATCAACCGCGTCGAGAACTTGCGTCACGCTGAACCCGCGTCCGTAACCCGCGTTAATGATATGGCTCTCGGTCGGCGATGCGATCAGTTTCTCGAGTGCTGCCACATGCGCATCGGCGAGGTCGCTGACATGGATATAATCGCGCACGCCGGTCCCGTCGGGCGTGTCATAATCGGTGCCGAAGACGCTAACATGGCTGCGTTTGCCCGTGGCGGCTTCGACCGCAATCTTGATCAGGTGCGTTGCCCCGGCCGTCGATTGCCCTGTGCGCCCCGCCGGATCGGCCCCGGCGACATTGAAATAGCGCAGGGCTGCATAGTTTATCGGGTGTGCCGCAGCGGTATCGTGCAACATCGCTTCGGTCATCAGCTTTGACTTACCATAGGGATTGATCGGCACGGTCGCGCTGTCCTCGCGCACGGGGATGACCTCTGGAATGCCATAGGTCGCCGCCGTCGATGAAAACAGGAAATGGGGGATGCCCGCCGTCACGGCGGCCTCGAGCAAAGCCCGCGTCCGCACCGTATTGTTAAGATAATATTTGAGTGGATCACTGACTGATTCGGGGACGACGACTGAACCCGCAAAATGGACAATTGCGCGGATGCCGTGCTCGGCGATGGTATTGGCCACCAACGCCGCATCGTCGATATTGCCATCAACGAACGGCACATCGTCGGGAACGGCAGATCTGAACCCCGTCACGAGATTGTCGATAACGACCACCGGCCACCCCGCATCGCGAAACGCCAGCACCGCATGGCTGCCGATATAGCCCGCGCCGCCGGTGATCAGCACCGGTAACGTCATTTGCCGCCCCCCGCGAACATCACGGCATTGTCGCGAAAAACCATGTCGAGAAACAGCTTCGGCTTTTTCATCAAATTCTGCGGAAACGCGACTTTCAGGCCGACGGTCTGTGCTGCCGCGCCGGCAAAACTGATGCAATTGGCCTTGCCCAGATCATAGCCCTTGGGCCCCCGCGCGCGCCAGGTCGTGATCAGCGCCATCAGCCGGTCATAGGTCGCGTCGGGCACGATGACCGAAAAATGGCGGCGACTGCGCGCAATATAGGGCGCGTCCTTGGTCTCGACGAAACCCTGTGTCGTTCCAAACAGCGCGGCATCGGTTGATTTCGGCGTCCAGCCATAATTGGTGTCGATCGCCTGCCCACCGCGCGCCAGCATGCCCTTCACCGTGAAGAACGCATGCGGAAACGCGCGCATCCCAAATGCTTCCATATCGTGCGAATAAAATGTCACGGTCACGTCGGCGCGCGCGGCCGTAGGCATCGCAAGAGCTAGCCACAGCAGCAGGAAAAAGCGTTTCATAGCGGCGCTCTATGGCTTTTTTGACAGGGCACTGTCGAGCCATTTTGCCGCTGCTTCGGGCGATAATTTTTGCCCATCGACCATCAGGTTGGCGCGACGCATATCCTCGACGCGCACCGCTCCGATCAACGGACGCAGCAGCGCGACCAGTGTCGCATCACCTGACGCTTTGGGCCCGATTAGCAATAGGGCGTCATAGCCAGGGATGACGCCTTTCGGATCAGAAAGTACCGCGAGCCCATCCGCCGCGATCCTCCCATCTGACGAAAACGCCGAAATAACATCGGCATCGCCCGATTTGAGCGCTTCGTACATAAATGTGGGGCTAAACGCGCGGCTTTTGCGGAAATTGAGGCCATAGCCTTTGCGGATTGACGCCCATTCGGGTCGATCAAGAAATTCCAGATCACCCCCCAGCGTCAGTGACGGCGCAACCCGTGCGAGATCCTCAAGGCTGGCCACCCCTTTCGCTTTTGCAACATCCCCGCGCATCGCCAGTGCATAGGCATTTTCGAAACCGAGTGGCCCCAGCGTTGTCACCCTGCGTCGCGCCATCGTCCAGTCGGCAATCGCGGCATTCATCGCATCGCGCGACGGGACGTCGGCACGCTTCATTTCGTTGGTCCACAACGTCCCCGAATAATCGACATAGACGTCGACGTCATTGCCGCTGAGTGCTGAAAATACCACTGCCGACCCGAGATTCTCCTTATATCGCACTCGGTATCCTGCGGTCTCAAGCCGACGCCCGATGACGCGCGCAAGAATATATTGTTCCGAAAAACTCTTCGCGCCGATCGTGATCGTCGGCGGTGCTTTGGACTGGCCAAAGACGATTGCCGCAGGCAGCAGCACACTGGCCGCTAGCGGCAGGGCCCACAACCAGCGCCGCCGCGTCTCGATCCCCGTTGTTGCCATCGCGAGCAGTCCATCGACCATCAGGGCCAGCCCTGCTGCCGTCACACACCCGGTCAGCACCAACACCCAATTTTGCGTCTGCAAGCCCGAAAAGATAATGTCGCCAAGGCTCGGCTGGCCCACTGTTGTCGAAAGCGTTGCCGCGCCGATCGTCCAAACGGCTGCCGTCCGCACACCGCCCATTACAGCGGTCAACGCGAGCGGGGCCTCGACAATATGCAATTTCTGCCAACGCGTCATACCGATGCCGTCAGCGGCTTCGATCACCGCCGGGTCGATACCGTCCAAACCGATCACCGTATTCCGCAGGATCGGCAACAATGCATAAAGTGCCAGCGCGAGCAGCGACGGCAAAAAGCCCAGCGCCTGGAACGACAGCGCAAGCAGCAACGGATAAAACAGCGCCAGCAGCGCCAGCGACGGAATCGTCTGGATCACACTCGCAAAGCCTAAAGCCACCCGCCCGAACATCGGATGCCGCGCGGCAAATACGCCGAGTGGGAGCGCAATCACTGCCCCCAGCAGCATCGCTGATGCTGCCAGCACGATATGCGATTCGAGCAGCGGCGGCACGCGCTCAAAAGCGGCGGCCCATGTCATGTGACCAACCCTGCAAGCCGCGCCGCCTGATCGCGCGGAATGGCAACCAGCGCCTGTGCCGCGTCGCCGCCCCCACCGCCGAGCAAGGCCACCGGCGTTTCATCCGCCACCACATGCCCGCCATCGATCACAACAACTCGGTCGGCGAGCAACAGGGCCTCGGCCATGTCGTGCGTCACCATGATGCTGGTCAGGCCGAGCCGGTCATGCAGCGCGCGGTAGCTCCGCCCCAACGCATCGCGCGTGACGGGATCAAGTGCGCCAAAGGGTTCGTCCATCAACATCAGGCCCGGGGCACGCGCCAACGCCCGGGCGAACCCCACGCGCTGCCGCTGTCCGCCCGAGAGTGTTTCGGGAAGGCGGTCTGCAAATTCTGGGGGCAGGTCAACCAAGTCCAGAAGCTCGGCAACACGTTTTTCCCGATCACCCTGCGCCTGTCGAAGGGCCGCAATCTGCAGCGGCATCGATATATTGGCGGCAATGCTCAAATGCGGGAACAGCCCCACGCCTTGAATGACATAACCAATCCGCCGGCGCAGGCTGTACGACTCGGTTTCGGCCACGTCTTCGCCGTCAACGCACACGACGCCGCTGTCGGGAACGACGAGCCGGTTGATCGTTTTGAGCAGCGTTGATTTGCCCGATCCCGATGCCCCGACCAACGCGACAAATTGCCCGCCGCCCACGAAAAGCGTAACGTCGGTTATACCGCCCCCACCGATATAGCGCTTTGAAACCGTTTCAAGCGCAACGGCGGGGCCGTGATTTGTCTTGCCTTCGCGCATGAATGGAGTTGTGACGGGTCAACAGGACGCGGTCAAAGGGAACCCATGCGCAAAGCAATCTTCATTACGGGTGGCGGATCGGGCATTGGACGTGCAACCGCCCAGTTTTTCGCTGGCAAAGGCTGGTTTGTCGGCTTGGCGGACGTCAACGCGGGTGGCCTTACCGAAACTGCCGCTCTGCTGCCCGTTGGCGCGTTGTCGCAACATATCATGGACGTGCGCGACCGCCACGCATGGGAACAAGCGTTGGCCGACTTCGCGATCAACAGCGGCGGTCGGCTCGACGTCTTGTTTAACAACGCAGGCATCGGCAGCGGTGGGCCGCTGGCGATCATGACCGAAGCCGATATCGATCGCGTCATCGACATCAATCTGAAAGGCGTGTTCTGGGGCGCGCAGGTGGGCTTTCCTTATCTGAAAAAGACGCCAGGTTCGGCGTTGGTCAGCACGTCCTCAGCGGCGGGACTTTACGCCAGCGCAGGGATGTCAGCATATTCTGCGACCAAATTCGGCGTCCGCGCCATGACTGAATCGCTCGACCGCGAATGGGCGGCGGACGGTGTGAAAGCGCGGACGATCATGCCGAGCTTTATCGACACACCATTGCTTGACGCCGTCAGCGCGGGGTCAAACGAAGCGATCCGCGACACCGTCCGCAATGCGGGGCTCGAATTCACGCCCGTCGAACACGTGGCGCAGGCGGTATGGGACGCGGCGCATGGCAGCCGCGTTCATACGGTGGTTGGAAAGACGGCCAAGCGGCTGAAATGGGCAACGACATGGGCGCCTTGGCTGCTACCCAAAGAAAAATTCAAACGATGAGCGTCGCCTTTCGCCGCGAAAGCGATGAGGAACATCTGGAACCAAAGTTTGAGCTGCCGCTGCCGCCCGGTGCCAATCTGGTGACGGCGCGCGGTCTTGCGATGATCAGCGCCAAGGTGGCGGCACTCGATGCCGCGCTGATCATGGCCCCCGATGATCCTTCCCGTGAGATAATCAAACGTGACCTGCGCTATTGGCGCACTCGCGGATCCACCGCGAAAATCGCTCCTGAGCCAAGCGGCGATATCGTCGCTTTCGGCACGCAAGTGACTTTCACTCTGAACGGCGCAACCCGAACCATTGCCATCGTCGGCAGCGACGAAGCCGATCCTGCGGCGGACCGGATCACGTTTACCGCACCCCTCGCCCGCGCCCTGTTGGGGCTTTCTGAAGGTGAAATCACTGATTTCAACGGAAGCGTTGATGCAATCGAAATTCTCACGATCAAGGCAATAGAGGGTTAAATGATACGATTTGGTGCTGCCTTTGTAATCCCGCTGGTGCTCGCCGCCTGTGTCGCACGCACCGCTCCGCCGCTCACCTCTGATCGCGCGATTATGATCGGCGACATTGCCCTGCCATCCGCTGATATCGTTTCTGCGGAACCCGGTTTCAGCGCCAATGGTCAGCCTTTGGTCAATGTGCGCCTATCGCCAGCGGGCGCTGTCCAGCTCGAAGCGCTGACGCGCCGTTTTCTGGGTCGCGATATGCCGATCCGTGTCGGCACCGAAATATTGTCCAACCCCCGCGTGCTCGAACCGATTTCGGGCGGTCGGTTACAGATCAGTGGCCTGATGACTGTCGACGAAGCGCAAACACTCGCACGCAGGATTATGCGGCGATGACAAACCGAAGCGCTCTGCTTGCCGTCACGCTGATGCTTGCCGGATGCAGCGACCCTTTTGATTTTTGTCAAAGCTGTCTGAAAGGCAATCCGGCACTCGCCGTGCCCAGAGGCGACGTCGCCAAGATTGTGATGGTCTATTCGGGCCGCAAGCTGCCACCGTCGGCGACAAAAGTTTTCTATTACGAAGTCGGCGGGCCTGACCACCAACAATGGATTCGCTTCGATGCACCGCCTGCCGATGCACGCGCCTTTGCCGCCAGTCTGTTGCTTGCCCCTTTAGTCAAATCCGCAACACCCCCGCAATCATCGCAATTTTCGGCGCCGTCGACGTCAATGCCGTGGTGGCCCGCGCGCTTTCCCGACGGAGTTGAAACCAGCACCAATGACATCAACGATGCCAATTATGCCGACGGTGCAAAGGGCAAACCAATGACGATCATCCTCCAACCCAGCAAACCGAATGCCCGCGTCTGGATTTTCGCTTTTTCGATGTAATCAGTTTACCAACGCGTCAATTGCCTTGGCCAGCGCCACATCACGCGCCGACAGCCCGCCTGCATCATGCGTCGTTAGCAAGATGTCGACGCGATTATAGACGTTCGACCATTCGGGATGATGATCTGCCTTTTCCGCCATGATCGCAACCCGCGTCATGAATCCGAATGCCTCAACAAAATCGGCAAACTTGAACGAGCGCGTCATCGCGTCGCGTGCGTCGTCATAATCCCACTCGCCAAGCACATCGAGCGCGGCGGCGCGTTCATCTTCGTCCAGTTGTTCGATCATCTTTGCCACTCCGCAAGTCCGCGTCTATGTCGCAGCGATGACGGGGAGCGGTCAATCACTAGCGTTCGAAAATGTCACCTGCGTGCGCGGGCGGCGGTTTCTGTTTGGCGATGTGTCGTTCACGCTGGACGCCAGCGACGCGTTGGTTGTCAGCGGCCCCAATGGTTCTGGCAAATCGAGCCTGCTGCGCCTCGCTGCCGGCCTTCTGAAAGCGGAAAAGGGTGCCATCAATATCGAGGGGCAGATAGCACTTGCCGATGAACATACGGCACTCGATCCGATGCTGCCCCTATATGATGCTCTGAATTTCTGGGCCACGATTGACGGATCGAATGCGATGTCTGCGCTCGGCTCGGTTGGCCTCGATCATCTCGCGCGCGTGCCGGTGCGCATGCTGTCGACGGGCCAACGCCGCCGCGCCACGCTCGCGCGAACCCTGGCGGCATGCGCCGAAATCTGGTTGCTCGATGAACCGGCCAACGGCCTCGACATCGAATCCATCGCCATGCTCGAAGGATTGATCGCGGTCCACCGCATGCAGGGCGGCATTGTCATCATTGCCTCGCACCAGCCGATTGCTGTCGACGGCGCACAAAGTTTGACGCTCGGATGATGACGGCGTTGATCTGGCGTGATCTCGCGCGGGCGTTCCGCAGCGGCGGGATTGCCTTGCCGGTCGCGTTTTTCCTGCTGGTCGCGACGCTTTACCCGTTCGCGGTCGGCCCCGACGGCCCCTTGCTGGCAAAGACCGGCGGCGGCGTTTTGTGGGTGGCGGCGCTCCTCGCCGCGCTCCTGCCGGTTGACCGTCTGATCGCCCCTGATGTCGAAAGCGGTGTGTTCGATCAGCTAGCCGTGCGCGGTATATCGGATGAAATCATCGCCATCGCTAAGATCATCGCGCATTGGCTCGGCTTTGGTCCCGCACTCATGCTTGCGGCGATCCCGGCAGCAGCGCTCCTCCGCCTTGATAGCGCGACATTGCTGACGGTGGAGATCGGCCTCCTCCTCGGCACCCCCGGCCTTGCGGCGTTGGGTGTGATGATCGCCAGCCTAACGAGCGGCTTGCGCGGGGCCTCGGCGCTGACGGGATTGCTGATGCTCCCGCTCGCCATCCCGATCCTGATCTTTGGCGCGGGCAGTTTGGGGGTGTCGGGGGTCGGGGGCCTGAAACTGCTGGCGGCCGCATCGCTATTGCTGGTCGCCATCGCCCCCTTTGCTACGGGAGCTGCAATACGAGGCCTTAGAGACTAGCGCCGCAGGCCCCAAAACTTTCGCGCCTTTCCTTCTTCTTTGCGCCTTTGCGCGAAACACTTTTCCTCTGATTCAGCGCATGCGCCTTGCGAGTGTGAAGGGGTTCACGCAAAGCCGCAAAGAAGAAGGAAAGGCGCGAAGAAGGACTAAGGGTTCGACCACCGCGCCCAAATCGCCGTCGGCAACGCCAGCCCCCGCGCTTCCTCGCGCACGGCCAGTTCGCCGCACTCAACAGTCCCCGGCAAATCGTCAAATACTTGCCGCATCAGTTCGCCAATCGCGAGCGCTGACATCCGAATCGCGTAAACCGTCAGAAATACAAACGCGCTGTCCGCATCGACCAGCGCCCGGCAGCTCGCGACCAGCTCCGCCAAATCCTCTTCCAGCCGCCACACTTCGCCTTCGGGTCCGCGGCCATATTTTGGCGGGTCGAGGATGATCCCGTCATAACGCCGTCCGCGCCGCACTTCGCGCGCGGTGAATTTCGCGGCATCGTCGATTAGCCAGCGGATCGGCTTGTCCGAGAGGTTGGACAGCACCGCATTCGCCTTCGCCGCCTCGACTGATTTTTTCGACGCATCAACATGCACGACTGCTGCGCCCGCACTTGCCAGCGCCAGCGTGCCAACGCCGGTATAGCCGAACAGATTCAGGCACTCTGACTGCGCAGGCAATTGCGCTTTCGCCCAGTCCCAAACCGGCATCATGTCGGGGAAAAAACCTAGATGGCGAAACGGCGTCGTCTGCGCGGTGAAGGTCAGCCCTTCCCAATGCAGTGTCCAACCGCCCTTGGGCACTTGCTTGGTAAATTCCCAGCGCCCGCCGCCCTCCTCGTCCGACCCCGGCACGAATTCGCCATCGGGGTCCCATGTGTCGAGCGCGGGCGCCCACATCGCCTGCGGCTCGGGGCGAATGAACGTGTGCGGGCCATATCGTTCGAACTTGCGGCCATGCCCTGAGTCGATCAGGCCATAATCGGCCCAGGGTTCGCCGGTGAGGGTGACGAGGTTCATCTTCTCCCCTCCAGCCCTTGCTGGAGGGGTCGGGGGTGGCCCCTTTGTCGGATCAGGCACGGACGCTCCACAAAGGGAACCGCCCCCAACCCCTCCACGAAGGCGTGAAGGGGGGTCAGTTTGCACTGCGTTCAAGCACATAGCCGCGCACTGCCTCGAGCGTCGCAGGCAAGCTGTCAAACCGTTCCTCTCGGTCAAACAACCCCGACAAGCGCTGTGGCAATGAGGGTCTCACGCCCGTTGCCCGCTCGACGGCATCGCGGAATTTCGCCGGATGTGCGGTGGCAAGTGTCACGATGGGAACATCACCAGATATGTCCGACGCCCGCGCCGCCGCCAAGCCAATCGCCGTATGCGGGTCGATAATCTGACCCGCGTTCTCATGCGCCCAACGCATCGCCATCGCCATACCGTCACCATCGATCCGCGCGCTGGTGAACAACGCCGCTGCGCCCGACGCTTGGGCATTGGTCAGCGTCATCGCTTTGGATGCTTCAAACCCCGCCATCTGCGCTGCCGTCGCCGCGCCATCGCGCCCGCCAAGGTCGAAGAGCAACCGTTCAAAATTCGATGACACCTGAATATCCATAGATGGCGTCGCGGTCGGCGTTATCGCCCCGCAACTGTAATCGCCGTTGGACAAGGCGCGATGTAAAATATCGTTGACGTTCGTCGCCACGATCAGCCGCGCGACCGGCAAGCCCATTTTCGCGGCAACATACCCTGCAAAGACATCGCCGAAATTGCCCGTCGGCACGCTGAACGCCACTGCGCGTTCGGGCGCACCGAGCCGGACAGCCGCGTAGAAATAATAGACCACCTGAGCCATCAACCGCGCCCAGTTGATCGAGTTGACCGCGCTCAGGTTCAGCCGTGCCCGCGATTCCGTGTCAGCGAACATCGCTTTTACGATCGCTTGTGCATCGTCAAAATCGCCGTCGATGGCGACATTGTGGATGTTGGGCGACAGCACTGTCGTCATCTGCCGCCGCTGCACGTCCGACACGCGACCTGCCGGATGCAGCATGAACACGTCGACCTTGGCGCGCCCCGCCAGCGCATCAATCGCCGCCGATCCCGTATCGCCCGACGTCGCCCCGACCACGGTCAGATGTGTGTCGCGATTGCTCAAAAAGCGCTCGAACAACAGCCCAAGCAGTTGCAAGGCAACATCCTTGAACGCCAGCGTCGGCCCGTGGAAGAGTTCGAGCAACCAGTGCCGATGATCGAGCTGGACCAGTGGGGTCACTGCATTGTGCGCGAACCGACCATAAGCCTGTTTGCAAAGCGCGCGCAGTTCGTCTTCGGACAACGCATCACCGACGAACGGGGCCATCACCGTTACCGCCGTCTCGACATAGGACTTCCCCGCCAGCCCGGCGATCGTCTCGCGCGATAATGTCGGCCATACGCGCGGCACATAGAGCCCGCCGTCGTTTGCCAATCCGGCAAGCGTGACATCCTCAAACCCGATCGTCGCCGCGCTCCCCCTGGTGCTGACATAATCCATATCGGAGAGCGGTTAGCGCCTCCCCTAAACAACGGCAACTTGCTTTGCGTCAGCGGTAAGAAGGTTCACGCGAAGGCGCAAAGAAGAAGAAAAGGCGCAAAGAGACCGGATGAGCCAAACCCTTCGCGCCTTACCTTCTTCTTTGCGCCTTTGCGTGAACCCCTGATTCTATTTCACCACCCGCACCGGCACCGGGATGTTACAAATATCCGCACCACCCGCAGGCACAACGAAAAACGGATCGCGGCGGTTGGCGCGGGCGTCGGCATATTTCGCGAAGGACGTGCTTTCGGTCGACAGATATTCGAAGCGGGCGAAGTCCTTTACGTCGCTGCCAATGCGGATCGAGGTGATCGTGGTGCGCTCTTCGGGCTTTTCGTAAAAGCCTAGCGGCCCCGTCCCGCGCGGCAGGCTCGACAGATGTTCGATTCCCGAAATCACCCGCCCCACCAGAGCGATGTTGCGATCGAGATGCCGCGGCGCATGGCCGATGACGGTGTAAAGCTCCGCTCCCGTCCCCGTATCCGGCGGCATATCGCGCCCGACCCCGACCATGCCGTAGCAATGGACGGGCCAGAAAGCGCCACCTTGAAAAAGGTCGTCATCGCTTTTCGTGCTCCCGCTGGAAATTGGCCAGCCGCGATGGAACATTCCTCCAGCGCTATATGCCCGAGCAAAGAACTTCCGAGGCTCGTTCGCATTTTCG
>JANOVZ010000086.1:0-1639 GCA_031417655.1 Sphingomonas sp. | reverse complement strand
CTGCACCAATTGCCCGAGGGCCAGGCGCTTGCCATCCGGCTCGTCAAAATCGACGGCCTGAGCATCGCCGAGGCCTGCGCCAAATGCGGCCAGTCCGAACCACTGGTCAAAGTAAATATCCATCGCGGCCTCAAACGCTTGGCCGCGCTAATTGAGAGTGAATGAGATGAGTAATAATTTTAACATCGCTGCCTTGGTTGATGATCTGGAGCCGGTAAAGGCGCTCAGTCCGCGCCGTCCGTTGATGATTGCGGCGGCGATTATGGTGACGATGATCGCAGTGATCGTCTGGGCACAGGGAATGCGCGCCGACGTCATGGCGGGGCATCCCGACGAGATGTTCCTCATCCGCGCTGGCATCTTGCTGGTGCTCGGCGGCGCGACCGCGCACGCGGTAACTTCAATGGCGAGTCCTTCGGTCGGCAAGAGCAACAATGGCTGGCAAATCGCTTTGGCCGCTGCAGTGGTATTCCCGTTGTCCGCGCTGATTGTTGCGACAACTGGCGATATCGGGCCGGCCATGTCCGCCATGCAATCGGGAATGCGGTGCATGATGTACAGCGCGATTGGCGGGCTCGCGACGGCGGTTCCGATGGTTCTGGCTTTGCGTCGCGGCGCGCCAACCTCGCCTTCGCGCGCAGGGTGGTTGACAGGGATTGCAGCAGGCGGATTGGGGGCCTTTGCCTATAACCTGCACTGCCCGTTCAACAATGTCGTCGATATCGGGCTTTGGTATAGCTTGGCGGTGGGCGGTTGCGCGGTCATTGGCCGGTTGGTCGTGCCTAGGTTGATTAGATGGTGAAGCACAATCCATAAACTCATTGTCACCCCCGACTTGATCGGGGGTCCATGGTCTAAGCTGTCGGTTTAAATTTCTTTGTCAGACCATGGATCCCCGCATTCGCGAGGATGACAAAAAACTAACTGCGCGCTGGCAGTCCCGCCGCGCGCAAGGCGGCATGGGCTTCGGCAATGCTGTGCTGGCCGAAATGGAAGATCGACGCCGCCAGCACGGCGCTGGCATGGCCTTCGCGCACGCCTTCGACCAAATGGTCCAGATTACCGACGCCGCCGCTTGCAACGACCGGCACATTGACCGCATCGGCAATCGCGCGGGTCAGCGCGAGGTCATAGCCATCGCGCGTGCCGTCGCGGTCCATGCTGGTGACAAGCAATTCGCCTGCGCCGAGCTTCGCCAGCCTGATTGCGTGTTCAAGCGCGTCGATCCCCGTCGGGTTGCGCCCGCCGTGGGTGAAGATTTCCCATCCTTCGACAAGCTCAGGACGCGCGGGGTTTCTTATTGCCCGCGCATCGACCGAAGCGACCACGCACTGACTGCCAAAACGCTCTGCGATATCCGCCACAACCTCGGGCCGCGAAACCGCCGCGCTGTTCACCGCGACCTTGTCCGCTCCTGCCAGCAACAAAGCACGCGCGTCCTCCGCACTCCGCACTCCGCCGCCGACGGTCAGCGGCATGAAGCACACCTCAGCCGTGCGCCGGACGACGTCGATGATCGTCCCGCGGCCTTCGTGGCTCGCGCCGATATCGAGAAAACAAAGCTCGTCCGCGCCCGCCGCGTCATAAGCCTGCGCCTGCTCGACCGGATCACCCGCATCGCGCAGGTCGACAAAGTTCA
>JANOVZ010000085.1:0-2187 GCA_031417655.1 Sphingomonas sp. | reverse complement strand
TTTTGCATGTCGTCGACCTTGACGGTGCGTTCGCGGGAAAGCCTGAAAATGCCGAAGCGGTTGAGGGGATTATCGAGAATTTCCCCGGCTATATCCAGCTTGGCGGCGGCATCCGCAATCCGCAAACCGTCGAACGTTGGTTCGACATGGGCGTGGCGCGGCTGGTGATTGGCACAGCGGCGCTGAAAGACCCGCAGTTCGTCAAGGACATGGCGCGCGAATATGAAAACGGCATTGTCGTTGCCGTCGATGCCCGCGATGGGTTTGTTGCGACCGAGGGCTGGGCAGAGAAATCCGACATGCCCGTGGTTGATCTGGCGCGCCGGTTTGAGGACGCAGGCGTTGCCTCGATCCTGTTCACCGATGTCGGCCGCGACGGGATGCTGACGGGGTGTAATATCGATGCGACGGTCGAACTGGCGCGATCTGTGCGCATTCCGGTGATCGCCAGCGGCGGGGTAAAGGGGCTGGACGATATCCACATATTAAGTCTGCATGCGCGGGATGGGATAGAGGGCGTGATTACGGGGCGCGCGATTTATGATGGGCGGCTGGATCTGGCGACGGCGATTGCAATGGCGGGTCGGGCGACGCAATGACCGTCCGCATCCGCGTCATCCCCTGCCTCGACGTATCCAATGGCCGCGTCGTGAAGGGCGTCAACTTTGTTGACCTGATCGACGCAGGTGATCCGGTGGAGCAGGCCAAGGCTTATGACGCGGCAGGGGCGGATGAGCTTTGCTTTCTGGACATCGGCGCGAGCCATGAAGGGCGCGAGACGATTATTGATGTGGTGCGGCGCACAGCCGAGGTCTGTTTCATGCCGCTGACCGTGGGCGGCGGTGTGCGCAGTGCCGACGACGCGCGCGCGTTATTGCTCGCGGGCGCAGACAAGGTCGCGGTGAACAGCGCAGCGGTCGCCCGGCCCGAAGTCGTCGCCGATATTGCTGAACGATTTGGCAGCCAATGCGTTGTCGCCTCTGTCGATGCAAAACGCCGGTCCGACGGCCGCGATGGCTGGGAGATTTTCACTCATGGCGGGCGGAAGCCGACGGGCATTGACGCTGTGGAACATGCACTCCGGTTGGCGGAATTGGGGGCAGGGGAATTGCTCGTCACCAGCATGGACCGCGATGGGACAAAGGCCGGGTTTGATCTGGAACTGACCCGCACGATTGCCGACGCCGTCAACGTACCCGTTGTCGCTAGCGGTGGTGTGGGGACGCTGGATCATTTGGTTGAGGGTGTAACCAAGGGGCACGCAAGCGCTGTGCTGGCCGCCTCAATCTTCCACTTTGGAACATACAGCATCGCCGATGCGCATGCAGCGTTAAGGGCGGCGGGTTTGCCTGCGCGCAGCTAACTCTGCTCTGAAACGTTTCGTCATCCTGAACTTGTTTCAGGACAACGCACCACCGTCGCGTGTTATCCTGAAACAAGTTCAGGATGACGAACTTGGGTGGTTCGATGGACATCTTTCACCACCTAATCAATCTGGGTACGGCCAAGCGGCCCACAACGGCGCACAGTCCAACCGCCAGCGAATACCACAGCCCGATATAAACCACATCGTTGAACGGGCAGTGCAGGCCATACGCGAATGCGCCAAGACCGCCTGCCGCAACACCCGTCAGCCAGCTTGCGCGTTCGGGCGATGTTGGTGCGCCGCGGCGCAACCAAAGCACCATGGGGATCGCCGTCGCCGAGCCCGATAGACCGCTAAAGACCATGCATTGCAGTCCAAAATAGGCGTTCGCCATGGCGACCTCGGCGCGGCCTGTCATGGCCACGATCAGTGCCGCGAGTGGCAGCAAAGCTGCCGCGGCTATCGCCATTTTCCAGCTTTGCCCCTGCTTGCCGACCGAAGGACTCGCCATGCTAAGCGCGGCCCAGCCACAGCCACCGCCGAGCAAAAGCAACAGCCCCGCCCGCAGCAGAAACATCGGATTGGGATCAAGAGCGAGCACATCTGCTCGCGCACCCTTTACCGAAACGACCAAAACAGCCGCAGCTATCGCGATGGCAAACACCATGGCTATCGCCCGCGATACGCGCAGCGGCTGTACCGGCTCCAACTCCGCGACCATCGCGTCCAGATCAAAAACTTGCTTAATCTTATTCACTCTCAACTATTGCGGTTAACTTCTTCAAACCGCGATGAATGTTTACCTTTACAAGCGACTCGGA
>JANOVZ010000084.1:0-5373 GCA_031417655.1 Sphingomonas sp. | reverse complement strand
GGAAAGGCTTTCCTCGACATGCTCGGGGTGTTTGCCGAATTTGAAACGAACCTTCGTCGCGAGCGTCAGCTTGAAGGGATCGCGGTCGCCAAGCAACGCGGCGTCTACAAAGTTCGTAAGGCAACTGTCGATGTTGCCGAGATCAGGCGACTTGCGGCAGAGGAGCGTCTTTACCCTGCGGCCATTGCGCGTCGCCTCGGAATTTCGAGATCTTCAATCTATCGGCTCGCTCCCGAGCTGAAGCGGATCAGCACAGTTGGCTAGCGCTTGCACGCGATTCCCATACGGCGTTTCATTACAACGACCGTAAAGTTGGACGTTGCCGACAGTCTCCTATTGAGCCGGAAATGCGGTAACCGGCCCTTCATTCACCTGAGATCGCGATCTCGCCTTCGCGCTCATCATCGGACGTTCTGGATCTTTGGTGCTTAACCCGACAGCCGACGTTCGTTCATCGTCCTTGCGGCGCTGGTGATGCTTTCACCTACAGTCATTGCGCATTGCCGAGACTATCAGGCTGGCATAGGCTCTCCGACACGGCGCCCAGACTCGACTCACCTTATTTTTGATTCGGCCTGGCGCACAAACAGGCGGCGAACATGTGTTCGCCGAATTTTGGCTTATGCTGGAGAACCAAGCATGGGCTCAAAGGGAGGGGCAAGTTAGGGCGGCCATGGCACGTAGCGATCTACTCGTAAGCCTTGTGCGTGCCGGCGCGGTCGGCGACCGTGAAGCCGTGCGCTCCACGGCTGAAGCTCTTGTGGCCGACGAGCGGGCAAAAAAACACTACATTGTGGCTGATCGACTTCAGCGCGCACTTTCGGCGGTGCCGGTGACGCCCCCTGCTCTCACGACGACGTCCCAGCAGCTCAGTCCGGTCAACGGTCGCGAGGCGATCCTCGAAGTAACGGCGCGGCTACGGCTTGATGATCTGCTGTTGCCATTTCCCGCGCAGGAGAGCGGTCGCCAGCTTATCGAGGAGCATCAGCGTGCCGATGTACTGCGCGCGAGTGGTTACGAGCCTCGACATCGCGTTTTGCTCTCTGGTCCTCCGGGCAACGGTAAAACGTCATTCGCTGAAGCTGTCGCGGAGGGATTAGGCCTTCCATTCTACGTTGTGCGGTACGACGCGCTTATTGGCAGTTACTTGGGTGAGACAAATGCGCGATTGCGCAAACTGTTCGACTATGTCCGAACAACGCCAAGCGTCCTGTTTTTCGATGAGTTCGATGCCATCGGCAAAGAACGCGGAGACACCCACGAGACGGGTGAGATCAAGCGCGTTGTATCCTTCCTGCTGATGCAGCTGGATCAACTTCCGAGCTATGTCATCGTGATCTCTGCCACTAATCATGGTGAGTTGCTGGATCGCGCTGTATGGCGCCGGTTCCAGATGCGGCTTTCGATGCCGGCGCCTCGACGGGCAGAGATAACCGTCTTCCTCGATAGAATATTGTCTGACTGGCCAGATCAGCCCAAGATGTCGCAAGCCAGAATCGCGGCCAAATTGGGCGATGTGAGCTATGCGGAAGCACTCGATTTTTGCCAGAATGTCAGAAGGCGACAAATTCTGGGCTTGGGGGAGATATCTGTTGATGACGCGCTGCGCGCCGAGCTCGACTTGTGGACCTCGCGGGTAACACCGGAGGCCATCAATGCCGAGCGATCCAACCAAACCTCTCCTGAAACTGACGCCGCAAGCTGATCAACCGCGCCAGCTTGGCCGTCCGGCATATGTCCCGCCGCCAGCTTCATTTCCCCGCGATCGCCAGACTGGCACCTTCGGACCAACGTTCAATCGGCTCGCTCAGGTGCTGGCGCGCGGTGATAACGCGCTTGAGCTGCGTGCGGATCCTGCTGGTTTGGCGCCTGAGCGCTTGCTCGTCTTCGAAGTCCGCGGATCGATCAATGCATTCGCGACGGCGGTCCGCAACGTCGCAGGCCTCGAGCTTGTCGACGAAGAGGAACTGGAATCAGACGAGGAAGACAAGCAGCCCTTCGCTTATCTTCTAGTGCCCGACATGGCGGCACTGCGGAACTTGGAGTCGCTTTGGCGCCGGTGGCAGAACGGACAATTGGCCCGCGGCGAAACGCCTTGGGCAACCATTTTCGACCTGCTGCGAGATTTGCGCCCATGGGGCCCACTGGATCGCGTCCATAGTAGCGACGCCAGCTTTCTCGCGTTGACGATCGACGACCGGAACGATTACGAACTGGTTCGGCTGGAAGTCGAGCTCGTTTATCGTCAGGCCGAAGCGGCGGCCGCCGAAGCTGAGGCAAATACGCGCGCCGCTATCGTCGGTCGGGGCGGGGCCGTGGTCTCGCGCGCTCGCATCTCGGACATCGGCTATCACGCGCTGCTCGCGGACGTTCCGGTCCGGGCCGTTCGCGAAATCGTCGAGCGGCGTCTAGACGGGATAGCTGGGCTCGAACCCATCCTGCACATTCGCCCGCAGAGTGCTCCCACCTCAATCGAAGTTGCCGACGTCGGTGAGGACGAAGCGGGACCAGATGCGAGGCAGGCCTTGGGCGAGCCAATTCTTGCGCTTCTAGACGGGGTGCCTGTCGCTGCTCACCGCTTGCTCGCCGACCATATCGATCTCGACGACCCATTCGGCCTTGAGCCGGGCGCGCTTGTCGCCAACCGGTCCCACGGCACTGCAATGGCCTCCCTCATCGTGCACGGAGACCGTAATCAGACCGAGCCCGCGCTGCCCCGGCGTATCCATGTCGTACCGGTAATGGGTAACAATGATATGTTCCCAAGCGATCGTCTCGTCGTTGACCTCGTATACTTGGCTGTTGTGCGCTTACGCGAAGCGCGGCCGGGTGTCGTGATCGTGAACCTGTCACTCGGTAATCGGTTTAGGCCGTTTCACGGACAGTTGTCGCCTTGGGCCCGACTCCTCGATCGTCTAGCGAATCGCTTCGGCCTCTTGTTCATCGTTAGCGCGGGAAACGCGACCGAAGACTTTGGCGTGCCAGCTTATGCAACCAGTCTCGCTTATGAGGGGGCAGATGCCGACCACCGCGCAACGTCAATGATCACCGCACTTCATGCGCTCATCGGCGAGCGGCGGATGTTCTCCCCGGCAGAAACCGTGAACGGCGTCACCATCGGCGCTTGGAATCGCGACGCTGTGTCGCCTGCGGACCGCGCACTCGCTCGAGCTCTCATCGACCCATATCCGGATCAAGACACAGCAAACCCGTCCAGCACGCTTGGACCGGGATTTGCTCGATCAGTGAAGCCCGAGATACTGATGCCGGGTGCTCGTGAGCACATGCAGGTCGTTCGCAATCACGCCCATATCGAAGTGCGCCCAAGCGGACCCTCGCGTGGAGCGGGTCTTAAAGTCGCCGCGCCGCCGGCTGGCGGTCGTGAAAACCCTGACGGCTTCACGAGCGGCACAAGCGCCGCTGCCGCCTTGGCCTCCCGTACTTGCCATCAGATCCATGATGCGCTCGAAGAGACCTACGGAGAAGGCTTCCTTGAGCTTCCGTCGATTGAACGCGCGGTGCTTTTGAAAGCCCTTCTGGTACATCCTGCGCGCTGGCCGCGTGGAGTCGCTGATCTAATCAAAGCTACAGTCGGTCCGTGGGGTCGCGGGCAGGCAAGTCGTCAAAAGGACAACATACGCCGATTCATCGGGTTCGGTTGCGTGGATGCACCCGATGCCGTTGCCTGCGCGGCAGATCGCGCAACTTTCTTTGCAACAGGCCGCCTAAACCGGGACCGCAGCGTCACAGTCGATGTTCCAGTGCCACTCAGCATGGGTGGAAAGGCGCGACCACATAGCCTGTCCGCGACACTCGCTTGGTTCACACCTGTCGCGCCGGGCCGGAAAAGTTACCGCACCTGTCGGCTCAAGATTCTGAAGCCAGTCTCGATCGGTGACCTTGGGATTAGCGGCCACGGTTGGCAACCAGACGAAAATCAAACCAACCGCGGGACTATCTTCAGTCGGTGCTGGGACGGCAGCGATGCACCGGTGGTGACACCTGACATGACGGTCCCTATCGTAGTGCAGCGAGATCCGGACCAGGGCACAGCAATTGATGAGCCGGTCATTTTCGGATTGGCAGTGACGCTCGCCATGCCGGGAGAGATCGCCCTATATGACGAAGTGTTCGCTCGCGTTCGACCGCCATTGCGTGCGGCAGCCAGGCCTTAAACGAACGGCAGCTTACCCCGCGCCCGCTCTTGTAAGGCGCCTGTCTTCTAACGGCCAGAACCGACCGGAGATCTGTCTCTAAGTCTTTCGCATTTGTCTTCGCCGGCCGGGCTCATACAAGGCTGGCATGGTATTTGGCGTTTTCATCCACCGCTTCGACTCGATCTATGATGATACGCCAGCGGAGCGGTATCAGTTTCCTTCCCAGTATCTCGGCCGCGCGCAAGCGTGCCTTGGCGATTGGATCGTCTATTACGAGCCGCGCAAAGTCGCCAACACGCGTGGCTACTTCGCAGTGGCGAAAGTCGAGACGATTGTGTCCGATCCATCAGCGCCAGGCATGTACCTCGCGCTGATGGAGCACGGCAGCTACCTCGATTTTGCAACCCCAGTTCCGTTCGCATCTTCCGATGGCTCGGTGATCGAGGTTGGCGTGCTTAACGAGGCGGGTAGGATCTCGGGACGAGCACAAGCCGCCGTCCGTGGGCTATCCCCGCGCGATTTCAACGCGATTGTTAAGGCCGGGCTGGCCGACGATCATCCCTTGCTGCCACGCATCGACGAGCCAGATGTCGCAGGATTCGCCGAGGAACGGATGCCTTTCGTATTCGACGATGCAAGGGAACGTGTCGCATCGTTAGTTTCGCGGGTCGTTCGTGATCGCGTGTTCCGGCGCGTTGTTCTGCGCGCCTACGACGAGCGATGCGCCATAACTGGGCTTAAGCTGATCAACGGCGGCGGTCGCGCCGAGGTCGAAGCGGCCCATATCCGTCCAGTCGACGCAAACGGCCCCGACATCGTCAGCATTGGCATTGCGCTGTCGGGCACCGCGCACTGGATGTTCGATCGCGGGCTGATTAGTCTGGATGACGATATGGGCATATTGGTGTCGCGTCAGGCAAACGACCCCGACAGCATCCGGTCCATCATCAACTCCGGCAAGCAGGCCATCCTGCCGCAGCGTGATGCGGACCGTCCACATCTGCAGTTCGTCCGATGGCACCGCGAGCACTGCTTCAAGCAATAGCAATAGCGGGGTGGACCACGACCATCCAGGGCGCTGCGGAGTATGATGCCCTTCGGTCATTCCGACCGAAGGAGTCGTATCATGGGAGTATCTGATCTCGATCCTGGCGCACACGGACGGCGTCCGTGGAACTCAGGCAATATGGTTGGCGCCAAGCGCCCACTCAAACCC
>JANOVZ010000083.1:0-1893 GCA_031417655.1 Sphingomonas sp. | reverse complement strand
CAGATGCGGTCCGCGCGCAGGCCTTCCGACGCATCGGCGATGAACTCGATTGTGCCTGCGCCGACATAATCGACCGCTTTGGCGGCAAGGACCGCGACTGCGCAAAGTTGCTCGCGCGTTGCCTCGTCCATGCCTGGCGCGGGGGCTTCCTCGATTACCTTTTGGTGGCGGCGTTGGAGCGAGCAGTCGCGTTCGAACAGGTGGACGATATTGCCGTGCGTGTCGCCGAATACCTGCACCTCGATATGGCGCGGGCGCTGAATATATTTTTCGATCAGGACATGCGCGTTGCCAAACGACGCGGTGGCCTCACGCTGGCAGCTGGCGAGCGCGTCGGCGAAATCGCCCGCGTCCTCGACCTTGCGCATCCCCTTCCCGCCTCCGCCCGCGACTGCCTTGATGAGCACGGGATAGCCGATTTCGGTGGCTTGTTGGCCAAGGAACGCCGGGTCCTGGTTCTCGCCCATATAGCCGGGGGTGACGGGCACGCCCGCCTCGGCCATCAATTTCTTGGCCGCATCCTTCAGCCCCATCGCGGTGATGCTAGCAGGCGCAGGCCCGACCCAGATTAGCCCCGCGTCAATCACGCTTTGCGCGAACGCGGCATTCTCGGACAGGAACCCATAACCCGGATGAATCGCCTCGGCCTTGGTGGCGAGCGCGGCGGCGATGATCTTCTCACCCACCAGATAGCTCTCGCGCGCCGGAGACGCCACGATATGCACCGCCTCATCGGCTTGCCGCACATGCAGCGCCTTGGCATCGGCATCCGAATAGACCGCGATAGTGCGAATGCCCATTTGGCGCGCCGTGCGGATGATCCGGCAGGCGATCTCGCCACGGTTGGCGATGAGGAGGGATTGGATCATTTGCCGAGCAGCCCGCCGCGATTCGCCTTGCAGCGACCGCAAGTTTGTGGCCTCATAACACCTGCCATGAACATTGAAGAACAACAAATTGAACACTGGTTCAACGAAGGGGCCACCGAGAGCACCATTGCTATGGCATTGTCAGAGTTGGGCATAAGTCTTCCTCCTTCCTACTTGAGCTTTGTTCGCGAGAAAAACGGAGGTGAAGGCTTTGTCGGCGAAAACTATCTCGCGCTTTGGAAGGTCGAAGATATTGCGTAGTTTAATGCCGATTACAAAGTTGCAGAATATGCGCCTGGCTTTCTTTTTTTCGGTTCGAACGGTGGCGGCGACGGATATGCTTTTGACACCACCGTAGATGCGTTTCCCATCCACATCATACCGTTCATTGGCATGTCTCGAGCGGATGCAATCCCCGTCAGCGGGTCGTTCGAGAGATTTTTTGACGCAGTTCGTCGTGACGAATTTTGGCCCAAGCCAAGTTAAAGTAGTTTCCCTCACATCCGGAACACCCCAAAGCGGGGCGCCTCCTCGACCGGCGCATTGAGCGCCGCCCCTAGCGCCAACCCCAGCACATCCCTTGTCTGCGCCGGGTCGATGATCCCGTCGTCCCACAGCCGCGCGGTCGCGTGGTAGGGGTTGCCTTCGTCCTCGTATTTCTGGCGGATCGGGGCTTTGAAGGCTTCGGCTTCTTCGGGCGTCCAACTGTCCGCATCGCGGTGGACGGTCGCCAGCACCGACGCCGCCTGTTCGCCGCCCATCACGCTGATCCGCGCATTGGGCCAGGTGAACAGGAAGCGCGGGGAATAGGCGCGCCCGCACATGCCGTAATTTCCGGCCCCGAACGACCCGCCGATCAGCACGGTGATCTTGGGCACGCTCGCGGTGGCGACAGCGGTGACGAGCTTTGCGCAGTGCTTGGCGATGCCCTCCGCCTCATATTTGCCGCCGACCATGAAGCCGCTGATGTTCTGAAGGAACAGCAGAGGTATCCGCCGCTGGCAGGCGAGTTCGATGAAATGCG
>JANOVZ010000082.1:0-1511 GCA_031417655.1 Sphingomonas sp. | reverse complement strand
CTTCGGCGCCGACCATATGCGCGCCGAGGAGTTCTCCGGTTTTGGCGTCGAACACGGTCTTGATGAAACCCTCCGCCTCGCCGAGCGCGATGGCCTTGCCGTTGCCCAGGAACGGGAAGTTGCCGACTTTGACGTCATATCCGGCTTCCTTGGCCTTGGCTTCGGTCAGGCCGACCGAGGCGACCTGCGGGTGGCAATAGGTGCAGCCGGGGATGTTGAGCGGGTCCATCGCGTGCGGATGGCCGCCTGCTATGGCCTCGACGGCAATAACACCTTCATGGCTCGCCTTGTGCGCCAGCCACGGCGGCGCGGTGATGTCGCCGATGGCCCAGAGGCCGGTCACATTGGTGCGACACATCGGATCAGTCTTCAGAAAGCCGCGATCCATTTCGACGCCTAGCGCCTCAAGCCCGATATTCTCGGTGTTGGGGACGATACCGATGGCGACGATGCAATGGGTGAAGTCGGAGGCTACAACCTTGCCGTCCTTGCCCTTGATCTTGGCGGAGACACCCGTTGCCGTGGCTTTGAGTTCTTCGACCCCTGTTCCGGTCATGATCGTCATGCCCTGCTTTTTCAATGCCTTCTCAAGGAAAGATGAGACATCGGCGTCCTCAACGGGCACAATACGGTCGAGCATTTCAACGACCGTTACTTCCGCGCCCATATCATTGTAGAAGCTGGCAAATTCGATACCGATTGCGCCCGATCCGATGACCAGCAGCTTCTTCGGCATTTCGGGCGGCACCATCGCGTGGCGATAGGTCCAGATGCGCTTTCCATCGGCGGGTGCGAACGGCAGATCGCAAGCGCGCGCGCCGGTGGCGATGATGACGTTCTTCGCCGTCAGCTCCGAAAAGTGAATGTCACCTTTTTCTTCAAAAGTGACTGTCACTTTTCCTGCGGCGGTCAGCCTGCCTTCGCCCATATGGACGGTGATCTTGTTCTTCTTCATCAGATGCGTGACGCCCTGGTTGAGCTGTTTAGCCACGCCGCGCGACCGCTTTACCACCGCGTCGATATCCGCGCTGATATTCGCCGCAGTCAGCCCGTAATCGCCCGCATGCTGCATATAATGATAAACCTCCGCCGAACGCAGCAACGCCTTCGTCGGGATGCACCCCCAGTTGAGGCAGATCCCGCCGAGATTTTCGCGTTCGACAATCGCGGTTTTCAGCCCGAGTTGCGCGGCGCGGATGGCGGCAACATAGCCACCGGGGCCGGAACCGAGGACGATTAGGTCATAAGTGTGAGGCATTAAATTACTCCGTTAGGAACAAGTCTCAGCAGAATGTAAATCAGTAGAATAACGCCCAATGCAACAATGCAGCCGTACCCTGCCGACCCATCCATATCGCGCCTGCTTCTTTTGATCCCAACAAACAAAAGCGATGCAAAGCCCAACACCGGAACAAGCGCGATGCCCAAATGAAATAAACCATCCTCGCCGGGGCCAGCAAACATTGTTATCCCAAAAAAAACTACAAAAAGTGCAGCACCGACAATTAAAC
>JANOVZ010000081.1:0-1820 GCA_031417655.1 Sphingomonas sp. | reverse complement strand
CCCGACAGTCTTCCACGACCCGGGTGAATTCAGGCCAGATCGGCAGAATGATGTCGCCCGCACCGTCGAGACCAATCAGGATGCGCCCGCGACTGAACGCCATCGCATCGAGTTGTGCATCTCGTGCGGCGATTTCGGCGGCGACATAAGGCGGCTGGCTCCCGGTCGGGAGCGCGTCATAGGCTTTGGCACCATTGGTCGACCGCAAGGTCATCCGCGCCGCAACCGTTCCGGCACGCGAGGCATAGATGCGG
Source organism: Sphingomonas sp. (assembly GCA_031417655.1). Taxonomy (GTDB): domain Bacteria; phylum Pseudomonadota; class Alphaproteobacteria; order Sphingomonadales; family Sphingomonadaceae; genus Sphingomonas_O. The sequence goes on along the minus strand of JANOVZ010000081.1, from coordinate 1,566 downwards.
TTGCCATTCCGGTCGCAGCGTAGCGTGAACAGCGCGTTGCTGCCCGCTTGCCCATACATTGCAAGGCTGCCGCGTGCATCGCGGGTGTAGGTCCAAGTGCCGGGGGTCGGCGTCCGCTGTGTCCAGTCAGCGGACGGCACTGCGGGAGGCGGTATTGCGGGTGCTGGCCTTACAACCGGCGGCGCAGGACGCGGCTGCGGCGTTGGGGGCTGGACACAGGAAGCGGCGACTAAGGGCGCAAAAATGGCAAGACGTTTCAGATGCATCGGCGTGTCCTAAGCTATTGGCTGCTTGGCAGCAAAGCCCTTTGTCGCATAAGTCACTCGGATGGCCATCGATACCAAACGCCTGAAATCCATCGTCGCGGGGTCGGCGGGCAACCTTGTCGAATGGTATGACTGGTTCGCCTACGCGACCTTTGCGATCTATTTCGCACCGGTCTTTTTCCCCAAGGGCGACGCGACCGCGCAGCTGCTCAACACCGCCGCGATCTTTGCCGCCGGATTCTTGATGCGGCCGATTGGCGCGTGGGTCATGGGCATTTACGGCGACAAGCACGGGCGCAAGGCGGGGCTGACGCTGTCAGTGATCATGATGGCAGTTGGCTCGCTGATGATCGCCTTTGCGCCGACTTATGCGCAAGTCGGCGTTGCCGCGCCGGTGATGCTGGTCGTCGCGCGGATGATCCAGGGGCTGTCGGTCGGCGGCGAATATGGGTCGAGCGCCACCTATCTGTCCGAGATGGCCCCGGCGGACCGACGCGGCTTCTGGTCGAGCTTTCAATATGCGACCCTCAGCGGCGGGCAGTTGCTTGCGATTGTTACAGCGCTGATCCTGCAAGCGACCTTGAGCGAGGCGCAGCTCGGCGATTGGGGCTGGCGCATACCGTTTGTGATCGGGGCAATCTTGGCTGTGCTCGTGTTCCTGCTGCGCCGGACGATGACGGAAACCAAATCCTTCGCGGGCATCGACCAGAAGCGCGAGCATTCGTCGCTACGCATCCTGTGGCGCGACCATCGCAAGTCGTGCATCCTCGTTGCGATGATGTCGGGCGGCGGGGGGCTCGCGAGCTACGCGTTTACGACCTACATGCTCAAATATCTGATCAACAGTGCGGGCTTCGACAAGGGCACGGCTACTTTAGTCATTGCAGCGGCGCTGGTCTGGTCGATGTGCCTGCAACCCGTCGCGGGGATGCTTGCCGACCGTTTCGGACGAAAACCGATGTTGCTCGTTTCGGGCGTCGGTGTATCGCTGGCCGCGGTGCCTATCTTTACGATGCTGGGGACCGCGACATCGCCTTATGCAGCGCTCGCGCTGATCCTGATCCCGATCACCCTCCACGGCGGCTACACCGCGACCAACGCCATGGTGAAAGCCGAACTGTTTCCGGCCGACGTCCGCGCGCTGGGCGTCGCGTTTCCCTATGCGGTGGGGAATACGCTACTGGCAGGGACGACCGAATATGTCGCGCTGTGGTTCAAGAGTTCAGGGAACGAGAACGGGTTTTTCTGGTATGTCGCGGTGATGGTGGCGATGACGGTGGTCGCATATGTGATGCTGCCG
>JANOVZ010000080.1:0-2869 GCA_031417655.1 Sphingomonas sp. | reverse complement strand
GTCGGCCGAAGCGCGCGAGCGGGCAGGCAAGGGAGCCTCCCGCGCTCTGCGTCGTGAAGGCCGCGTTCCCGCCGTTATCTACGGCAACAACGAAGAACCCACGACGGTTCACTTGGAAGAAAAGGCGCTGATGAAAGCGCTGCACACCGGACACTTCATGAACTCGGTGGTGATGGTCGGCGTCGGTGGCAAGGATGTGCGCACCTTGCCGAAGGACGTGTCGTTCCATCCCGTAACCGACCGCCCGCTGCACGTCGATTTCCTGCGGATTTCGGAACATGCCAAGGTTACGGTCAACGTGCCGGTACACTTCATCAACGAACTCGCAGCCCCCGGCATCAAGCGTGGCGGCGTGCTCAACGTGGTTCGTCACGAGCTCGAACTGGTTTGCGATGCAGCAGAAATCCCTGATGAAATTGCGGTCGACCTGACCGGCTTTGAAGTCGGCGATTCGATCCACATCTCGGCGGTAACCCTGCCCAAAGGCGTTTCATCGGCGATCACCGACCGCGATTACACCATCGCCACCATCGTTGCCCCATCGGCGCTCAAATCGAGCGAAGGCGACAGCGACGACGCGCCTGCCGAAAGCGAAGAAGCGGCGTCCTAAGAGCGCATGCAACTCTGGGTCGGCCTCGGCAATCCCGGCGCGGACTATGCCATGCACCGGCACAATGTCGGCTACATGGCAGCGGACGTCATCGCGTCCGAATACAGCTTCAGCCCCTGGAAATCGAAGTTCCAGGGGCTGATCGCCGAGGGCCGCATCGGAGCGGAGAAAGTCCTGCTGCTCAAACCCGCGACCTTCATGAACGACAGCGGCCGCAGCGTCGGCGAGGCAATGCGCTTCTACAAACTCGAAACTGGCGACGTGACCGTCTTCTACGACGAACTCGATCTCGCCCCGTTCAAGGTCAAGGTCCGCGTCGGCGGCGGCACAGCAGGGCACAACGGTATCCGCTCCACCGTCGCGCACATCGGCGAAGACTTCCGCCGCGTGCGGCTGGGCATCGGTCACCCGGGACATAAGGACCGGGTGACGGGGCATGTGCTCGGCAATTATGCCAAAGCGGAGATGGATGATCTCGCGCATCTGCTCGGCGCGATTGCGGCAGAGGCCGAATGGCTGGCAAAGGGCGACGATGTGCGCTTTATGAATGACATTGCTATGCGGACGTCGTGATGCTGGCAATTACCGAAGCAGGTGCGGAAGATAAGGCTGCTATAACCGATCTGTGGCGCGTTGCGGGACTTACGCGGCCTTGGAACGATCCAGCGGCAGACTTCATGCGCGCAATCGCAGGATCTTCTTCATGTGTGCTTGTCGGCACGATCAACGACCACCCGATAGCAACAGTGATGGTAGGATATGACGGTCATCGCGGCTGGCTCTATTATCTTGCAGTGGAGCCAGCGATGCTGCGAAAAGGGCATGGCACAACAATGGTCAAGGCTGCGTGTGACTGGCTGACAAAAGTTGGCGCGCCAAAAGCCGAACTAATGCTGCGAGACGGCAATCCTGCTACGCACTTCTATAAAGCACTTGGTTGGACACGTGAACCGGTGACGGTTTGGTCGAGCCGGCTGACACAAGAAACGGAATAGATATGGGTTTCAAATGCGGGATCGTCGGGCTGCCCAATGTCGGCAAGTCCACTCTATTCAACGCTCTGACGCAGACGGCGGCGGCGCAGGCGGCGAATTATCCGTTTTGCACGATCGAGCCGAATGTGGGTCAGGTCGCCGTGCCTGATCCACGTCTTGATGACATCGCGCGGATCGGTGGCTCTGCAAAGATCATCGAGACGCAGCTGGCGTTTGTTGACATCGCGGGCCTTGTCCGCGGGGCTTCGACCGGCGAAGGGCTCGGCAACCAGTTCCTCGGCAACATCCGCGAAGTCGATGCCATCGTCCACGTCCTGCGCTGTTTCGAAGGCGGCGACGTCACGCATGTCGAGGGCAAGGTCGATCCTATCGATGACGCTGAAACCGTTGAGACCGAGCTCATGCTCTCTGATCTCGAATCGCTCGAAAAGCGGGTGCCGAACCTCATAAAAAAGGGCCAGCAGGGCGACAAGGAAGCCAAAGCCGCTGCCGAAGTGCTGGGTCGCGCGCTTGAACTCCTCCGCGCGGGCTCCCCTGCCCGCCTGACGAGAATCACCGATCCCGAAGAACAACGGCTGTTCGCTCAAGCCCAACTCCTGACCGCCAAGCCCGTGCTTTACGTCTGCAACGTCGATGAGGGATCAGCAGCGGAAGGTAACGCCCTCTCCGCCCGTGTGTTCGAAAAAGCCAAAGCCGAAGGCGCGCAAGCCGTCGTCGTTTCTGCGGCCATCGAAGCCGACATCGCCACAATGCCTGCCGAAGACCGCGTTGAATTTCTGGCCGATCTTGGCCTGACCGAAACCGGCCTGACCCGCGTCATCCGTGCCGGCTATGAACTGCTCCATCTGATCACCTTCTTCACCGTCGGCCCCAAGGAAGCCCGCGCGTGGACGGTGCACAAAGGCGCGACCGCGCCGAACGCCGCGGGTGTGATCCACACCGATTTTGAAAAGGGTTTTATCCGCGCCGAAACCATGGCCTATGCCGATTATGTCGCGCACAATGGCGAAGCGGGCGCGAAGGAAGCCGGCAAATGGCGCTCCGAAGGGAAAGACTACACCGTGGTCGATGGTGACATCATGCTGTTCCGGTTCAACGTCTGATGCTGTATTTCGAAGATGTTGAACCCGGCACGAAGTCAGCCTTTGGTCGCTACGAAGTCACCCGCGAGGAAGTGGTCGAGTTCGCGACCAAATATGATCCGCAGCCGTTTCACTTGTCCGATGAAGAAGCGGCCAAAACGCATTTTGGGCGCGTTGCCGCA
>JANOVZ010000079.1:0-1614 GCA_031417655.1 Sphingomonas sp. | reverse complement strand
TCGAAATGCTCATCGCCGCGCCGACCAAGGCAAACAGATCGTTCTTTTCCAGCAGGTTGCTGTGCGGCTCGTGGTGATCTCGGTGCCAGCCCCAACCGAAGCCGTGCATGATGTAACGGTGGCTCGCCCAAGCGACGCCTTCCATCGCCAGGGTGGAGGCAAGGACGATCAGCACGGCGGGCAAGGGCGACATGGCACCGATATAGGCGCTCGCGTCGCGCAGGCAAAGGGCCACGCCCCTTGCGACCAACTGCGACACTTTGCGGCACGCCATATTGCCGGTTCGGGCGTTTAAAGCCGGTAAGCCAATTGGAGAATACCCATGACAAAGTTCAAATATCTCGCCGGCCCGCTTGCACTTGCGCTCGCTATCGGCGGTGCTGCCGTCCCGGCCAGTGCGCAGAATTATCGCAACAATCACAACAACTACGGGCGCAACTGGCACCCGACCCAGCACGCCAATGCGATGCTGCGCCAGGACATCAACAACCTGCGTCAGGCGGTCAATCGCAGCGACCGTCGTGGGCGGATTTCGGAGCGCGAATGGAGCGGCCTGCGCGGTGAAGTGCGCAACATCCAGTCGCTTTATTCGTCTTATGCGCGCAACGGGCTGACCCGCAACGAAGTGGCGACGCTCGAATCGCGGATCAATCGGGTCCGGTCGATGCTGCGGATGGAACGCCGCGACTATGACGGTCGCCGCGGATAACTAGCTGATACCAAACCCCGGGGATGTGGACTTATACTTATACCCCCTTCCCCGCCGGGGAAGGGTCGGGGAGGGGGGACGAGGCCGAAGGCCGAGCGTCCGCGCTCGCGTGGAACCCCCACCCGCGTTTTGAGGCAAGTGACTCGAAACGGCCTTCCCCACACGAGCGAGGCTTGCCAGGTTCAGTTCAATGAGATGAGGAATGACTCATGCGGGCATCCGGCACATGCCGGGTGCCCGTTCAGCTTTCGGAGTGGCGCGGAAAGAAGAACGTGGCGATTTCCTCGCCAATCCGTGCCGGACGCAAGGTCGAGGCATCGATGCAGCACCAGCTCGATTTGACTTCGGCCAGCACTTCCTCGCCGCGCTTGACGATGGTTTCGTAGAATGCTCGCGCGCCGTTGATGCTTTCCAGCACCACCGTGGCGATCACCTCGTCGTCGAGGAACGCCGGCTTGCGGTAGGTAATCTCATGCTTCAGCGCGACCCAGGCGCGCTCCGCCACCGCTTCGGGCGGGGCCAGCTTGTTCCAGTGCGACAGCACCGCATCCTGCACCCACGACAGATAGCGCGCATTGTTCACATGCCCCATGAAATCGATGTCCGTCGGCACGATCTTGATCGGGAAATAATGCGTAGGTGAGGTCATGGCTGCTGACATAGGTGTTAATTGCCGACAATACCATGACAGTCGCGCCGCACCTTGCAAATGATGCGCTGCGGCGTAAGGCGTCACCCATTATGGCCAGCAGACCCCGCACACTTTACGAAAAAATCTGGGACGCCCACGTGGTGGAGCGTCGAGACGCCGCTGACTCTGGGGGCACTTCGCTGCTCTATATCGACCGCCATCTGGTCCACGAAGTGACCAGCCCGCAGGCGTTCGAAGCGCTCCGCGTGTCGGG
>JANOVZ010000078.1:0-35092 GCA_031417655.1 Sphingomonas sp. | reverse complement strand
AATGCCGAGTGCTGTCGCAAACTGCCGCACAGCAGGTGCTACAGTGAGCGCGGCGAAGTATCCGTAAACCACCGTCGGCACGCCGGCGAGAATTTCAAGGAGCGGCTTCATCCATTTGCGCGTCGTCGGCCGTGCATATTGTGTGAGGTAGATCGCGCTCATCAGACCGATGGGGATGGCAACGATCATCGCAATGATCGCCCCGATGAAGATCGTGCCCCAGAACAGCGGGACCGCGCCGAGTGCTTTGACGTCCCCGCCTGCCGCGGCCTGCAAACTCCACCGCGTGTTGAACAGGAAGTCGACCGGGTTGACGAGCGAAAAGAAGCGCCAGCTTTCAAATACGAGCGAAGCGACAATCCCCGCCGTGGTCAGCACAGCAATCAGTGACGCCGATAACAATGTGATCATCACCACGCGCTCGACTCGGGTTCGTGCGCGGAAATCAGGTGCAAGTCGTGTGTAAGCCAACGCGCCGAACGCGAGCGCGAGTGCGAACGAGCAGGCAATGCCGATCAACGAAAAGCTTCGTTGTGCTTCACGGAAAACAGGCGCCAGCGCTTCTGCCTGTGGGTTGAAAGCGCTCTCCAGTTGACCGTTCGCAAGACCACGCGCTTCGCCGAGGATTGCCCCACGTTCCATTGGTTCGGCGGGCAGGCTCTGCGCCGCTTCGCTGATCGCCACTCGTTGGGTTACTAGTGAGGGCGTCACACCCGCCCAGACTGTAGCAAACAACAGCGCGGGCAGAACTGCCGCTACGGCAACAAACCACCCGTGATAGCCCGGCAGTGAATGGGGACGCGCAGACGCAGCCGCGCCCGCTGTCACGAAGCGCGCTGCCTTCACCCGTCCCATGAACCAGGCGATCAACCCCAATCCAAGGATCAGCAGGATCGAAGTGGTCAGCGACACGCCGAACGCTCCGGATTTACTTCAGTGTTACCGGATCGAGTGGTTTCATATCCTTTGCTTGTTGCTCGGCAGCGGCACGAACCTCGGCGGGCGCAATGACCATGCCGCGTTTTTTCAGGTAGCCGTCAGGTCCCCAAGCGCTTGCAAATTCAGCCACGAAATCCTGCAAGCCCTTGATCGCTTTCAGATGCGCACTCTTTACATAGATGAACAATGGCCGCGCACCGGGATAGGAGAAATCCGAAATGCTGGCATAGGTCGGTACGATGCCATTGATCGTGTTGCCGACGAGGGTCTCGGCGTTTTCCTCGAGAAACGAATAACCAAAAATGCCCAGCGCCTGCGGATCGGCGAGCAGCTTTTGAACGATCAGATTGTCATTCTCACCGGCGTCAACGAACGCGCCGTCTTCGCGGATCGTCGTGCAGGTCTTTTTATGCGCGTCGCTGTCTTTTTCCTTCAGCGCTTTCATTGCGGGATCGCTGTCACAACCCTTGGTCAGGATCAGTTCGGCAAGAGCATCGCGGGTGCCGCTGGTCGATGGTGGGCCATAGACCTTGATCGCCACAGCTGGGAGTGCAGGGTTCACGTCTTTCCACGTCTTGGCAGTCTGCGACTTGCCAAACGGATTAGAAGCAAGCGCGGCGTAAACATCACGCGGTGTCAGTGCGAGCTTGGGCCCCGCTTTCCCTTCAGCGAACGCAATGCCGTCGAGACCGATTTGTAACTCAACGATATCCGTCACTTTGTTTTTGGCACAGGTCTCATATTCGGACTTCTTAATCTTGCGTGATGCGTTCGCGATGTCTGGATGCCCTGCGCCCACGCCGCCGCAAAACAGCTTGAAGCCTGCCCCGGTACCTGTTGATTCAATGATCGGCGACTTCATTCCTGCATTCTTGTTGACAAAATGTTCGGCAACCGCCGTTGCAAAAGGATAAACGGTTGACGAACCAACAGCACGGATCTGATCACGGACACCGCCATTACTGCCACCACCGCTCGTGTTGTCACATCCGCCGAGGCCAATAAAAACGATGGCAGCGATGGCTGCGGTTGAACGAAACATGCTGGGGTTCCCCTCCCGGTTCGATACAAAAGCATCATGATCCTCGTCGCCTATCAGCGATTCGGTCTATTCATGTTTCAGTTCGGTGACGTTAATATGACAGCGGGCTTGGGCGCACTCGGGAACACGATTGAAACGGTCGTTCCCTTGCCAAGTTCGCTGTTGATCTCAAGCCGCGCGCGGTGGCGTTCGACAATATGTTTGACGATGGCGAGGCCCAAACCGGTGCCGCCCATCGTTCGGCTGCGACCGGCATCGATTCGATAAAAGCGTTCGGTCAGGCGGGGGAGGTGCTCGGGTGCGATGCCTTCGCCTTCATCGGTGACGGTCAGGCGGACGAGCAAGCCATCGGCTTTAACCCCGATTTTTACCGGCGTATCGGGGCGGCCATATTTAATCGCATTCCCGACGAGATTGTGGACAACTTGTGATAATTGTGCCCGCTCGCCGGTGACGTCAGCGGTTTTTGTGTCAAGGTTGAGAATAAGTTGGGTCGGTTTGTCGCCCTGCTGATCGCGCAATTCGCCCGCGACTTCGCGCACAAGATTCGGGATCGAGACTGTTTCATCGGGGATAACATACTTCTCGGCTTCGATGCGGCTGAGCGATATGAGATCGTCGATCAGGCGCTGCATACGCCGCGCTTCTTTCATCATGACGTCGAGAAACCGGTTGCGAACCTCGGGGTCCGCGCCCGCTTTGTCATCAGCCAGTGTCTCGACAAAACCTAAAATTGCAGCGAGCGGCGTGCGCAATTCGTGGCTGGCGTTGGCGACGAAATCGACGCGCGCCTGCTCAACGGCATGACGTGCGGCGCGATCAATCAAATGAATCACGCGCTTGCCCGGTGCAATCGTCGCGACGTTAAGCTCCACTTGTTGTTCGCGACCGCCAATCCCGAGCAGCTCCACGCTGCCGTCACTTGCATCGACCGCAAGTCGGGCGGAGGCCGCTGGATGACGAATCGCCAGCCGCACGTCCTCGCCGACGATATGTCCGCCCAACAGTGCCAAGGCGGCAGGATTGGCCGCACGAACGCGATTGTCGATCACGAGTAGGACGGGTTCTGCAATCGCGTTGATCACCGCTGATTCGATTCGGTCGGTCGGCACGGGTTCAATGCTCGCCTGCAGCGGTTCCGGCCCCGAGAATAGCCAGACAATGAACATTGGCCCGACACCGGCGATAACGACCGCTATTGTCGGCCAGATGCCGTCATTGAGCTGAAAAACCGCCAGTGCCAACCCGGCGGTCAGGAGCAACGTAATGATAATGCGCAGGGGGCTTCGATCAGTCACACCCTTGTTCTACGCTGGATATGTGACCAGCATAAGGTCGATTAACCATTGGCAATCGCCAGCCACGATTTTTTTGCTTATAGCGAAGGTCAGGAAGAACGGGGCAGGCCGAATGGACGACGAAATGGGTATCGCAAACCGGCGGCGCGTGCTGCAACTGGGCGCGCTGGGTGCTTCTGCCGTGATGACGGTGCGCCCGGCGCTCGCGACGACAATGGCGTCGGTGATTAACTGTCAGATTCCGGTTCCCGATTCGGGCCACGCTGGCAACATGATTGCCGCCGACGGGTCGCTGGTACCACCAGGCACCGCAGGGGCGTTTCCTGGACCTGCCACGCCGTTGAAAGGGGCCGATGTCAAACGCGCGCTTTCGGGCAGCGCACTCCCCGGTCAAGATCCTCAGGCGAGCCAGGCCTATATGAATTATGTCCGCCGCCTGCAGCACGGCCAAAGCGGCTTTACGTGTTACGCCTCGCTGCAGATGCCGGGTCGCTGAGGCGGACTTGACCTATTGCATCGATCCGCCCGAGGGTTTGCGGATCGTTCCCCTCGACAGTCTAACCGCGATTTATCATCGCGCGAGTGGACAGACGCACGTCGTCGCTGAGCCGATGCCTGAGATTTTGGCGGTCCTGGGTGGGAAAGAAGTTGATTTGCCTGATATTATCGCGCGGCTCTCGCTGACCGAGACCACTGAAACCCGCGCCTTATTGACCGAACGTCTCGAAGAACTGGTTTTGACCGGTCTGATCGCACGTTCTTGAGGCATGTGTTTGATGTGCGGGTCGGACCAATCGGCTTTCGCATCGGGTCGGCATGGCGCGGTCCAATTGCGGCGTTGGAAACGCTGTACGCAGATTACAAGCGCTTGGATAATGTCCCGAACTACACTGTCCGTTTAGAGCCCGAACGCCCGTGGCGGCGGTGGATACGTCCCTGTGTTGCGATCCGGGGCGACCATGTCCTGCCTGATGCGCTGCCTTTGCCTCTTGCGCAGGGATTACTTGCTGCTGAAATGGGCATGAATCTTCAGATTGCGTTCGGCGAGCGTCGCTTCCTACTCCTCCACGCTGCCAGTGTGGAGAAGCACGGTCGTGGACTTATTCTTACGGGGGAATCGGGATCAGGGAAATCGACGCTCTCGGCGTTACTTGGCGTAGACGGCTGGCGATTTATGGGCGATGAGTTCGTTCTGCTTGAGCCCAAGACTGGCCTGATGCACCCGTTTCTCCGGCCAATAAGTCTTAAAAACGCCAGTATTGCGGTGCTTGAAGCGATCGTGCCCGATGACCGATTCGGTCCGCGCCTGATTGGCACACCCAAGGGCGACATTCGCCATCTGAAGCCCGATCTCGCTGCTGTTGATGCGATGGTCCAAACGGCCATGCCGCGCCTTATCCTATTCCCGCGTTTCGGTTTTGATGCGGCAATCCGCGATGTTCCGCCAGGCGAGGTTTTCGTCCGCCTGACGCAGGCTTCGACCAACTACACGGCATTGGGGGAACGTGGGTTTGAAGCGTTGACGCAATTGGTCACGAGCGTTCCGGCCAAGGCAATCGATTATCCCGACACCGCGACAGCGCTTGAAATGATTGCGTCGCTATGATCCTAGCTCGCGCGCTTGCTTACCCAGCAACAGTGCTGGCACTTGATGACGGGCAATGGACATCATTGTTGTGCATCGCCCACGCCGAGCGGCTCCTGCCAACGCTGGCGCACCGGGTTGACGGTCTTGCGATCCCCGAAAACGCAAAAGCGGTGCTCAACAATGCGCGCTTGAATGCTGAAGCGGGCCGGGTCCGGGCCCTATGGGAAGTTGAAATGGCGCGGCGGACGCTGACTCCGTTGGGCATTCCGGTTGTGTTGCTGAAAGGAAGTGCGTTCATTGCCGCTGGCCTGAGTGCGGGGCAGGGGCGGCTTGTCGGTGACCTCGACATATTGGTGCCGCGCGATCGGCTGGACGATGTCGAGGCGGCGGTGCTGGCGGCGGGCTGGGAATGGCTCAAATCAGACGCCTACGACGATAATTATTACCGGACATGGATGCACGAGCTTCCCCCACTAATCCATCGCGACCGCGACGCGATGATCGATGTTCACCACACGATCCTGCCGCTAACAGCGCGGCCGAAGCCGGACGTAGCGGCGATGCTTGCCGACAGTGTGGAGCTTGCGCCGGGCCTGCGCATGTTATGCCCCAATGATATGGTGATTCACGCGGCAGCGCATTTATTTGCTGATGGGGATTTGTCGGGCGGCTTGCGGAATTTGTGGGACATTCGGTGTCTGGCCGATGAGTATCTACTGGGTGGCCTTGAAGACCGGGCGCGCAGGCACGGTTTGTGGACCGAGACGAGACGGGCGTTGCGGCTGTCGAATATTTTGTTCGGGGAACGCAACGTGCGTGGCTTCGTGGACCAACTCTACCTCACTCGCTTAATCGCGCGCGACGGATGGGGTCGCGAGACACATAAGTTGTTGCGGTTCGCCTTCTACCTTCGGTCGCACCTTATCCGCTTGCCCTTGCCGATGCTGCTCCGTCACTTGTTCACCAAATGGCGCAAGGCTAGGGCAGCGGAATGACTGATATTGCCGCCATCATCCTTGCTGCTGGGCAAGGCACTCGCATGAAATCAGACTTGCACAAAGTGCTGCACCCGATTGCGGGGCAACCGATGCTGATGCATTTGCTCGACAGCTTTGCCGTGTTGCGTCCGGCTGCGACGGTGGTTGTCGCCGGTAACAAGCGCGAACAGCTTGAAGCTGTGCTGGCCCCGCTTGGCATTACGACAGTCGTTCAGGAGCCGCAATTCGGCACCGCACATGCCGCGCTTCAGGCGAAAACGACGCTTGCGGGGTTCGACGGCTACGTACTCATATGCTTCGGCGATTGCCCGTTTTTGAAAGGCGAGACGGTAACGCGGCTGTGTGCGGCACTCGACGAGGCGATGGTTGCCGTGCTCGGATTTCGCCCTGCCGATACCGCCGCCTATGGCCGGATTATTGCCGACGAAGCCGGTGCCGTCATCAAGATGGTCGAACACAAGGACGCCAGTGCAGACGAACGCGCGGTGCCGCTGTGCAATTCAGGCGTCATCATCGCACGCAGTGCCGACATCTGGCGGTTGCTTGAAGCTGTCGGCAACGACAATGCAGCGGGCGAATATTATCTACCCGATGTTGCAACGAATGCGCTGGGCGAGGGCGGGCGTGTTGTCGTCGTTGAAACTGATGCCGATGAAGTCGCTGGCATCAATAGTCGCGCTGAACTCGCCGTTATGGAAGGCAAATGGCAGCAACGACGTCGCAAAGCCGCTATGGATGCAGGGGCCACCCTGATCGCGCCAAAAACCGTCTGGTTTGCTTGGGATACGATTATTGGTCGCGACGTCATGATCGAGCCCAATGTTTTTTTTGGGCCCGGCGTGACAATAGCAGACAAGGTCTTGATTCACGCGTTTAGTCATATTGAAGGGGCGACGATTGCCGTAGGCGCTGAAGTGGGTCCCTATGCGCGGTTGCGGCCTGGCGCCGTGCTTGAGGAAAAGTCGAAGGTCGGAAATTTCGTCGAGGTGAAAAAGGCTACGCTGGGCAAGGGCGCGAAAGCAAACCATCTGTCTTATATCGGTGATGCGGAAGTTGGCGCTGGCGCAAATATCGGCGCGGGAACAATTACTTGTAACTACGACGGATTCTTCAAATATCAAACAGTGATCGGTGACGGCGCGTTCATTGGGTCGAACAGTGCGTTGGTCGCGCCGGTGACGATTGGTGCTGGCGCGATTGTGGGAGCGGGGAGCATTGTAACGGCTTCTGTTTCACCGGATGCCTTGGCACTGGTGCGGGCTGAACAGCGCGAGAAAGCAGGCTGGGCGAAGCGGTTTCGGGACGTGATGGGGGCGCGGAAGACAGGCAAATAAAGTGACTTCCGAAAAATCTTATTCATTAGCGCCTTTATTGTTTCAAGCGCAGCAATAGGGCTCCTTTCTGGATGGGAGTTCATGGCATTTGACATCTGTTTATATGCCGGCGGTCGATAGCGGGTGGCGGGCAGCATATGCGTCGGTCTACTGGCTTGACATGATATCATGATATGATATCAATATATCATGCGGATTCTGACCGAAATACCCGATGACGACGTCAAGGAGCTCGATGCGCTGGCGAGCAAGAAAAAGAGCTCGCGCGCCGCTGCCATCCGCGACGCCGTGAAATTATATCTGGTCCACAATGCAGACAATAACGACTGGATTCAGCGCGGGGCTGGTCTGTGGAAAGATAAAACCGACATTGGTGATGCCGTCGAGTATCAAAGGGCAATGCGCGAAGATCGCACACCGTACGCAGATATTTGATTGGTGTCCGATCCCTTTTTCGACACCAACATTCTCATCGACTGGTTGAGCAATAGCCCGCAGTCTATTTCCGAGCTGTCGCGATACAAGAAGCATCGGATCAGCCGGGTCGTGTGGACCGAGTTGTTGGCGGGTGTGCCGATTGAAGAGCGCGACATCCTTCAAAGGACAATTTCATCTTTCGAAGTGGTTGAAATCGATGCTCGGATTGCCACTGCCGCAGCGGATATCCGGTACCGGTCACCGATGAAACTGCTGGACGCTTATATTCTTGCCACGGCGCAGGTGAATGGCGCGATACTCGTTACACGAAATACAAAGGATTTTCCGGCAGAGATGCCTGGCATTCGCGTTCCCTATCAATTTAAATCGAGAGCATGAAAGCATGTGCGGCATCATTGGAATTGTTGGAAAAACCCCCGTCGCAGACCGGCTCGTTGATGGGCTGAAGCGGATGGAATATCGCGGGTATGACTCGGCGGGAGTTTGCACGGTTGAGGGCGGGCAGTTGGTGCGCCGTCGCGCCGAAGGGAAGCTTGCTAATCTCGTTAAGGAACTGAGCGGCAATACTGCGCCCGGCAATATTGGCATCGCACACACGCGCTGGGCGACGCACGGTGCCCCGAATACCGTCAATGCGCATCCTCACGCGACGGGCGAAGTCGCGCTTGTCCACAACGGCATCATCGAGAATTTCAAGCAGCTGCGCGACGGCTTGACCGCGCGGGGACGGAAGTTCGAAAGCGAGACAGATACCGAAGTTGTGGCGCATCTGGTGTCGGAACAGGTTGAGGCAGGGTTATCGCCCGAGGATGCTGTGAAAGCTGTCTTGCCGCAATTGCGCGGGGCCTTTGCGCTGGCGATTGCGTTTCGTCAGCATCCTGACATGCTGATTGGTGCACGGTTGGGCTCGCCTTTGGTGGTCGGTTATGGTGATGGTGAGACGTATTTGGGCTCGGATGCGCTCGCGCTCGCACCGCTGACTCAAAAGATTGCTTATCTCGACGAAGGCGACTGGGTTGTTGTAACACGCGATGGCGCAGCGATTTTCGACAAGGACAACCAGCCCGCCGCGCGCGAGATCACCACGTCAGGTGTCTCCGCCGCTGCCATCGAAAAGGGCAATTACCGACATTTCATGCAAAAGGAGATTTTCGAGCAGCCAACCGTCGTTGCGCAAACGCTGCGCAGCTATTTGCGCGGGGTCGAGCGGCAGGTGGCATTGCCGCAGATGGATTTCGACTTGTCGGACATCAAGCGCATCACCATCGTCGCGTGCGGAACCAGTTATTATGCCGGTATGGTCGCGAAGTACTGGTTTGAACAGTTCGCGCGGGTTCCGGTCGATCTCGATGTTGCGTCCGAGTTCCGGTATCGTAACCCGGTCTTGGAGGCAGGCGGCCTCGCGCTGTTTATCAGCCAGTCGGGCGAAACGGCGGATACGCTGGCGGCGTTGCGCCATGCCAAGGCGCATGGGCAGAAAATTGCGGTGGTCGTGAATGTGCCGACCAGTTCAATGGCGCGCGAGGCGGATTTGTTACTGCCAACGCACGCTGGCCCTGAAATCGGCGTCGCATCGACAAAAGCGTTTACCTGTCAGCTTGCCGTCTTGGCCGCATTTGCCGCGCATCTGGCGGTCGTGAAGGGCAAAATGACGCGCGATGAGGAGATTGAGGTTGCAGGTCATCTGACTGAAGCGCCCGCCGCGCTCAATGCGGCACTAGCGCATGACGAAGATATTGCCGCGATGGCCCCTCTCATCGCACCGGCGCGCGATGTGCTATATCTGGGGCGTGGCCCGGACTATCCCATGGCGCTTGAGGGCGCGTTGAAGCTCAAAGAAATCAGCTATATCCATGCCGAAGGCTATGCAGCGGGAGAAATGAAGCATGGTCCCATAGCACTGATCGACGAAGCTGTTCCGGTCATTGTTATCGCGCCGTCGGGGCCGCTATTTGAAAAGACCGTTAGCAATATGCAGGAAGTGATGGCACGCGGCGGTAAAGTAGTGCTGATCTCCGACGCTGACGGAATTGCCGAAGCGGGCGAGGGGTGCATGGCAACCATCGAGATGCCGAAGGTACACTCCCTGATCGCGCCGCTGGTTTACGCGGTGCCAGTGCAGCTGCTGTCCTATCACGTCGCGTGCGTAAAGGGGACCGACGTCGATCAACCGCGCAATCTGGCGAAATCAGTTACAGTGGAGTGAGCATCTAACGATCAAACATTCAAACGAGCGCGCATTTCTTTGCCTGGTTTGAAATGCGGCACGCGCTTAGCGTTGATTTCGACAGCGGCACCGGTGCGTGGGTTGCGACCAGTTCGCGCATCGCGATCACGGGTTGAGAAGGTGCCGAAGCCGCGGAGTTCGACGCGACCGCCATGCGCAAGTTGCGCGACGACTTCTTCGAAAAAGCAATCGACAATGGCTTCAATATCACGTGCCGCCAGCCCTGGATTTTTGGCGACCAGCGTGTCGATCAGTTCGGAACGAATCATGGTGCTCTCCGGCTTGTGCAGTCGGGGCGACCATCAGCCGCCCCGATGCTAACATTGGTGATACGCACACTCAACTCGCGTCTCCATTTTCCAACTCTTCGTTTAGAAGTGTTAGAAAAGTCTTACTTCTTTTCGTCGCGAGCTTTGAGAGCTTCGCCAAGAATGTCACCAAGCGACGCACCCGAATCGGATGAGCCATATTGCTGAACAGCTTGCTTCTCTTCGGCAACTTGCATTGCCTTGACCGAGAAGTTTGGTTTCTTCGACCGGTCAAAGCCGATGACCATCGCATCAAACTTCTGGCCGACCTGATAACGCTCGGGGCGCTGTTCGTCGCGGTCGCGGCCGAGGTCGGCACGCTTGACGAAGCCCGTTGCGCCGTCTTCGCCCGCTTGCACCTCAAGGCCACCATCGCGGACTTCAAGAACAGTGACCGTCACAACAGCGTTCTTGGCAAGGCCCGAACCCGCGCCGGTTGAACCAACCGTGGGCGCACCCTTTTCCATTTGCTTCATGCCGAGCGAGATGCGCTCCTTTTCAACATCGATGTCAAGCACGACAGCGGTGACTGTCTCGCCCTTGCGATGGAGATTGAGCGCGTCTTCGCCCGAAATGCCCCACGCGATGTCCGACATGTGGACCATCCCGTCGACATCGCCGTCAAGGCCGATGAACAGGCCAAATTCTGTGGCGTTTTTGACTTCGCCTTCGACTTGCGAGCCGACGGGATGATCGGCTGCAAACTGCTCCCATGGATTCGAAATCGCCTGCTTGAGGCCGAGCGACACGCGACGCTTTTCGTTGTCGACTTCGAGGACGATGACATCAACCTCTTGCGACGTCGAAACGATCTTGCCGGGGTGGACGTTCTTCTTGGTCCAACTCATTTCGCTGACGTGGACCAAGCCTTCGATGCCTGGCTCGAGTTCGACGAACGCGCCATATTCGGTGATGTTGGTGACGCGGCCCGACAGCTTGGCGCCAATCGGATATTTGGCTTCGGCGCCTTCCCACGGATCGCTTTCGAGCTGCTTCATGCCGAGCGAAATGCGCTGGGTATCCTTGTTGATGCGGATGATCTGCACCTTGACCGTGTCGCCGATAGCAATGGCTTCGGACGGATGATTGATCCGCTTGTAGCTCATGTCGGTGACGTGGAGCAGACCGTCGATGCCGCCCAGATCAACGAACGCACCATAATCGGTGATGTTCTTGACGACGCCATCGATGATCTGGCCTTCGACCAGCGTCGAGATCAGGCCCGTGCGCGCTTCGGCACGGCTTTCTTCGAGAATGGCGCGGCGTGAGACGACAATGTTGCCGCGCTTGCGGTCCATCTTCAGAATCTGGAAAGGCTGGACGATATCCATGAGCGGAGTCACGTCGCGGACGGGGCGAATATCGACCTGCGAACCGGGCAGGAACGCGACGGCACCGCTTAGATCGACGGTGAAGCCACCCTTCACGCGGCCAAAGATAACGCCATCAACGCGGGCGGACTTTTCGAATTCGGCTTCGAGCGTATCCCAAGCGGCTTCGCGGCGGGCGCGGTCGCGGCTGAGCATCGCTTCGCCGTGCATATTTTCGACGCGGTCGACGTAAACTTCGACAATATCACCGACATTCAATTCGGCCTTCTGGCCGGGCGCAGCGAATTCGCGAAGTGAAACGCGGCCTTCGGACTTCAGGCCGACATCGATGACGGCCATGTCGTTTTCAATGGCAGTAACGGTCCCTTTGACCACCTTGCCTTCGAAGCCGCCATCGGCTCCGATTGATTGTTCGAGAAGCGCCGCAAAATCGTCGCGCGTGGGAAGTGCCGCAGTGGCCATAAAGGTTTGTATCCTGGTATTAATATTTCCGGCCGGCCGGTTGTATCCGGCGGTCTTTGACCGAAGTTGCCGCATCGACCGAATATCGCTGCGGCATCCATGTTTGCAATCGATTGAAAGAAGCCCAAAAAACCGAAAAGCGCGACCGGCGAAAACCGGCGCGCTCTAAGCTGTTACTCGAGC
This sequence comes from Sphingomonas sp., assembly GCA_031417655.1. Classification (GTDB taxonomy): domain Bacteria; phylum Pseudomonadota; class Alphaproteobacteria; order Sphingomonadales; family Sphingomonadaceae; genus Sphingomonas_O. Next base: position 22,944 of record JANOVZ010000078.1, on the reverse strand, counting down.
TTCCACCAACGCGACCGCTTGCTGGACGGCAATGTCTATAGCGAGATCGCTCGTGTCGAGCAAGTCGGCATCGGTTGCCCGCGTCAAAGGCGCTGTCGCTCGTCCCGAATCGCGGGCGTCGCGGCTCTGGATGTCGGCAAGGACATGGTCGAGGGTGACGTGCGCGCCATTGCGAAGGAGTTCATCAAAACGGCGTTGCGCGCGGATTTGCGGTGCTGCGGTCACATAGAGTTTGGCATCGGCATCGGGCGCAATGATTGTACCGATGTCCCGACCATCGAGCACCGCGCCGCCGGGTTGTTGCGCAAAGACGCGTTGCCGTTCAAGCAGCGCCGTTCGCACTGTCGGATGAGCGGACACAACCGATGCAGCGCGCGACGCGGCTTCGCTGCGGATGTCGGGATCGTCGAGCATCGCATCGCTGAAGTCACAGGCGCGCAGGGCGTCAATCTCGTGGCTGGGGTCGCCGCCGTGGCGGAGGACCGCGAGGCCGACCGCGCGATAAAGCAAGCCGGTGTCGAGATGCGGCAGGCCAAAATGCGTTGCCAAAGCACGGGCAATCGTGCCTTTGCCTGACGCTGCGGGGCCATCGACGGCGATGATCATGACGCTTTGGCCCGCAATGCCGTGACGAGGCCAAAGATGGCGATCATCGCCCATGCGACTTCAAGGATAACAGCAGCCAGATTGAAGTGCACGGACAGAGAAATCAAGAGAAGTATCGCTCCGATCAAATTGAATATATTAAACAAAACCTTGTTCATTGAAGGCGAAATGTTGGCATAGAGAAACGCACTTATGAACAACACGCTGCCGCAGATACCAATGACGTCGGCGGCGAACGGGCTGATCATGCGCTGAGGCTTTCGAGTATTGCTTCGAACGTCGGAAAGCTGGTCGCGACGGGGCTGATGTCGTCGATTGTGACCGGCTGTTTCGAGACCAGACCCGCAATAGCGAAGCTCATGGCAATGCGGTGGTCGAGTTGTGCGGCAATCGTTGCGCCACCAGGGAAGGGATCACCATCACGTCCGTCAACGATCAGGCCGTCGGGTAGTTCCTCGACCGAGGCCCCGATAGCGCGCAAGCCGCTGGCCATGACCGCGATCCGGTCCGATTCCTTTACGCGGAGTTCTTCGAGGCCACGAAAGACGCTGCGCCCTTTGGCGAGCGCAGCCGCGATGAACAGGACGGGGAACTCGTCGACCATGCTGGGCACGATGTCATGGCTGGTTTCAATGCCCTTCAGCGACGAATGGCGTACGATCAAGTCGGCCACCGGCTCGCCACCGACGATGCGCTCGTTGATTAGTGTGATGTCGCCGCCCATCGCTTTTAGAACAAAATAAATGCCGTTTCGCGTCACATTCATGCCGACGTTTTCGATGGTGACGGCTGAGCCGGGAACAAGCAGCGCGGCAACTGTTGGAAAGGCAGCGGAGGAAGGATCGCCCGGAACAATGATGTTCTGTGGCGTCAGTTCAGCTTCACCTCGAATCGAAATGATGTCGCCATCGCGGGTTACTTCGGCACCGAAGCCCGCCAGCATCCGCTCGCTGTGGTCACGGGTCGGCACGGGTTCGATGACGCGGGTGATGCCCGGCGTGTTCAACCCGGCAAGCAGGATTGCCGATTTAACCTGAGCGGATGCGACGGGGAGCCGGTATTCGATGGGCACCGCCGGGCAGATGCCGCGCACCATCAACGGTAACCGTCCGCCGGGACTTGCCGTGAACGCGGCGCCCATTGTTGAAAGCGGGTCGATGATACGGTTCATCGGGCGTTTGCTAAGCGAAGCGTCGCCGGTGAACGTCGCGGTAATCGGGTGGGTTGCGACGAGGCCCATAAGCAAGCGGGTCGACGTCCCCGAATTGCCCATGTCGAGTGCGGTCGCCGGTTGCAGAAGCCCGCCAACACCGACGCCGTGAACATGCCAGCGCGAACCCCGCTTCTCAATCTGTGCCCCCATCGCGCGCATGGCAGCAGCGGTCGCGAAGACGTCTTCGCCTTCGAGCAGCCCCTCGATAACCGACTCGCCCACCGCCAGCGCCGACAGCATCAGCGCCCGGTGCGAGATCGATTTGTCGCCGGGAACTGTGACGGTGCCGGTCAGCGGACCGGAAGCACGATAAGATTTTGAAACCATAAACCTTGGCTTTATTTAGCGGCAAGCCAAGCGAGGCCACCAATGATAGACGCGACAACGACTGCGAATATGACAACGCTCGTAACCATCCATTGCCATTTCCAAGTTTCCAAATCCGTTTTGGTTGGAAATACGCCGAGCTTTGCGATGATCGCTTTTAGATCACCCTTTATTTCTCGAAGGTCATCGCGGGAAACTTCGTTAAACGCTTCCAAGCGGGCGACGCGTGAGTCAATGCTGCTTGGTTGATCATCACCTCCGCCTCCGGACCCGCCGGGCCGCCGTGCGTGCTTCTCTGCGTCAAACGTGCCAATATAAACGGGATCTGCCATCGGCGGGTCAAGTTCAGGTCCATCCGAACTCTGCGGCGGACGAGCCATCAGGCGGGAACCCCCTTTTCGCGAAGCCAGTCCCACATGCTTTTGGATTGCCAGCCCGAAGGCATGCCACTTAACGGCGCAACGATCGCACGGTTAAAAGCTCCCTCACGGACGGACAGACGATCGGCAACCGAGCGAGCCGTTGTATCGGTCGCTACCAACCACTGCGTCATGCTAATTTCAGAAAAATCTTTTGGATACAGTTCTTTGATCTTTGAACCGAGGCTAATGTTTGCCTTGTCGGCGAGAACCGCAAAAACGGCCATTGATAAATGATCCTAGTTGGCTGGAAGCACACTTAACGACGACGTTGAGGTTTTGCTACCCTTTGAGCCCGACGATAATCAACTTTGACAGCGGCGATTCGCTATGGCAAGAGCGCTCAACTTCGCAGGGCTTGCCCTCGATTTCCCTGATTTTTCTGGAGCTAAAAAAGCCCATGGTTAAGCCTGAATGGGGCACGAAACGCACTTGTCCGAAATGTGCGGCCCGCTTTTACGATCTGACAAAAGAAGATCCCGTAACCTGCATCGCGTGCGGGAACATCTGGGTGCCCGAATCGATCCTGAAGTCGAAACAGCCGTTGCCGTTTGACGCGCCGAAGAAGGAAGCGGTGGTTGCTGATGCCGATTTGGGCGATGATGATTTGGACATCGACGTCGATGAAGACGCCGAAAAGTCGCCTGACGACGAAGTCGATCTGGGTGGCGATGACGACTTGGGTGTTGATACAGGACAAGGTGAACAGGAAGTCTGATTTTAAGACTTTGCTGCGAAGCGACGTTGCAAGGAGGAGCGGTCTGGCATAGACCGTTGTTCCGAAATGGGGCCTTAGCTCAGTTGGTAGAGCGCAACACTGGCAGTGTTGAGGTCAGCGGTTCGACCCCGCTAGGCTCCACCATTTTAAAGTTACAAGTTATCGTTTTTCAACAATAATATTGCCGTCTCCAGAGATCGTTACCTCTCGTGTTTCCACACATTAGCTTGGCTCTTTCGCTAGCCTGGGGGCCGCTCTCCTTGGACTTGTTCCAGCAACGACCTTAGCAGGCTATCCCAAGCCTTCTTCCGTCGCGCCTGCCAAGCAGGCCAATTCCATAATCGGGGTGTGGATCGTCCAAGACCAAACGGCGCCGTTTCCCTTGCACATGTGTGTCTTCAATGCTGACGCGACGATGCAACAGGCTAATCCGGAAGCGGGCAATCCGAAGGCAAGCAATAGCGACGGAAAGGGTATGTGGATCGCGAGAGGGGATCGGGTCGTAGGTAAGTGGGTCGAGACCTCAGCAGACCGCGATACCCACAAGTTTGCCGGACGCTTGGACCTCTCGTTCGCCCTGAAAGTCAAAGGCGACCGGCTAGCGGAAACCCGTTCCGCCCAACCTTTCGGCATCAAGGGAAGCCGACCGATGAGCCGTTTCAAGGATCATTTACGGGCACACGCGTGACCCTGCCTTAATAAATCTGGCGCAACGGCAGCTAACCACCACCAAGTTGCAGCTGCGCCGAAGCGACCAAGGCATCGACATCGCGGCCGGTTTCAGGGAGCATGATTCGATGAACCGATGTCGCAAACCTTGTCGGCATCGGTCACTGTGCAGTCGAAACCAGCGCGGGGGAAGCCGCTAATATTTCGGCCATACGGCAGAACGCGCGGCCGATTTGCACATTGATCATACGTTGAAATAATGCAGGTTGCGATGACACCCAAGCCGCGCCCCAAGAAAGGCACGGGCGCTTGCGGCGGCACCTCATTACAGTAAAGTCCGCAAAAAAGGACGATAACGTGGCGCGCGAAATATCTGCAAATCTGACGCCTGCATGTCGCTGAACAGCGACCCGTACGACTGGAAGGGTAAAATCGGTCAGAACTGGGCGCGGGACTATTCGCGGACCGATCGAAGTTTTGCAGGACTGACGACCGTTCTTGTTGCTCGGACCTGTGCACTATCGCCCGGGTACCTACTCGATATCGGGTGCGGTGCCGGTGAAACGGCCATCGCCGTTGCTAGAACCACCCCAAAAGCCGATATTATCGGAATCGACCTTTCGGAGCCGCTGATTGCCGTAGCGCGGCGTCGCGGTCGTCCCTTGAAGAATGTTCGCTTCGGCGTTGCCGACGCCTCTACGTGGCAAGATCCAATATTCGTTCCGGATACGCTTATGTCGCGGCACGGGGTCATGTTTTTCGCCAATCCAGTGAAAGCCTTCACCAATCTCAATGCGTCTTCGCGTCGGGGCGCACAACTGATCTTCTCCTGCTTTCGTGATCGCTCAGACAATGCGTGGGCGACCGAAATCGGCAAGCTGGTCGGCACTGTTACCATACCTGGTGAACCCACCGCACCGGGACCGTTTGCATTTGCCGACAAAACGCATGTTACCCGCATACTCGCAGCAGCCGGATGGGAAAACATCGCGTTCGAGCCCGTCGATTGGGACTATGTCGCAGGCGATGGCGCTGATCCCGTCTATGATGCCGTCGAATATTTTCAGAAAATCGGTCCTGCAGCATCGACGATCGCCGGACTTAAAGGTGCTGAACGTGACGGGATGCTGGGAATGATCGCCGACCTGTGCGCACTTAACATTCAAAGCGGGCGCGTTGTCTTTAAGGCGAGCGCATGGATTGTGACGGCGCGCGCCGGATAAGTCTCGCGCGCGGAGACTTGACGGGTTTCCGTCCGACCGCCTCGGCAGCAAGCGCCGACGTTTGCAGTCGTTCGCAGAAAAGTTCGATTGAGACGCTAATTCCTGCGGCACCTAAGCGTTCCATGAGCCTGCGATTCATCGCTCTAGCTAACGTCCTGAGGCAAACCTCGTTCGTTTCGGTAACGTCACGCCCATAATGTCACTCGTGGCCAGCTGGTAATACCTACGTCATCGGGCAGAAGGGGGGTCTGCAATGGCCGAAGCTGCGATCGGGCAGATACGAATTGATGCGCACCAGCTAATGGAGCGCGCCTTGCACACCCTCGATTGCGCCGGGGAATCTAGAGCTGCCATCTATCTTGATTTCGCTATGAGGAACGCGGCCTGCGCTTTCCCGAAACGCGGGCTGCGATGATAGCCGCGGCGTTTGAGCCGGTTGCTTCCATGCAGGTGGCGAAATTCGCATTGTTCTAACGCAGCAAGCTACACGAATTCTCACCGCTGTCTCCTGCCGCCAACTTTCGGGCCGTCTCATCCTGCCTTTGGCGACACCACAAGCAGACGCGGAGTAATCATTACCGGGGTATGCCGGGATAGGGATTGCCTATGCCGATCAAGATGTCGATGCCGACAATTTGGCTTTGATCTTCGCCAAAGGTGATGCAGCTCTGGTCAGTGTGAGTCGGTCTTGCACAGCGATAGGGAAAAAACGGATGAGAAAGCTGAAAATTCTCCGTCTATCCCCCTTGCATACGTAGAACGAAGCGTGTATATGATGGTGCATGGCACAGAAACCCCTCACGACCGCGCAGTTTTTCAAAGCGTTTCCGACCGATGAAACCTGCCTCACGCACCTGTTCAACGTTCGCTTTGGCGATGGCTTCGCTTGCCCGTCATGTGAGCGCCCGTCGAAGTGGTTCCGCATCAAGGCCGAGCGCGCCTATTCGTGCCAATGGTGCGGGCATCATCTGCACCCGACTGTAGGGACGCCGTTCGAACAGACACGCACCCCGTTGCAGCTTTGGTTCTACGCGATGCACCTGTTCACGACGACGCGGCACGGTGTCAGTGGCAAGGAACTGCAACGCCAGCTTGGCGTCACGTATAAGACGGCGTGGCGCATGGCGAAGCTGATCCGCGAACATATGGCTGACGTTGACGGCGAAGCACCCGTTGGCGGGCCTGATACGGCGGTTGAGGTTGATGAAACGCTGGTCGGTGGCGTGAAGCGCGGGAAGCATATGCGGGGATCGGCGGGCAAGGTTGTCGTCGTCGGTGCGCTGCAACGCGGCGGCGACATCATCACGGCGGTTGTCCCCAATCAGCGCCGCACGACGCTACAGCCTTTCGTGCTGGCGAACGTGAAGGCTGGCGGCGAACTGCACACCGACGAACTGAACAGCTATCGCGGCCTTCATACGCAGGGCTATCGCCATATGACGGTCAATCACGGCGCGCATGAATATGTCGGCTATCAGGGTGCGACCGTGAACGCGATTGAGGGTTTCTGGCGGCACCTGAAATGCTCAATTGCCGGAACGCATATCAGCGTGTCAGCCAAGTATCTCGGCACCTATGCCAAAGAGTTCGAGTTCCGCTTCAATCGTCGCAACGATCCGGCTTCGATGCTGCCGGAACTGCTTTCGACTTTCCGGCCATTGACGACAAAGCGCGGCTAAACGCCTTGGCATCGCCAGCGGGCGCGGCTTCGGCTTCGCGTTCAGCGATGAACTGGTCGAGTTTTCCGGTGTCGCGGGCTTCACGAAGGCTTGTCATAAAAACGATTCCTGCTTTGGCGGCTTGATATGATCGCAGACGCCAACGACGGTGTATTCGGTCCTTAGCCCCGCACTGGTAAGCCATTGGTCCATTCGCACGCTGCACACCAGATAATCATCCTTAGCGAAGGACTCCTCTGAGGCGTCGATTTTCTTCCAGAAATCCTCGTCCGCGATCTCCGCTTGAATCGTCTGTGCACCGTTGGACAAGCGCCACTTTCTGCCGCGCTCGAAGAATAGCCTCTTGATCTGGTATGTTGCACGAAACGTATCAGTTGAATTTGGGTCACCTGCTCCCGAAGCGGTAAACGCCGGAGCCTCCGCCGCGCCGATCCGCTCTGACGTTACGCCTTCGCGCTCCTCGAAGCGTATCTCGTTCACCCCGTCTTCTCGAAGTGGCTCTGTGAATCGTTCGAGCGGCTGACGGATGGTGGGTTCCTGGACCATCCGAGCGACCAGCGGATCAACAATAAGTCGGTCCCCGTCCTCGGCAATCAGAGTAGTGTTGCCGTCTTCGATTACTTGTGTGGTTACGCGTCTGCCGCGAAGCCAGCGAACGACCTGTATGACGCCCATGGAAGCGCCTTTCGTCAGGTTCAACGCGTTAATGCCGCTCAGACCTATCAGCGCAAGGGTGCCCGCCCCAACGGGCGTCGTGGCCCAAGACATGACGGCATTCAGGCCATGAACAGCTATCCCCACGTCGAAGCTTCCGCGCTTCACGTCAGACTTCACTCGAACCTTAACCCGACCAGTTTCACCCGTCCGGATTGCGTCAGCGTTCTCAATCAGCTTACCCAGCGCCAGCAACGACGAAGCCAGTTGCGACACGTCCATCTCGCCGTCTTCCACGGCGGGGCCATCATACACGACGCGAAAGTGTTCTGACATTTGAACCCCGAAATTTAGCGCTTACAGCGCTAACACATTCCGTGAGTTCGATTCACGTATGCTAAGGGGATAGACGCCGAAAATTCGCTCATTTTCAACGTCGCGAACGAGCGCACTATTTTCAGTCACTCTTGTATGTTCTGCGATTTTATAAACACATGTGTCGGCTCAGTATACCTACACGCCGCCGGTGTATACGCCGCTCCAAGCTATCACTGCCGATGTTGCTCAAAAAGGGTTGATGTCTGACATACGGTCAAGTTCTAACGCTAGCGACGCGCAAATGGGCAGAAAGCCAGTCGACAGCGTTCTCGTTACTTACCGTTTCAACAAAGGGCGCACAAAGGCAAATCTAACTGCGCTAGCGCAGCGTATGCGAGCAGCTGACCCAGTTAACGGGGCACAAATGGAGCGGCTTTTTGCATCAACAGATGTCATTGGCCCTGTGCGGCGGGTAATGGGGCAGTTCGGACTTGAGCAAAATAATGTCGCCCACGCCTATGCACTTTATTGGGTGATTTACTGGGGGTTGGCAAACAATGTGCACGACACTCCATCTGCGGTCGCAATGCAAGCCGTGGCCCGTCAAGCTGGATTAGGCTTCGCAAACAACGCTGATTTTGCCGCCATGAACGATGTCGGTAAGCAGCAAGCGGCAGAGGAATTAATGGCATTGGCTGCAATTATGGACGCTACGTCCGAGCATGTGAAATCCGACCCGGCGCTCGCCGCGAAGGCCGCGAAAGCCGCATTGCAGGGCAGCAAAGCATCGGGCCTTGAGCTCGACAAGATGATACTGACCGAACAAGGATTCAGAACCATAGCTAAAGATTGAAGTCGGGTTGCAAATACCGTGCGACAGAAATCTCGCATCAGAACGGAAGTGCCAAAGCAAAGCGTGAACGGACGTCCGCTTTCGGGATGCCCGATCTCTGTCTCGAATGGCGGCATTGTTGGCGATGAGCCGCCAATGGGTTCCCCATCTACCGCCACGCCCGGCTTTGGACAGCCATTGCTCCGGATACGCTAAGTTTAGGAGTAACCCGAGCTGCCGATCACCTAGAAGCGATCGACAGCTCGGTTGGCAGCGGAGTTCAATCCGCGCCGTTTAGAAGCGGAAAGCGGCACCCAGCGAGATCTTGTTCTGGCGTAGATCGCGGCTGAAATTTGTGCGGTTGAATTCGGCGCGAAGCGAGACAGCCGATGACACGGCATATTCCGCGCCGCCGCCATAAGTGAAGCCCTTTTCGGTCACTTTGCGGCTGAAATTGCCCAGCGTCTGGCCGGACACTGATTGCTCGGTCTTGAGCCAGCGATAGCCTGCGCGGCCATAGAGCGCGAACCCGCCGCCGGGCGCAATCCCAAGCCGCGCAGTGGCATCGTAGGTCAGACCTGGATCGACCCGATACCGCCCGCCAGAAAGCGAAGCCTGATCGACGGTGCGACCTCCCTTTCCGACACCAATTTCTGCGCCGATCAGCGCGATGTTGCCGAGAACTACGTCATAGCCAGCATTGATGCGACCGCCAAAGCCTCGGCGATCCGCGTCGCGCGTGCTCGTCGGCTGATTGGCTTCGAGCGAGTCGCTAACGACGTCAACGCCGATATGTGCCCCAGCGAGGGGGTTGCGCTCGGTATCTTGGGCTTGAACCGCGACGGGTGCGAAAAGGAGAGCTGCCACCACCCCCGTAAGAACTGCTTTCATCGTCTAACTCCATGGAATAACTGCGCGAAGCAAAATGCCTGGCGACAGAAATGAGTTAGACGTTGGTGATGGAGACTCTGTCTGGCTTGTGTCGAGAGCGTGTTAAGCGACAGGTGCTTCGTATCACTTTTTGTTGTTGGGCAATTGCATCTCAAACAGGGTACCACCACCAGCATGATTGCCCAAGGTCGCGCAGCCACCGTGTGCTTCGACAATGGCACGCACGACTGAAAGACCAAGACCCGATCCGCCGCTATTGCGGCTGCGCGACGCTTCACCGCGCCAGAAGCGATCAAAAACCATAGCCTCCGCGCCTTCGGGCAAACCGGGGCCATGATCGACGACTTCCAATATTGCCATCACGCCATCGGACCGTGTCGTTATGCGAAGGATGCCCGAGTGCGGCGCATAGCGACACGCATTGGCGAGTACTGCCGAAATAATCTGCGGCACGCGTGCGCCGTCTGCAACGAGCGGGGCCGCGCGCAGAGAAAGCACGGGTTCCAGCCCCGCTGCCGCCAAGTCCGGACCCATCGACGCGAGAACCCGTTGGACTTCGTCGCCCAAATTGGTGTGTTCAAGCGCCAGACTGAGCCGCCGCGAATTGGCGAGGCTGAGCGTCTGAAGATCGTCAACCAATCTTCCCAACCCTTCGACCTGATAAAGGAGCCCCTGCACTTCCTTCGGTTCAAGCGCGAAGATGCCGTCTGCGATCCCATGCAGGCGCCCGCGCAAAATGGTGAGCGGTGTCCGCAATTCATGCGCAATCGACGCGGTGCTCTCCGCCAGTTCGCGCTCAGCCCGTTGGAGCGCCACTGACATGCTGTTGAAATCGCCAATTAATTGCGTTTCTTCGCGCGATGCAAAGCCGACTTGGGTCGCTCGTGCAGTGAGGTCGCCTTCTGCGATTTGGCGTGCTGCCGATGCTACACTGCTCAATCCGCGGCCGAGACGTCCCAATATCAGATAGCCTAGACCCATCGTCAGCAAGCCGGCGAGCGCGATCATCACATAGAGCGCCGTGTTCATGTCGCTGTTCAACTGGTCTTGAAGCGGCAGGAACTCGTCGTTCAACACCTTCATTTCTTCCGGAGTCGGCAGGTAATTGCCTTGTTCGAAGCGCCTGTAGGTTTGTCTTGCTTGCGGTGACATCTTCGCGACTAGCGTTTCAATTTGATAGGCGCCCCAATAATCCAGCGTGGTCGAAATCAGAATGCCATTGGCGACCATCAAAGCCGCAAACAGGATCGCAATCTGCCGGGTGAGTGGCCAGCGACGGCGCGTGCGGTGCCACCCTCTGAACATTCGGGGCAAAAAGAAACGCCTCATTCTGTGAGCAACCGATACCCAACTCCGCGCACCACCGCACAATGCCCCGCGGCTCCTGCGTCCGAAAGCTTGCGGCGCAGGTTGCTGACATGGCTATCGACCGTGCGTTCAAGCGCTTCGCTTTCGGGCATGCAGGCATCGACAAGTTCGGCCCGGCTGAACACGCGGCGTGGCGCGCGCGCCATATGTTCAAGCAAGCGATATTCAGTGAGCGTCAGTTCCAGCCGAATATTGGCGCTGCCCTGATTGACATCGACTACATAGCAGACCGTGTCGATCTCGACCATGCCAACGCGGATGATGGCCTGATCGCCTTGCGCGCTATGGGTACGCCGCAAAACTGCCTTGACGCGCGCCACCACTTCCATCGGGTTGAACGGCTTGACGACATAATCATCGGCCCCCACCCGGAGCGCAGACAGCTTATCGAGGTCTTCTGCGCGCGCAGTGGCCATAATGACCGGTGTATTTCCACGTCGGCGAATTTCGGTCAGAACTGAAAAACCGTCTCGCTTGGGCATTTGGACGTCCAGCAGCACGAGATCCGGCTTCAGCATCTGATGATGCATTAAGGCCGTATCGCCATCGGCGGCTGTCACGGTTCGAAAATTGTTGCGCTCTAGATAAGACGTCAGGATCGCCGCGATTTCGGGTTCATCTTCTGCAACGAGGATCAGCGCATTGTCCATCTTGTGACCTTGGCCTTTGAATCTACATCTAAGTCGATCGGGCGACCGATGCGATCCCCATGTCGAGATCATGTGGAAACAGGGTTGAGAGAGTGCCGAGTTCGCCTCGTGCCTTCTTCAACGCAAACTCCACACTGGCTGCACAAGCCGCCGCCATAGGCCATCCCGCAAGGAGTTTCGCGGTGGTCAGTACGAAATTCATAAACGGGAAACGGGTATCGGTCGGCTGGGCTATTCTGGGGGGACTCGGCGGGGTGGCGGCCCTGATCGCAAACCCGGCGCTTTCATCAAACGCGGCACGCACCGAAATCCTGATGTCGATCCTGAGCGATATGGCAGACTATCTGCTCTACGCCTTTGTGGCGTTCGGATTGTTCTGGATTGGCGTTCATCGCTGGATGAAGTGCCGACACATTGCGCGGCACCGCTGGCCACGCCTGTCGCAGATCGGGCGCGAGCTGACATTCAGCCTTTCGAGCCAGATCGTTATGTCGGCGGTATCGATCTACATTGTGACCAATTCAACCCAGATCATGGCCAACATGACGCCCGCGACAGGTGTCGGTGGATGGGTCTGGGCGGTCGTGCTTACTTTCCTGCTCTTCACCATCGAAGACACATGTTTTTACTGGACGCACCGGGCGATGCACCATCCCAAACTGTTTCGCTGCTTCCACAGCCTTCATCATGAAAGTCACGATCCGACGCCCTTCACCGCTTACTCCTTTCACCCCCTCGAAGCGGTCGTGCAAAGCCTCAACGGATTGCCGACGTTGCCGCCGCTAATATTCCTGCCGTGGGATCCAATCGCGCTTGCGGTCTACGGTTTTGGGCAGATCGCGTTCAACGTGATCGGGCATCTGGGATATGAAGTTTACCCGGCCAATTGGAACCGCTTGCCCGTTATCCGCTGGAAGACACCGGGGCTTCATCACTACCTTCATCACCAGATGGTTGGCGGCAATTACGCCCTCTATTTCCGCTGGTGGGACAAATGGTGCGGCACCGAGTTCGCCGATTTCGAGGCGCGGTATGACCGCCTGTTCACGGCGCGCTCGTTACCATCTGAAGCCAGTCTCCACACATCCTCGACGCTTGTTTGAAATAGCTCGCTTGGTCGAAGATCAAGAGGAAACTCTCATGTGCAAATCATTCACCGCTTTGGCGCTCACAATCGCATCGCTGTCTTCAAACAGTGCACTTGCTCAGTTAGCGCAAAATCTTGACGGCATCTGGCGCACCCAAGACGGCAGCGCGACGGTTCGGGTCGCCAAGTGCCCGACCAGCGCAAATTGGTGTGCAACCGTCATCGACGAACGATTGACCTCTGGTGAACCGAGCAAACTCAACCAGATGCTCGTTCGCGAAATGCAACCAAAGGGCAGTCAAGGCTGGGTCGGCCAATATGTTGTTGACGGTCAGAGCATGAAAGCCAGCGCCAAACTGACAAATCCTGCTATGCTCGCGTTCAAAGTCTGCGCCTTTGCCTTCCTGTGCGAAACAATCCGCCTCAACCGAGTGCGTGGTTAGTAGCAACGCTGATTGCAGCGTCGTTTGCTTCGAGAGTTGGCAGGGGCCAGCTCATGGATGGTAGGGCACTGTAAGACCGGCACTGTCAAGCCAACCAGGAACTGGTTCGTTTGCCTGCCGGAAACGTCTATTGCACATGCCGGTGACTACTTTCGACTGAAACGAAAGCGGATCGGATAAAGAACAAATCATGCCAATCGAGCCGCACCCAAACGGGATAACTAACTTGGAAAAGTGCTGCCCCGTTGCTTTGACAGTAACAAACTAGCGAAAAGGGCTGGCAGGCCTGGGTTTGTAACGGCGCATGCAGCAGCGCTAGCAGTTCGTCGCAGCCCGAGGCAACTTGCTCTGACAGCACCATTGCGACCTATGATGTGCTCAGGAAATCAGGGGTACTGCGGTAGTACCGGCGTCACTACGGGGGGTGAGCGACGCCGGTGCCACACCTTGCTATGCGACCCGCAAGGACGACTGAATTTGACGACGTTGGCGAAGGACGCCGCCGACAAGCATGAAGCCAACGATCATTTGTGACCACGTTGCTGCCTCCGGCACGGCGGCAACTGACGAGAACGAAATCCGGTAAATCGCCGTATTGGCCAGCAAACGACTGTTGAAGGTGTAACCCGCCGCTGTTGTTAGCCCGTTGAAGCGGGCAAGCTCGGTGAAATTGAAACTAACGACGCCGTTTTCGGGGGTACGGCCTGCATTGTTGCCACCAACAACAAACGCCGCATTGGCCGGGTCAAAGGCTTCTGATCCCGCATTCCAGATGTCACTCGCCGACTGGTCAATGTTGCCGATCAGAAGGTTGCCCGCGGCATCAAACAGCCGATATTCCATCGGGTCGTCATTGCCGATGAAGAAGTCGTTGCTGGGCAGGACCATAGCGGCGAATGTGAAAAACGGGTTGAGCGTGGTATCGACCAGAAATGTCTGGGTGATGAAGCTGGCCCCGGGCGTCAAAGCACCCATCGTTGATCCAAATACAGCAGTGGGATCGGCCGCCGCAAACGCCGGAAACCAGGCGCTGCCGCTTCCTCCTTCGGCGATCGAAACCGTCGCTGCGTTGGCCGCCTGACCTTCGTTGAAAGCGTCGAATGTACCGTTATTGAAAGCGAAGCGAAGCGGCGCAAAGCTGACGCTGTTTGTTGGCGCCAAATTGTCGACCCGTACAGTGACTTGACGAAGATCGGCATGGGCAGGAGCGGCGGCAAGAGCGATAAGGGCTGACAAGACAAGACCCTGCAATAGTTTGACTGGTTGCGACATTATAGTTCTCCCATTTTGGGCACAAGAAACCAACGGCTACGCGCGAGCATGCAACGAGGCTGGAACATCGTGTAGATCAGCTCGGGTGCGCCCGGTCCCGAACTTTCACGAGCTCAGAGCGTAGTTCGGTTAATCTTTTAGAAAGGTTACCGGGGGCGTGATCCGTCCGGCCGAATTCTTTGCGATCTGCACCGACGGTCGCTTAACTTCCACATCCACCGCCGCCGCAGCCGCTGCCACCACCCCAGTCGCGTGATCCGCCATCGCCGCTGCTGCTCGCGGTGCGTATCTGGTTATAGCTGGACCAGGCCGACCCCGCGAGAACCGTCGTCCCAAACCGCGCGACTGCCTTGCCGATCTCGTCGGTTGGCCGATCGAACGTCCCCGATGTTGGCGGCTCAGGCCTTGCGCTGGTTAGCGCCATAGCCATTTACCACCTGAGCAAACGCGGGCCGCAGATCGCGCCGATCAGCGTGGTCAGCACGATGCCCAAAAGATACCAGGTGGCGACAAAAATCATCCCGTTTTCTGGACAGTGTAACGCATATAACGTCGCCGCTAGGCCGCCTGACGCGAGTCCGATGACGCCGCCCGTCAGCCTGAGCCGTGTTGGTGCTGAGCGACGGCCCGCCCGGATGAGTGCGATGGTGGGGACGACCGAGAGGGCAACGATCGCAAATGGGCATACAAGGGCTGTCTTACCCAGCCACAAGGTGGTCAGTTCGGTGGCCGACACCGTTGAGGCTTCGTCGAACACTGCCGCGACAACGACTGCGACCGGGATCGCAGCGAGCCAGAGCCGCTGCGGCGTGGGGCGCTCAGGTGTGAAGAGTATCAGCAGTCCGGCCAGCCCGACGATAGCAAATCCTGCCCCAAAACCGAGCTTTACCCAGAAACGCGAGGTTGCGCTCGCCGCCGCGATATCGGGTCGAAGGCCCCAAGCGATGATGAGGACGAGTGTGACCGCCGCCCCGAGCAGCGTCGAGGTTGCAATGCGGCGTGGTAGCCCGTTTGGGGGCGTTGGCTGGTGTTGCGCGACCAGCCGGTCGATAAGCATGTCAGCATCCGTCACTGGCCAAGCACCCGCTTTGCCAGCGCTTTCAACCCGCGATGGACCGAGATTTTGACATCGGACTGTGAGATGCCGTCGCGTTCGGCGGCTTCGGCAACACTCAGTCCCTCGATCCTTGTTGCACGCACGGCTGCGGCCTGTTTGGCTGTTAGTGTCGCCAGTTGCGCCTCGACATCCAGCCGCGCCGTTACCGCTTCGCTAAAATCATGCTTGTCGGCGATCTCGCCGATGTCGTCGAGCCCCACATGGCTCCGCGTTCGGCGGAACTGATCGACCATTTTGTAGCGTGCGACCGCGAACAGCCACGGACTGAACGGTCGCGCCGGGTCGTAAGTGTCGCGGCGTTCGTGAACTGCAATGAGCGTCATCTGCACCAGATCGTCGACATCGGCATCGTTCGAAACTTTCCTTGCAAAATAGCGCCTTAGGACCGGCAGTAGCGCAACGAGCAGTGCACGATGCGCGCGCGCATCGCCCGTCAGGCTCGCCTGCATCAGCGATTGCAATGCTGCTTCGTCCGATGCCAATCTATGTATCTTTCGTAATCGGTTGCACTTTGGTTACAAGCGCGAGGTGTAACCGCGCGCTCTGCCTCTGCGAACCGGTAAGCAGATTGACAACCTTTGAACAGCGCGGAGCGCGTGCGAAACGATGACGACGGCATTCACGACCCATTGCTTCAAAGCGCGCCCAACATCTTTTGCCGTGCAAACGATGGACATCGCGCTTGACGATCGGGCGGCGCGTGCGCTCGCGCGGCTGGTTCCGCTGCTCGGCTGCGGCGAGGAAGCAGCGGCGCTTGCTTTCGACGGGCTGGCATCGCGTGATGGCGATCCGGCGACGGCGGCGGCGCTCAGGGCGATTGCCGAAGAGGAGCGTGTGCATGATGGCATGCTGCACGTCCTGGCCGCGAGCTTGCCTGTCGTGCCGACGGCGGCCTTGCGCCGGGCCGCGCGACGTTTTCACATCGATCTGGGACGCGGTTCGACGCTGGCGCATCTGGCGCGGGTTGCCGCAATCGACGCCGGTGTGTGTACGATCCTCAGCAGGCTGCTTCGGCCCACGTCTCCGGTTACGGGCGATCGGGCCGTGGCGAACATGCTCGCGCGCATCCGTTCGGACGAAACCCGACACGTCCGGCTCAGCCGGTCGCTCGTCCTGGCGCGCGCCGATGGTCGCCTGTTCGAAGATGTCGCACAATCGGCGCGGGAGGCGCTAGCGAGTGTGCTGATGCTTGCCGACGACGCGTTCGAAGCGCTTGCCGTCGATCCGTCAAAATTGCGGGCAGACATTTGCAGGCTGCCGCACGGGCTGCTCCGCGCATGAGCGCGCCGCCCTGGCTCTCGAAGGGACGGATCGGTGTGCTCGGCACCGGTCAGGCGCTTCCTGGACGCGAAGTCGCGACCACAGATTTGATCGCGATGATGCAACACCGGTTCGGTTTCTCTCGAACACGCGAAGCGACGGCAATCGCGGCGCGGCTGGCGATCAACGGCCGCCATCTGTGCCGTGATTTCGACACGCGGCACGAAGTGGCGCGCGGTGGTGCGTCGAATGCCGACCTTGCCGCACAGGCGGTGCAGCTAGCGCTGGACGATGCGGCGCTGGAGCCACGCGATCTGTCGTATCTCATCGGCCATACCACCACGCCCGATCAGCCATTGCCTGCCAATGTCGCGTGCGTTGCCGACCGGCTCGGCTATGGCGGGCCGCACGTCGAGCTGCGGCAGGCATGCACCGGCTTTGCCAATGCGCTGGTGATTGCGTTCGGCCTGATCACATCGGGCAGCGGCCCGGTCGCAATTGTCGGATCGGAAACAGGGTCGCTGTTCTTCGATCCGGAAACGCTCGGCGACGACGCGGACCAGATCGTCAACATGGTGCAGATGGGCGATGGCGCGGGCGCAGTCATTGTCGGTCCGGCGCGCGACGACGGCGCGTCGATCAAGGCCGCATGGTTCGGCGCGCTCGGGCTGGGCCGCACCCCTGGCATTTCGCGCCAGCACCATACCCACCACTTCGACCATGATTTTGCGGCGATCCGTGCCGAGGGGCACCGGCTGTTCGATGCGGGACGCGACGCGGCGGCGGTACAGGGCTTTCCGATCGAGGCCGCACGTCACGTCGTGCCGCATCAGGTCAGCGGGCGGATCGGCGCGCTTGCGGCCGCGCAATTCAACCTCTCGCTCGACCGCGTGTTCGTGCAGGCCGACCGGATCGGCAACACCGGTTCTGCCGCAATCTGGATAGCGCTCGACACGCTAAGAGCACAGGCTGCGCCGGGCGACACAGTCGTCGTCCTCGGCGCGGAGGCGAGCAAGCATATGTATGGCGGCTTTGCTTATTGCCATGGCTGAAGCGGTAATCGACGTCGGCGGCCTGGCAAAATCATTCGACGGTCGCAAGGCCGTGCGCGACGTGTCGATCCGCATCGACCCCGGCGACTTGCTCGGTCTCGTCGGCGCGAACGGCGGCGGCAAGACCACGACGCTCAGGATGCTTGCAGGGCTGGTTTTTCCCGACGCAGGCAATGGCACGGTGCTTGGCGCGGCGATCCGCGCGGGCCGCATCGACCGCCGCCTGATCGGCTATATGAGCCAGCGGCTGGCGCTTTATCCCGAGCTGACCGTTATCGAGAATTTGCGCTTTCACGCGCGGGTCCATGGCCTGCTGCGCAGCGCGACCGATGATGGCATAGCGCATTACGAGCTCGAAGCGGTGGCGTCGCGCCGGTTTGGCATCTTGTCGGGCGGCTGGGCGCGACGGGTCCAGTTCGCGGCCAGCGTCCTGCATACACCGCCGCTGCTGCTGCTTGACGAGCCGACAGCCGGGCTCGATGTCGTGACGCGCGCCGCGATTTGGGACTGGATCACCCGGTTTGCGGATGAGGGGGGTGCCGTGGTGGTCAGCACCCATGACCTTGCTGAGGCCGAGCGGCTTCCGCAGATCATGCTCTACGCGCAGGGGCACGCCGGCGCGCAGACGACACCCGCTGCCGTTATCAGTGCTGCTGGGTCAGACTCGCTCGAAGCCGCCGTTCTCGAGGAGGCGCGGCGATGAGCGCGCCGCGCCGCATTCTGGCCGTCGCCGCAGTCGAATGGACACGGCTGCTTCGCACGCGCATCGCGCTGACGCTGTTGATCGTCGTGCCGCTGCTTCAGATCATTTTGTTCGGCACCGCGATCCGGCCCGATGCGGCAGTTGCCGTGGCGGTGGCCGCGCCGACGCTCGTCAATGCCCAAACCGTGGCGAAGGAATTGCGCAAGCAGCCCAATATTGCGGTTGTGGCAACGGGACTGCCCGGCAGCGCCGAGGCGCTGGTGCGGCGCGGTGGCACAGTCATCGGCGTCGAGGTGCCCGAAGTGCGCTCGTTCGCCAATCCGCTCGCCAAAGCTGGCCCGCTGCGGATTGTGGTCGATGCCAGCAACGCGACGCTGACATCGGCGGCAACGGCTCGGATCGAAGCGGCCTATTGGCGCACGCTTGCCGAACGTGGCGAAGTCGACGGACCGGGGCTGGCAGTCGAACGACTTTATAATCCCGACGCACGCGCCGACTGGAGCTTCCTGCCCGGCCTGATCGGCGTGACCGTCATGATCGCGATGATCATGCTCGGTTCGCTGAGTCTGGCGCGCGAACGCGAAGGCGGCACATGGGAAGCGCTGATGGTGCTGCCCGTCGCGCGCGGCGAAGTGCTCACCGGCAAGCTGCTGCCTTATGTCGGCATCGGCACAGTTCAGGGCATTGCGGTGATGGCGACCGGCATCTGGCTGTTCGATCTGCCGGTTCGTGGCAGCGCCGCCGCACTGATCGCGATCCTGCCGCTGTTTGCATCAGCGCACCTCGCGCTCGGTTACGCGATCGCGGCGCGGGCCCGAACGCAATTGGCAGCTTTGCAGGGCGCGGTGGCATTTTATCTACCCGCGATGCTGCTGTCGGGATTTCTCTACCCGTTCGCCACATTGCCCGCCTGGGCGCAGGCGATCGGGAACGTTTTTCCCCTGACGCACTTCATCCGCGCAGCGACAGGCGTGATGCTGCGCGGCGAGAGCTGGGCCGAGGTTGCTGTGTATGCGCTGCCGATCGAGGCGTTTGTAGCCGTCGCGACAGTCTTTGCCACCCTGTTTCAGGCGCGCGCGATCGATTGATGTAACCGGCGTGATGCTGGCTGCGAACCTGGAGAGCAATGTTTCGGAGATAACACCCCATGTTCCGCCCCTTCACAACTTTCGCTATGGTGGCCGTCGCGGCCGTCTCGCTTGCCGTTCCCGCGCTCGCCGCCGAACGCCAGCCCTACACGCCCGCTGCCCTGGCAGCAGCGCAGGCCAAGGGTCGCCCGGTCCTCGTCGAGGTCAAGGCATGGTGGTGTCCGGTGTGCGCCTCGCAGGGCCGCACGATCAAGGCGACGACGGCGGCACCGCAGTACAACAACCTGCTGATCCTCTCGATCGATTATGACAAGCAAAAGGCCGATTGGCAGGCGCTTGGCGCAACGAAACAATCGACGCTTATCGGGTATCGGGGCCGCCAGGAAGTCGGCCGCGTGATCTACACAACCGACAAGGCAGCGATCAACGGCCTGCTTGCCAAAACGGTCGGTTAGGCGTGGCCGATGTCCTCAGCCCGATGCTCGCTTTTGCTGCGGGCGCGCTGACGATCCTGTCGCCGTGTGTCCTGCCGCTGGTGCCAATTGTGCTCGGCAGTGCGGCGCAGGCCCATCGGCGCGGCCCACTCGCGCTCGCGGCCGGACTGGTCGTGTCGTTCACTCTGACCGGGTTTCTGCTGGCGACGCTGGGCGCGGCATCCGGTTTCGATGGCGATTGGGTGCGGCTGTTCGGTGCTGCGTTGCTGGTCGCCGCCGGCGTCGCATTGCTCGTTCCGTCCGTCCAAGCGATGCTGACGCGCGCGGCCACCCCGCTGGCCGATTGGGCGAACGCGCGGCAGGCGGGCATGGAGCGCTATGGTCTCGCCGGACAGACGGCGATCGGCGTTCTTCTCGGCCTCGTTTGGAGCCCCTGCGTCGGCCCGACGCTCGGCGCGGCGACGGTGCTTGCATCGCAGGGCGAAAATCTCGCGATGGTGGCCGTCACTATGGCGGCGTTCGGACTCGGTATTGCCAGCGTGCTCTTGGTCTTGGCTTCCGCCACCCGCGCGCTGCTCGCGAGGTGGCGGGGTCGTTTGATGACGGCGGGTGGCGCGGGCAAGCAGGTTCTCGGTGGGCTGCTGATGCTCGTCGGTGTGCTCATCTTCACGGGCGGCGACAAGCTGGTCGAAGGCGTCCTCGTGGCTGCCTCTCCTGACTGGCTCGTCGATCTGACGACGGCAATCTAAAAAAAGGAACGAGGGTAGAGGTATGACCGTCTGGCGGCCTCGCCAAGCTTCCATCGCGAGTCCGTCCTTGTGTTCTACTGACTAGTCTCAGGATCTATTAAATAACTTGCGGAATTAGGGAGCTTTTGATTCAATGGCGGCGCAAGGAGGTGCTGCCATGCGTGATTTGGTTTGGTTATCGGAAGCGCAGATGCGGCGGATCGCGCCATATTTCCCATTGTCACACGGGATTCCACAGGTCGATGATCGGCGCATTGTCAGCGCCATCGTCTTTGTGATCCGCAATGGTCTGCGCTGGCGTGACGTGCCGGCGGAGTACGGCCCGCCAAAGACGATCTACAATCGCTTTATCCGCTGGAGCCGACTCGGCGTCTTCAACAAAATCTTCGCCGCGCTGGCGGCTAAGGGCGGCAAGCCCGACCAGTTGATGATCGATGCGACGCATTTGAAGGCGCATCGGACGGCGGACAGCCTGCTCAAAAAGGGGCTGTTCCCCGACGTGTCGGACGCACCAAAACCTGTCCTGAGCGAAGTCGAAGGGGCGGTCTGAACTCCAAGCTTCACGCGGTCTGCGATGGCAAAGGCCGACCACTGATTATGCTGCTGAGCGAAGGGCAGATGAGCGACCACAAGGGCGCAGCCCTCATGATCGACGCCCTCCCCAAGGCCAAAGCCCTGCTCGGTGACAAGCGCTACGATGCCGACTGGTTCCGCGCCGCTCTAGCCGAGCGTGGCATCGCGCCCTGCATCCCGACAAAGATCAACCGCAAGGTGCCTATCCCGCACGACATCGCACTTTACCGGCAGCGCCACAAAATCGAAAACATGTTCGGAAAACTCAAAGACTGGCGGCGCATCCACACCCGCTATGACCGCTGCGCACACACCTTCATGTCCGCCATCTGCATCGCCGTAACCGTCATCTTTTGGATCAATCAATGAGTCCTGAGCCTAAATTCGTGCCAATGCAGCGTCCGCACACAGATGAACGAACAACCGCTTAAAGTGCGACGAATATGAGGGTCGAACGTCCGGAAAGTTGGCGGTTACAGGCGGAGGAAATTCCCTCTGTGAATGGTCAAATTCGTCCTTCCTTAGCCCAATCACATCCGGTCGCGTTTGACGGTGTGTCTCGAACGACGGCTGCCCTGACCTCAAGCTCAGCCGTCCTTCTCATTGTGGAGAACGCTTTTAGATTTCCTAGGCAAACCTGCTTTTGCCGAACTGCGCCCAAGATGATGCCAGATAAAGACAATCGGCGTCGCAAGACCGATCGTCCAGTGCGCGATGCTCGACCATCCGCGCAGTCCATCATCGCCGACGTAATAGAGCAAATAACCTGTCAGGATCAGCACACCGACAAGCCCTGTCAGGCCGAGGCCGATATTGCGCTGGCGACGATCCTTCCAACCTTTGGGCATATGGACGACGAAAAGCCCTCCAAAGCCAAGCAATGCCGGGATCAGCACCAGCCCGTGCAAGCGCAAGATCCACGGTTCAAGCGGGTTGGTCTCGACACCAAAATCGCCTTGCACCTGCCCATAATAATGCAGCAACAGCCAGCCCGCGCCGGAGAGCCACAGGATCGTGCCGCTTACCGTTAGCAGCCAGATTTGCCAGTTCGCGAGTTTGGCGGAACGTGTGTTGGGCATCA
Source organism: Sphingomonas sp. (assembly GCA_031417655.1). Classification (GTDB taxonomy): domain Bacteria; phylum Pseudomonadota; class Alphaproteobacteria; order Sphingomonadales; family Sphingomonadaceae; genus Sphingomonas_O. Next base: position 518 of record JANOVZ010000078.1, on the reverse strand, counting down.
GGCTGCCTCGCTAAGCGCGAAGCGGACAACATGGCCGTTATGGTCGGCAAGCAGGCGATCGGCGAGCGCGGGGTCGACCATTGCGACTTTTGTCATGGCATCAGCGATCACGCAGGTGCTGGCGATGACTGTTATTGTATGATCGGCGACGACAGGTCGCGCACGCCGACCGATATGCGGTGTCACGATTTGCTGTTTGATTGTGCGGCGCGTGCGCGCATTTTCCGAGCTGGCAATGGCGCAGTTTTGAACGCTGAACGGCGCGCTCAATGCGCCGTCTGACATGCGCACTTCGACGGGAATTGCGCCGTCTCCAAAGACCCGCAAGTCTCCGCCTGCATTGACGACGCCTCGCGCGACGCCTGCCGCTTGCAGTGCGGCAACCGCACAATCAACCGCATAGCCCTTAGCGATCCCGCCCAGGTCGATGAGTGTGCGGCGGTGCAGCCGGACATGGCGATCATCGACTACCTCGATGTCGCTCGCACTTCCGTCGAAACGACCGAGATGCCCAATAT
>JANOVZ010000077.1:0-9185 GCA_031417655.1 Sphingomonas sp. | reverse complement strand
GCGTATCGCCGGGCAGGACACGATCCACCTCGGCATAAGCCTGCGCGAGGACCGCAGGCGCTTTGAGCATTTCCATGAATGCAAAGGTCAGTAACCCTGACGTCGTTTCATGTCCCGCGATCAGGAAAGTCAGCACCTGATAGCGGATGTTGAGATCATCAAGCGTTTCACCTGTCTCGGGGTCCGATGCGGTCAACATCAGATTGAGCAAGTCACGCGCATCAGTCGGGTTCGCGCGCCGATCCGTGATAATGCCATCGACCAGCGTGTTCATTGCGACAATGTCCGCATTGAACTGCGCCGTCGATTTCTTGGCAAACTTCTGCTGGATCGGCAGGCGCGTGATGACGTTCAAAGACTCGCCAAGCGCGCTGGCAAGGCTTTCAAGGAACGGATCGATCTCTTCCCGCGAAAAACTGTCGAACCGGTTCCCGAATCCGGCAATCGCAATACTGTCCAGCGTCAGCCGGGTCATATCATCGGCAATCAGGACATCCTGGCCCGCCAGCCCTGTCCATTTCGCGATCAGCTGGTCACACACTTCGAGGATATTGTCATAATAGCCGCGCATTGATCGCTGGCTGAACGCGGGCAGCAAGATGCGGTGCGCTTTGCCCCAATTGGCCTCGTCGCTGAAGGCGGTGAACAATCCGTCACCGGCGAACTTGCGTACCACGCGCAATCCGGGGCCCGGGATTTTGCGGAACCGCGTCTCGTCGCACAGCTCGGCGACGAGATCAGGATGCGTAACAAAGATACCGACACGACTGCCGAACCGAAGTTTGAAAATTCCGGGGTCTTCAAAATCGCGCGATACCTCGAGCAAATGCCCGATCAATCCGGCTTTCGGAATCTGGTGGAGATTGCCCAGCAACGGCACCGACTTCGGCGCGGGTATCGTAAGTGTCTCGGTCATGCACCCTCGCTTTATGGCGTCGAGTGTGCGCCGAACCTTGGCTGCGCTTCAAGCGGAAATATGCAGAAAATAAGGGACCGGTCTTTCGACCAGCCCCCAATTTTCAAACCCAAAGGGTTGATTACATGCCCGAACCAGGACCGTATTGAATTTCAACACGACGGTTCTGGAGTTCGCGAACACCATCAGCGGTTTCGACGCGTGGTGCGCCTTCGCCGAAGGCCTTGGTCGTGATGACGCCGCCTGGGATGCCCTTGCTGGTGAGGTAACCCTGCACGGCGTCATTACGACGCTGCGAGAGACCAAGGTTGTACTTGGGCGTGCCCGACTTGTCGGCGTGACCGGCAAGCATGACCTGAGCCTGACCGCAATCACCATAAGCGGTGACGGCATTGTCGAGGATCGAACCGGCTTCCGGCGTGATGTCCGACTTATCCCATTCGAAGAACACGATATATGGTCCGGGTGAGCAAACTGCAGCCGCTGGTGGCGGTGGCGGTGGTGCTGGATCCGGTGCCGGTGCTGGCGGCGGTGGTGGCGCCATCGGCTCCGCCTTTTCACCAAAGTTGTAGATGAAGCTACCGAGAACGCTGTGCGAACGGAAACGACCGCGATTTGCACGACCCAAAGCATCGATCGTGTCGACACCATCGACGTTGAAGAAACGATACTTCAAACCAACGTCAATATGGTCGGTCAACGGCGCACGAATACCTGCCAAAGCCTGATAGGCAAAGCCGGTGTCCGAATCGTTGAGGAATGAACCCGCTGGGTTGATCGAATAGTTGCCGTGCTTGACACGCGCGACACCGACACCACCGCCGACAAATCCGCTCAGCGCGTCGTCATCACCAAAGTCGAGCAAGCCGTTGAGCATGAAGCTCAAAGCCGACGTCTGACCTGCTGCGCCTGGGAAAGAACCTGCTGTAGCATTAGGCAAAGTTCCACCACGGCGCGTCGTTGTCGTGCTCGTGTAGCCGTTGACCTGAGCCTGCTTGTATCCGACTTCGGCTTCCATACGGAGCGACCCGAAATCATACCCAATGATGCCATCCACGTCGTAACCATATTTATGGTCAACCGACCCAGCGGCAGGCAATGCACCAATGTTCAGGCTGATGTCTTCGACGATCATAGCACCGCCTTCGACACCGATATACCATGCATCATTCCGCGCGAGAGCGGGTGCTGCGATGGCGGTGGAGGCGAGCGCAACTGCGATAGCCATTTTCCGCATAATAAACCCCTTTCAATTTTGTCACTCAGGACAGCAATAACCCACTACTCAAAGCGATGTTTCCGTGCAAGCACCCAATTCAGCAAACTGTTGCTAAATTATCGCACTACAGAGAGACGCGCTTTAAGAAGCTGCTGCCGTAACCACCCAAATCGCGAAAGGTTGCGTCGGCGTCAAGTGGCTGAAAACAATCCATGTGTTTCAAGACCTGCGATGAGCGCGGCAATGGCGGCCCGCGCTTGCGAATCGATTGTCGCGCCGCCCGACGGCCCCACGATCCGCGCCGCCCGCGCGCTCACGACTTGCTGGCCACCGATGGACAAGCTCGTCGCAGTTAATGAGCCCGTGATCCACGCCGATGTTCCGCGCCGACACATGACGCCATCGGCAATGCTCCACGCCTGCATGCCTTCGAATGGCGCGACAAATCGCCAGCCCCCGCTGGTCCACGCAGCAATCGCCCCGGGACGCCCCGCCCATGCCCCCACGGGCGACGGCCCGACAATCCAACATTGCCCTGGTGCTGGCGACGACGGAACACTCGCCGGGGCCACTGATTGAACCACCGCCTGCACGGCAATGTCGGCAAGCGCCAGCGCTTCATTATGCGTCACTTCCTTTTGCGCTTGCGCTGCGGCCAGTAAAGGCAGTTTCAGACGGTCCGATTGTAAAGCCATGTCATTCTCCTCAAGTCGTCGACAGGGTAATCGTCGCCGCGCGCGACACGCCCAGCGCGCCGATCTGCACGACCGAAACCATCGCTGTTGCTGCCCCCGCCGCAAAATCGGCTGCGCGTTCGGCGGCACTGTAGATCCAGTTCGGCACCGCCAATTCGACGACCACGTCGGCTCGACCGCTCGCCACCTTGCGCACGCGATACCGCTCGGTCTCTTCGCCGACCGGCACGTCAACGCTGTCGCGCCACCGCCACCCCTCGCGTGAACGTCGGGTCCAGCCAATGATGAGGTCGCCACCCGACGCCAACGGCCATCACGCGAACATTTGCAACCGCCACAGAATTGCTGACTCGCGCCAAAGCGACCGGTTCAATCAACACACACGGCGTATCAATTGCATGTGAAGCAACTGCCCATTCGGTCCCCCGCCGCCCGCGCCACAATTCGGATAATCGCCACCGCCCCGCGCCCAACGGTGCGGCCCGCCCGAACTGCAATGCTTCGTCACCGATCATCGCCAGGTTGGCCCCGGCGAGCAACGCATCACCATCCGCGTCGCTTAATATCAGCCCCGGGTGCACCAGTTGCACTTCAAACGCATTGACGCGGTCGATCAGCGCCCAGTCACCCGTCGCCAGTGCGGTTACCGTTCGCCCCATCACCGCCGGTAACGCCGTAACGCCCGCGTCGGTATAGGTCGCGCTGCCATCGATACTCGTCATTAGCGCCGCGCGTCGCCACCCGCCCGAAACCCCATTGGCAACAACAGCGATAAACGGCACCGTCTCCGGCACGTCGCTCAGCTGCGGCACGTCAATCAGTTGCAGTGTCGTCGGCCCATGGGGCAGGTCAACCTGCCCCCGGTTCCGCCCCGGATCAGCCACGGCAACGATCAGGCTTGCAGGGGCCAGCAGCACCAGATCGAGCCGCACAACCATCGCTTCGAACGTCACGCGCGCCACGCGCCATGTTCCACTCAACCCCGGCACGATCATCCGATCCCCCGGCGCGACGCTCAGCGCCCGCCACGGCAGCGTTACGGTTGCGCGCGAACGCTCGGCCCACATCCGCGCCAGCCTCGCTTCGGCAATCGTCTTTGCGGGTCCGGCCTCCAACGCGGCGGGCAATTCGATTCTTGCCTCTCGCCGCGACGCGCCATCGCGCTTCGCCCGCTGCGCCCCAATCAGATAATCGCGCGACACATCATTATAGGCGAGCGTCACAATTTCGGGAATCGCCGCCGCGGCAACCCGATCGGTCGATAACGCAACGGCTTTCTTCCCCGCCGACGCCCCTCGATCATTCGCTGCAATCGCGCGCAAAGGCCCCGCCCCGAACCGCGCCGTCAACACGCCATTTTCAACCACAGTCGAAAACGGCATTGCCTGCGCCAGCGTCTCCGCCACCCCGCGCACGCTATCGCCGGTCGCCGCCAAACCCGTCAACACAGGCCCGCCATCATTCGCGAGTCCGCCCAATCCCGAAAGCACCGCTCCTGCCAAGGTGCCCCCCACATCGGCAATCACTTCGAAACTAATCGACGGAATCCTGTTGCCAAATCCCGCCAGCTGCATGTCCTCAAACACCGCATAGGCAACGCCCCGATATGCTGGCGTCGTCCCAATCCCCTCGCTCGCCGCGATCAACGGATCAAGCGCCTGGCCCTCGCCGCCCGGGTGAAACCGAAACCCCGTCTCCGACTTGAAATCCCCCGCCACCCCGCGCAACAATTTCCCGTCGGCCCAAATGCGCCCGATATCCGTGATCCGTCGCCCCGACAGCGCCACCGCAAACGACGCGCTATAGCTATAGACGTCAGTCGATCCCCGCCCCTTGCCGTTCGACCGCGTCGTGCGCGTTTCCTTCAAATCAGTCGCCCAGATTACCGTCCCCGCCACGCGCACCGTCCCGAACAGCTTCGGGATCGCCGACCCGTAACTCGACGTTTGCACGGCCAGGTCACCCAGCCGTGGGCCCTGTCGCCGCCCCGGCGCAAAGATAATGTTATCAATCTGCTGCCCGGCAATCGCGCCGATCGCCGCGCCAATCGGCCCGCCCAACGCCGCTCCCGCTGCGGACAGAATAATCGTCGCCATCCCCTAAGCCTCCCAAACTGCAATCACCGGCCACGGCGGCGGCCCGGGCGTTTCGACCACTCGGCCAATCCCCGCATCGGCATGAACGAAACCCGCTTGGGTCTTCACCACGAGATGACATTGCGCCGGCCCCGATTTCAAAAGCACGAGATCGCCCGTCGCCGGATCGCGCTTCACACGGCGCAATCCCGCGTGGTCAATCAATGCAGCAACCGAACCCCCATCCGCCATCCGAACCGAATACCCACGCGGCACATCGCGCACGCCGAACACCAGTGCTGCAACCCCGACACAATCAAGCCCCGTATCCGGATCGCGCCCATGTAGCCGAAAAGGGGCGCCGACGAGCGCCCGTGCAATCTGCTCCCCTCCAGCCCTTGCTGGAGGCGTTGGGGGTGGCCCCCTTAGCTCGCTCGGCACATCAATCCCCATATCGCGTCAACAAATCATTGCCCGGCAAATGCGGCTCCCCGCGAAAATTCACCGCATTGCCAAACCGCGAGACACAAGTCGAAAACCGCTTGCCACACCCCTGCAACAACTCCACCCGCGTCCCCGCCACGACCGCAAACGCCGGCACATCGCGCAACGTCACGCTTGCGCCCGCATTGGCAACAACGCGGCTCTCCAGCCCCGCATTATCCCCCGTCAGCCAGCGCAAAGACCCATAAGCAAAACCACCATCGGCCAGCGCCCCCGCCAACGTCACAACACTATCAACAACCGACACAACAACAGCCGAAACCCGTCGCCCGCTCAAATCAACGCGGCACCGCCGGTCCCCCAGCTGCGCACGGCATTCGGGCGACGTCTCCTCAACCACTGCCGCATCAAGCACCGCCGTCGGCCCGCGCAGCCCCACCGCAAAGCCGCCATCCTTGATCTCGACCTCGCCAAACTCACCCGTCAGCAATGTAACCGGCGCAACATCCGGCGCCGTCCAGTCCACCGCCGACAACGTCAAACCCGCCCCATCCCACCGCCCCGCCATCAAATCCGCGTCTGTGAAGGCATCGCTTGTGAGCGCGGCCGACAGCTGAACATCATCGGCGTCCAACCCATCCGACCGCTCGATCGCCGACGGCAACATCCCCGGCGCCGCGCGGTGGGTGAGGCCGTCAATGACGAGGTCACGATCATGCGACGTAAACCCAAGCGTAACCCCATCCCGCCGCTCCACCCGCCACGTAAAGGCAAGCGTCGTCAGCGGCCGGGCAAACCAGTCGGTCATTTTGATTTCCTCGATATGGTGAAGAAGCCACCCCCAATCCCTCCAGCAAGGGCTGAAGGGGAGCCACAGAGCACTGCGACTCCCCTCCACGCCTTCGTGGAGGGGCTGGGGGTGGCCCTTCGCCTTTTCCTAACCCTCCACCGCATGCACCCGCGCCAACGGCTGCATCGGCACTTTCACAACGCTCACTTCGACGAGCTCAAGCCGCATAAGTTCACGATATGTTCCAGGGCTTGCACGCCGAACGCGATACCCGAACGACAATCCCGATCCTGCACGCACCAGCGACGCATCACGCACCCGTCCAATCACGCGTAGGCCCTTATGATCCTCCGCCAGCATCTCGATCTCGCCAATCGGCTTGGCCCGGTCATGCTGCCAAAGCAGCGGCACCGGCGCGGAAAGCTGCCCCGCAAACGCCCCCCGCCGCACCACATCCCCGCCCCGATCCACCCGGTCGAATACGGCGGCATATCCTGCAAATCGCATATCTCTTTCCCTGCACACTGCGCTCCTGCGAAGGCAGGAGCCTAAGAAGTATGGCGCATTCTCATAAGCTGGACTCCTGTCTTCGCAGGAGCATGACTAGCCCGACACCAGCGCATACAGCCCGGTCTTGAAAGCAATCCCGATCAGCACCAGCGCCAGCCCCACACGGATCACCCAGCCGATCACGGCATTGCGCGCCGACCGCTTGGCGTCGCGCCACGCCTTCAACAGCTCGCGCAACTCAACCACATCATCGCGCGCATCTTCATCGGCCAGCCCCAACCGCGCCAACGCCCGCCGCGCGCCCATATCCGACGCTTCTTCGACCAGCGCCCGCAATGTGACGAGGTCATGCCCGTCCGCCTGCGCCAACTGCGCGACAATCAATGCATCACTCATAACTTTACCTCAAATCTTCTCCCCTCCACGCCTTCGTGGAGGGGCTAGGGGTGGCCCCTTCGTCCCAACAAGAACCTACGCTGAAGAAAGGGAGGAAGAACCACCCCCAACCCCTCCAGCGAGAGCTGGAGGGGAGTCAGGCTGCACATCAAACCCCAACATTGCCCGCTTCTCCTCACGGGTCAGGAAATCCGCCGCCGACACTTGCCCCCACAGCCGCTCGCGCTCCTCGCTCAGCGCGGGTACCTGATCCAGATCCACGGTCAGCGAAAGCCCCGGAAACCACCCCTTCAACCCGTCCGCGATCCCGCCCAACACCGTCGCTGCCACCGGCAAGATCGCCAGCCGCCACAACGCTTTGTTCGCTTCCCGATAATTCGCATAAGCCGCATCCCCCGGCAGCCCGAGCAGCATCGGCGGCACGCCGAACGCCAGCGCGATCTCGCGTGCCGACGCCGCTTTCAACCCGACAAAGTCCATATCCGCCGGGGTCAAACTCATCGCCTGCCACTTCAAGCCACCCTCCAGCAGCATCGGCCGCCCCGCATTTCCAGCGCCCGAGAAACTGTTATCCAGTTCGGTTCGCAACCGTTCGAATTGCTCGGGCGAAAGCGCCGCCCCCGCCTCGCCCGGCTCATAGACCATCGCCCCGCTGGGCCGCGCCGCATTGTCGAGCAGCGCCTTGTTCCACTTGGTCGCCGCATTGTGGATCGCAATCGCGCCCGTCGCCGCGCCCAGGCAACCCAGGCCATAATGATCGTCAAGCGGGTTCGCCGCCTTGATATGGATCACCGCAGGCCGCCCCGCCGCATCCTCGGCCGCAATCCGCATCGTCGCTTCACCGGCCTTATACAAATATGCAACCGGCCAGCCCCGCGCATCGGCCTCGACCGTCACCCGCTCGGGGCGAAGGGCAAACAGCTCGACCGGCGCGCCATCAGCCCCGCACAACACTTGCACATAAGCATTGCCATGCAACAACAATTGCATCGCCACTGTCTCGACCAGCCCCTGCCCCGCTGTCTTGGCGCTGAGCAACGGCAGCACGACAGGCTCGGATGCAGATAGCGGCGCCGACCCCACCCCCTCCGCGACCAGCCGCACCGCCCGCTGCGCCACAGGATTATTCACATACCCCTCCCGCACCCGATCCTCATATCGCGTGGGCAGCGGGTCCGTGCCCCCAATCCACGCCGAAAAAGAACGCGAAAGCGCCGGACGCGAGACTCCGCGCCCGGCTGATTTCCAGCCGAATAATTTCATTTTAGTCTCCAATAGCTTCAGTAGAAGCGCGGCGTCAGACCTTGTTTAGGTCGACATACATAACTGGCTCATCTCGTTCACGATTTGCAGCTGTGTCGAGAAGCGTGAATCCGCATTTCGAATAAAATGCTACCGACTTCTTCTTCGAATCGACCATCACAAAGCGACAGCCGACCGCCGGACAAATCACACTTTTTGCTCTACCTAAAGCAAGTTTAACGAGATATCGCCCAAGCCCCGACCCTTGCAATCGACTGTCCACCGCCAACCGCGCAATTTTCACTGCAGGATACTGGTTGTAGAGATATTTTAGCCCGTCCTGCTGAACGAGCCGCTCATCGCAATCATCGCTAACGACCTCGCCGCATACCAGAGTGACATATCCTACGACCTTCGACGTTTGAACATTGAACGCAGCATAAGTCCGCGCAAGGCTTTCGCGTTCGTAGGCGTGCGCATGCTTCTGCAAAAAGGTTTTTAGTGGCGCAAAATCAGCATGGCCAAGAGAAAGCCCGGTGAGACGATCACCGGGCTCTATCTGTTTAACCTCAATTTGAAGCTCCCCCGTCGGCGCCAAACGTCAGACCAACTCTTTCAACTTAAACTTAAGCGAACCGGTCTGCTGCAAATTTGTCGACAATTCGATGCCTGCAGTAACATTCACTTTTGCGGCCGCTTTAGGGCGACCGTATTTGACTTGATCACGAAACTTCTTAGCGTCTGATCCCGTGAGCATCACGCGACCAAACGCATGGGATTTTATGCTCATTTTACCAAACTCCATGCCTGCGTCGCGGTCTATGCAAGCAGTTATGAACGACTTATGTGTAGCGAGCGTTGACATCAAGCACCGAACCCGGTTAGACTATCCGAGCAT
>JANOVZ010000076.1:0-94038 GCA_031417655.1 Sphingomonas sp. | reverse complement strand
TGAATGAGCCTCGATAGCAAACACATCATCGTCACCGCCGGCCCCACGCATGAGCCGATCGACCCCATCCGCTACATCGCCAATCGCTCGTCGGGGAAACAGGGTTTCGCCATCGCCGCCGCGCTTGCCGCGAAGGGCGCGCAGGTCACGCTGATCGCCGGCCCCGTTACCCTCGACACCCCGCCGGGCGTGACGCGCATCGACGTGCAGACTGCGCGCGAAATGGCCGCTGCCGTCGATACCGCCCTCCCCGCCGACGCTGCGATTATGGTCGCCGCTGTCGCCGACTGGCGGGTGGAAGCAAGTCCGCAAAAGATCAAGAAAGACGGCAGCGGCGTGATGCCCACGCTTAGCCTCGTCGAAAATCCCGACATCCTTGCAAGCCTCGCCCGCAGCCCGAACCGCCCCAAACTCCTCATCGGCTTCGCCGCCGAAACCGAAAATGTCATCGAGAATGCAAAGGCTAAACTGGCCCGTAAAGGCTGCGACTGGATCGTCGCCAATGATGTGTCGGGAGATGTGATGGGGGGGGATGGCAACACCGTGCTTATCGTGACGAAGGACGGCGTCGAGAGCTGGGAGCGGATGGCCAAGGGAGATGTTGCAGAAAAGCTGGCGGGGCAGGTAATTACGATCGTCGCGTAGAAATTAAGCTCATCTGCTCATCACTTCGCTAGAAATTCATTTAGGGTCGATTGTTCATCATCGAGCATTTGACGCACCAATCGAATTGGCCAAACCCGTCCAAGTTGCGCGTCACTCTGATCATTTGTGTGAAAGCGGCCCGAATAGACGCCAACGATGCGACAACCTCCATTGCTTTGAGTTCGTCCGTAGTGCCCATTGTCCAGTTCTATTTCGCCATATTCACCTTTGATCACGGGAGAGCCCGACATGCCTGGACGTGACGCACTATCAATAACTAAGTGCGTATCCAGAATTTCTGACAGAAATGGTTCGCTGGCAAACGACCCCATTTTCCAGATTGGGACGCCATATTTTTGAAGCCCGAATGGAAATCCAATGATGAAAACTGGCATACCTACTCGCTGCTTGATCTGCATTTGAGGCACAGCATTCAGCGGAAAATAGTTCGATTCCTCCATAGGCGGAAATTCAACTTCAATCGCGGCGATGTCGAATTTCCGTCCAGCGACAGGATGTTCAAGCCAAGTTCGATCATCACCAACGATTAACGGAAAATCACGAACAATTGGAGGTTTGTCAGCGTCAACATTTTGAAAATGGACCACGATTCTGTCAGAAATACCTGCCGAAGAATGAAGAGGTTGGTTCGTTTCTGGATTCCGTCCGGCAAGAACGTGCCAATTCGTAACAAGAAATTTTCGTTGTCCGGCAACCCACAAAAATGCTGTCGCATTGCTTAGTTTTTGCTGAAATACCCACGTTTCTATGAAAACAGTCACACTCGAGCAGATGTCGATCCCACGTTCATTATTCATGCTCGATGCCCGGCCTTTCGCCCGATCTCAACTATCACTTTCAAACCCGGTCACCCTCGACAGGCACCTCATCACCCGCCCCGTCCAAAAACGCCAGAAAATCCTCGCAGCTCGCATTCGATGCACGATTTCTGAAATAGCTTTCCGTATCGAGCGCCGACAGTTTCTCCGCCACCGCGACATTGATGAACTGGTTGAGGCTGGTGCCTTCCGTCAGCGCGAACTTTTCCGCCGCCGTTTTCAGTGACGGCTGCAAGCGCAGCGAATAATTGGCTTTTGTCATGTCAGTCTCCTCAATGCTTCATCGGGCCGGATCACATCGATCCCGAACCTGACCGCTGGCCCAAAGTGGCGCGTGTTGAACGTCAATATGGCATCCGCAGAACCGTTGATCGCCGTTTCCAAAACCATCTCGTCAGCCACGTCAGAAAGCTGAGGCCGCCACAGAAAATGAAACTTCACCGGTTCAACAATTCCTGCAAGATAATCCAGAAAACCCGTCACCTGTTTGGCGGTCATACCACTGGCAAGAAGATGTTCGGCGCGGGTCAAGACGGCCTCATATTCAAGAAACAGCGGCACGCTGGCCAGCATGATAAATCCCTGCTCATCCAAACGTCGCAGAAGTGCATTCGACGCCCCCGTCCGGCTTCGCCGCGCCGCAACCAGCACATCTGTATCGACGACCCAACGCTGCATCCCGCATGTAATATCATATTGCGAGGAAACATCAAGATTTCTTATGCCGCCTCGTGACGTCGACAGACTCGCGCGTTATCAGCCACCAATGTCCCCCATCACCATCCCCCTCCTCCGCCTCCCCCACGGCACCGGCCTCCCCCTCCCCGCCTACGCCACAACCGTCGCGGCGGGCATGGATGTGGTTTCCGCAGAAGACCTCATCCTCGCCCCCGGTGCGCGTCATGCGGTCGCAACGGGCTTCGCGATGGCGATCCCCGAGGGCTATGAGGTTCAGGTCCGCCCGCGCTCGGGCCTTGCGCTCAAGCACGGCATTACATGCCTCAACACGCCGGGCACCATCGACAGCGATTATCGCGGCGAAGTGAAAGTGATCCTCGCCAATCTCGGTAGTGAGCCCTTTGAAATCAAACGTGGTGACCGCATCGCTCAACTCGTCCCTGCCCCTGTCCAGCGCGCCAACTGCAAGGAAGTGTCCACCCTCGATGACACCGCGCGCGGCGGCGGCGGCTTCGGCTCGACGGGCGTATGAGCCTGAGTGACGAAGATTTGGACCGCTACGCCCGCCACCTCGTCCTGCGCGAAATCGGCGGCGCGGGACAGGCAGCGATTCGTGCGGCCACGGTTGCGATCATCGGCGCGGGCGGAATCGGCGCACCGGTCCTGCAATATCTCGCTGCAGCAGGCGTCGGGAGACTGGTCATCGTCGACGACGACAAGGTCAGCCTGTCGAATCTCCAACGACAGGTGATTTTCGAAACCGCTGATGTCGGAGTCAGTAAGGCCAGGCGCGCCAGTGAACGCGTGACGGCGATCAATCCACAGGTCGCGGTTACGGTCGTCGAACAGCGCATCAACGCCAAAAACGCGGCGGCGCTCCTCACCGGCGCCGATGTGGTCGTCGACGGCTCGGACAATTTCGCGACCCGCTTGACCGTCGCCGACACAGCCTATGCTCTGCGCATCCCGCTCGTGTCCGCCGCGATTGGTCAATTCCACGGTCAGCTCGGCACATGGCGCGGGTGGGAAGCCGATCAGCCCTGCTACCGCTGCTATGTCGGCGACGCGCATGACAGCGATGATTGCGACAGTTGCGCCGACCTGGGCGTCCTTGGCGCAATGACCGGCGTCATGGGCAGCTATGCCGTGCTTGAAACATTGCGAGCTATTCACCCATTTGGCGATACTCAATTCGGGAAGTTATATATCGTCGATGGGCTTGGTCCATCAATGCGGTCGATCCGCATGCCCAAAGACCCTGGATGCCGAACTTGCGGCAACTGACTTCATCTGTTTCGGGTTTAACGCCTTATAAGGATTATCGGCTTATTATGTTTCCGTGATGGGGGATCGGATATGAGCGGATTACAGGCAGTGACGATCAGCCTCGCCACTTACAAGGCGATTGAAGCACAACGATTGTCATTCAGCGAAAGCCATGACGCGATCATCCGTCGCGCGCTATCGGAGCGCACGTCAAAGCGACGTCTGGCAACGGAACGATCAATGGATACAATCCGAGGTGCCGGGCGGCGACGCGGCAATTGCCGGGTTGTTGTGCTGGGCAAAGCAGAGCCAGTCATGAACCTTAAGCATGCCTATCTTACCATCCTAACCGCGCTTGTCCGCCATAAAGCCCCGCTATTTCAGCTTCTTGCGTTTGAGGGTACCGAGCGACGTCGTTGGATCGCACCATCGGCACAGGCGCTTTTTGTGACGTCCCCGCATCTTACATCAGATCACGCCCATGAAATCACACCAAACTGGTTCGTCGATACCAATGTATCGCGTGCGCAAATTATATCCCGTTTAACGGTTGCATGCCGCCTAGCTGGCTACCGCTATGGCGCAGATATCTCGATCCTCGAAAGCTAATAAACCTGTCATTGCGAGCGCAGCGGAGCAATCCAGCTCCGCCCTCATTCTGGATTGCTTCGCTGCGCTCGTAATCACGAAATTCGCTATACCTTCTTCTTTGCCGCCACCTTCTTTTTGGGCGCAGCCTTCTTTTTCACTGGCGCCTTGCGTCCCTTCTTCGCTGGCGCCATCGCAGCGCGCGTATCGATCAGCTGGGATGCCTCTTCAAGCGTAAGCGCTTCGGGCTCGACCGTCTTGGGCACCGTTGCGTTGGTCGTTCCATCAGTCACATAAGGGCCAAATCGCCCCGCCATCAACTTGATCTCAAGTTCAGTACGCGGATGATTCCCAAGGATCTTCAGGGGCGCCTGAGCCCCCCGCGCCGGACGGCCGCCATTGGCAGCTGCTTCAGCGAGTTTTACCACCGCCGTGTTCATGCCCGTTTCGAAAACGTCGGTTGTCGACGTCAACCGCGCATATTTGCCGTCATGGGCGAGATAGGGGCCATATCGCCCGATGCTCGCGGTGATTGCATTGCCGCTTTCAGGATGCGTGCCGATTGTGCGGGGGAGCGAGAGGAGCTTAACGGCCCAGTCGAAGTCAAACTCCCCAATATCCTTTGGGATTGATGCACGTTTGGCATCCTTACCCTCGCCAATCTGAACATAGGGGCCGAAACGACCATTCTTCTTTTCGATGAGCAAACCACTAACCGGGTCGGTTCCAAGTGTCGCGTCTTCATCACCCGCTGCGGGCGCATCCCCGCCTTGCCCAAACTGGCGGGTAAACTTGCATTCGGGATAGTTGGAGCAAGCGACAAATGCGCCAAACTTGCCGCCGCGCAGCGCCAGTCGGCCATTGCCACATTTGGGGCAATTGCGCGGATCGGTGCCGTCTTCCTTTTCGGGAAAAAGAAAAGGCGAAAGGAACAGGTCAAGTTCTGCCGTAACTTCGGACGGCTTGGCTTCCATGACTTCAGCGGTTTTCGGCTTGAAATCGCGCCAGAAAGCCTCGAGCACTGATCGCCACCCGGCGCGCCCGCCCGAGACATCGTCCAGGCTCTCCTCCAGCCCCGCCGTGTAATCATAACTGACGTAACGCTCGAAATAGCGTTCGAGAAACGCCGTAACCAACCGTCCACTTTCGCTGGGGCTAAAGCGGTTTTTATCCGTGCTGACATAGCTGCGATCTTTCAGCGTTTGCAAGATCGAGGCGTAGGTGGAGGGCCGCCCGATACCGAGCTCTTCCATTTTTTTAACCAAACTGGCTTCAGAGTAGCGCGGCGGTGGCTGCGTGAAATGCTGTTCGGCCTTTACGGCCTTCTTGGCTGGCGCATCACCGGTAGACAAACGGGGCAAGCGGCGCGATTCGTCATCACCATCATCATCCCGCCCTTCTTCATACAATGCGAGATAACCTGGGAAGAGCACAACTTGGCCGGTCGCGCGCAACGAATGTTGTCCGGTACCGTCCGCCATTTCGATGCTTGTCCGCTCGAGCCGTGCCGATGCCATCTGGCTTGCCGTCGCACGTTTGAAGATAAGTTCATACAGCTTGGCATGATCGCCCGACCCGGCGCGTTCCTTGCCAAAATCGGTCGGGCGGATCGCTTCATGTGCTTCCTGCGCGTTCTTCGCTTTCGTTGTGTAAACACGCGGTTTATCGGGCACATAAGATGCGTCATATCGCTTGGCGATGGCGCCGCGCGCTGCTGAAATCGCGCTCCCGTCCATCTGCACCCCGTCAGTGCGCATATAAGTGATGGCGCCGTCTTCATAAAGTCCTTGCGCCAAACGCATCGTGTGGCTCGCCGAAAAGCCGAGTTTGCGCGCAGCTTCCTGTTGCAGCGTCGAAGTTGTAAACGGCGGCGGCGGATTGCGCGTCAGTGGCTTGGTTTCGACATCCTGTACCGTAAAGTGCCCGCTCTCGACGGCTAACTTTGCGGCCGTCGCATCGCGTTCATTGGCGATAGTCAGCCGGTCGATTTTTTCACCTTTCCAGCGAACAAGTCGTCCGAAAAAAGCAGTGCCATCATGTTCCAAATCGGCTATGACGGACCAATATTCCTGTGCCTTGAACGCTTCGATCTCGCGCTCGCGATCGACGATCATTTTCAGCGTAACAGATTGAACACGCCCAGCTGACTTCGCGCCTGGCAATTTTCGCCACAATACGGGCGATAACGTAAAACCAACCAGATAGTCCAATGCCCGCCGCGCGCGATAAGCATCAATGAGATCGTCGTCGAGCGCTCGCGGGGCTGCCATGGCTTCGAGCACTGCCGACTTCGTGATCGCGTTGAAGGTCACCCGCTCGACGTCCTTGGGCAGCACTTTTTTCTTGGCGAGCACTTCGCGGACATGCCACGAAATCGCTTCGCCCTCACGATCCGGGTCGGTCGCGAGGATCAAACGATCCGCAGTTTTAGCGAGGTCAGTGATCGCTTTCAGCTGCTTGGCCTTGTCAGCGTAATTTTCCCACAGCATCGCAAAGCCATCATCGGGATCAACCGAACCATCCTTGGGTGGCAAATCGCGGACATGGCCATAGGACGCGAGGACCCGAAAGTCCTTGCCCAGATAGCCTTCGATGGTCTTGGCCTTGGCCGGTGATTCAACAATGACGAGTTGCATGAGGTGAAAAAGCGTCCCTTACGTGTGCGTGCGATGGTGGTGGGGTGTTGAGCGGGTCGTCAAGGGGGCTATTCAAAGATTTGGCGAAGCTCGACCGCTGGTTGATAGATGGTGCAGTAAGCCGCAACTGTGCTGACGGTGCCGACCATTGTACCAATATACAGCACCGTGTTCATCGCCATTGATACTGGCCATGACATAATCTCCTCATCCAGCCCGCCAACGAAGAACAGGCCGGCCATCGGGATCGCAATAATCGCTAAGACACGGAACAAGAGGCCGAGGATGGATGCCCAATGTGGCGCCGTCAATTCCCAACTTTCGCGCATTGCAACGATAATACTGCTGTCCCGGTCGAGCGCCAATGGGACCGCAATCCACCAGCGAAGCAGAAGGAACACGCCGGGGATGACCAGCAAAATTCCGCCGAGCAAAACAGCCAACGTCGTTAGAATGCTGATGCCGAAGACACGCCCGAATAGCGGACGGATTGCGACTTGCGCCGCTGGATCCCGGCCAACGCGCAATGCCGCCACGACGACGTAAGTCTGGCCAAAAACGCCCGCGATGCTAAGTGGAAGCGTCGTCGCGGTGATGGAGTCAATCTGGTCTGATACCGTTGCGGCAAGGATCAATCCGGCTGTCCATGCCAGCAGCGTAACCTTGATCCGGTCTGCGAGAATGAACGTCTGGTTCCACATCATTCCATCACCTTTTCTTCGCGGGCATTCCGTTGCGCTGACGGATCGGCTACAGTCAATCATACTCAGACGGGGCCACGCCGATTCTGGACGATAATGCATTAGCCACGACACCGCGCGCGATGGTTTTTATTAGCTATGCTCGCGCTGATCGTCCGCGTGTCGCGCCTTTGGCTGCGGCGCTGACTGCTCAAGGTTATGAGGTTTGGTGGGATGCGCTGATTGAGGGCGGCGCAGGCTTTGCCAAAATAATTGAGACCAAGCTGGAAGCGGCGGATGCCGTGATTGTCGTATGGTCGGCAACGTCAGTGGGATCAGACTGGGTGCGCGATGAAGCAGCGCATGCACGGGATCGAAAGCGGCTTGTGCCAGTGTCGCTCGATGGCACGGCGGCCCCACTCGGGTTTCGGCAATATCACAGTGTCGACCTGTCGAACTGGCATGGCCGCGCCGATGCGCCAGAGATGGCCAGTGTAGCAGCGGGGATCGCGGTTACGGGCATGAACATGGACACGCCGGTTGCATTTACACCGTTGGTGAAGCGTGTTGATCGTCGCAAAGCGCTTATGCTTGGCGGTGGTGCGGTCGCC
Organism: Sphingomonas sp.; assembly: GCA_031417655.1. Classification (GTDB taxonomy): domain Bacteria; phylum Pseudomonadota; class Alphaproteobacteria; order Sphingomonadales; family Sphingomonadaceae; genus Sphingomonas_O. Next base: position 86,095 of record JANOVZ010000076.1, on the reverse strand, counting down.
GTCATCGCTGGCGGGCTGGTCGTTTTCAAACCCTTTGGCGCGGCGCTTGTCGCAAATAGCGTCGCCGTGCTCCCTTTCGCCAATATGAGCGCAGAGAAGGAGCAACTTTACTTCTCCGATGGGCTATCGGAAGAAATCCGGTCCGCGCTGGCGCGCAATCCAGGCTTGAAGGTTGCAGCCCCCACATCAGCAAACGCATTCCGCGACAAGGCAGCCGACGCCAAGGTCATCGGGAGCAAACTTGGCGTCGCGTTTCTTCTCGAAGGCAGTGTCCGCCGCGCAGGCGATGTGGTCCGCATCGCGGCCGAACTCGTTGATACCAAGACGGGTTTCAGCAAATGGTCGCAAAGTTTCGACCGCCAGCTGACCGACGTGTTCGCCGTGCAAAGCGAAATTGCACGGATCGTGGCGGAAGCGCTTGCCGTGCGCGTGGCGGTGGCAAAGCCGGGTGTGGGCGGGACCAAGAATGTAGCTGCTTATGATGCGTTTCTAAAAGGGCGTGCGCTGTTCAATGCCGACGGCGGCGAAGAAAGCGACCGCGCGGCGCTAGCGCAATTCGATGCGGCGATTGCTTCGGATGCGAGCTATGCTGCGGCCTATGCGGCGCGGTCGCGGGCGTTGGGAACGATAGCCAGTCAATACGCTAACGCAGACCAGATTCGCAGTATGTATGACAAGGCTATTTCCGCTGCTCAACGCGCGGTGTCCATCGCACCCGAACTCGCCGCTGCACAACTAGCGCTCGGATACGCGACGTATGTGGGACGATTAGATGTCAAATCAGCGCGGGTTCCATATGACCGAGCTGCCAAGCTGGGTTCAGGTGATGCCGATATTCTGATGCTTTTTGCCATCTATTGCTCGCGCACAGGTCGATCAAATGAGGCGATTGCCGCTGCCAAGCATGCCATGGAACTGGACCAGCTAAACCCTCGCGCATTTCGAGCGGGCGGATTGGTCCAATACAACGCGCGCAACTATTCCGATGCGATTCCTCTAGCGCAACGCTCGTTATCGCTGAATCCCAAACTCTCCAATGCGAATGGCCACATTGGAAATTCCCGCTTTATGCTTGGTCAAATGACCGAAGCACGAACGGCATTTCTAGCGGAAAAACTCGATTTATTGCGTTTACCGGGCTTGGCGATTGTCGAGCGTCGGCTCGGAAACAAGCCCGCAGCTGACACTGCCTTTGCAGAACTTGTATCGTCACTTGGCGACAGCGCCCTGTACCAGCAGGCACAGGTGCTGGGCCAGTGGGGCAACAGCGAAGGGGCTTTGCTGGCGCTTAATCGCGCTAGAACGTTGGGTGACTCGGGTTTGCTGATTTCGTTTGTGGACCCGCTGCTCGACCCGTTACGAAAGAATGATCGATTTGTAAGGTTGCTTGACGAGTTGAACTTCATTTGAATTATGAGAGGGGAATAACGATGAACATCATGATTAAGATAGCCTTGGTAAGTGTTGCCGGAATTGCTGCATCAGGTTGTCAGAACAAAAAAGAGGCAGCACCAACTCAAGCTGCCACTGAAACAATCGTTAATGATGTTACCACTGCGACAGCAATGGACATGAATATAGCTGACACGAATGCCACTACCTCTGTGTCGGCGACAAATGCCTCAGAGAATAGCAGCGACGGCGCTCGCGGCAATCCTGATAACCGTGGTAATCCAGACAATCGAGGAAATCCCGATAACCGGGGAAATCCCGACAACCGATAATTGAAAAAATCGAGTGCAAGGTCAAGCTTGCACTTTTCCTCTACTGCCTTCAGTTACATTAAGGATAAACTGATCCTTAAGATGGCTCCACTCATCTCATCCGGCCGATATTTTTCTTGTAAAAAAAGCCAAATAATGACTTTTCTTTAAGTCGCGATAGAAGGAGAGAAGAAATGAACAGAATCTCAAGAAAAAAATTGTGTTAGTTGCGATTGCTTCCATAGCTGCCACTTGGAGCATAGGCGCATCTGCGGGCAACCCCCACTCGCGTAAACTGGCAAAACCTGTCCCTCCTGCAGCGATGGGCACCCCAGATCAGCGTAGGGTTGCAGCGCCGACACCAACACCAGAAGAACCTGCGGCAATGGGCACTCCCGACCAGCGCAAGGCAGCCACTCCAGCGCCCGAAGAACCCGCTGCAATGGGCACGCCCGACCAGCGAACACCAGCACCGAAGGCGTAACAAATAGCGGCGGCAATTGCTTTTGCGTTGCTGCCGCTGACCCCTACCGCAATTCATTCACCCCCACAGGCGCCGCCATGGCGCGTTTGATCCAGTCGCGATAGGCGGTGATGCGGGTGTAGACGCCGGGGCTGCCTTCCTGTGCGCAGCCTTTTCCCCAGCTGACGATGCCGATCTGTGTTGTCGTCCGCTTGCTTTCGATATCGTCGGGCTCACGGCGGTCGATGTTGAGCATTAACGGCCCGCCGCTGTCGCCAGTGCAGGTGTCCTTGCCCGTCCGCGCCGCGCACACTGTCGTCGCGTTCGTGCGCACGCGGTAATAGTCGGTCCGGCGGCATTCGTCGTCGTTCATGACGTCAAGCGGCACACGCATCAGCACAACCGATGGTCGCCCTTCGGGTCCCGGCAATGTCTTGCCCCAACCGAGCGCAAAGCTCGTCTGGAACTCGCTTTCGGTGCGGGTTTCATCGACACGGCGCAGCACTTGCCGCCCCTGCACAACGCCGCGTCGCGCATTGTAGCGCGGATGGTCGAGCAGCACGCCGTCCTGCTCACCATGCAAGTCGACCGTCTCGAGACCGCTCGCCTTTCCCACGAAATGCACCAACGCAATGTCGTGCAGATGCGTATCATCTTTATACCCCGCGTGGCGGACCATCCGGTCGATGCGGAAACTGGGGCCGTCGCCAACGCGTAAATTGGTCGCGCCGATCCGCACGCGATAGTCACGATCTACCTGCTCCTGCGTAATGCAGTGCGCGGCGGTCAGCACCCAATTGGGCGCAATCAGCGTACCGCCACAGCGGTGCTGAAGCTCCCACATCTCCCGTCCCGCTTGCTCAACGGGGGAATAGCCAGTGAAATTCGAATAAATTTGCGCCTGATAGCGATAGGCGCCGCGAGTCACACGATTCCCGCCGATGGTACGGCGCCGATTGCCTCGCTTTTCGACCAACTTGCCGTCAGCATCGCGGGCGTAATCGGGGCTGACAATTTGGGTTTCGGGAAACGTCGGCGGCACTTCACTCGGGGGCGCCGCACCCTCCTGCGCAACGGCAATCGATGATAGGAAAAGGCACGCAACCAAGAGATATTTGGTCATCGCACACCCCCTGTTCGATCAGACGTTCGCACCCTAACCGGGCAACGTCAATGGCCGGGCGTGGTAGGTTTGCAGCCAGCTCGCGAGGTCCCGCGTCAACAAATCGGTCGCCCGCGCGACGCGGCGTTTGAGCGTGTCGAAGCTTAAGGCGTCGGCGGCGATGACTTGGCGCAACGTCGTCAGATTATGCGCGAGCGATTCACTGCGTTCGGCAATTCCGGCGAAATCACCTTGCATGCGGATACCATAAATCGCAGCGCCAATCGCGGGGAGAGCTGCACTTGCGATCGTCGTCGCCGTTAAGAACGGGTGTGCCATCGCATCAAGCGCTGCCATGCCGACCATCTTGTCTGCCATCTTAAAAGCAAGCAGCGACACACAAATGATGGCCGTCATCATGAACAAAAAAGTACCAAGATTGTGCATCTTATGCTCGAGCCGGTGCATTCGGCTGGCATCGTTATTAAGATAGGTAATCTGGTCGTCGATCAGCGACGTCAAACCGTCACGAACACCGGCGAGATAAGCGTGATCAATCCGCACTGACGGCATCCCAACCTCGCGTGCAGTCGCCCGGGCATACCAGTCAACCCAGCCGGGGCGCAGATCGGCACCGCTGCGCAGCTCCAGTTCGCCCAGTTGTGAAGCGACGGTGAGGCATCGTAACCGCTCAGCCAGATGACGGTTGTCGAGCCAGCGCCGATGCCATTTCGCGCGATTGCCGGCGCGGGTGACAAGCAGGATCGTGGCAATAACCATGAATTCGAGGATGATGAGGACCGGTTTCAGTGTCGCCGGAAGTGCCAGCCCGAGGAGTGACAAAACCACCGCGAATGCTGCAAAGCTGAAGTTCGTGACGTAGCCGCTGCGAAACATCTGGGCCACGTAGGTGGCCGTGGCGTCAGCGCGAGCGAAACGCGGCGCGAGGACGGTGCGCATCTTTTCGCCGTATCCGCTGGCGCTTAGCGCAACGCTCGAACAGGAACCAAGGATCGTTGGCATCGCGCGCGCCGAGTCTGCGACGGCCCAATCGGTCTTACGCAGCCGTCGCACGCCCATGACCGCCAGCAACAGTGGATAGGCGAGCGCCCAATTGCGGCGCGGCTTCGTCGGTGCTTCGAACTGCGCGAGCATTGCCTGTTCGCTTGCATCAACCGGCAGGTCGAGCAAATCGCGCACAAGGCCAGGCAGCGCACTCAGGTCGCCGTGTGGCACGGTATCGACGGTCTGCTGGCCGAGATCATGCTCCTCAAGCCCATCCCACAATAGCCGTGGCGGATGCGTCCCCGCCGGATCAACGTGGATCACCGGAATTCCTGCAAGCACCGCTTCGGCGACAATTTGCGCCGCGCCACCGCGTCCGCGCACGGGGCCACTGTCCCAAACCGCCACCAAGATATCGCTTTGCGCCAATACGACGCGCCCGGCGCGTTCATAAGCGATAGCGCTGCCCCCTTCGACACTGCGGTCGCCATCAAGCACGAACACGCTGTGCGCCGCCGCAAGCAGCACTTCATGATCGGCGCGCGCCTGTGCCTCAATGAAATCCGCCAAATAGTCATCGCGCGATAAGGGAAGCACAGCATCAAGCACCCAACCAAGATCAAGCGCCTCGTCCGCAGCAATACTGTCGGCACCGTCGGCAAGATTGGTGATGAGCCGCATCGGCGCATTCGCCTCACTCGCTAAAGTGCGGAACAGCGCGCGGAGAGTGGCGCGGAGTTCGCCAAGATCGGATTCACCAAGCCGCCCCAGGCGATGCCCGGTGACGCCAATGCCTAGGGGGCCCACAACAGACGTCTTGGTGCGGGCTGGCGGATCGTCACGCATGGCGAACGACTTAGTGCGTTTCGCGCCCGAGCGTCAATTCAGGCGAAAACGCCGTGCGGGTCGTTGATAACAAGCATTGCATCATGGCGGGCCAGCGCAATCAGGGTCAGGCCATGTGCATCCGCCCGTTCCGCCGCCAATGTTGTCGGTGCAGAAATTGTCACGAGCAGCGGACAGCGGGCACGGATAGCCTTTTCCACGAGCTCATAACTGCATCGGGCAGTAAGTAGGAAAAACCCCGTCGCAGGATCGAGACCCGCCCGCGCCAGAGCCCCGATCAGCTTGTCGAGGGCATTGTGACGGCCAACGTCTTCGCGGGCCATTACAATGCTGCCGTCCGATGCACAGAACGCGGCGCCATGCGCGGCTCCCGTCGCGGCATTAAGTGGCTGCTGATCACGCAATGCCGCCAGCGCGGTGAACAGGGCTTCCCGCGAAACCTCAATCTGCGCCGTAATCGCGGGGAGCGGGCGGAGCACCTGCGCCAGATTATCGAGGCCGCACAGACCGCAACTGCTTTCGGTGACGCGCTGGCGGGCTCGTTCAATGACGGGAACGAGGCAATGCGCGGCGATCTGTATGCGCAGGAGCCAGCCCGTATCCTGCTCGATTGCGTCAACGCTCAGAATTTCAGCGATGTCGGCAATCAATCCCTCCGACAAGCTAAACCCGGTGGCATAATCGTTGAGATCGGTTGGCGTGCCCATCATCACTGCATAGCCTATGCCATTATATTCGATGGCGATGGGTGCTTCGACGGCAAGTGTTCGCATGCCTTGCGCTGCGTCATCAGGTCGCAGTCTGACGACCGCCACGTCGCGCGTTGCGTTCATCCCAATCGAGTGACGGCAGCTGCCGCAACAGCGGTCAAACCTTCGCGCCCGCTTGACGTGATGATTGCCCTCATCCGTGGATCCCAGAAATCTGCGATATGTTTAGCGGTCGCGCTTACCGGATCAGGGTCCGTCGCGAGGTTGGCGGCGATGTGGTTGGCGGACTGGATCAAGCGGTCGAGCGTGGTCATTCTACGGGCACTGTCGCTTCAATCCGTCGCCCTCGCTCGCTGAGTGCCCTATAGGTATTCTGCCAGTCGGTCGGACCGTTCGAGGCGGTGATTTGGACCGCCGTGACCTTATATTCTGGACAGTTGGTGGCCCAGTCTGAAAAATCGGTCGTGACCACATTCGCTTGCGTCGTCGCGTGGTGGAAGGTCGTGTACACGACGCCAGGAGCTACGCGGTCTGTGACGGTCGCGCGCAGCGCGGTTTCGCCCGAACGGCTCGCGAGCTTCACCCAGTCGCCGGTCTTTAGTCCGCGATCCTCGGCATCGGTCGGGTGGATCTCGAGCAGGTCTTCGGGATGCCAGGCGACGTTGGCGGTCCTTCGTGTCTGGGTACCGACGTTATACTGGCTGAGGATGCGTCCTGTTGTGAGGAGCAGCGGGAAGATCGGGCCGGTCTTCTCGTCAGTGGGGACATAGTCGGTCACGACGAACTTGCCCTTGCCGCGAACAAAACCATCGATGTGCATGATCGGCGTGCCTTCGGGCGCAGCGTCGTTGGCGGGCCATTGGAGCGAACCAAGCTCGTCGAGCTTCACCATCGACACGCTATTGAAAGTTGGCGTCAACCTAGAAATTTCGTCAAGTATTTCAGAGGCTTGGGTGTAACTCCAGCGTAACCCTAGTGCGTTGGCCAAGCCTTGGGTGACTTGCCAGTCTTCGAGGCCGTTGAGGGGCGTCATCACCCGCCGCACGGGCTGGATGCGGCGTTCGGCATTGGTGAAGGTGCCGCTCTTTTCGAGGAAGGTCGACCCCGGCAGGAAGACATGCGCGTAGTTCGCGGTTTCGTTCAAAAACAGATCGTGGACGATGACACATTCCATCGCCGCGAGGCCCGCCGAGACATGCGCGGTGTTGGGATCGGACTGAAGAATGTCCTCGCCCTGAACATAGAGCGCCTTGAACACGCCATCAACAGCGGCATCGAGCATGTTGGGGATGCGAAGCCCAGGTTCGGGATCAAGCGACACACCCCAGTCGTCCTCGAACAGCTTGCGCGCGGACGCATCCGATATGTGGCGATAACCCGACAGCTCGTGCGGGAAGCTGCCCATGTCGCACGCGCCCTGGACGTTGTTCTGACCACGCAAGGGATTCACGCCGACGCCGCGCCGCCCGATATTGCCGGTGGCCATTGCGAGATTGGCTATGGCCATGACAGTGGATGAGCCCTGTGAATGTTCGGTCACGCCGAGGCCGTAGTAGATGGCACCATTGCCACCAGTGGCAAAAAGGCGGGCGGCACCACGGAGGTCCGCTGGATCGACGAGCGTGACGGGCTGCAACGCTTCCGGACTGTTGCGGCTGGTTGAGACGAATTCGGCCCAGTGGCTGTATTCGTCCCAGTCGCAGCGTTCGCGAATGAATTGCTCGTCAGCCAACCCTTCGGTAACGATGACATGCGCCATCGCAGTCAGCACCGCGACATTGGTGCCGGGACGCAGCGGCAGGTGGTGCGCGGCTTCGATGTGCGGGGTGCGGACGATGTCGATGCGGCGCGGGTCGACGACGATCAGCTTCGCGCCTTTACGAAGACGCTGCTTCATGCGCGATGCGAAAACGGGGTGCCCATCGGTCGGATTGGCACCGATCAGGAGGATGACGTCCGTATGCTCAACACTGTCGAAATCCTGCGTTCCCGCCGAGGTGCCGAACGTCGTCTTCAAACCATAGCCGGTCGGCGAATGGCAAACCCGCGCGCAGGTATCGACATTGTTGTTGCCGAAGCCGACGCGGACCAGCTTCTGGACAAGGAAGGTTTCCTCGTTGGTGCAGCGCGACGACGTGATCCCGCCGAGTGCCGCCTTGCCATATTTGGCTTCGATCCGGCGCAGTTCGGACGCCGTGTGTGCAAAGGCTTCGCCCCACGACACTTCACGCCACGGCTGATCGATGCGCGCGCGGATCATCGGTTTGGTGATGCGGTCTTGATGCATGGCGTATCCCCAGGCAAAGCGACCCTTGACGCAGCTGTGCCCGCGGTTGGCCTTGCCGTCCTTGTGCGGGACCATGCGGACGACTTGTTCGCCACGCATTTCGGCGCGGAAGGTGCAGCCGACGCCGCAATAGGCGCAAGTGGTGATAACGCTGCGTTCGGGCGTGCCGATTTCCACCAGCGCCTTTTCGGTGAGCGTCGCCGTCGGGCAGGCCTGAACGCAGGCGCCGCACGACACGCATTCGGAGGACATGAAATCGTCGGTGGGCAGGCCCGCTGAAACTTTCGACCCGAAACCGCGGCTCTCGATGGTCAGCGCAAAGGTGCCCTGCACTTCGTCACAGGCGCGGACGCAGCGCGAGCAGACGATGCATTTCGAGGGGTCGAAATCGAAATAGGGGTTTGACGTGTCCTTGGATTGATTAAGATGATCCGCGCCCGCGCCATAGCGTACGTCGCGCAGGCCGACCGCCCCCGCCTGATCCTGCAATTCACAGTCACCGTTCGCGGCGCAGGTCAGGCAATCAAGCGGATGATCGGAGATGTAGAGTTCCATGACGCCGCGACGCAGTTTGGCGAGGCGCGGCGTTTGAGTGCGAACGGTCATGCCTTCGGTGACGGGGGTCGTGCAGGACGCGGGCGTGCCCTTCACGCCGTCGATTTCGACGAGGCAGAGGCGGCACGAGCCGAAGCTCGCCAAACTGTCCGTTGCACAGAGTTTGGGGATCGACGTGCCGTTTTCAGCGGCGGCGCGCATGACGCTGGTCCCGGCGGGGACAGTCACGCTGCGACCGTCGATGGTCAGCGAGATTGGCTTACCCATGGCGGGGGGCGTGCCGAAATCGGATTGGCGCTGATAAGTCATGCGGCGAGTCCTTGCGATGCGCTGTATAGCGCAAAATCGGCGCGCGTGTTGAGGTTATGGAATGGTGTGTCGCAGGGCACTTCGCGCGCGCCACTGACTGCGATCCAGTGGCGCATTGAATGGTCGGTTTGGGTGGTGAGGTGAGCTTCCAAATCTTCTGCCAGTCCTGCAGGCCAGACGCCGAACAGCGGTTGGTCAGCCACGACGCCCGCAAGAAAGCTGGACCCCGGATCAAGTCCGGGGTGACGGTGAAAAACGGGAACGGGCAGCACATCACAGCCCGCCGTAACCACGGCATCGAACCCATTTTGCTGCGCAGCATGAAGTGCAGCATTCAGGCCACCGAGCGGGCCGAGATCGGGAGCAGGTCGATCAGAAAGCATCTCGATACCCGGCCATTTGCGTCCGACGATGACCATCGCATCGACTTGTGGCACCAGCGCATCGCGGACATGGTCGATCAAGGCGCGACCATTCAGCAGGGCCGCGCCCTTGTCGCCACCAAACCGCCGAGACGCGCCGCCCGCGATGATGGCGCCGAGCAGCTTCACCAGAAATCTTCGGGAAAGCGGTTTATTGCGCTCATCACGGGATAAGGCGTGAAGCCACCGAGCGCGCAGAGCGAACCGAACTTCATGGTTTCGCAGAGGTCGGTGATGAGGGCTAAATCCTCCCCTGCCCGCAGAGGCAGGGGAGGGGGACCGCCCGCAGGGTGGTGGAGGGGCGAACGCTGCGGCAGCGCAGGCCCCTCCACCGGCTTCGCCGGTCCCCCTCCCCTGAATCTTCGCTCAGGGGAGGATTCGCGAGCAGCAATAATCCTTTCGAGCACTTCCACCCCCCGCGTGCTCCCCAACCGACACGGCGTGCATTTGCCGCAGCTTTCGGCCGCGCAAAATTCCATCGCAAAGCGCGCCTGTTTCGCCATGTCGACGCTGTCGTCGAACACCACGATCCCGCCATGCCCGATCAGGCCATCGGCGACCGTGAAGGCTTCATAATCAAACGGCAAATCGAAATCGGCAGGCGGGTGATAGGCGCCGAGTGGCCCGCCGACTTGCACTGCGCGGACGGGTCGGCCCGAAGCGGTGCCGCCGCCAATGTCGTTGACGAGTTCGCCGAGCGTCACACCGAACGCCGTTTCGAACAACCCGCCCTGTTTGACGTTTCCCGCAATCTGGATCGGCATCGTCCCGCGCGACCGGCCCATGCCAAAATCGGCATAGGCCTGCGCACCATTGGCCATGATCCACGGCACCGCCGCGAGCGTCAGGACATTGTTGATGACGGTGGGACAACCAAACAGCCCCTCATGCGCGGGCAGCGGGGGTTTGGCGCGCACTTCGCCACGCTTGCCCTCGATACTGTTGAGCAGCGATGTTTCCTCGCCGCAGACATAGGCTCCGGCCCCGACGCGGATTTCGATTTCGAAGGGCGCTATGATGCTGGCACTTAGCGCAACCGCTGCGTCCATCTTGGCAATGGCATGCGGATATTCGGAGCGGATATAGACATAGCCTTTGACCGCGCCGGTCGCGTGGGCGGCAATGGCCATCCCTTCGATCAGCATGAACGGGTCGCCTTCCATGACCATCCGGTCGGCGAAAGTGCCGCTGTCGCCTTCGTCGGCATTGCAGACGATGAACTTGCGGGTACCCGAGGCATCAAGAACGGTCTGCCACTTGATCCCCGCTGGGAACCCCGCCCCGCCGCGCCCGCGCAGGCCCGATTTGAGGATCGTGGCGCAGAGTTCGGCTGGCGTCATCGCTCGCGCTGCGCTCAGGCCATCCCAGCCGCCGGCTGCGGCGTAATCGTCAAGGCTCAGGGAGCGTGTCTTGCCTGCCCGCGCAAAAGTCATGCGCGTCTGACGGGCAATGAACGGGTGATCTTCGATGCGACCGATGCTGGACGCCGTGCCCGCGAGGATTGCCGCAACATCTTCGACACCGACCGGTCCATAGCCAATACCGTCGATCTCGACCAACGGCTCCAGCCAATGCATGCCCCAACTTGAAACGCGCTCGACTGTCACACCCGCCGCTTCGAAGGCAGCTGCAACATCATCGGCGCCGCATGCGAGCGCAACCGCATCATCGGATATACGGACGATCATAAAGCGGCCAACAGTGTGTCGAGCTTGGCTTGATCAAGCCGCGCGTGGACAGTGTCGCCGATCATCGCGGCGGGGCCGACACTGCACAGGCCCAGACAATAAATGGGCTCTATGCGGGTATCGCTGACGACCAGCGCTTCAACCCCGCGCGCCTGACACGCTTCGGCGCGGCAGAGTTTGAGGACGGGACGCGCGGCGGGGATCTGGCGATAGTCGTGATAGAAACTGACGACACCGTAGACCTCGGCGCGGCTAAGGTTCAGCGCAATCGCTATCGCCCGGATGGCGGCCTCATCAACACAGCCGAACGCCGCTTGGACATCATTGAGGATTGGGAGCAACGGGCCTTCCGTCTCCTTATGAACGGTGATGATTTCATCAAGGGACGTGGCGTCGGTCATATATCCAGATAGCGCTGAGCGTCACACTGTTTGATTTGTCGGCTTACCATATAATATGCACCACCAGTGATCGACATCGCTAAGGCTGTATTGCAAGCCAGCCAGTGGCACAAACACTTGGCCTTGAAAACGCTATGATCAAAATTGGTTTTGATTGCTATTTTGCCATGGCAGCCACGAACAGCGGCGACGCCAGATGGAATGCGAGCCAGCGGTGGACGCCCTGCATTGGCTGAGCATCGAACCATGCATGATCCACAGCCGCAAACTGACGGACAAAGGGGAGGACGGCAACATCAGTGAATGAGCGTGTGTCGCGACAAAGATTGCCAGTAACAGTCAACCGCGCCTCCAGATCATGCAACATCAAGGCGCAAGCGTTACGGTTTTCTACCCCCTCTATACTCTCGCGCTTGGCATATTTGTAACGGTCGAGATGCTGTTTGAACCCACTATCGAAGATCGCGACTAGTGCTGCGTCGTCCCCCGCAAACCAGTCCTCAGGATCATTTTGACGCAACGCCCAGCGCATGATGTCAAGGCTTTGATCGATCACTCGCCCATTAGGCAAAACAAGTATCGGCACCGTCGCCTTAAGGGACAAAGCAACAAATTCGCGGGGTTTGTGGCGCAAATCAACCTCGCATACGACGAACGGCACGGTGCTCACCAACAATGCCATGCGCGCGCGGATGGCATAAGGGCAGCGACGAAAGCTGTAGAGTGTGACCGATGGCACCGTCACGGATGGAGACGCGCCAAGGCGATCCCTGCAAGATTTTGCGAACGCTTTATGTAGCGGATTCGGGGCAACGACGCGTTGGCCAGAATGATATGAAAGTCATTCAAGTGTCGCCGGTTAGTGCCACGAACTTTTACCGTGCCGTTGGCCTGATTGATAACCGCAGCACAATCACCGAGCAGGACGAAATCCTCAGTTTCGAGTTCTTGTGCCAAACGCAGCGCACTTTTCAGCGCCAGCCACTCGGCGTCCATGCCGGTTCCGTGCCCGACATTACGCTCGATGTGCGCCCGCCCGCGCATCACCACAGCGGTCTCCATCCGGCCCGGATTGGGTCGGCATCCGCCGTCAAAAAATATCTTCAGGCGCGGCGATTGGATATTCACCCTCTCACGATCAACCGCATTAGATGCCCAGATTCGTATTCGGCCGAACGACAGCGTTGCGCGTGGCATAAAGTCCAAAAAAGCCGATGACCGTATAACAGATCGCGGGGACGATCAGCGCGGCGGCCAAGCCAGCTTGGTCTGCCACGAGCCCGAACAGCGGCGGCACAAAAGCACCACCAACAATAGCTGTACACAAAATGCCCGATGCCTGTGGTGCTTCCTTGTCCATTCCTTCGGTGGCGAGACTGAAAATCGTCGGAAACATAATCGAATTGAAAAGTCCGACGAGAATAAGCGACCATCCGGCGATCGCACCAGTCGATATGCCCGAAATGAAATTGAGTGCGATGGCCACGCCAGCGAAGGCCAGCAGCAACAAACCGGGCCTAAACATCCGCAGCAGGAAGGTGCCCGCAAATCGCCCGACAAGCGCACCACCCCAGTATAACGCAAGCAACTTGCCCGCCTCTTGTTCGCCCAATCGCATGGTCCGGGCATCGCCGAGATAGGCAATCATATTGCTACCGATGGCAACTTCAGCCCCGACATAGCAGAAAATGCACAGGGCGCCGAACGCCAGCCGGGGACGCCCCAGCAGCAGCGCAAGTGCGCCCTCGCTTTTGACGTCATCCGCCCGTTGTCCGTCGAGTGCACCGCGATACATCCAGAAAACAAACGCAATCAGCGTCATCGCGATTGCTAAACCGATGTACGCATGTCCAATTACAGTCGATTCAGATGTCCGGAATGCCGCTAAGTCAGCGCCCGAAAGTGTACGCGGATCCACGCCAGAACTTTTGCCGAGAAGCAACGTCGCACCACCGTAGATCATCAGAAAAACACCGATGGAATTGAAGAGTTGCGCAAAAGTGAGGCGGCTATGCGCAGTTTCGGGCTTGCCGAGGCTGAGCGTGACGGGATTCATGGCGACCTGTAGCAGCGTGATCCCCCCACCAAGCACGAACAGCGCCACCAGAAACCAGACATATTGCCCCGAATAGGCAGCGGGCAAAAACAGCAGCGAGGCAAAAGCGATAATCATGAAACCCGTAACAAAGCCGCGCACGTAACCGATTTTGCTCAACAGCTTGCCTGCTGGAATCGAGAAAATCGCATAGCTTGTGAAGAAAGCAAACTGCACGAGATTTGCTTGAAAATGGGTGAGTTGGAAAAGACCTTTGAATTTTGGAATGAGGACATCGTTGATGTTTGTCACGCCGCCAAGAATGAAAAAAACGGCAAAGACGAGCAGCAACACGACTTTGGTCTTGTCGTTCGTCTGCCCTGAGGGTGATCCCGCCTGACTGTTGGTTCGTGGCAATGCCAAATCCGTCGCTCCCAATCCGTTTCTTTTATGGTCGAAATGATAACACCTGTTTTCGAGCGGGTGCAAATACATGCTCTGTGAATACGAATGTATGCCTTTTGGACGCTTTACACCATCGACCAGTTGGCCATCATCGGGAATGCGCTGATGCACCGCTTCCCCGAAGACGGCGCGTTCGATCGGCGTATGCAAATCGTCGAACTCGACTATATCGCATCGTTAGCGGCGGCGCAGGACAGCATTGCCGAAAATTATGTGGGACTGCCGCTTTGACCAGCTTTACCAAACGAATGATCAACGGACGCGCCGTCAATCCAGTCGGCCTTGGCTGCATGAATATTTGCTGGGCTTATGGTCCCGCTGTTGCCGATGATTATGCCCGGCAATTGCTGAACACCGCACTCGACAAGGGCTATGACCATATCGACACCGCGCGCATCTATGGCGAGGGGCAGTCAGAAACGCTGATCGGTGAGGCGCTCAAAGGGCGGCGTAGTGAATTTTTCCTCGCGTCCAAAACAGGTATTTTCGTCGATGGTAAAGCGCGGCGGATTGATTGCCGACCGGAGTCAATCAAGACCGCTTGCGAGACCAGCCTTAAGTTGCTGCAGACCGACCATATCGACCTCTATTATCTCCACCGCCGCGACTTCAACACGCCGATCGAGGACTCGGTCGGTGCTCTTGCCGCGCTCGTAAAGGAAGGCAAGATCGGGAGCTATGGCTTGTCCGAAATGTCGGCCGACACGCTACGTCGCGCGCATGCTGTGCACCCCTGTGCCGCGATGCAGACTGAATATTCGCCGATGACACGGCAGCCCGAAATTGCTGTGCTTGATGCGTGCAAGGAACTTGGCGTGACCTTTGTCGCGTTTTCGCCGGTCGGGCGAGGGTTCCTCACCGGAAGTTTCACCGCCGCAAAGCAGTGGGACAAAAGCGACATGCGCGGCGCATGGCCACGCTTTCAAGAGCCAAACTATTCGGCGAACCTCAAACTGCTCGCCGAGTATTCAGCGATTGCCGCCGAGGCTGGCGTAACGCCGTCGCAGCTTTCAATGGGCTGGGTGCTGGCCAAGGGCGACCATATCGTCACCATTCCGGGCAGCCAGAACATTGCGCATGTCGAAGAAAATATCGCGCGCTGGGACTGGGTGCCCGATGCAGCGACCGTCGCCAAGGTCGATGCGCTGATCAATCAGGATACGGTCGCGGGTGCGCGCTATACTGCGGGAATGCAGGCGGCTATTGATACCGAGGAGTTCGCCGACCACGTCGAGATTGCAAATATCGGCTTCGATCCGCGATAGCGTGTTCAAGCCGGTAAATGACGGGGTTTCGGGGAATTATAGCAAGGCAGCTTATGCTTGCCTTTGCATGTGATACGAACAATCCAGGGCCATAGAAGAGGTCTAATGACAAAGCGTGAGTTGGTCAAAATTACACCGCCATCGTTGCCAGAGAGGCGCGCCGACATTGGTGAGATCAAGGACATTCTCAGTTTTCACATCCGGTTGGCCCATGGCGCGGTCTATCGCCATTTTACGGAATTGTTCGAACACCTTGATCTAACACAAAAGCAGGTATCGGTGCTGTGGCTCGTTGATGATCATCCCGGCATTGCCCAGACTGACCTTGCTCAGCGCCTGCGCATGGACCGCGCGACCGTGATGGCGATCGTCAATCGGCTGCAAAGCCGCCGATATCTGGTGCGGGGACGGTCATTGATCGATGGTCGTAAACAGACGCTTACCCTATTGCCCGATGGTGTCGTTGCGCTCGCCGATGCCAAGAAAAGCATCCGAGCGCATGAAAGCTGGTTGAAGCAGCGCTTTTCCGACAAAGAAGTCACGCGGCTGATCGAGATGCTGGCGCGCATTCATGCGTGACCGTTCGGGTGACTGACCGCGAATAACAATCCAAAAGATCGTCCGCCGCGCCGCATCTGGTGATTAAGCTTGGGCGACATGCTTGGTCCTTAAATCGGGTAATGTCCGGGTTGGGTTTCAATCGTAATCCAGCGCAATTCGGTAAAACTGTCGATCCCGGCCTTGCCGCCGAAACGGCCATAGCCCGACGCGCCGACGCCGCCGAAAGGCATTTGCGCTTCGTCATGGACTGTCGGGCCATTGATATGACACATACCCGAGCGGATTTGACGGGCAACGCGAAGGCCCCGCGCTGTGTCGCGCGTAAACACTGCCGCCGACAATCCATAGTCGCTGTCGTTGGCGAGGCGGATCGCATCAGCTTCGTCTTTGGCGCGGATTATCGCGACGATGGGGCCAAAGCTTTCTTCGCGGTAAAGCGCCATTGCACTTGTCACGCCATCGACAACAGTGGCGGGCATCAACACGCTGTCTGCTTTGCCGCCCGACAGCAGCGTCGCGCCTTTGGCCACAGCATCGTCGATCAGCACGTTAACGTGCGTCACTGTCTTAGCGTCCACCACGGCGCCGAGTGGCGTCGTGCCCTCGCGCGGATCGCCCGTGGCCATGCTTTTGGCTTTCGCCGCAAATTTCGCCGCGAACGCATCCGCAACGGCATCAACAACGATAATCCGTTCGGTCGACATGCAAATCTGGCCTTGGTTCATGAACGCGCCAAACGCGGCCGCCTTCACAGCCTCATCGAGATCGGCATCGTCGAGAATGATGAGGGGCGCCTTGCCGCCCAGTTCGAGCAGGCAGGGCTTGAGATGTTCGGCAGCGCGCTTTGCAATGATGCGACCGACTGCGGTCGAGCCCGTGAAGTTGATGCGTTTGACCGCCGGATGATCGATCAGCGCGCCGACAATATCGCCCGCGTCAGCAGGCGCGTTGGTCACGATATTGACGATACCTTCGGGGAATCCGGCTTCGGCAAAAGCCTCGATAATGAGCTCATGCGTGCGCGGGCAGATTTCCGACGCTTTTAGGATCACGCTGTTTCCGCAAGCGAGCGGCATAGCAATGGCGCGAACACCCAATACGATGGGCCCAGTCCACGGCGCAATGCCTAGGATAACCCCCACCGGTTCGCGCAGTGTCATCGCCATACACCCCGGCTTGTCCGACGGGATCACCTCACCACTGATCTGCGTCGTGAGTGCCGCCGCCTCACGCAGCACGCTGGCAGCAAGGCCGATGTTGAACATGGCCCAGCCCTTGGTCGCGCCAATCTCGCTCATCATGGCCTCGACGAATGCGTCCGCTTTGGACTCAAGGGCGACCGCCGCCTTCATCAGGACGGCGCGGCGGGCATTTGGACCCGTGGCTGCCCATGCCGGAAATGCTTGAGCGGCCCGATCGGCGATTGCCGCAATATCCTCGGCTGTCATAGCGCTGGCCGTCGATGCCACGGCGCCCGTCATTGGGTTGAGCCGATCAAATGATTTTGCTGTCAACACAACCTCCTTCTCGCTCAAATCGCCAAAACTCACGGCAGGAAGCTAAATCAAGGCCGAATGAGATATTTCTCGCCAGTCCGCTTCGCATTATAAGCCATCAGAACATCGAGCTTTAGCGCATCGGTCAGTGAAATCTCGTGGCTGTAGTGACTCTTGAATGTCGTCGTCAGTTCATCGACCACGCGTTTGCGCATCCGCGCGTTGACGTCGGGACCTGCCTTCATGAGGAATGGCGTCAAAAGGAAACCCGACAGTGCCCATGTCAATCCAAAGCTGCGGTTGAGCGTCGTCGGTGCCATGTCGAGTCCGCCGTAGATATAAACCTGCTTGAACACATCGGTTCCGTAGCGGCTGTAGCTGGTGGCGCGTTTGGCAGCAGCGGTTTCCATACACCCAAGGATTTGCCCCGCCAGTTTGCCGCCGCCAATCGCATCGAAGCCAATAGTCGCGCCGGTTTCGACCAGTGCCGCTGTCAATTCAGCCATGAAGTTTTCGGACGCAGAATTGACGATATGCGTCGCGCCGATGCCTTTCAGCAACGCAACCTGCGCGTCGCTGCGCACGATGTTGATGAGCGGAATGCCGTCTTTCGCGCAAATCTTGACGAGCATCTGGCCAAGGTTTGACGCCGCAGCGGTGTGGACAATGGCGCTGTGGCCTTCATTCTTCATCACTTCGGTAAAGGCGAGCGAGGTCAGCGGATTGACGAAACACGATGCGCCATCCTTGGCGTCGGTGCCGTCGGGCAAAACCATGCACATGCCCGCCGCCAGACAGCGATACTCGGCATAAATCTCGCCACCGATCAGCGCGACAGTTTTGCCCATCAGCGCTTGCGCCTCGGGCGAAGCGCCTGCTTGTACGACAATGCCGCAGCCTTCGTTGCCCAGCGGCAGTGCGTCGCCGACGCGCCCTGCCATGGCGCGCATGGCCGCAGGCGGAACGGTGGCCGTTACAACCGGAAGTCCATCGCGTTCTGAAGCAAGCGCGGTTGACATGTCGGCCCCTCCCACCAGCAGGCCGAGGTCGGACGGATTGATTGGCGTGGCGAGGATTTTGACCAGCACTTCATGATCGCGCAGGGTCGGCATCGGTCGGCGGACCAGCGAAATTTCGAGTTCGCCGCTGTCCTTCACCAGTGTCAACATCGTCAGGTTGGTTGCGGGGATGTCTGTCATGGGCGCTCTCCGGTTGCAGGGATCGTTTCCCTTTGAAACTGGCTTAGCCCAATGCTCCCGATGCGCGCAACGCTGCAATCCGGCTGTTGTCGTACCCAAGCTCGGCGAGCACCGCATCGGCATCACTTCCCGCCACGGGCGCAGCGACTGGCATCGCCGTAACCGTGCCTGAATAGCGCGGCGCCGGCGCAGGCTGGATTGCCCCGCCAACTTCGATAAATGTTTCGCGCGCTACGTTATGCGGATGCTGAGTTGCTTCGGTCATCGACAAGACGGGAGCGAAACAGACATCGGTTTTTGCCATCACAGCATCCCATTCGTCACGCGTTTTCGTTTTGAAGATCGCGGTCAGCTTGGCTTTAAGGGGTCCCCAGCCCCCGCGATCATGTTGTGCATCAAATGTCGGATCATCCGCCACGCCCACATGACGCCTCAACAATGCATAAAATTGTGGTTCGATAGACCCGATCGAAACCCAGTTACCGTCGGCACACTCATACGTGTCGTAAAAATGCGTGCCGCCGTCGAGCATGTTAACGCCTGCATTGTCTTCATTGATCCCCGCTGCCAGCATATGCCAACTCATTCCCGCGAGCAGTGCCGATCCGTCCGTCATGGCACAGTCAATCACCTGACCCGCTCCACCCATCTTAACCGCAAGCAAGGCGCTTGCCATACCGAACGCGAGCATCATCCCGCCGCCACCGAAATCGCCAACATAATTGACGGGCGGCACAGGGCGTTCACCCGAACGGCCAATGGTGTGCAGGACACCAGACAATGCAATATAATTGATATCATGGCCCGCTGCGTGAGCGTAAGGGCCGTATTGCCCCCAGCCGGTCATCCGTCCGTAAACAAGGTTTGGATTGTCGGCGAGCATCACGTCAGGACCAAGGCTAAGCCGTTCCATGACACCGGGCCGGTATCCTTCGATCAAGCCGTCAGCGCGTCGGCACAGGTCGCGCGCGACAGCCAATCCTTCGGCCTTTTTGGTATCGAGCACAATCGATTTGCGGTTCCGCGACAGGGCGTCCCGCGGATCAAGTGCGCCGCCCGGTCGCTCAATGCGGATAACGTCGGCTCCGTGGTCAGCCAGCATCATTGCGCAGAACGGCCCCGGACCGATCCCCGCAAATTCAATAATTTTTATGCCAGTCAGTGGTCCGGGCATCGCCTTCTCCCCGAACGGATGTCAGTTACCGAGCTTGTCGACTTTCGATTGCAAATCAGCGAGCTGCGCTTTCAAGCTGGCAATCTCGTCATCCTTTTTCGATGCACCGGCTTTCGGCACAAACGCAGTCGTTGCGGCTTCGAACATTGCCATGTTGCGTTTGGCAATTTCTGCAAAGGGTCCGCGCTCAAACGCGCCCTTCATCGTTTCGTGAAACTGTGCCTGATTCCGGCGGAATGCGTCCATCGACGCTTCGAGGTATTGCGGCACCATCGATTGCATCGAATCGCCATACATCGAAATGATCTGGCGCAGAAAACCCGATGGCAACATCGACTCGCCGCGGCTTTCCTCATCCATGATGATCTGGGTAAGGACACTGTGCGTAATGTCCTCGTCCGTCTTGGCATCCAAGACCTTGAATTCGCGCCCCTCGCGGGTCAACTGGGCGAGGTGTTCAAGCGTAATATAGCTCGACGTTTCGGTGTTGTAGAGTCGGCGATTGGCGTATTTTTTAATGACAACCGGGATGGGTTCGCCGCCATCTGTAGGTGCAGTCGATTTGGCCATAATATGATCTCTGTACGATGTTTGATTTCGCTTAGCATCGTTCGATGGTGCATCGCAACACAGTCATGCTGCGCAGCAAAATAAGGATCATGGCGGGGGAGTGGAAAGCCCGGCGATATTGGCTTACCAACGCCGCATTATTCACGGAGACCAACCATGACCGACATCGTCATCACTGCCGCCCGCCGCACGCCTGTCGGCAGTTTTCTCGGTAGTTTCGTTGGAACCCCCGCGCATGAGCTTGGTCGCACCGCAATCATCGCCGCTCTTGAATCAGCGGGCGTTGCGCCTGCTGATGTTTCGGATGTCATTCTTGGTCAGGTGTTAACGGCGGCGCAGGGTCAGAACCCGGCGCGGCAGGCCGCAATGGCCGCTGGCATTCCCAAAGAAGTTCCAGCGTTCGGCGTCAATCAGGTGTGCGGTTCGGGGCTCCGTGCGGTCGCTTTGGGTGCGCAGGCAATCATCGCGGGTGATGCAACGATCGTGGTGGCTGGTGGTCAGGAGAATATGTCGACGTCGTGCCACGCTCAAGCATTGCGCGGCGGCAGCAAGATGGGCGCGATTGAGCTGATCGACACGATGATCAAAGACGGCCTGACCGATGTGTTCAACAATTATCATATGGGCATAACGGCGGAAAACCTTGCCGAACAACACCAAATTACCCGTGAAATGCAAGATGCATTTGCCGCGCGATCACAAAACCTCGCGTCAGCCGCCCGGGCCGAAGGGCGCTTCAGGGACGAAATTGCCGCCGTCACCGTCAAAGGGCGTAAGGGCGAAACGATTGTCGACACAGATGAATTCATCCGCGACGGTGTGACCGCTGAGAGTCTCGCCAGCCTCCGCCCCGCATTCAAAAAGGACGGTACAGTGACCGCCGCCAACGCCAGCGGCCTGAACGACGGCGCGGCCGCGCTCGTCCTCATGTCTGCCGCTGAGGCTGCGCGTCGTGGTGCGCCTGTGCTTGCGCGTATCGCCGGCTTCGGGACGGCGGGCGTCGATCCCTCGATCATGGGCATCGGCCCCGTGCCAGCCACCCGCCGCGCGCTCGAACGCGCAGGCTGGAACATCGCAGACCTTGACCTGATCGAAGCCAATGAAGCCTTTGCCGCACAGGCGCTGGCGGTCGGCAAGGAACTCGGTTGGGACCCCGACAAGGTCAACGTCAATGGCGGCGCGATCGCCATCGGCCACCCGATCGGCGCGAGCGGCGCGCGGGTGCTAACCACTCTGCTCCACGAAATGGGGCGCCGTGGCGCAAAGAAAGGCGTCGCGACTCTGTGCATTGGCGGCGGCATGGGTGTGGCGATGGCAGTGGAGCGGGAATAACTGTTGCAAACTGGTGACAGTCGGGGTTTTTCTTAGCGCCAGATCAACGGCCTGCCGCGTTGCTGCTTGAAATATTGTATCAACTGCCCTTGTTTGGGCGAATAGCGCGACAGATTCGCGGTAAGTGTTTGCAGGGGTATTGTTCATGAAGTCTTTCCGCTTTTTAAGCGCGTCCGCGCTTGCCGGTGTTGTCTTGTCCGTTCCGCACGCCGCTTATGCTCAGACGGCAACGCCAGCGGCGGCTGAAAATGCTGAACCGGAATCCACAATCATCGTGACGGGATCACGTATCCGTAGCGCGAATTTGGAGTCACAGGCCCCTGTTACAGTGCTGGCACCCTCTGATTTGACCAATACCGGTAGCGTCTCATTGGGCGATCAGCTCAATGATTTGCCAGCTTTGCGATCAACATATTCGACGGCAAACTCGACGCGCTTTATTGGAACAACGGGGTTAAGTTTTCTCGATCTCCGCGGTCTTGGGATTTCACGGACTTTGGTTCTGCAGAATAGCCGCAGACAGGTTTCGGCATCCGAGGGCGAAAACCTGATCGACGTCAATTCGATTCCAACCGATCTCGTTGAGCGTGTTGAAGTAATTACCGGTGGTGCATCGGCAATCTATGGTTCGGACGCCATTGCCGGGGTCGTAAACTTCATTTTGAAAGATAAGTTTGAAGGACTAACGGCTCGTGCGCAGGCGGGAATTTCTTCAAAAGGAGATCGTCCGGCGCAATTTGCCAGTATCACCGGTGGCGCAAACTTTGCCGATGGTCGCGGCAATATCGCTGCAAACCTAGAATTTTCGCACAATGGGCAGCTGGCCATCCGGAACCGCGATTATACGAAGGTCCGCCTCCAGTTCCAACAGGTCGAGTTCGATCCTGCGGGCACAAACAGCGACGGCCAGCCAGATCGGCTCTTCTTCAGGGACGTCCGTTCGGTGCTTTTGTCGCAGGGGGGGACGTTTGGTCCAACGATCAACGCCGCTAATCCGCTTACCTTTATTGCCCGGACGAACCCTGATGGATCCGTGGTGCGCGTCGCCAGACTATACCGGTTCAATCCGGACGGGACCATTCGCGAAGCAGATTATGGCACGCGCGATTTCCGTTTTGGACTGAATTCCGATGGATCGTTCAATGCTGCTGGTGGCAGCAACACCCTCGGAGGTGATGGCGAAACGCTTCGTGACTATGGCCAGTTACAGCCTGAAATTCGTCGCTATAGCGCCAATATGCTCGGACATTTCGAGTTTTCCGACGCCTTTATCCCCTACTTTGAAGCCAAGTATGTCCGTGTCGAAAGCTTTCAGGAAAGTTCGCCAACATTCGGGCAAGGCGGCACAAACCGTGGAGCCCTGGCCGGAGCAACATATGCATCGAACTCAACCGGGATCCCAATCCGTTTTGACAACCCCTATTTAACGGCACAAGCATCTACGTTCCTGCGATCAATCACAACTGCAGGCGACGCCTATTTCCGTATCAACCGTAATAACCTTGATTTGGGTTCACGTGGTGAAGACGGTTTGCGCCAGACCTATCGCGGTGTGCTGGGCGTGAAAGGTACGTTCAACGACGATTGGAGCTACGACGTCTCACTGAATTACGGCAAGGTTCAGAACCGTATCTTTGCGCTTAACAACAGAATTCAGCAGCGTTTTGAATTTGCAGTTGATGCAACGCGCGATCCCGTTTCCGGGCAGATTGTTTGTCGTTCAAAACTCGTCACACCAGCATTATTGCCAACGACTGATCCTAACGGGCGGCCAATACCTGCTAATATCGCCAAGAACGCCCAACAAGCGAATGACATCGCCATGTGCGTTCCGATCAACGTCCTTGGTGCTGGCGCGCCTAGTCAAGCGGCGAAAAACTACGTCAATCAGAATACCCGCTATGACGGGCGGCAGACACAATTAGATATCCTTGGTTATGTTAGCGGGGATCTCAGCCAATTGTTCGAACTGCCTGGCGGACCGATTGGTTTTGCTATCGGTGCAGAATATCGTCGTGAAACAGCAAGTTACACCTATGGGCCGGTAACAGGCAGCGGGTTGACCTTCCTCAACGCGATCCCTGATTTCCTTCCACCAGCACTTGAGGTCAAAGAAGTTTTCGGTGAAATTAAAATCCCGATCCTGAAGGATACACCAGGCTTTTATGAACTGTCATTAAACGGGGCAGGACGTTATTCGTCATACAACAACGCGACTGGTGGCGTTTTCGCATGGAATGCAGGAGCCATTTATGCGCCGTTCAAGGGACTGAGGTTCAGAGGAAATTATTCGGTTGCCGTTCGTGCACCAACATTGGGCGATCTCTATTCCTCGCCAACGCAGAATTTTGCTAATATTTCTGACCCCTGCGATGTTCAGCAAGTTAGCGCCGGTTCGGCCACACGTGCTGCGAACTGCTTGGCGGCTGGTGTTCCCGTCGGCTTCATCAACCTGCCAGCTCGCAGTCAATCGACTGAGCTATTATCGAGCGGTAACAGCACGTTGCGTGAGGAGCGGTCACGATCACTGACAATTGGCGGCATTTTGCAGCCTGAGCAAATCCCCGGATTTGCGCTCAGCGTCGATTATTATCGAATTTCGATTGCGAACGTCATTGAATCGGTAACGGCGCAAAACACAGTCAATCTCTGCTACGACGCGCCGACGCTCACAAATGCGTTCTGTCCAAATGTGTTGCGAGATGCGACGACGAAATTGTTCCTGCGTCCTGGCGTTCTGACCAAATCGTTCAACTACGCCAAACGAATTGCAGAAGGTATCGATGTCGACGTTTCCTATGCCGCAGATATGGGACCAGGCAAATTTACCACCCGTTTCATCGGAACATGGACGAAGCGTCGCGATAACTTTCCAGTTATCACAGACCCAAATTTCCGTGACCAAATCTTAAAAGAATTGGGTGATCCGGAATTTGCTTACAACCTGAGCGCCGATTACAAAATTGGTGGATTTACGTTGGGCTATCAGTTCCGGTTCTTGGACAAAGCTGTGCTCAACACGATTGAAGATATTATTACAATCAACGGTGCGCCACCGCAAAATCCGGATTACGCCAGCCCGTTGTTTTACCCGGCATCAACATATCACGATTTCAGGGCAACATTCGACGTCAATCCAAAGTTCCAAATTTACGGCGGTGTTGATAACGCCTTTGATAAGGAACCGCCGTTTGGGTTGACAGGCACCGGTGCAGGCAGCGGTATCTATGACAACGTCGGCAGATTCTTTTACGTCGGCATCAAGGCAACGATGTAGTCATCGGTTGTATTTGGAAATCAGGGCTGCTTCCTTTGGGAGCAGCCCTTTTTTATGTCCAAGCTCTTTCATACCGCCCGCCCAGTCCTGTCAGCAATTCATATTGCGAAACACCCGTGGTTGCGCTTGCCATGAACAAATCATAGTCAATCGACACCCAATCACCCTCGCCAAGTGCTGGCTCAGCGCCCACATTGATCGCGATCAAATCCATCGACACACGGCCGAGCAGTGGGAAACGCCCCTGCCCTGCTGTGCCTTTGGCGGCAAAGGTGCGCCGATAGCCGTCGGCATACCCGATGTTGAGAATGGCGACCTCCGTGTCCTGTGTGGCAACAAATGTCGCGCCATAACCGATGCTATCACCTGCACCGACGCGGCGGCGCTGGACGATCTGCGCTTCTGGGTAAGCAACTTGGGCAATGTTCCCCGTCGCCTCGCTACGCGGGATACCCCCGTAAAGCGCCAGCCCCGGTCTTGTCAGGTCAAACGCATAATCGCTGCCAAGACAAATTCCCGCCGAGTTGGCAAGGCTGCGGCGCTTGGCGGGAATCGTCAGATTCCTGAACGCCGCCAATTGCGCCGTATTCATCGTGCTATCTTCATCGGCACAAGCGAGGTGGCTCATCAGCGTTTCAATGGGGAGCCCCGACAGATCGTCAGCTGGCGTAAGGCCAAGCCGATTCATCCCTGTATCGACCATGACATCACAGGTCCGTCCCGTGTCACGCCACCGCGCGACTTGTGCAGGGGTATTCAACACCGGCCGCGCCGCCGAGGCCACGGCAACCGCCATATCTTCTTCACGAACACCGTGGAGCACTGATAACGCACATCCTCCGGGTAAATCACCTAACGCGTCTGCCTCAGCCCAAGTCGCCACAAAAAAATCACGGCACCCTGCACGCCCCAACCGCGCCACCACCTCGCGCGCGCCAAGGCCGTAACCATCGGCCTTTACTGCCGCACCGCATGCTGCGCCGCGTGACTGTGCCTTCAGCCAGCGCCAGTTCGCGACCAGTGCATCGCCATCAAGGCGCAATCGCGAAGGTGACGTCATACCACGCCTGTTAGCGAGCTCAGACGTCATCGTCCAACGGCTTGCCTGCGGTCTCAGGCAACCAGATCGCGCTAACAATAAAAGCCATCACCACGACCGCAACGGTATACCACAGGCCAGCATAGGCGTCGCCCGTTCGAACCACGATATATTGTGAGATAAACGGCAGAAATCCACCGAAATATCCGGTACCAATATGATAGGGAATGGACATCGACGTGTAACGGATGCGCGCCGGGAACATCTCAACCAGAATGGCCGCCACCTGCCCATAGGTCATCGCTGACAGCCCGATCAGCAGGGCGATCGCCGAAATGATCTTCCAAGGCTGTTTTTCGTTCGGATCAGATTTGTCGGGATATCCGGCTGCGACCAGTGCCGCCGTATAAGCCCTGTCATCAAACCCTGCGATTCGGTTTTGCCCAACCTGGAGCGCGACCTGTCCATCGACGTAGGGTGCGATCTTGGTGTAGCTGATGCCGCGCTTTGCAATGAATGCCAGCGCCTTACCACACTCCGTCGTCTGCTTCGGCGCGAAGACACTGAAATCACATGCCGGCAGTTCAAGTTTCACGGGTGATTTTGCTGTGGCGCGGGACAATGCAGGATTTGCTGCATCCGCCATCATGTGGAAAAGGGGGAAGGTGAATATCGCCGACAGCGCATAGCCGATAAGCAGTAGTTTCTTGCGCCCGATCCGGTCGCTCAGCGCGCCGAACAATACGTAAAACGGGGCGGCCAAAACGGCACCTACCGCCATATAAAGCAGCGCTTCTTCCTCCGCCACACGGGCAGTGCCTTGCAGGAAATAGAGCGTGTAGAATTGTGACGTATAATAGACCACCGTCAGTCCGGCACCGACGCCGAACAGCGCCGTCAGAATGCGTCCTTTATTGCCCGGATGCCGCCATGAATCGAGCAATGGATTATTCGATGTCGTCCCCGCTGCTTTCATTGCTTTGAAAACCGGGCTTTCTGACAATTTCATCCGAATATAGAGCGAAATCGCGAGCATGATCAGCGAAGCGAGGAACGGTATCCGCCAGCCCCATTCTTCAAATGCTTCCTTGCTCATCGAATGTCGGCACGCCAGCACAACAACGACGCAGAGCAGGAACCCGCCCGCAACGGAGACTTGTATCCAGCTGGTATATTGCCCACGTTTGTTCTGAGGCGCGTGCTCGGCCACATAAATCGCCGCGCCGCCATATTCACCACCCAGTGCCAATCCCTGAAGCAACCGCATGCCAACCAACAACGCCGGTGCCCACAGACCCGCGTTTGCATAGGTTGGCAGGAAGCCAATGGCTGCGGTCGCACCGCCCATCAGCGTGATCGTGACGAGAAAGGTATACTTGCGCCCGATCTTGTCACCGAAATATCCAAACAATATTGCGCCGAGCGGTCGCACCCCGAAGCCAGCACCAAATGCGGCCAAACTAGCGAGGGTCGCTGCGGTCGCATTGTCCGACGGGAAAAACAGCTTGCCAAGCAACGCCGCCAAAATGCCGTAAAGAAAGAAATCATACCATTCGAAAACGGTGCCCAGCGATGAGGCAACGATGACGAGCCGGTCGCGTTTGGGATCAAGCGGTACGGTTGGTGCAGTCATGACGTTCCCCTCTCCCTCTTCATAATGGCGCAGCGCGTCGGGGCAAGCGTGTTTCCCTTGGCTTACGCTGTTGCAGGCGTTACGAGCTTGGTCGGCAGCGCGGGCGTGGCGGAATTGGTAGACGCAACGGACTTAAGCCAAATTGAGTGCTCGCTGGGAAACCTGCGATGTAGAACTGCTCAAATTCGGGGAACCCTGTCAAATGGCGATCCCGAGCCAAGTCGCATCGCGAAAGCGATACGAAAGGTGTAGAGACTAGACGGGCAGCACCTACCCTTCGGTTCGCCGAAGCATGGTGAAGGGATAGTCCAGACCACAAACACGCGGATACACGCCGCGTGGCGGTGAAAACCGTAGCTGGTATGAAAATCCGTTGGGCTTAATGCCCGTGTGGGTTCGATTCCCACCGCCCGCACCAGCTGTTTGTCAGTATGATCCGTTCCAATCGAGACAAGCCGGGTTTCACAAAAAAAAGACGTGCCGTCCTTGCGAACGACACGTCGGATTAAATCGACCAGCGGGGCAACCGAGGATCAGGCTGACCAAGAACCGCGCGATGGGGAATTGGTATCGCGAAACGCAACGGCGAGAGCAAAGCCGACGGCACCAGCCGCCAAAATAGCCAGTAACGAATGTTGACGTGTCACATTAACAGCGCGCTCGATGCCGTCACGTGTTGCGGGGGCCACACGGTCATAAGCGTCACGGACCTTATCCTTGGCGTCGCCATATAAATTTTGGGCCGCACCTTTGGCCTGGTCAATAATCCCGTCGGTCTGCAGACTGCGGTCATTCATTGCGGCGCCAGCCACTTCTTCGATACGACCGCCAATCGAACGTGCGGTGCCAGCAAACTGATCAGTGTTCATCATGCTAATCCTTTGAAATATTCAAAATCGGTTCATTCGAAAAACCTGCTCTCGACATGCATGTTCCTACCCGAACCAAATATTTTGCGGCGCCAACACCTACGACGAAACTCGCCGCGATCACGTCGACGCGTTAAACTGATCAGAGTTGGACCTCCGCGACCATGTCGTTAGCTGCGGCCTTTGGCCCTTTGAATCGAGCTTTGACAGCTGCGCCAAAGCTCGCATCGGCAAGCCAAATTTTCGCGTTATCAGGCTCAAAACGCAACAGCGCCAAGTTGGGATCGTCCTTTCCTTCGTCATACCATGCAGCGACAAAGTTATTCCAAAAGCGGTCGACGACCTTGCGGCTTTCGTCCTGCAAAAGGTTGCCGTGAACGCTCGCATAAAGATCGTGACCAGGCGCTGTATAAGTCATGATTGCCCGCGTACCCGACCCGGCAAGACTGTAGAGATCATCGTCCTTGCCCGCAAAAAACCAGATTGGCCCCAAGCGCCCTTCAAACTGGGCCGTCATGGGTTGAGTATGGCCATCTCGATCCCCCACAACGCCTAACATAACCATGGGCTTGGCCTGCAACTCTTCCCAAAAACGGTCCGTGATTTTTGCTTCGCTTGTCATGTTGAATTCTCCTGAAACAATGCCGGAAAGCGATCCGACGATCATGACAGGGTAACCGAGATTGCGGGCGGTGGTTCCAGACCGGTCAGCGGTCAGCGGTAATGCAGATAATCAGGATTAAAACTTGCCGCCGCCATCAAGCCGCGCAAATCATTGACGACCAAATGCTTCCGTTTGAGCGTTGCTAGTCCCGACTGGTTGAGTTCAGCGACCGTTCGGCTCACATGCGGTTGCGTCAGACCCAGCGCATCGGCAATATCCGATTGAGTCAGGGGAAACACACATTCGCCCTGAGCTGCCAGACCCACAAGCTTCAAACGCATGTAGAGCTCGCAACATAAATGTGCCAGCGATTCATAGGCAGAGCGCTGTCCCGCACTAACCAGCCATTCCCGCTGAATAGAAGCGCTCACCAGTGATTCCCACCAAAGTGACCGAACCACGCGAGGATGCTCGTCGCACAGCGTTTCAAGGTCCACCGGATTGATCAGCGCATATTTGAGCGGGACCAGCGCGCCGATCGAATGATCCATCCGGTCAAGAATATATACATGCAGATCACAAAGATCGCCGGGCATGAAGAAGGCCAATATCTGTCGTCGCCCGTCATCAAGGGTTTTATAGCGACATGCCCAACCCTCGAGCACCAGATAGATTGTGCGTGGCTCATCGCCTTCGCTGATCAGGTCATCACCGGCTTTTAATATGCGGGTGCGGCGCGCAGCCAATGCGAGAATTGCGGTTTCGATTTCGGTGGAAAAAGACTGGAAAGACTCCAGTTTTCGAACAAGATGTTCGCCAAACATAGTGCTGATCCCCGCTTTTGTGGTTCGGTGCATGGGAACAAGCCCACCTGCTTCGTGTTCGAATGCAATATCTTGTTTTTCGGAAAATACCATGAATCGACTTTTCTCGTTAGAACGAACTTATGCCAGTTGATCACCCGCAACGCCTCATTCTTGTTGTCGATGATGAAACGATCATCCTTTGGGGAACCGCGTCATTGCTCGAATCGCTGGGGTATCGCGTCATCCGTGCGAATACCGGGAGTTCTGCTCTGAAAGCGCTCCAAGACCGACCTGAAATCAGTGCCGTGCTTACCGACTTCCAGATGCCGAAAATGTCAGGTGTTGAACTTGCCGAGGCAGCACGCCAGCTACGACCCGACCTTCCAGTGGTCATCGCAACCGGTCACACGACGCTACAAGCAAGCCAAGGGCGGCCGTGGGTGACGCTTGCCAAGCCTTTTACGCGGGAGGAACTAGGCGACGCAGTGCGGCGCGCTTTCGATACTGACTAATAGGGTGCGACCAAATGGCGAAGTGTGACCTGAGTCCCTGATGGCGAACTGTGCATGTTTAATGTGCCGTTCAATTGGGTGCTAAAAGCATTCATGAGTTCAAAACCCATCTTTCCTACCGGATCGACGACGACGTAACCGTCACCATCATCGATGACTACAAGATCGACCTGTCCTTCGCTCACAGTGATGCTGATCGAAATGTTACCGGCTCGATTCTCAGCATAGCCATGACGGAAGGCATTTGTCACAACCTCAACGATGAACAGCGTCAATGGAACGGCCTGATCCACTGACAGTTCTAGATCATCCGTGTTACAACGTAGATCGACATTCGGAAATGTCCGGTTTGCGGCACGCAACTGCGGACAAAGTTCGGCCATCAACAGACGCATGTTAACGGTGCCGAGCTCGTTATGCGTGTCGTGTTCATAAAGCACACGATGGATCAATCCGAGCGCAGCAATGCGCGCTTTTGCTTGTCCTAGCGCATCACGCGCCCACGGATCTGCCACGCGGTCCGCCTGAAGTGTGAGCAGACTGGTGACAATCTGAAGATTGTTTTTAACACGGTGATTAACTTCTCGGGTGAGGGCACTCTTTGCCGCGAGCGCAGCGTTAAGGCGTTGGTCGCGATTTTCGATCGTCGTCGCCATGCCGTGAAGATCATAGCTAAGTTCGGCAATTTCTTTGGGTGCTTTGCGATAAGCTTCTTCATTGCCCGAGTAATCCCCGCGCGCGAATTGGCCCGCCAAACTCTGCAATTTGCGAAGCCATCGGACGACGAGCCAATGGGTGCCGGTCCAGATCGCCAGCGATGCCAACACCATCGCAATGAGAGGGAGCCAGATGCTCTGACGAAATTGCGACAATTCGACGGCCAGCAATGTGGTGCTTGGTTTGGCATAGAGTATCGACAAATCCTTGCCGAACAATGGCGCGCGTGCGTATTGCCAGTCTGCGCCGTCCCGCGATTTCACAAACGAAAGATCATCATTCGACTTCCATTGGGTGGGCCGTACCAGCTTGACTCTGTCATTGCTCAATATGGCTGAGCCATCGGCACCGACAATCTCGATCAGGGCGTCGGGATTGATGGCGCTGCGGCGAGCCAGCGCAGCGCGTAGGGTGTCGAGGCTAATTGAAGCCGTCGCGACTCCGTCAAAGTCGCCGCGATCAGATCGTAGTGGCAACGCAAGCACCACAATTGGCTTTTTCGAAATTTTGCCGAAAACCGGCTTACTGACGCTCAGACCGTTGATTTTAATTGCGCGCTGCCACCATGATTCACCGGCAAAACTATCGGTACCATTAAACCTTAAGGCCGAGCAGCGGATCCGACCCGTTGAGTCGGAGCGGGTAAAATTTGCGATCCCTGTTGTGCCGCGGTGCGCATTGATCAAAGCAGCGCTGCACTGCTCGTCCATAGTACGGACAGCGGGAGAACGGCTTGCCGTTTGCAGTGCATGGCGGGCGATGATGAATGCATCACGTTCACCTTCCGCTATCAGCCACGCTTGCGACTGTAATCGCGTTGTTGCAAGCGCACGCGCATCGCGCCAAGAAGCGCGTCCCTGAATTACGCTGAGGATTGCCATCGGCAACAACCCGGCAAGCACCACAAGTACCAAGCCGCTGCGCAACGTCATCGTTCGTCTGCGGCGCTTTTCTTCGATCTCCCCCTCCCCCATTTCCTCCATCGATCAGGGTTGTCCAGCGAAACCGAAACCAACGGGCAGACGCTGGTTCCCCTGGTCATTACGATTGCTAACAACGTCGATGTCTTCGCCCTCAAGTAGACGAACCAGCGCTGCGCG
Source organism: Sphingomonas sp. (assembly GCA_031417655.1). Lineage (GTDB taxonomy): Bacteria > Pseudomonadota > Alphaproteobacteria > Sphingomonadales > Sphingomonadaceae > Sphingomonas_O. Next base: position 53,950 of record JANOVZ010000076.1, on the reverse strand, counting down.
CGCACGCGCAACCCGACTTTTAACCGTACCAATGGCGCATCCGACGATTATGGCGGCTTCTTCGTAGGAAACCCCCTCTGCCGCAATGAGCATAAGCATTTCACGCTGAGCCGGCGGGAGTTTGTTTAAAGCTTTTTGAACATCATCAAGCTCAATGCCAACATGTTGTGTTGCCGGTTCGATCAGAACGCGCTCGGCGATTTCGGGATCCCACGACGTCATCCGCGAATTTTTGCGTATCGTTGTGTAGAAAATGTTGCGCAAAATCATAAACATCCATGCGCGGAAATTAGTGCCCATCGTGAAGCTGCCCCGGGCCTTCCAAGCGCGTGCCATGGCTTCCTGCGCCAAGTCGTCCGCCATGTCGGGGTTACCACATAAACTGCGGGCAAAGGCCCGAAGCGACGGAATTAAGGTCACCATCTGGCTTTTGAACTCGCCATCATCAATCGCTGCTGGCGCGACAGATTCCGCCGCCACGCCACTCATTGCTCGGTATCCTTGGCGTCAAATTGATCGAGCAATCGCATAAAATCGTCGGGGATAGCCTCATCAGTCACTTTGTTGTGGATCTGCTGAAGCGCGGCCGCAATTGGGTCAAAAGCAGTCACAGGCGCATGCAGAGATTTGGGAGGGGAGGTCACGCCAAGTTGCACGTCTTTTTTCCGATCAGTCATTCAACGCACTCCGCCCGCATTCATGCAGGAGTGATATTCGCGAAGCATCATGAAATCCAATTACTGTTTTCAACCGTCGCCATAATTAGGGTAAAGCAGGCTTGACCGCCAAAGTTCCGATTGCGGGAACAAAAATACGATGCGCTAGTCTTATGCTGACAGATCATGGGAATTTATAAATGTCATTACGCGAAGCCATAGGTTCCGAATTGCCCTTTTTGCGCCGATACGCGCGAGCGCTGACAGGGTCGCAAGGGCTTGGCGATGCCGCCGTCCGCGAAACGCTCGAAGCCTTGCTCGAGATGCCGCACGAGTTCGATCTGACGCAACCCGCCAAGGTTGAGTTTTACCGCGTTTTTCACAAATTATGGAGCGCCGAAACGCTCTCTACGCTTTCGATTGAAGGCAAAAGTGGCGTTGTGGCGCAGCTTTCTGTTCAAACCCGCGAGGCGTTACTGCTGACCGCCGTCGAGGGCTTTAGCATTCAAGAAACGGCGGTCATCCTTTCGTTGTCGAGCACAGACATTCAAGATCATATCGCACGGGCACGCGCCGTAATTGACGATGCGCTAATCGCAACAGTCATGATAATCGAGGATGAATCGATCATCGCGCTGCACCTGAAATCAATCGTCGAAGCGCTTGGCCATACGGTGATTGGCGTCGTTCGTACCCGAGACGAAGCTGTTAAAATGGCAAAGTTGCGCGAGCCCGAACTTGTGCTCGCTGACATCAGTCTGGCTGATGGTTCGAGCGGTATCGATGCGGTAAAAGACATATTAGAGATGCAGCCCGTGCCGGTGATTTTCATCACCGCATTTCCAGAGCGATTGTTAACTGGCGAACGTCCCGAACCGACATATCTGATCACCAAGCCATTCGAACCCGAAACCGTGACGGCAACAATCGGCCAAGCGCTGCTGGTTCACCGGGAGACCGCAGGCAATGATGTGGAATTGCTTTAAGTTACAGCAAACGGGTGGCGATGATAATACCCATCGCGATGACAACCAACACGAGCGAAATCCCTAAAATATAACGAACGATGTGCGGCGTCGTTCCAGCGCGGGCTTCGGTTGTGGTCAGTTCAACTCGTTCCTCTTCCATTATTTTGTCCTTTGACGCGCTAATTTAACAAAAAGGGTAGCAACTTAAAAAAAGCTGCCACCCCTTCGTCAATAATTCAAAAATAATTTATTTGGTTGCCTTGTCGCGGACCATATCGGCCTTGTTTTCCATTGCATCAGCCTTGTTTTCGCCGGCTGAACGAACCGCTGCTGCGCGGTTTTCCATATTCTGTTCAGCCTTTGAATCGACACCATCAAGACGGTTGTCGAGGGTGTCGGCCTTGTCTTCCATATTATCAGCTTTCATTTCGCTGTTATCGCGAACGGCATCAGCTGATTCTTCGATCATATCTGCAGTATTTTCCGCCGCCTTTTCGGCAGGCGTATTATTACACGCGCCAACTGATCCCAGAACGAGCGCACATGCGGCAATCTTAAGTGTGACATACTTCATAAATAATCCTTTTTACAAAACTAGCGGACGGACCCGCGACGAATGAGATTGACGATTGCAAGCAAAACAAGCGCACCCAGAAACGATACGACCAGTGAGCGAATGTCGAACGCCCCAGACGTTATCGGCGCCCCCCCGAGGAGCGGCGTGAGCAAGAAGCCAGCCAGCATGGCGCCGACAATACCGACGACCACGTTGAGGATAATCCCCTGCTGACCGTCGGTGCGCATCACAATGCTGGCAAGCCAGCCGATAACGCCGCCAACAATCAGCATAACGATGATATTCATTTTCGTTCTCCTGTTTAATCGCGGAGAGAACCATGTTCATCCGCACCGGTTCCCGATCTGCGGATTTAGCCATGCGTCGCGCGACCATAAAAATCTGCCTCTTGCAGGAACATTGTGCAGTGCAGCATAGTTGTATTGTTACATGAGTGCGTCACGCGTCATGGAAAGGATCAAAGCCCGTGTTCCAGTCCGCCATTCACGTTGCTGCCGATGCCGAGCCTGCTTTTACATCCGTCGATGTGCGCAGCCTTGCACAGGTTTTGGATGTAACAAAGCCGCGTCACATTGCGATAATCGGCGGCTATGCGCCGCGGCGCTGCGGTATCGCGACTTTTACGGCGGATACGCTGGCGTCGCTCGAAGCGGATTTCCCCGGTGTCAACGTCGATGTTTATCCGATGCAACCACCAGGCGAGCACGTACCCTTCGAACCGCCAGCGCGCATGGCGATTACCGAAAATGACCCCGCCAGTTTCGCGCGCGCAGCGCTGGCAATTGAACGGAGTAATCCCGACGTCGTGTGGCTTCAGCACGAGTTCGGTTTGTTTGGCGGTGATGCTGGGGATTGCATATTGCCATTGATCGACGCGATCATCGCGCCGCTCATCGTCACATTCCATACGGTGTTGCCCCAACCAGACGTTCATCAGATGCGTGTCATGCGACGCCTTGTCACGCGCGCCAGCAAGATCGTCGTCATGTCGTCGACATCAATGGACTTAATGAGAGAGGTTTATGGGGCATCAGATGATCAACTGGCACTGATCCCGCATGGGACGCCAGATCGTCCATTTGGTCGGGCCGCTAAATTCAAAGCGCAGTTTGGCCTTGAGCATCACCGAGTACTGATGACCTTCGGGCTATTGTCACCGGGCAAGGGCATTGAGAACATGATTGTGGCGCTACCCGCCATCGTCGCCCGACATCCCGACACCATCTATAATATCGTTGGCGCGACGCATCCAAATCTTGTCGCGCGCGAGGGCGAGGCGTATCGCGAGAGCCTTCGCCAGCGCGCTGAGCAGCTTGGCGTCAGCGCAAACATCCGCTGGATCGATGCCTTTCTTGATCAGGATGAACTGCTCGATCATCTCGAGGCGGCAGACATTTACATTACGCCTTATCTCGGGGCGGGCCAAGCCACATCGGGCACACTTGCTTACGCCGTCGCGCTCGGCAAGGCTGTTATCTCGACGCCTTATGTCCATGCGCGCGAATTGCTTGCCGCTAATCATGGGATACTCGTCCCGTTTAACGATAGCGCGGCGTTGTCACATGCGATTACGACGCTCCTCGACGATCCTGACGCGTTGAATGCTTATCAGCGACGCGCCTATGCGCGCGGGCGTCACACCATCTGGTCGCAGGTTGCCACTGATACCATGGCGATGATCGACGCCGTGGTCGATACCAATGCGCCGTTACCAATTGATAGCAAGCTGCCGCCGATGCCCGCCTTTGACGGAATACAGCGGCTCAGCGACGATACCGGGATGGTTCAGCATTCGATCCTGTCGATCCCCGACCGTCGCCACGGATATTGCATCGATGACAATGCCCGGGCGCTGATGTTGATGAACCATATCGCACCGCCGCATACGCGCGATGCGGCGCGCTTGAGCATGACCTACGCTGCCTTCGTTCAGCACGCGTGGAACCCGGACACCCGGCACTTTCGCAATTTCATGGGCTTTTCGCGCGAATGGCTCGAAGATGTCGGGTCACTCGACAGCAATGGGCGGACGCTTTGGGCACTCGCATCAACAGCACGATTGGGGCAATCAGCACCGATCCGGTCATGGGCACGGCGGCTTTACGACGAAGCATCAGCCAACTTTGCATTGCACGTCAGTCCGCGCGCCACTGCGTTTTCTGCCTTGGCAGCGGATCAGATATTGGTTGCGCACCCCGATAATTTGCACGCACACACAGTCGCTGAGCAAGCGGGTGAGTTTTTGATCGACCGATTTGACCGAAGCGCTCGACCGGGTTGGCACTGGTTCGAAGCGAGCCTTGCCTATGACAATTGCCGCCTTTCCGAAGCCATAATCCGTCTTGGTTTGCGTCTTGATCACCCGGATTGGGTCGACTGTGGAATGCGCAGCCTCGCTTGGATCAACGACAAGCAAACAGGCGCTGGTGGACGATTCCGCCCGATCGGTTCCGATGGCTTTGGCGTGGATGGAGCGACATTGCCGTTCGATCAGCAGCCTGTTGAGGTTTGGGCGACGATTGACGCCGCTGATGCCGCCTATGAAGCGACCGGCGACCGAAACTGGATTAAATATGCGCAGGCGGCTTACCAATGGTTCCACGGAGCCAATGATCGCGGTGTGATACTTGCCGATGTGGGACTGGGCACCTGCCGTGACGGCATCACGCCACGCGGCGAAAACCTCAATGAAGGCGCAGAGTCCACACTTGCCTATCATTTAAGCCATGTCGCGCTTTGCAATTTGGTCGGAAAAGCCGAGGCAAGGACAAACGGAAGAGGTTTCCTTCGCGGACACATCGGCTAAACCCGCGCTGATGACTGACAATTTTCGGCACAGCCTTCAACTTTATGCGGACCCGTCTCGCGTTGTGGTCCGCCCCTTTCATCTGGCGTGGCAGGCGTCAGGCGCCGACAGCAACCGTGTCCATCGACTTGCGGAGGACATTGTATCGCTCGATGTCGATCAAGTCGAAGCCGAATTGCGCGTGGTCATGGCCGATTTCGCCGAGCGACACTGGCAAATCGAAGATGTTTTTGATCAGCGTTTTAGGGACATTGAACCAAAGCTTGGCATTGATACGAGCGCACTTACGCTCGACACAAAACGCCTAATCGCGGCCTATTTTTGTCATGAATACTGTTTTGCAGCAGCAGCGCTGATGAACCCCAGCGTGGTGCGACACCCCGATCAGTCGGGCCTGAAAAATGGCAGCGTCCGTATTATCCTGTCGCTTCGTGCCGTTGGTGAGGGCCATATCTCGACGATTACGTTTCGCGAGGGGATCGTGTCGCGCGGTCGCAAACTCGACCTATTGCCCGAACCACATATTGCCACCGCCGCTCTGCTCAAAGCGAACGGCATGGACAGCACAAAAGTTCAGCGTCATGAAGATAGCTCGATTTCAGGAACCGTGATTTTCCCGGTGACCGAAGCTCAACGCAACGGCTTGGAGGATTTGCGCCTCGTCGATTTCATCCATGACGACGGCACGCGCGAATGGATCGGCACTTACACGGCATATAGCGGCAGCGCGATTGCGTCCGAGCTGCTCCGCACCAGCGACTTCCGTGACTTCAACTTGTCGGTGATGCGCGGAACTGCGGCGCGCAACAAGGGCATGGCGTTGTTCCCGCGCAAAATTGACGGCAATTACATGATGGTCGGTCGCCAAGACGGGAAAAATCTTTACCTGTTGCGCTCGCACACGCTCGACCATTGGGATGACGGCGATCTGTTGCTTGAGCCCGAATATCCGTGGGAGTTTGTCCAGATGGGCAATTGTGGATCGCCTATCGAGCTCGACGAGGGGTGGCTCGTGCTGACCCACGGGGTTGGTGCCATGCGCAAATATTCAATTGGTGCGGTCCTGCTGGACAAAGCCAATCCATCAAAGATTATCGGACGCACAGCATTGCCATTACTTGCCGCCGCTAATGAAGACCGCGAGGGGTATGTGCCAAACGTTGTTTACACCTGCGGCGCATTGCGCGTTGGCGAAGAGATATTCGTACCCTACGCCGTGTCGGACAGCTCGGTGTGCTTCGCCTTTTTTTCGGTCGAAGGGTTATTGGCCCGCATGTGAACCGGAACATCATTCGCCGCAGTGCCATTGGCGAGCGGCTGGTAGCGATTGCAGGGGCCAATCTCGCAATAGAGAGCGATTAACGCTCAACATCATTCGACAAGCGTCAAATCGCCAGCTGCTCTGGTGTCGATCCCAATGACTGACCGATTACGGCGAGCTGAGTGGCTGCTCCACTCACCGCATTTTTCGCCAATTCACGCGAACAATTTTCGTTGAACGAGGTTGACAACGAGTCTCCAACCCAAGGAAACTTCATTATGACTGACACAAACATGCATGACGTTGGCATTCTCAACGGCTTGATCAAAACGACAATCGACAGCGTCGACGGCTATCGCGCCGCAGCTGAAGCAAAGGACTCAGGTCGATTTGTTCCGATGTTTTTCGACCGGGCCAGCGAGCGTGAAGGCGTTGCCGAGCGGCTTCAGGAGGCCGTGACTAGTATGGGCGGAAATCCCGAAGATGATGGATCGTTCCTTGCCAGTGCGCACCGCTCTTTCATGGACTTGAAAAAAAACGTGATGGGCAATGATGAACAAGCTATCGTCAGCGAAGTCGAGCGGGGTGAAGACGTTATCAAGGCAAAATATGAAGCGGCCCTCGAAGACGAGAAGCTATCGCCATCGACCCGCAGCCTGATTGCCGATTGTTATACTTCGGTGAAGCAAGGTCACGACCAGATGCGCGACCTGAAACACAGCCTCGAAGCGAAATAACCCGGAACGGAGCGCAGCCCATTGGCAGCGCTCCGTTACCATTGAGAACCCACATGAAATTTGTCAATTTCGATAATGACCATCCCGTCGCCAGCGAATTTCGTGACATGGTCCAGACCCCTGAATTTCCGTGCGTCGGTGCAAAAGCCGCCCTGTCAAAGGCACAGATGGACATCCTCGTTTGCCGAGACATCACGTCGGGGTGGGATGATTTGCGTATTCACCCGGCACTCATCGAGGTGATCGACCGTTATACCGTCGACAACGGCATTTTTCGCACGCTCGCCGTTATCTTCGAGCAGTCTCCGGCGCTGTCGGAATCCGCGTTCGAAAACGCTTTATGGGACCGCGTGCAGTCATTGGCGGACAAGGATGATTGGAAAGGGTTTCCGGTCGACGATACGGTCAGCACCGATCCGGACAGCCCGCATTTTTCGCTGAGCTTCGGCGGCAAGGCATTTTTCGTCGTCGGTCTGCACCCCGCGTCAAGTCGGCCTGCGCGCCGTTTTGCGCACCCCGTCCTCGTCTTCAACTTGCATGATCAGTTCGAACAACTTCGTATAGAAGGCCGTTATGAAAAGCTTCGCGCGTCGATCATTAACCGCGACGTCGCACTCGCGGGCAGCGAAAATCCAATGCTGGCAAGACATGGTGAGGTGTCTGAAGCGCGGCAATATAGTGGCCGTCCGGTCGGCACGAACTGGGCTTGTCCCTACCGCCGCCGCGCCGCGTAATCCCCGTTGAAATTGCGCCGCGGTCGGGCGCTGGGTTTATCCTCAAACAGGGAGAGCAACTCACCGTAATTGATCCGCTTGGAAGCCAAGTCGCTGATCTCCTCGCTTATAATGCGGCTGACATCGGTGAAGTGATCTCATCGGGACGAACACTTGATTATGCCAGTAAGTTGTTCCTTTCGACCGGCGACACGCTGTATTCAAACCGGAGCAAGCCGATGTTTAGGATCGATCACGACGATGTTGGCCGCCACGACTTCCTGTTGACCCCCTGCTCGAAAGACACGTTTCGCATCATCTATGGCGACGCTGCCGCGCACCACGGATGCTTCGGCAATCTGGCAGATGCGCTGGCACCGTGGGGCAGTACCCCTGACATGATCCCGACAGCGTTCAACTGTTTCATGAATGTTGTAATCGTCGGCAAGAGTGGCGCTTTCACTGTCAAACCGCCGTTGAGCAAAGCCGGAGACCGAATTGTTTTTGTCGCCGAGATGGATTTGATTGTCGGATTGACCGCGTGCTCGGCACCGCAGTCAAATGGAGGATCGTTTAAGCCCATAGAGTATCAAGTGAGTAACCCGTCGCGAATTTGATAATTCATATGCATTAGACGAATTGGACCACATCCATTAAACGAGGACAACGCAGCCAGAAACGACAGGTGAACATGACTGGGACGGAGCGCGATTTTGATCAACAAGGCGCGTCTGGTGACTTGCTCGAGCTGAACAACACGCCATCGAATATCGACGACAGCCAATTTCGGCTGTTGGCTGAAAATATACCAACGCTTTGCTGGATGGCCAACGCGGATGGCTACATCTTTTGGTATAATCGCCGCTGGCATGAATATTGTGGGAGTACGCCGGAGGAAATGGAGGGCTGGGGCTGGCAATCGGTGCACGAACCCGATGTCCTACCCGCCGTGCTTGAGCGCTGGACCGGCTGCATTGCTGCTGGCGAACCTTTTGAAATGACTTTCCCGCTCAAAGGCGCAGACGGCATATTCCGTCCGTTCCTGACGCGTATTCAGCCTATGCGCGACACGGATGGAATCGTCCAGAAGTGGTTCGGAGCGAACGTCGACATGACCGCGCAAGTTCAAGCGGAAACTGAGCTTCGCGCCGCTAATCTTAGGAAGGATGCCATCGCTGCCGAGCGCGAGGCAACGCTTAGTCAGTTGGGCGAAGGCGTGATCGTAACGGACCCGGAGGGCCGCATTACATTCGTCAACGAAGCTGCCAAACGGCTGCACGGCGTCGCGCGCCTTAATGTCGAACCCGAAGGTTACACTAAAGCCTACAGCTTATGGACCGAAGACGGACAACCGCACCCTGTCGACCGGCTCCCGCTCACACGCGCCGTCCGAGATCAAGAAACGGTGGTTGACGCTCGCTGGAAAATTCGGCGGCCCGACGGCAGTGAAATTCTGGCGCTGGGCAATGCCAAACCAATTTATGCCGAAGACGGGTCGCTCATTGGTGCGGTGTTGACCATTCGCGACGACACATCACGCCACGCCACCGAGGAAGCTTTGGGTCACGCATTGCGCATCAAAGATGTGATGCTGCAAGAAGTAAATCACCGCGTTAAAAACAACCTCCAGCTCGTCACGTCGCTATTATCCCTGCAGGCTGAACGCACCAAATCATCGGACGTCAGGATCAGCTTGCTCGACGCCAGTTCGCGTGTCGGCGTGATCGCGGGAATGCACCAGCGCCTTTACACATCGTCTGGTCAGGAAAACGTCAATTTATCGAGCTATCTCAACGAGCTTGCGGTTGAAACTGTGACAGCGCTGGATACAGCAAAGGGCGTCAAACTGAGTTTTGCAAGCGATGAGCCTTTTCCCGTTGCGCTCGACGATGCGGTAGCCATTGCGCTCGTGATCAATGAATTGCTCACAAACGCCATGAAATACGCCTTCGATCAGCGCACCGATGGGCAGATCGGGGTCAGCATTGCGCGGAATAATGGCCATGTGTGCATCACAATTTCCGACAACGGCAAAGGTCTATCCAAAGGCTTCGATCCTACGTTGTCGAGCGGACTGGGTATGCTGATTGTGACCGCTCTTGTCGGACAGATTGAGGGCTCGCTTGCAATCATTCCTCAACAACGCGGGGCGACATTCCTCGTTTCGCTGCCCGTTGAAAGATTAGTCGCCAAAGCACAAGCCTAGCGCCAATCAAATGCTCGACATCGGCTTTGAAAGAACATATTGCGAACATATGCCCCAGATCGATGTCCGTCAAAAACTTGAAATCCTCGCCGATGCAGCAAAATATGATGCGTCATGCGCATCATCGGGAACGAGCAAACGCAACTCGAAAGATGGCAAAGGTCTGGGTTCAACCGAGGGGATGGGCATATGTCATGCCTATGCGCCCGACGGCCGCTGTATTAGTTTGCTCAAAATTCTGTTGACGAACAGCTGCATTTTTGACTGCCATTATTGCATCAACCGCAAGTCGTCTAACGTCCGCCGAGCGAGGTTCACGTCTAAGGAAGTCGTCGATCTGACAATTTCGTTTTACAAGCGTAACTATATCGAAGGTCTTTTCCTGTCGTCAGGGATTATCGGCAGTTCAAATTATACGATGGAACAATTGGTTGAGGTCGCGCGGTCGCTACGCGAGGATCATGATTTTCGCGGGTATATTCACTTAAAAACCATACCCGATGCCGATGCCGGGCTTGTCGCGGCGGCTGGTCTTCATGCTGACCGGGTCTCCATCAATGTCGAGCTTCCCACCACGCCGGGGCTGAAGCGCTTGGCACCCGAAAAATCGGCAACGCGGATCGCAGGCGCAATGGGTGATATCAAAGCATCGATCGTCGATGCGCGCGATGCGTCGAAACACTATAAATCCGCCCCTCGCTATGCGCCCGCAGGGCAATCGACACAGATGATTGTGGGTGCGGATGCCGCGACCGACAGCGATATCGTACTGCGCGCGAGCGGGCTTTACGATACCTTCGGAATGCGCCGCGTTTATTATTCGGCATTCAGTCCGATTCCCGATGCCAGCACAATTTTGCCACTAAAACGCCCGCCATTGATGCGCGAACATCGGTTGTATCAATCCGATTGGCTAATGCGCTTTTATGGTTTTGCGCCCGCCGAAGTCATGAGCGCGACCGACAACGGTATGCTCCCGCTCGACATTGATCCAAAGCTAGCGTGGGCGTTAAAATTTCGGGCAAATTTTCCCGTCGATATCAATCGGGCACCGAAGGAAATGCTACTGCGCGTCCCTGGACTTGGCGTGCGCGCGGTCGGCCGGATTTTGACCTCGCGGCGCTGGCGGCGGTTGCATTTGGCGGACGTTGCTCGCCTGACGGTTTCAATTGCAAAGCTTCGACCCTTCATCATAACCGAAGACTGGCGACCCGTGATGCTCAGTGATACGGACGATCTTCGTTCAATTATGAAACCAAAAATAGAGCAGTTAGAGCTGTTCGCAGATTGATCGATTGATGCACAATGTTCGTTTGCCTGAGCCCGATGATTACGATTCATGGCGCGACGCAGCGCGCGCACTGATTTTGCTTAACATTTCGCCTGATCAAGTGATCTGGCATACTGGGGTTGGCGATCTGTTCGCGACCGCCAGCTCACTTCCCAAGGGCGAAGGCACTATTTCTGTCCCACGCGCATTTGTTGCGCTTTCGAAAAGCGCCGTTTGCAACCAAGATCCTGAACGATTTGCGTTGCTTTACGCGTTGCTGTGGCGACTTCAGAAACATCGCGCGCTGATTGACGATCATGCTGATCCGCTCGTTCGCCGGATTGATGAACTCGCTAAAGCCGTGCGTCGCGACATTCATAAGATGCGCGCATTTGTTCGCTTTCGCGAAGGCGATGGCCGTTACGTCGCGTGGTTTGAGCCCGATCATCACATTGTCCGCGCAAACGCTGATTTTTTTGTGCGTCGTTTTGCATCGATGCGCTGGTCAATTCTGACGCCAGCCCTTTCAATCCATTGGGATGGCCAAGCTCTGACCGAAGGACCAGGTGCTCAAAAAAGCGACGCCCCCGTTGGTGATTCCGTCGAGGACATATGGAAAACCTACTACGCCAGCACATTCAACCCCGCACGCGTTAAAATTGGCGCGATGACCAAGGAAATGCCTAAAAAATACTGGAAAAATATGCCGGAGACCGCGCTGATCCCGGGACTTATCGCCAATGCGCAGTCGCGCGAAGTTGCGATGATCGACCGACGAACAATCGGCGGCAATGAGCGGGCCGCATGGGAAGCGTTGCGCGATGAAGCCCATGGTTGCGCCCGCTGCCCCTTATGGAAACCAGCAACTCAAATGGTGTTCGGTGAAGGGCCCGTCGATGCCCGCCTTATGTTCGTCGGCGAACAACCCGGCGATCAGGAGGATATCGCGGGTCGCCCTTTCGTAGGCCCCGCTGGCCAGATATTCGACCAAGCGCTCACTGATGCGAGAATTGATCGAACGCGCGTCTATGTCACCAATGCGGTCAAGCATTTCAAATTTGAGCAACGCGGCAAACGACGCCTGCATTCAAAGCCTGGCGCTGGCGAAATCGAGGCATGCCGCTGGTGGATCAATCAGGAACGAGCCATTATCCGCCCGAAAGTCATTGTCGCGCTTGGCGCTACTGCTGCGCGCAGTCTATTTGGCAAAACGATTACGATTGGAAAGAGCCGCGGACGGGCATTGGCGCTGCCCGATGGCGACGAAGCTTGGGTAACGGTACACCCAAGCTACCTACTTCGTGTCGAAGACAAAATACTTGCGCATCAGGAATACGCCAAGTTCGTTGACGACCTTATCGCCGCAAGCAACCGCGTTGCACAAACTTAGTTAGCGGTTGTACCGTTATATCCGCCCTTCAAAATGATAGCATATGCGAGCACATGGTGTTGGCCCCGTTCAAAAGTTCACATTCGCAGTCAAATAATAATAGGAACCGTTGAATCCGAATTGGTTGGCGTTGCGGGTATAGGGCGTCTGGCCGTTTGAATAGGATGCGGCCTCTCCGGTCGCGCCATCGCGGCGGTTGTTCCATTTGTCGGGATACGTGTCGAATAGATTGTTCGCCCCCAGCGTAAGCGAAAGGGCATCAGAAAAGGCATAAGTGGCGTTAAGATCGAATATTGTCTTCGCGCCGAACGTCTGGACACAGCGGTTGGCGGCATTGCATATGACATTTTTGTCAGTGGCACTTAGTCCGGTGCTGAATGCCTTTACGCCACCGAAGTAGCTTGCTCGGGCCCCCAGCGTCAGTCCGCCAGTTTCAAAGTTCGTCGAGAACAAAATTTTTGTGCGCGGTTGCGCGACTTCGATGAGTTCAATGGCAGTCAAGCCGAGAAGTGCAGTTGCTTGGTTGGCCGCCGTTGCCCCCGCGACCAGCAGTGTTGGCGTGGCGCGCTGGCGCAGCACTTTGGTTTCGGCATGTGTGCCCGCCAATGTGAACTTTAACTGGCCCGGACCAACGTCGAGTTTGTAGGTCGCAACAACATCAACACCGCGCGTGCGCGTATCGATCTGATTGGTAAAAAAGCGAATTTCGCGAACACCGGGGAACAGCGCTGCGACAACAGGGAAGTTTGCCGACAAAATGCCATCGGTAATCGCAATGCGGTCTTTGATGTTGATCTGGAATGCGTCGACGGTAAACGTAAACGCCCCGAGCGCGCCGGTAATCCCCGCGCTGAAGTTATCCGATATCTCGGCCTTTGGATCAGCGATGCCGAGAGTTTTTAGACGCGGGTCACTGCTTGCGATCTGCTGCGTTTGCAGGATTTGGTTGTTCTGCACGGTCGAGGTATTCACGCGATTGCCAATCTGCGCGAGCGATGGCGCGCGGAATCCGCGGTTATACGATCCGCGCACAGCAATCCCGTCGCTCAGCTTATACCGCGCTGCCAGCTTGCCCGAGAGATTGCCGCCGAAATCGCTGTAATTCTCGTAGCGCAGTGCGGACGTGATCAGGAATGCCTCCGAAATATCGGCTTCGATGTCAATGAAAGCGGCAATGTTGCGACGGCTGATGTTGTTCTCGTCTGCCGGAGCATAGCCGGGGCGACCATTGGAGCCTGCGGTGCGACCCGACAAGGTAAGGGGTCCAAGCACATAGGACGCGAGATCACCGCGCCCGACGCGGAAGTTGTCGCGCCGCCATTGGACGCCCATGGCGACATTGAGCGACTCGATGCCACCAACTGCGCCGAGGTCCTTCGACCCGGTCAGGTCGACGACTTGCTGGTTGAATTCAGTACGTCCGACATAAAAGCTCGTCGGGCTGGCACTGCCCAGCGACGCGTTGACGGTGTTCAACGCGTTTTGATCGAGGTGGTTATGGCCAAAGCCATAGCCAAGATCGATGTCCCATCCGCCGAGTTCAACCTTGACCCCGCTGTTGGCCGAATAATCGATAGAGCGACCAGGCAAGATTGGCACATAACCGTCGGGGAAGATTGACAGCACGGCGTTTGCACGTGTGGCGGGCGCACGGAAGAAGCCGAACGCCTGAATATCTTTGCGCGAATAGCCGCCAAAGACATAGACTTTCAGGATGTCCGACAATGGAGCTTCGGAATTCAAGAAAGCCTGATACGTGCGGTTACGGTTCGCGCCATAATTGCCGACGATGAACGACCCTTGTGGATAAACGCCGCGATCCGCGCGTGGGTTTGCTGTCAGGTAAGGGAAGTCCGGCGTTGGCCCGGTAACTGCATAATTTGCGGGCGTCGCGGGATAAAGGATGCCGTCATAGGGGTCGGAGCGGTTGGTGCCGTCGGTCCCGAAATATTCGAGTGTGTAGTTCAGGAAACCGCCATCACCGATTTTAATCCCTTGATTAATTGATGCTTTGATCGTGAAGCCGTCACCTTCCTTGTTCAGGCCCGTGGTCAGGCCAATTGATCCCCCTTCGTCCGAGTCCTTCAGCGCAAGGTTGACGATGCCAGCAATGGCATCAGACCCATATTGCGCCGCAGCACCGTCACGCAGCACTTCGATCCGTCCCACGGCAGCTGTCGGAATGCTGTTCAAATCCGAGACAACCGTTCCAAGTCCGGGCGAGACATTAAGATTCAGTGCCGAGAATTGATGGCGACGATGGCCGTTGATCAGGAGCAGCACTTGATCGGGCGCAAGGCCGCGCAACGATGCCGGATCAGCGAAGTTGGTCGCGCCATTGACGCCATATTTTGCCGAATTGAACGATGGCGATGAGAATTGGACTTGCTGGCCGAGATCGGTCTGACCCGTGGCTTTCAACTCTTCGGAGCTAACCACATCGACCGGCACGGGGCGATCAACGTCAGTCCGCGCTTTGCCGCGTGATCCAATGACCGTGATTTCAGGCTGTTCCTCGGCTGCTTGCGACGCCGCGTCGGTGCTTTGCGCCAAGGCGGGGGCGGTATAGCCAAGCAATAGGGCGGTTGAGGCCATCCGGATTTTGCGGTTTATTGTCATTGTCTCTCTCCCATATTTCTTTTTTTGGTCGTCGAATTCAGTCGGCGTCAGCTTCTACCGGCATTGGAATTGGGGCGCTCGTACCTGGCCCCCTCGCGAGCGCCGCTTTCAGTTGATTGACGTCGAGCGCGTCTTCCCACCGGGCAACAACGATGGTCGCCACGGCATTGCCCATGAAATTGGTCAGCGCGCGGCATTCGCTCATGAACCGGTCAATGCCGAGGATTAGAGCAAGTCCTGCGAGCGGTATCGAGGGCACGATCGATAATGTTGCCGCGAGCGTGATAAACCCTGCGCCGGTTACGCCAGCGGCCCCTTTCGAACTGATCATCGCGACAAGCAGCAACGCAATCTGATCGCCGAGTGACAGATCCACACCCGTAGCTTGAGCAATGAACAACGCGGCCAGCGTCATGTAGATGTTGGTGCCATCAAGATTGAACGAATAACCCGTGGGCACAACAAGTCCGACGACCGATTTCGCGCAACCAGCGCGCTCCATCTTGTCGATGAGCGATGGCAGCGCCGCTTCGGACGATGATGTGCCAAGGACGAGCAACAGCTCAGCCTTCAGATAACGGATGAGCGCAATAATCGAAAAGCCATTCAGCCGGGCAATCCCACCCAGCACGACAAGCACGAAAAGCAACGACGTCGCATAAAAGGTTGCGACGAGCGTCCCCAGCGACACCAACGTGCCGATACCATATTTACCAATCGTAAACGCCATAGCGCCAAATGCACCAATGGGGGCCGCGCGCATGACCAGCGCAACCATTTTAAACACAATCGCGCTGATGCTTTCCAGCGCGCGCAACACGGGTGCTGCGGTCTCCCCGACCAGCGCCATCGAAATGCCGAATAGGACCGCAACGAGAAGCACCTGGAGGATGGAGCCAGCTGTCAAGGCCGAGACCATCGTCGTGGGAATAATGTCGAGAAAAAAGCCAACAATGCTCGCGTCATGCGCTTTGTCTGCATAAGTTTTAACAGCCGTGACATCGAGTGTCGCGGGATCGATATTCAAGCCAGAACCGGGCTGCACGACATTGGCGACGACAAGACCAATGATGAGCGCCAGCGTTGATACTGCCAAAAAATAGGCGAAGGCTTTGCCTGCAACGCGTCCGACCGCTCCGACTTGCCCCATCCCGGCGATGCCCGTGGCGATCGTCAGAAAGATGACCGGCGCAATGATCATCTTGACTAATTTGATGAACCCGTCGCCGAGTGGCTGAAGCGAGACGCCTGCCCGAGGTGCCAGAAATCCGACGGCAACCCCCAGCGTAATCGCAGCGATCACTTGCACATAAAGATGCGCAAAGAGGGACTTTTTGTGGGCCAGAAGTGGCGCTTGCGCGATGATGTGTCTCTCCCTTGATCGACGTTCTTGCTTTATATTAAGCCAACGGCTTGAAGCGTCTCACCCGATTTCATTAATAAAATAATGCGCGCCCTATGTATATGATTTATTTAGATAACATTATTTCTGATACATGAAATTGTGCGGATTTCCCTACGAGGTCTTTAAAGTTGTGCGGATTTTCGCCAAAGTCTATCGAACCATGGCGAAAAAATATGAAGCGCGAAGCAAGGTCCGTCGTCCGGCAGTCCTATTTCTACTTGCCTTGCTCATGTTTGGCGCGGTTATTCTCTTGTCGGATCACCTTGCCGCTCGTCGCGCGGTTGATGCGGAACGCGCGCGCCTGACGAACGTCGCTCGCCTCACGGCTTCAAGTTATCAACGCCAAGTGGACAAGTTCCGACTCGTAGCGACGACGCTTTCGGCGGACTCCGATGTGGCCCTACTGCTCGACACCCGGACGCCCCGTGCGACGGCACAGTTGAATGAACGGCTGGCCGGTCTTTCAACCGCACTGGACGCATCAGTGATCTACCTACTTGATGATCAAGGAACAACGATTGCATCAAGCAACTGGCGTCAGGCGGACAGTTTCCTAAACGAGAACTACAGGTTTCGGGCTTATTTTAAAGAAGCCTTATCGCGAGGTGAGTGGGAACAATATGCGCTGGGCACGCGCAGCCGCATTCCGGGTTTGTTTGTTGCGCGCCGCGTTGTCACGGCGGCCAAATCGAGCGGCGTGATTGTTGTCAAAATCCGTTTTGATCGACTTGAGCGCGAGTGGGCGTCGTCGGCAGGCACAGCGTTTGTTACGAGCCAGCAGGGTGTTATTCTGGTCAGCAGTATTCCGGCGTGGCGATTTCAGACGACCCGAAAACTCGACGACGCTGAACAAACCAAGTTGCGCACGCAGGTAGAATTCGGGAAAGCGCCATTGCGGCAGAATGATCTATTCGCGGGTCGGGCGGTCATAACCGACGCGCGCGCGTTTGGCCCCGACACCAGAATGATTGCAGCCCGAGAGAGTTTGCCAAATGGCTGGTCAGTTTATGTTCTTACGCCGCTCGACCAAGCAGTTGGCTCTGCGCGCACCGTGGGTCGATTGCTGGTCTTGCTCAGTGCGGGGATACTGGGTTCACTTGCCGTCTTCTCGGCGTTTCGCCGTCGCGCGATTATCGTCAATGAACAGCGTGAAAATGCCGTGCGGATTGCTGATCTGAAAGATCGGCTGGTTCAGGCCAACAAACTCTCCAGCCTTGGCCAGATGGCTGCTGGCATCGGCCACGAAATCAGTCAACCGCTGACCGCGATTGGCATCCGTGCGCAAAATGCTGGGAAGTTATTGGAAACCGGGCGCTCGTTGGAAGCGGCTGCGGCAATTGAAGAAATTAGCGCGCTGACAGCGCGCATGGGTGCGATCACGGGCGAGCTGCGCCGGTTCGCGCGGCGCAGCGACGGGCGCATCGGAAAAGTTTCATTGCGAACTGCGCTGGATGGGACGCAACTGTTGTTGGGTGACCGTATTAGGACCACGGGAACGACGCTGGCGATCAATGCTCCCAACATTGATGTGATTGGCGATCAAGGCAGGCTGGAACAAGTTTTTGTAAACCTGATCCAGAACGCCATGGATGCAATGGGTGATGGCGGGCGAATCGATATTGCTGTCGAAGTTGCGGCGGCGAAAGCCACGATGACAATCCGCGACCATGGCCCCGGCATAAGTGCTGACGTGCGTGAGCGGCTGTTTCAACCCTTTACGACTTCGAAGGATGATGGCTTGGGGTTGGGGCTCGTGATCTGTCGCGACATTGTTGCTGAGTTCGGCGGCGAACTAATTCTGGCATCGTCACGGTCGGGTGCGACATTTGTCCTGATGTTAAGGGTCGCGGCATGACGTCGTCTTGCACGACCATTGCCATCGTCGATGATGAGCCCGACATTCGCTCGGGCTTGCGTCAGATGCTTGAACTCGAGCAGCTGAAACCGATTGAGTTCGCCGATGCTGAAAGTGCGCTGGCGCAGATTGATGCGACGTTTGCGGGTGTTGTCATTTCCGACCTCAGAATGCCGGGCATTGACGGCAGCGGCCTGTTCGACCGCTTGTTCCGCTGTGATCCCGAACTGCCGGTCATCATGATCTCAGGGCATGGTGATATTGCAACGGCCGTCGATCTGGTCCGCCGCGGCGCGTATGATTTCTTGTCGAAGCCGTTTGAGGGAAATGCGCTCATCGCGTCGGTACGACGAGCATTGGAGAAGCGTGCGCTGGTTCTCGAAAATCGCAATCTGCGGGGTCGGCCGGCTGCCTATTTTCACGGCGCTATTTTGGGCGATTCCCCCGAGATCGAACAGCTGCGGCAAACACTCCTGCAATTGGCACAGGCCGACATCGATGTAATGATCACTGGAGAGAGCGGTGTTGGCAAAAGCCTGATCGCGGCGACGCTCCACAACCGCAGCCCGCGTGGACGCAAAGCCATGGTCATCGTAAACTGCGATGCATTGCCAAGCGAACAAGCCGAAAGTCTGTTGTTCGGTCATGTCAGTGGCGGTTTGTCAGGCGCGCAATTTCCGCGGACCGGTCAGCTCTTGCTTGCCGATGGCAGCACGCTGTTCCTTGATCATGTTGATGGCCTTTCGCGTTCGTTACAGGGGCGCATCCAGCACGTGATCGAGCAGCGGTCAATCTTACCAATCGGCGGAGCCCAGCCGCGCATCACCAGCTTTCGGACGATTTCAGCCACTGCGGCGGACCTCGATACCAAGATTGATCGCGGGGAATTTGATCGCTCGTTCTATTTTCGGCTTGGTGCTTTTCGGCTTGTAGTGCCCCCCTTGCGTCACCGGCGCGATGACGTGGTTGTTTTGTTCCGGGCGTTTCTGGCCGAGGCGTCTGCCGAGCTGAAACGCGAACCGCCCGTGTTATCGCCATCGGTATGGCGTCGGTTGCAGGACCATGATTGGCCAGGGAATGTCCGCGAACTGCGGAGCTTTGCGGCCAATGTTGCACTCGGATTGGGCAATTCCGGCGCATCCTTACCCGCCAGCAGGCCCCATTCCGGCTTAAAGAAGGCTATCGCCGCGTTTGAGGCTGAAACGATCCGTGCAGCGCTTGATCGCTACAGTGGCGACATTGCGGCGACGATTGGAGCGTTACATCTGCCGCGCAAAACGCTCTATGACAAACTTGCAAGGTATTCGATTGATGCTAACGACTATCGACCTTCTCGTGCGCGTCGGGCCTAAGTGCCAAAATCACGGACACGCATCAATCGAGTGACCGAGTTTGCCGCGAAAGCATTGGATTTTAGCTCGTTGGTCAGTCACCACCGAAACCACTGGCAAAATTTGGTGAGACTTGGCAGTCCTTGGCAATGACGAATGTTTATCCAAAGCCTTCGCGGGATGCGGTCTCTGCAATCTCGTCCCCCTCGACCGAACCCACTTCGTATGACGTTGCCCAAAGAGCTGGCGTGTCACAATCGGCGGTGTCGCGCTGCTTTCGACCAGGTTCGAGTATCGCGCCCAAAACTCGGGCGCGGGTTCTCGCAGCAGCGCGAGATCTTGGTTATTTTCCGAATGCGATGGCGTCCGGCCTGATTACCAAACGTTCAAATCTGGTTGCCGTGCTGATCTCAAATCTGACCAACCTCTATTATCCCGAGGTTTTGGCGGAAATCACGCGGCGGCTGTCTGACCGTGGCATCCGCGTATTACTTTTTGCGCTGCAAGCCGAAAGCGACGTCGATGCGATGCTCGACCAAGTCTGGCGTTACCGTGTCGATGGCGCAATTGTCGCTGCGCGGCTCTCACCTGACCAGTTACGCGATTTTGCAAAGCATCGTGTTCCGGTGGTCCTTTACAACCGGTTTGGCGAAGGCGAGCAAGTACCCAGCGTCTGCTGTGACTCAGTAGGCGGCGAGCGGCAATTGGTCGAACGCCTCGTTGCCGCAGGGCATAACGTGTTTGGCATCATCGCTGGCCCCGATGATAGTTATGTCAGCCAAGAGCGTGTGCGCGGGGCTCTGCAGCGGCTGCATGAGCTCGGACGCGAAGCGCTGCTTGTTAAAGGGTCATTTGATTATGAGAGCGGGGATGCAGGCCTGCGCGCACTCATGACGATGACGGCGCGAAAACTTGATGCGTTGATCTGCGCCAATGATCTGATGGCGATTGGCGCGATCGACTGCGCACGACACCAGTTCGGCATAAACGTGCCACATGACTTGTCGATCGTCGGATTCGACGGCGTTGCCCCAGCCCTGTGGGCAAGTTACCAAGTCTCAACGATCCGGCAGCCAGTACGCCGGATGACCGAGGCCGCCGTGTCCATGTTGCTGGAGCGGATGGACGACCCCGTTCTTCCCCCCGAAGTGCGAACCTTTGCCGGCGCCTTCGTCGAAGGTGCCTCGGCCCGCCTGTGAGTGCAGCTTAGAACTTCACGCTGCCGCGCACGCCAAAGAGCCGGGGTGGCGCATAGCTCGCCTGAAGATTGCCACCGCCGCCGTAGACAAATCGTGTTGCCGTCGCCTTATTCGTCACGTTGGTCACAAACCACTGAACAGAAAAACGCTCGTTATAATCCCACGTCAGGCGCAGATCGAGTTTGGCAAAAGCTTTCTGCTGATCAAGGACAGAGTTGATCGCCTGACCAAAGAACGAGCTCGAGAAATTGAGCTGAGCATAAGGCGAAAGCTTACCGGCATCACCAAGGTCAATATCATATTGCACTGATACAGAACCGGAATATTCGGGCGAATGCGCAATGCGGTTGCCCTTCAAATCGCACCCGTAAGCCGCAGCGGGCTGTCCCGTGCCGCCGGTGCCGGGGATGAGCCCGCAATTATAGCCGACGGCAAACAAGCGGCGTTGCCCGGCGGGCGCAATCGTCACACCATTGACGACGGTTGGCGCAATCGCCGATGCATCGGGGATCAGTATCGACGTGCCGAACGGTGCCGCGACTTGATCATATTGGGTGTATTTAGCATTGAGATACGCAAAGCTGGCGTTGAACGTCAGGGCGTTCACGGGCTGCCAAACGGCTTCGGCTTCCAACCCGTAAGAGCGCGCCTTGCCGCTGTTTTCGATGATCGACAGCGTTGTGTTGCCGGTGGGGATCTGCCGCTGTTCCTGAAGACTGTTGTAACGATTATAGAATGCGGACAGGTTCAACTGGATGGTGTTGTCAGCGAAGCGGTTTTTCGATCCGATTTCAAACGCCGTCACCGTCTGCGGCGCGAAGGTTTCGCGACCGAGTGCGGCTGCCGCTTGGCTCCCGTTAAAGCCGCCTGAGTTAAATCCGGTCGAGGCCGATGCATAAAGCAGATTGTCGTCCGTCACCTGATAATCGAGACCGACGCGCCAGGTCAGCTTTTCAAAAGTTGCGGTATTAAACGTCGCACCATTAAAAATAGTCGTATTGGTTGTAAGGCACTGGAACCCAGGCTTTGGCAATGGAATGGTAACATAGGTGCAATTCGTTGGCGCCCCTTTCACACCAAACGAACTGTTGGGAATCGGGCCAGTCGCCAGCGTGATTGCCGTTGCATCAACGGCCCCGCCGACCAGTGGCAAAATCGCGTTGGCGTTGGCGAATTTGAAGTCCTTGCTGTCGCGTGTCCAGCGAATGCCGCCGGTCAGTTTCAGTTGCTCGGTCAATGCGTAGCTTGCCTGACCATAGAAAGCGAGCGAGCGGGTTTCAGCCCGCAACTGTGAATAAAAGCCACTCGCCTTGGCTCGCGTGATATTCGGTGTCACATTGCGAATAATCTGGGGAAACTGTTCGTTGATGAATGTCCCGTTCAGCTTGTCCTTGAAGTAATAAGCGCCCAGCACATATTCAAATGGCCCCTTCCCATTTGAAAGCAGCTGCACTTCCTGACTGTACGTTTTTGCCGACGTAAATTGGTAATCCGCGCCAATCTGGTTGCCCGAAAAATCGGTGTCTTGGGTGCGTGTGGTTTTGAAGTCGGAATAGCCGGTAATCGACTTGAACGTCACCGGCCCAAAGTCATAAGCAAAGTTTACCGTGCCACTGTAATTTTTCAAGCTCAACGTGCCAGCATAATCATTGTCGATCCGGTAAGGATTGCCCGCCGCAAACAACGGCACGCCGTTGTCGATCGTCAGTGGCGCATCGACCACACCGTCGCGATTGCCGCCGCGCGTATTGAGGATGACCGGGGTTGCGTTGAACAGCTGAGCATTGGTCGGGACATAGAAATAACTGCCAACAAGCTTGTATCCGAAGGCTGAGCCCCCGGCACCGCCACGCGATGCGTAATCGAATTTGAACGTGGCGGTCATTTGATCATCGGGCTGGAACTTGATGGCGGCCCGCAAATAGGAATTGTCGTCGTCAAACAGACTGCCGCCGGTCGGGTTGACGTTCTTTACCCAGCCATTCGATTTTTCATATCCACCCGCAAGGCGCACGGCGACCGTTTCGCTCAACGAAGCGTTGACAAAGCCTGTCAGGCGGACCTGATCATTCGAGCCCACAGTGACATCCGCGCCGCCCATGAACCCTTTCGTCGACGGCTGCGCGGTTACAATTGAGATGTTGCCGCCAAATGTATTACGGCCATACAACGTGCCTTGCGGTCCCCGTTGCACTTCGACACGCTCAAGATCGACGAACCCGAGTGTCGCCTGTGACGAGCGTGACTGATAAATGCCGTCGATGAAAAAACCGATGGTGGTATCGGCGTTAACGTCAACGCTTTCGGTGCGAACGCCGCGGATGGCGGGACGGGCATCAACGCCCGAGCGACCGAACGTAAAGCCCGGCACCAACCCTTCAAGCCGCGACACATCCGTCAGCCCCTTCGCAGCGATCTGTTCAGTGCCAAATGCCGAAACCGAAATTGGCACATTCTGAAGATTTTCCTCGCGCCGCTGTGCCGTAA
The DNA here is from genome assembly GCA_031417655.1 of Sphingomonas sp. Taxonomy (GTDB): domain Bacteria; phylum Pseudomonadota; class Alphaproteobacteria; order Sphingomonadales; family Sphingomonadaceae; genus Sphingomonas_O. The sequence continues at coordinate 30,470 of JANOVZ010000076.1, read as the reverse complement.
CGATGATCTCATCGATGCCGCTATCAGTCTCGACTGCCGGCCCGCTTGCTTGAGCAAATGCACTGCTTGGAATGATCGCGATGGCGAGCGCAACAAGTGATACCCGTGCGAAATGGCGCGATGTGAAACGATCAGCGGTCATCTGGTCAGCCCCCTCTTATACTGGCTTTGAATGATGTTGTGATGATCGAATTACGCTCTGGAAATTGATTTTGCAATCGCAGTCAAAATAATCACCAAACTGTGGCTAATTTGCCGACACATCTGCAATGCCATGCTCAGTTTTCGCCAATTTTTCGTACCTCGAGTGGCCGACTTGCAATTGCATCCGTCAGCATTCATGTTCGCCCGATAACGGGGAACAGCGCGTTGGCGATGGAGACTGCGCAGGCATCATGGATTAAGGCAGCCGACCTACCGGCGGGGCGTCGATACGGGGCGCTGGGTTTCCTGCTGGTTGCTTATTTCTGCTATGCTTGGTCGTGGAATACCGTCGACATACTGCGGCCCTACATCAAGGAAAGCCTCGGTCTGTCGCTAACACAGTCGGGCTCGCTTTACACGTTGCAATCCATCGGCGCGATTGTCGGCGCGGTGGTGATTGGGCAAGTCGCCGACAAAATCGGGCGGCGCAATGCGCTTAGCATTTCGATGATCGGCTATGGCACGGGCATTCTTGCGGCGATATTTGTTACTGACTTCACCCAACTCATACTGCAGCGCGCCTACCTCGGCTTCTTTCTTGGTTCGATGTTCCCGATTGCCGTCGGCATTTATTCGGGTCTTTTTGCACGCAATGTTCGCGGAACAATCGCCGGGGTTGTCTTCTTCGTTTATAACATTGCCGTCTCCGCACTCGGGTTTCTGTCGGCTGCGGCATTCCGCGCGGGGTATGACTGGAAGGTTCTGCTCTGGATCGGCGTGATTCCTGTCAGCCTCGCGCTGTTCGCGCCGCTGTTCATTCCCGATGATCGTGTTCTTATTCCGATGGATGGCACTGGCGATGGCCAGACAGTGGCAAAGAGCAAATTACCAATAACAGAGCTTTTCGCACCAGGCGTTGCCCGTCAAACGATACTGCTTGCGACGATGACCGGCCTCAATTTCTTTGCCTATCAAGCGTTTACAGGCTGGGCGACGACATATCTGAAGACAGTGCGTCAAATACCGGACACTGTGGTCGGCGATGTTCTGGGCTGGCAGTTCATCGGCGCCGCAGCGGGCGCGCTCATCTGGGGCAGGGTCAGCGATCGTTTCGGTCGACGCGCCGCCGCTTGGGGTTTCATCGTCGCAGCGGCGATCATCCCAATTTATCTGTTTGTGCCGATGGGTGTGCGCCTGCTTGAGCTGACCGGCTTTGCTTACGGCATCATGCTTTCGTGCAGCGCAACATGGGGGCCGTGGTTGTCGGAGCTTTACCCGCCGCATCTCCGGTCAACCGCTGCATCAATCTTTAACTGGGGCCGTATTATCAGTATGCTGGCACCGCTTATCACAGCGCCAATGGCCGAAGCCTTTGGCCTCCCGCCGGTCATGTGCCTTGCTTCAGTCAGTTTTATTGCTGCTGCTGCAATATGGTTCAGCCTGCCCGAGACTTTGGTAAAGAAAGCGACATGATGCGCTGGGATGATCTGCCAGAGGTTCGCTCACCGATGGGACGGACGCTGGGCAACTTGCTTGAGGAAGGCCCGCACAGACAGGAGTTGCCGGGTTATGACGCCGTCTACCGCGATTTCGTCGATTACATCATCCGCTGCACACACCGTATTTGGGAGCAGAAAAACGTCGGCCTCTGCCGGACGCACTACAGTGCAGATTGTGCAATTCATACCCTGGCGGGGCCCGTGACGGGTGTTGAAGCCGTGGTGCAGAATACAATTACGACACTGGGCGCGACACCGGACAGATTGCTCATCGGCGAGGATGTAATCTGGTCTGACGACGGTGACGGGAATCTTTATAGTTCGCACCGCATTGTCAGCCGCTCGACGCATATGGGCGATGATCCGCTGCTCGGCAGCGCCACGATGGTCAGCAATGGAGTGATGACCATCGCGGATTGCTTGTGCCGCGAAAACCGCATCGTCGAAGAATGGCTGGTGCGCGACAACCTACGCGGCGTGCTTCAGGTTGGGGGCGATCCGTGGGCGATCGCGGTGACGCAAGCGACGGCTGATCAGGATGGCGATCAAACGCGGCATCAATGGCGCAAGGATGCGATTGCCCGAACGCGGACCGAACATGACGTTGCCATTCCGGACCACCATCCGGCAGCAGCCCCCGCCGCCATGCTGTCTGCGGCGTTCCGCGAAGATCTTTACGGGGATGCGGCAATGACGCTTTCGCCAGCCGCCGAAATCTGCTGGCCGACCAACCGTCACGGCTATGGGCGTGGCTTTTGGGTAGGATGCCTGACGCAGATCCGCGCGAGCTTGCACGATGTCTCGTATCGGCTTGAACATGTTGCCGCGCGCCCGTTACCCGGCGGCGATGTCGCCGTGGCGCTGCGCTGGTCGTTAGCGGGGACGCATCGCGGCAATGGCGTATGGGGGCAGCCAAGCGGGCGCGAGATCCTGATAATGGCTGTCTCGCATTATCGATTGCGCGGCGGCGTCATTATTGAGGACGTGACCGTGTTCGATGAACTGGCCGTGCTCCGCCAGATTGCGGGCGGGCTCGGCGCATGAGGGCGATTGAGACACTGCGGACGCTGGCGTCTGGCAAGCGTCCGGCATTGGGGTTGCTCCACACCGCGCGTCTCGACGCCTTCGGGATTGAATCCTATGGTGAAGAAGCAATTGTAGAGTGCTTTTCGCGCGCGCCGCTTATCTTGTCGGACACCATAACGGTCGTCGCAACCTCCAGCCAAATGGCGATTTTTGACGGCGGCACGGCGCTAATTGCCGATCTTTATGGCGATATCATTGCGCGTATTTGGCGGCTTGGCGATGGCGCACCAAGCGATGGCGAAGCTGGCGTCTCGGTCGTGTTCGATCCTGATCTGGCACAGGCGCGTGGCGACGTGTTTCTGTCGTCGTCGGACCATCCCGCGCTGGCCGCTGATGCTGTGGCGCGCGCGGCGGAAATGGGACGAGCGATCATCCGCGACGACAGCTACCGCGCTCGCGCCTTTGCAATTCGGGCATTTGGAACAGCAGCCGAAGGCGTGGCTCTGTTTGCTATCTATCGGCTGATGGGCAAACCGGCGCGGACATCAGGCTTTGCCATGGCAGCGGTGCATTGGGCGGCGGACAATGTCCAATTTGTCCGCGACTTTGCTGGCGAAACGGCGATTTCAGCTCGACCATGGACACCGCGCATAGGTTATTGACTGCGGATGCAAATATCATTCATGGAACAGCGATGACAAACCGCATTTTGACCACCCATGTTGGTTCCTTGCCGCGATCAGCGGCCGTGACCGACCTTGTCTTCGCCGCTGAACGTGGCGATCCCGTCGATTCAGCGCAATTTGATGCTGTGATCGGTGCCGCAGTTGACGATGCAGTCATCCGACAAGTCGCGGCCGGCATCGATATCGTCAGCGACGGGGAAATGTCGAAGATCAGCTACGCGACCTACATCAAAGATCGCATCACTGGATTTGATGGCGATAGCCCGCGCACCCCGCCCGCTGATCTCGAAGACTTCCCCGGCTTTCTTGAGCGCCAGAACAAGGGCGGCGGCACGCCAACCTATCGCCGACCGAAATGCGTGGGGCCCGTCGCGTCGAAAACGCTCGCGCCGCTAAACGACGATCTCAAGCATATGGCAGCCGCGCTCGCAAAACATCGTCCCGCTGGTGGTTTCATGAATGCCGCCTCGCCGGGCGTGATCGCGCTGTTCCAGCCTAACGAGCATTACCCAACGCAGGATGCGTATCTCGAAGCGCTCGGCGAAGCGATGCGCCCCGAATATGAGGCCATTGTTGCCGCCGGGCTGATCTTGCAGCTCGACAGCCCTGACTTGGGTCTTGGGCGGCACATGATGTATAAGGGACGGAATGACGCCGACTATCTGACGTTGATCGAAATGCACGTCGCGGTGCTCAACAATGCTCTGCGTAATGTCCCCGCTGACCGGGTGCGGATGCACGTCTGCTGGGGCAATTATGAAGGGCCGCATACGCATGATGTGGAAATGGGCGTCATCCTGCCCACGCTGATGAAGGCGAAACCGGCGGGACTGCTTTTCGAAACGTCGAACCCGCGTCATCAGCATGACTGGAACTATTTTGCCGAGATGCTTGATATCATCCCGGACGATAAAATCCTGATCCCTGGCGTCATCGACAGCACGACGAACTTTGTCGAGCATCCCCGCGTTGTGTGCGAACGGATCGAGAGATTTGCAGGGATTGTCGGGCGCGAGCGGGTCATCGGCGGGACCGATTGCGGCTTTTCGACGTTTGCCGGGTTCGGCGCAGTCGATCCCGACATTGTCTATGCCAAGCTTGGCGCGCTCGCTGAAGGTGCTGCGCTGGCCAGTGCGCGTTTGTGGTGAGCTTTCGCGATCGCCTCTGCGCCGGGGACGTGCTTTCAGGGACATGGGTCAAGACGCCGCATCCCCATGTCGTCGAAGTGCTGGCGTTGTCGGCGCTTGACGTGATTGTGCTTGATGCCGAACATGCGCCGTTTGACCGGGGGAGCCTTGATGCCTGCATCATGGCCGCGCGAGCGGGGGGGAAGCCCGTGCTTGTCCGACCTGCATCATCGGCGCACGAGCACATCCTGAATGCGCTCGATTGCGGTGCGGATGGCGTGATTGTGCCCCATGTCCGTTCAGCAGCGGAAGCGCGTGAAGTTGTCCGTGCTTGCCACTATGTCCCCGGCGGGCGGGGTTTTGCGGGCAGCTCCCGATCAGCAGGCTATACCACTTTGGGCATGGCCAAACATCGTGATGGTGCAAAAGGCGTGGTGGTGATTGCCCAGATCGAGGACGTCGAAGCTGTCGACGCCATCGAGGAGATTGCAGCCGTAGAAGGGATCGACGCGCTGTTTATCGGACGCGCTGATCTAACGATCAGCTATGCCGCTGACACCCCCGACGACGCCGTGGTCGTGGCCGCCGTCGAGCGCATTTGCAAAGCAGGGAAAGCCGCAGGGCGCGCCGTCGGCATGTTCCTGGGTCGCGTCGGGGATGTCGCTTTATGGCGCGACCACGGCGCTTCGCTTTTCATCCTGCAGTCGGATCATGATTTTTTGCTGAAAGGGGCCGCGGTATTGGCGGATATGGTGCAAAACGGCTGACGGTGGTCGGGCGAAGCCTCCCGCTTCAAGGCGCGAAAAGGATGGATTTTGTCATAGACCACATCAAGGACTTATCGTGTAAATAGTACCTTGATGTTCGGGATACGGTGTAGTGACGGCTTTAGTTGAGATTTCGGATGCTCGAGCGCTGAGGTGGACGACCTAATATCCAATTCGTCTATTTTGCTGCAACGAATGCCCGAAGTGCGGCTTGGCCCTTAAGGCTACCTAGCGAGGCGCCGTGACCGCCAGGGGTAGATTGGAATGTCACCGTGGCACCCTGTGCCGACAATTGGTTGCCGAAGCTGCGCATGCGTTCTTGCCGAATGGTCTGATCGTCGATGCCGGAGAGCAGCAGGATAGGTGCTCTTGCAGCAATCGCATACCCAAAATAGTCGAACATTTTGAGGTCCTGGGCGACCTTCAGCTTAACAAAGGGCTTCGCAATGCCCGGCACAAAATCACGCCCAATTTTTTCATAGTCCGATGCGCTGCCCTCGATGATTAGCCCAGAGAAACCGCCCACGCGCGCCATCGCCGCTGCCATACTGCCACCGAACGAAAAGCCGTAGGCATAGCTCGGCCCCGTGCCCAACCAACCCAATGCCTTGAATCGCTCGACCAATCGCGGGCCGACGGCAATGGCTGCTGGGATAGTCGCGGGGATCGTCGTGCCGCCGCGTCCCGAATAGTCATAGACGATGATATCGGCACCAGTTACTGCGGCGAGATTGGCGGCGGCTTTGCTGGTTCCGACAGAGTCGACAAATCCACCGTTGCCCGCGCTGTAAATGATCGTCGCGTTGCTACTCGGGTTATCAAGAAAAACGGCGCGGACACTTCCAAGTTGGGGCAGATCAAGCATAGCATTTGATGCGACGTAGCCAGAGGGTACCGATAGCTTCGCATCAGGGGCTTGCAACTTTGCGTTCGGGAAAAAGCTGGATTGGTCGATCGTCGCGGTACACCCAGACAGCATAATAACGGCCAAGGCAGCTAAAATTAGCGGCTTTTCGGCGTTCATCATACTGCCCCCTATCTATCATCGTTAGACGAAATGAGCACCGATGCTGTTGAACAGAAAATGAACGCTGGCTCTGTGATGGGCACGAATGACACCGTTACGCAGACAGCAGCATAGACCTTATTTTTTTAAAACCCGTCATCGCTCCTCAAGCGATTCCCGACACCCGATAAACCACTGCATCGCCCCGCAGTGTCCGCTCCAGCCCCACGGGCACCGTCATTGTATCGCCTGCGCCCAAGGTCAGTGCGCCGCCGTCCCACATTACCGTGAGCGATCCTGTGTGCACGAACAGCACTTCAGGAGCGTTGGGCGTCGCGCGGTCGGTGATGGCATCCACCCGATCAAGGCTGAACGGATGCGACCACCCGAGCGGCGCGCCTTTTCCGATGATCGGGGCGACGCCCGCGCCGCTTGTCGCCCGCCAAACCAGTCGTTCGGCGTCGTCCGCAGTGGCCCGGCGCAGCGCCGCCACTTGTTCAGCACTGGTGCGCGGCATGGGTGGCGCGCCTTGCGGAACGACTTGCCCTGCGGTCGTATCGATCAACTGGCCGCTTTCGAGCAGTACCAGCCCGTGCGTCGCCGCCAGGTCGAATACATCGGGCGCCCACAGCACACGCCCTGGATCGTCGCCGCCGAGCACCGCCAACAGATAGCCAATGTCGTCCCCGACATTGGTGAACCCGCGAAACATCTGCGTCGGCAGCGAAATGACATCGCCGGGATGCAAGACAACCTGCGCATCGTCACCATGTTCGCCAAGATCAAAGCGCCAGTGGCCGCTATAAGCGACAAATACCTCAGCTGTATCGTGGCTGTGCTGTGAATTGACGCAACCCGGTGGCTGGCGCGCGCCGCCGATATTGAAGCCGTGCGGCTCGGCAATATGAACATATTGCGCCGGATTTTCGGAGACGCCGGGTCCGATGAGCGTGAAATTTTCTTTGGCTTCCGATCCCGGTGAGCGCGTGTCGATAAACGCATTAAAGCAGGGGCGCAGATCCACATAGCGCACGACGCGCGCTTCCATCGCGTCGGCGGTCCAGTGCATTTGCGTTGTCAGTCCGGTCATCGGCACCCTCTCTTGACTTAGCGGTTGCAGCGTTTTGCATTCGCAGTCAATAATGCGAAATGATTTCGAACATTCCTGCAAATCTTAATCCCGGCGGCATATTTGCGCCGGATGCACTGCGCCATCTTGGCGCCGACCATAGCCTTGAGGCGTTTCACCCGATCAACCACGTATTCGGACCCGCGGCAGTCGCCGATGATGTGCTGACCCCTTTGGCAGCAGCGATGCCGAATTATGATGTGCGCACCGAAATTGCGATGCGCGGCACTTTCAACGGCGGCGCGTGGACGGCGTCAAGCGGGCATATCTGCGGTCGATTCATGGCACCGCTGTTCGGGATTCCACCGACGGCACGTGTTGGCTACATAAGATTTGGCTGTTTCCAGCGGTGGGAGACCGAACTGGTGGTCGAAACCATTCTCCTCCTCGATCTGCCGTCGCTGATGATCCAGGCGGGTATTTGGCCGCTCGCCACACCGCTCGGTCCAGATTTCATGGCGCCCGTTCCGCAAGGCGGGGGCGGCATCTGGCCGCAGGGCGACGGCGCAGCGAGCCTTGCCATTGTCGAAAATATGATCTGCGGACTCATGAAGTTCGACGGGTCGCTGAAAACGATGAACATGCGCGATTTCTTCGCTGAGGATTTCTGGTGGTTCGGCCCTGCTCCCATCGGCAGTTTCAGGGGTTTTCCCGATTACGAACGCGGCCATGCGACGCCGTTCCTGACGGCATTTCCCGACCGCGTGGGCGGCAACCACCGCGCACGTTTTGGCAACGGTGATTTCGTTGCGTCAACCGGCTGGCCAAGCATCACAGCGACGCACAAGGGCGATGGTTGGCTGGGACTGGCGGCGAACGACCGGGCAGTCACCATGCGTGTCATGGATTTCTGGTATGCGAATTATGGCCTGCTGATCGAGAACTTGGTGATGATAGATATCCCCGATCTAATGAACCAACTGGGCATCGATGTTTTCGCTGCCGTGAACGACAGGAGTTAAGCATGGCGGAATGGCTAAAGCGCGGCGCGACGTTGGCAGCGAAGGCGGACAGCGACCGCAAGGTGCGCGATACCGTCGAGGGTATATTGGCCGACATAGAGACGCGCGGCGACGCGGCAGTGCGCGATTTGTCGATCAAATTTGATGGCTGGGACCGTAATGATTACCGGCTGACAGCCGACGAAATTCAGGGCTGCATCGACCAGCTGACCGGTCAGGATTTGAAAGACATTGAGTTTGCGCAAACGCAAGTGCGGGGCTTTGCGCAAATCCAGCGCGCCTCAATGACCGATGTCGAAGTCGAGACGCTGCCCGGCGTGGTGCTGGGTCACAAGCATTTGCCCCTTAATGCCGCAGGCTGTTATGTCCCCGGCGGGAAGTATCCGCTCCTCGCGTCGGCGCATATGTCGGTGATTACTGCAAAGGTCGCCGGTGTGCCGCGCGTCGTCACATGCGCACCGCCGTTCAACGGCAAGCCCGCCCCCGCGATTGTCGCGGCGCAAGCGATGGCGGGCGCCGACGAAATATGGTGCCTTGGCGGCATACAAGCCGTTGGTGCTATGGCCATCGGGACCGCCAGCATGGCGCCGGTCGATATCCTCGTCGGCCCCGGCAATGCTTTCGTGGCGGAAGCCAAGCGGCAATTGTTCGGGCGCGTCGGGATCGATTTGTTTGCGGGACCAACCGAGACATTGGTTATCTGTGACGAAATCGGTTGTGACGGCGAACTGGCGGCAACCGATTTGCTGGGCCAAGCCGAACATGGTCCCGATTCGCCTGCCATCCTACTGACGACGAGCCGCAAACTTGCAGAAGAAGCGATGCGCGAAGTTGAACGGCTGCTAACCATCCTGCCCACAGCCGATATTGCCCGGCGCGCTTGGGAGAGTTTCGGCGAAGTGATCGTGGCGGCGGACGATGCCGAAATGGTCCGCATCGCCGATGAGATTGCCAGCGAGCATGTTCAGGTGATGACTGCCGACCCCGATTATTTCCTCAAGCACATGACCAATTATGGCGCGCTGTTCCTCGGCAACCGCACCAACGTCAGCTATGGTGACAAAGTGATCGGGACGAACCATACGCTGCCAACGAAGAAGGCCGCGCGCTACACCGGTGGCCTGTGGGTCGGCAAATTCCTCAAGACCTGCACCTATCAACGTGTGCTCACAGATGAGGCCAGCGTCATGATCGGCGAATATTGCAGCCGCCTTTGTGCGCTCGAAGGCTTTGCCGGCCACGGTGAACAAGCCAATATCCGCGTGCGTCGCTATGGCGGGCGCGACATCCCCTATGCCGGAAAAGCCGAGCCCAGGTGAGCATGCCCAAAACCCCTAGCTTCCGGCTCGACGGTAAACGCGCGATCGTGACGGGTGCAGGTCGGGGCATTGGTTTGGCAGCAGCAGCGGCGCTGGCTGAAGCTGGCGCAGCAGTGACATTGATCGCGCGAACGGCGTCCGAAATTGAAACGGCTGCTACAGCCATGGGCGGCACGGCCATCATCCTCGACGTGTTAGACATTGCGGCGGTCAAAACCTTCTTCGTTGCGCGCCCGGCCTTCCACATCCTTGTCAATAATGCCGGGACCAACCGACCCAAGCCGATGATAGACGTGAGTGAAGAAGATTATGACGCGGTCTATGACCTCAACGTCAAAAGCGCGTTCTTCGTTGCGCAAGCGTGTGTCCAACAGATGATCGCGGAAAGTACGAGCGGCAGCCTCATCCACATCGGGAGTCAGATGGGCCATGTCGGCGGGCCCAATCGCAGCCTCTACTGCGGCTCGAAATGGGCGCTTGAGGGCATGAACAAGGCCTTCGCACTTGACCTTGCCGTACATAATATCCGCAGCAACACCATTGCCCCGACGTTCATCGAAACGCCGCTAACGAAACCCTATTTCGACGACCCCGCATTCAAGGCGTCGGTTCTTTCGAAGATCAAGCTTGGGCGCATTGGCCAAGTCGAAGATATCATGGGCGCGATCGTCTTCCTCGCTTCCGAAGCCTCCGCGCTGATGACAGGGACGAGTCTGATCATCGACGGCGGCTGGACAGCGGAATAGCCCTCCGATGACCGCAGTGTCGTTTACCGGCGCTAGCGACGCGCGTTCACGCGCCACCATCTCGGGTGATCGGGAATTTCAGCCGTTCAAAATGCCCGCGACTGCCCGCGCCAAAACCGGATCTCGTCCCGCTGCTATGTCTCGCGCCGTCCGCGCAACGGGCACGTCGGGGGCCAGCCCCGCATCGGGTTGTACGCCTGCGGGAAAATAACCAACAAGCGGCAGATCAAATTCAAAGCCACTGCCAGGGAGTCGTACGAAAAAGAAGCAGCCGCCGTTAATACCGCGCCGGTTACCGCCAGTCGTCCCGCCGTAGAGTTTGGCAAGGCGATATCGTTGCGCACGTTGGGCAAACTGGAACGTCGCCGAGCTGTTGACTGCACTGGTCAGGACGGCAACGGGCACAGTTATACGTGGCCCTTTTGCAGCAATTGTCAAGGTCTCGCGCGCATCGGGCCGCGCAAAATACCCGCCCGGCAACGGTGCTGCACCGACGCCGAGCGTCCGAAAACTGTTGTCCCATGTGTCGAGATAGCGGTCGATGCTGGCCGGGGTGCGCTGAAAACGGAGTTTCTGTTTGACGCCTGCATCGTGCAGATCGTTAACCGCGAGACGGGCAAGGATCGGATCACCGCAATCCTCACCCCCTTCATTCCTGCGAATATCGATGACGAGACCTTTGGCGCCCGACAGACTATCGAGCCGCTCGCCAAGCCATGACTGCCAATTCCATTTGCTGTCGTAAGTGCCCCAGTCATCCATCGTCAGGACAGCGATCCCATCGGGTCGCATATCCCAGCGCCATAACAAGTCATCGGTCTTCACGGTCGGCTGCGACATTACAGCGCGGCGCTGCGCGAGTGAAATTATTGGGAGTTCGACCTTAATGGGGCTTCCGTCGGGCCGGATCGCCTCAACATGATGGCCCCCACCGCACGGCGGGAATAGCAACCCCTGAAACACATCAAACGTCTCGATGCGCTCAGCACCCCGCACTTCAAGCAGCGACATACGCTTTGCATCATTATGGCCATCGGCGCGAACGTAAGGCATCAGCGCAGTGCGTATTGCCGAAGGCCGCATCCCGTTCAGCCGGGTGATGCGCGTGCCCGGCGGCAGTGCGCCGGTCGCACTATGGTCCGCCGTGACAACCATATCGTCGCCGATCCACACGAAATGAAACGGCACGCGCGTTGGCCGGTCGAACAGCGCGTCGACAACGCCCTCTCTCTGATTGAAAAAATTGGCATAGCTATGCCCGCAGCGAATGGTGCTGAGGAAACGCGACAAGATCAGGTAGCGCGCGCCTATTGTGGGTGCCGCCACAAAATCAGTCGCCAGTGCATCAATCCGTTCCGCAACCTGACGCGGACTATTATAGCGATAGAGCCCGGGATGGAGCGTCAGCGCCTCGCGCAGAATGGCAATATCACCGGCGAGGTCAGTGGCGGTTGGGGTCGCCGCATAACCCAATGAGGGCGCAATCGCGGCTCCCGATGCAACGCCGAGAAAATGACGCCTGTCGATCATTAGCGCGTTTCGCGCGACAGACGCGTCATCAGGATCGCAGCACGTTTGGCCTGTCGCGTCAGGCTGACGAGATCAACCGTTTCACCGATGGCATGATCGCCCTGGCCCGCCGAACCCAGCCCAACCAGTCCATCGACATCTTTCGCCACGAACGCGATGTCGCCGGCTCCCCGCTTGATCGGGTCGAGCGGCATCATTTCGGGCAGGCCGAGGTCTTTGTTGACGCTATTGAGGCGGGCAAGCAACGCGCGTGCGCCGTCGGTTGGCGCCATCGCCGGATAGCCGTCCGTCCCGAACGCGATCTGCGCCATAGCGCCGGGCGATGCGCGCGCGACAATGGTCTGCATCTTGGCGCGTACCCGCTCAGTCTGCTCATCGGACAGCGTGCGGATGTCGCCTCGCGCAATGGCGATTTCCGGAATGATGTTGGTTTTACCCGATGTCGTCGCCGTGACACCACCCGGCCCCAATGCCGCCTCGACACCGCCCGCGATCAACCCGACGTTGAACGTCAGGTTCGGCTCGGGCAACTCCGTGCGAAAGGCGGCGATGATTTTCGCCAGCGCATAAATCGCACCATCGCCCGCATCGGCCGAAAAAATTCCGCTTGAATGGCCGCCTTTGGCTTTGGCCGTCACGGTCCAACTGCCCGCGCTGCGCCGTGCGATTGATCCCATGTCTTTGCCGTCGATCACCACCAGTCCCTCGAAATCGAGCGCGATGTCAGCGCGTTTGCCTGCCGCGATCAGGTCGGCACGCGCAACATCAATCGGGTAGCCGGCATCTTCCTCGTCCCCCGTCAGCACGATTTCGATGTCAGCCGTGGCAAGTGTGCCCGCCGCTTTCATGGCGCGCAGCGCGGACAGCATCACGATCATGCCGCCCTTATTATCATTGGCACCCGGCCCAATGCCTTTGTCGCCGCGCCGCTCGAATTTTTGGAATGGCGACGCGGGTTCAAACACAGTGTCGAGATGGCCAATCAGTAGCATTTTCTTGCCCGTGCCATTGCCCATGTGCGTCGCAATCAAGTGCCCCGCGCGCTGTGTTTGCGGCAGCGGCTTCCACACCACTTTGAATCCGAGGGGCTCCAGCTCGGCGCGCATCATTTGGCCGACCTTCTCAACACCCGGAATATTGAGCGATCCACTGTTCTGGTTTACCAGCGTTTCGAGCAACGCGACCGACCGTTGATGCTCAGCGTCGACCGTTATGGTCATCCGTTTTTCAATCGCGGAAAGTTTGGCAAACGACGGGGTGCCAAGGGCGAAGGCGCATCCGAGCGCAAGGAGCGTTTTGATCATGTCACTCTTGTCGCCCGACCGCGCCCAAAAGAAAAGGCCCGGAATTGCGCCCGGGCCTTTTGCTGTCCGCCAGCCTTTTGCTGTCCGCCAGCCTTTTGCCGTCCGAGCGTAACGCTCAATAGGAATAATACATATCAAACTCGACCGGGCTCGGTGTCATTTCCCAGCGAGCGACATCATGCATTTTCAGTTCGATATAACTGTCGATCTGATCCTTCGAGAACACATCACCCTTCAGCAAATAGGCATGATCGGCCTCAAGACTTTCGAGTGCTTCACGAAGCGACCCGCAGACCGTGGGCACCTGCGCAAGCTCTGCTGGTGGCAGGTCGTACAGGTTCTTGTCCATCGCTTCGCCGGGATGGATTTTGTTCTGAATCCCGTCGAGCCCCGCCATGAACAGTGCCGCATAGCAAAGATATGGGTTCGCCATCGCATCGGGAAAACGCACTTCGACGCGTTTGGCTTTTGCGCCCGCGCCATAGGGAATGCGGCAGGAAGCTGAACGATTGCGCGCCGAGTAAGCCAGCAGCACCGGCGCTTCATAACCGGGGACGAGCCGCTTGTAGCTGTTCGTCGTCGGGTTGCTGAAGGCGTTGATCGATTTGGCGTGCTTGATGATACCACCAATAAAATAAAGGCACATGTCGGAAAGGCCGGCATAGCCATTGCCTGCAAACAAGGGCTTGCCCTTTTCCCAGATCGAAAGATGCGTATGCATGCCCGACCCGTTATCTTCTTTGATCGGCTTGGGCATGAAGGTGACGGTCTTGCCATAAGCAGCCGCGACTTGGTGGCAGACATATTTGTAGATCTGCATCCGGTCGGCGGTTTGCGTCAACGTGCCGAAGGTCAAGCCGAGCTCATGCTGAGCCGCCGCGACTTCATGGTGGTGCTTGTCGCACGGTAGGCCCATTTCGAGCATCGTCGACACCATCTCGCCGCGGATGTCCATCGCACTGTCCACCGGCGCGACGGGGAAATAGCCACCCTTGGCGCGCGGGCGGTGACCCATGTTGCCGCCTTCATATTTGGTACCGGTGTTCGTCGGCAATTCGATGTCATCGATATGGTAATAGCTTGATGAATAATTGGTGTCCCAGCGGACATCGTCAAACATGAAAAACTCGGCTTCCGGCCCGATATAAATCGTGTCGCCAATGCCCGTCGTCTTTAGATAGGCTTCGGCGCGCTTGGCGGTCGAACGCGGATCGCGTGAATAAAGCTGTCCGGTGTCGGGCTCGACGATGTCGCAGAATAGGATCATCATCGGGGTCGCACTGAATGGATCGATGTAGCAAGCGTCGAGATCGGGCTTGAGGATCATGTCGCTTTCATTGATTGCTTTCCAGCCTTCGATCGAGGAGCCATCGAACATCAGGCCGTCGGTCAGCTCGTCTTCGCCGATGACGCCCGAACACATGGTCAGATGCTGCCACTTGCCCTTGGGATCGGTGAAGCGGACATCGACCCATTCGATTTCCTCATCCTTGATCCGCTTAAGGATGTCTGCGGGTGTCGCTGCCTTCGCCATGTATGTGCCCTTTTGGTTAAAATTAGAGTGCGTCTGAATCAGTTTCACCGGTGCGGATGCGCAGGGCGCTTTCCACGGGAATCACGAAAATCTTGCCGTCGCCAATGCGCCCGGTTTGTGCAGCGGCCGCGATGGCCTCGACCACGCGCGGGGCCATATCGTCATCCACGACAATCTCGAGCTTCACCTTGGGCAAAAAGTCGACAACATATTCGGCGCCACGATAAAGTTCCGTATGCCCCTTCTGCCGTCCAAAACCCTTGGCTTCGGTCACCGTGATGCCCGATATGCCGACATCATGAAGCGCTTCCTTCACTTCGTCGAGCTTGAACGGTTTGATGATGGCTTCGATTTTTTTCATGACTGACCCCTGCCGTGATGTTTCAATAAACGTGCCAAACTCTGCGATGCAACAATCCTGTGCGGGCACGGGCCATTGCATAACAGAGTTGCACTGGCTTTAGGCAGAGTCGAGAGCGTTGCCCGAATTTTAAGCAGCGACTGCTTTAATATGGCGGCTGGTCAAGCCCCGCTGGACTCTTTGTAAACACCTCACACCCCGACTCGGTGATCCCCACCGAATGTTCGAACTGCGCCGACAGCGTCTTGTCGCGCGTCACGGCGGTCCAGCCATCATCAAGCATTTTTACGTCCGGGCGGCCGATGTTGATCATCGGTTCAATCGTGAAGAACATGCCGGGGCGAAGCTCGGGGCCAGTGCCGGGTCGCCCTGCATGAACAACTTCGGGCGCGTCGTGGAAAAGGCGACCCAGACCATGCCCGCAAAAATCGCGGACGACACCATAACGGTGCTTCTCCGCAAAGCTCTGAATTGCATGCGCCACATCGCCCATCGTGTTGCCAGGCCGCGCCTGTTCGATACCAAGCATCATGCTTTCATACGTCACATCAACCAGCCGCCGCGCCTTGATCGGCACATCACCGACTAAAAACATCCGGCTCGTGTCTCCATGCCAGCCATCCAATATCGTCGTGACGTCGATGTTGACGATGTCACCGTCGCGCAGACGCTTTTCGCCGGGAATGCCATGACACACGACATGGTTGATCGACGTGCAACAACTGTGCGTGAAGCCGCGATAGCCAAGCGTCGCCGGGATTGCCCCGTCGCGAATCATGTGCGCGCGGACCATATCATCAAGCTCGCTGGTCGTGACGCCCGGCACAACATGCGGGATCAGCGCATCGAGCACTTCGGCCGCGAGCTTCCCCGCCGCGCGCATGCCCGCAAACCCGTCAGGGCCATGGAGCTTGATCGTGCCATCACGCGAAGCGCGGCTGTCGGCGGACGCGGTTACATAAGTGGTCATGCAAGCGATATAATCGCACAGGGCACACTTTGCGAGAGCCGTTCTTCCCGCTACGAGCACCCCATGACATCAGACCGCATCTACACCGCCGCTCTCTGCGTGATCGGCGACGAAATCCTGTCAGGCCGCACGCAGGACAAGAACATCGCTCAGGTCGCGCTGTGGCTGAATCTGCAGGGGATTCGCCTCGCCGAAGTCCGCGTTGTCCCCGATGTCGAGGATGCGATCATCGAAGCGGTGAACCAGTTGCGCGCGCGCAATGATTATTTGTTCACGACCGGCGGCATCGGGCCGACGCATGACGACATCACGGTCGATGCGGTGGCAAAAGCGCTGGGTGTTTCGGTGGTCCATCACCCCAAAGCCGTCGAAGTCCTGCAAAGCTATTACGAAACCCGCGGTGGCGCGACCGAGGCGCGGCTGCGCATGGCGCGCGTGCCCGACGGCGCAACGCTGATCGAAAACCGCATGTCGGGCGCGCCGGGTATCCGCCACGGCAATGTATTCATCATGGCAGGTGTGCCGCACATCACATCGATGATGCTCGAAGCGTTGTCGGGGACGCTTGAGGGCGGCAAACCCTTGCTTAGCGAAACCGTCGGCTGCTGGGTCGCCGAAAGCGAAGTCTCCGACCTGCTGCGGATTACGGAGAAAGCGCACGAAGGGTGCCAGATCGGCAGCTATCCCTTTTTCCGCGACGGCAAAGTCGGCGCAAATTTCGTGGTGCGGTCAACCGAGCAAGCAAGATTGACCGCCTGTGTCGCAGCACTGGCAGCAGGTTTGACAGCGACAGGTCGCGAGCCAGTGTCGGGCGGCGTTTAGCTGCTACTGCTGCGGGGCAGTTTGCGCAACATCACCAACGCAATCACCCCGAACACCGCCGCAATCAAGAACGGCGCTCCCGGAAAGTAAAC
This sequence comes from Sphingomonas sp., assembly GCA_031417655.1. Lineage (GTDB taxonomy): Bacteria > Pseudomonadota > Alphaproteobacteria > Sphingomonadales > Sphingomonadaceae > Sphingomonas_O. The sequence continues at coordinate 13,446 of JANOVZ010000076.1, read as the reverse complement.
CGGTGCATCGGCGCTCGTGAACCACGCCATTGGTGTGGTTAGAACCAGCGGCGCGATAATCGAGCCCATCCCCAGCGCCATTGCTGAAATTCCCTGTACTTCACCTTGCGTTTCGGGCGTTGCGCGGCGCGACAGCATGGCCATCAAACTCGGTTGCACCAACCCCTGCAACGCGATGAAGATCATCGCCGCAAACGCCATCCAGCTTTCGGTCATAAATGCATAGCTCAAATACCCCGCTATTGCGGCGAAAAGGCCGAGGGTTGCGGCGTCGCGTTCGCCAAACTTCTTCACGGCGGGACCCGTGATAAATGTCTGACTGATCGCAATCGTGATGCCGACGACGGCCAGGCTGATCCCGATCAGCTTGGTCGACCAGCCAAATTGCGCAATTGCATAAAAGCTCCAGGTCATCGGATAGACAAGACTCGATACCTGCCAAAGGATGAGGACAATCACGACGCGCGACATCCCCGGCAACGCCTGCATGATGCCGAGCGCGCCAAGCGGATTGGCGCGCGTCAGACTAAACGACCGCCGGTTTTCCGGCTTCAAGGTTTCAGGAAACACGACCAGACCATACAGAAAATTAAGGCCAGCCATCGCCGCGGCAACGATGAACGGCGCGCGGTCGCCATATTCGCCCAACAAACCGCCAATCGCGGGGCCAAGCACGAAGCCCACGCCGAACGCTGCACTGACAAATCCAAACGTCTTGGCGCGCGCCTCTGGCGGCGTAATGTCAGAAATCGCGGCCATCGCTGTTGAATAGCTGCCGCCAAATGCGCCCGACAGCACCCTTCCAATGAAGACCAGCGGTAACGTATTCGCTGCTGCCAGCAACAGGTAATCAATCGCCAAGCCGGCCAGTGAAATCAACAGGATCGGCCGCCGCCCAAACCGGTCACTCAGATTTCCCAGGATCGGTGCGGAAACAAACGAGGCCACCGCCATCGCCAACCCCATCCACGCGCCAATTCCAATTGCATCAGACAACGCGATGTCGCCGACACGCATTAAAAGTTGAGGGAGGACCGGCATGATCAGACCAAAGCCGATGGCATCAATGAAAATGGTAACGAGGACGAAGATAGCGGATTTGGGTCGTGCCGCCATTCGATATTCCCTTGGTGGTGCGCCAGTCGATGGCACAGCACGGCTAACGCATCACGCCAGCGGGGTGAAGGAAATTCTAGTCGGCCAGTATCTTTGCACCAAAGCGCCAGCCAAGCACCCAGCGCACTTCGGCGCGAACGTGGCCGCGACCGGGCAGGTCAACTTCGACGATCGAGCCAATACGCACTTTTTCTTCGCATTCGGCCATGAAACCGCCTTCGGAGATATTCGCTAACTTGCCAGTCAGTTCGCGACCGCAATCATCATTGACCATGACATCAGCGTCGCATTCCCACCGCTCGGGCCGCGAACCAAAGTTTTCAGGCTTATATTGTGGCGAACCCAATGCATCGCTCCTTCGCGAAACTGGTCAAACAACCGCTTCAGAAGTGGAAAGCAACACCGCCGCTGAACACCCACGGGTCGAGACGCGTTTTGCCGACAACTGTATTGCCCTGAAAAGTGCCATAGGCTGTCGGTCGCAGCAGCGCCTTCTTGACGTCCATGAAAAGGCCAAGCTTGTTGGCGACCATTACGTCTGTGCCAACCTCGAAAGCTGGCGCAAGATCGTCTCCGACTTTCAGGTTGCTGAACGCGCCGTCCTTCGTGGCGAAAGTGATCATGTAACTCGCACCCACGCCAACATAAGGACGGATACGTCCTTCGCGGGTGAAATGATATTGCATCGTGAACGCCGTCGGTCCGTAGGTGATCTCACCAAGCTTACCGGTAAAACCGCCCTTGCCGTCGGGCAATACGCCGATTGTGCCGCCGCCGTAGATATTGATATGCGGCGGCAGGCCGAGCGTCGCGTTGACCGCGATATGATCCGTTAGAAATCGGCTAATTTGCACGGACGGCGTATTATGTTCGAAAGTGGAGAGACCAGCACCGGCAAATTGTGCCCCGCCGACTTTCAAATCCACTGCATCCGCCAGACGAAGGCTCGAAAACCCCGCGCGAACGGTCCATTTGGTTGTGTCTCGAGTAATCGGCTCGGCCTTGCTGGCAGATCCACGTCCGAAACGGGCGACACCACCGACTGAAATTGTTAGGGGATCGAGAACCGCCTTCGCGTTGATCTGATTACCTGCGAGGAGTCCCGTGCCGCTGGTATGATAAAACGCTTTGCGCACATCGACGAACACACCAAAGCGATCCGTGAGATCAAACTCAACGCCGCCGTTCACATACAGTCCCTTGGTATTGGCAATGTTCAAACCATTGGCAAGGCCATCGCGCTGTTGTGTTGTAAACTGAAACTGCACCCCGCCGCCAACATAAGGCTGAATGGGTCCTTTGACCGGGCGAAGCGAAAGGCCAAACGTCGCAAGAACAAATTCGTCGTCACCCAAATTGGGCAATCCTGCCAGCGACCCAGCGGGGTTGTTGTTGGTCGTCGCTGGAGTCGAAATTGACCCCTCCACTGCAACATGATCGATTATGTAGTGACCAGCGGTAATCGTGCCGTGCTTTGCAGGCCGCGTCGAATACCCAGCAGCGGGATCAAGGACGCCATTCGTGCGAACCTCGCCCTTGTCCACCAATTTGGTCCGCGATGCCGCGACCTTGATGTAGCTGTCGCCCGCGTCTTGCGCGTAAGCCGACGTGGCTGCGATGCTGGCCAAAACACCAGCAACGGTAATGATCGCAGATCGAATAATCATTAGACACCTTTCACTATGCGTCCTTCGTAAAGGGCCATCGTTAAGACCACGTAAACGACACTAAGCGGCGATAGAGCGTGGGTTCTTAGTCGCCGTTGCGGCGACATCGCGGCTGGGCAAGCCGAGCGATTCGATTGCAGCGGAGGTTTTGCGCTCCATGCTCGGCAACGGAAAATCGCGATCAAGCGTGGCGAGCGTCGTCCGCCCTTCGAGCAAGGCAAGCTCTTCCTCGGCACCGTCTACTGCCGCTGTCGACAGCCGGTGAACGGCATCGAGAATGTCATGCTGGCTATGGTTCGCCATGACCTGAAGCCGGAACCGCGCTTGCCCTTTTGGCACGGCGGGAAACTCGACGAGGTTGGCAAGCATGCCCATGGCGGGCAAGCGGCGGCTGACGAGACGCGCGAGCGCTTCAGTCCCCATTTTCACACAAACAATCGCCGACGGATCGCCGTAAACTTCAAGGCCACAGCCCTGCAGCAGATTGCGCAGCAGCATGATGTTGGTCATCATCTTTTTGCGCAGCGCGGCGCCTTCCTCCGATTTTACGATCTCGAACGCGTGAGTCACGATGGCTGCGTTGGCGGGCGACATTGCGTTCGAAAACGTGTTTGGTGAACTGTAGTAACGCAGATATTCCTTCACGCTGCGATTGCGCGAGGCCACGAAGCCACCATTAGACGCGAAGGTCTTTGAAAAGCTGCCCATGACGACATCGACTTTGCCGAGCATTCCCTGAACCTCGATCAGCCCGCGACCCGTGGGACCCAGATTACCGAGATCATGCGCAACATCAACGACGAGCGTTGCGCCAAATTCGTGACAAAGATTTTGGATCGCTTCGATATCGGGCGTGTCCGAATCCATCGAGAACAGGCTTTCGGTGACGACCAAAATGCCATTCTCGGTATCGCTCGCGCGGATCTTCTCAAGTTTCTCACGCACGGCGTCGACGCGGTTGTGGCGGAACAAATGGATATTGCGCGTCGCCGCCTGTGCGCCTTCCTGAAGGCAGGCATGGCTGAGCGCATCCATGACGATATGGTCGCTGGGGCGGACAAGCCCCTTGATAACGCCAAACCCTGCGGCCCAACCGGTTGGGAACAGCGCGACATGGTCGGTTTCAAGAAACTCGGCGATCGTTTGTTCGAGCTTGATCGACAGCGATGTATTGCCAACAAGCGCGGGCGAACCCGCACTGTGAACGCCGAACGAACGCATCACGTCACAGGCCGTATCGACAATGGCAGGATGCGAAGCGAGGCTCAGATAATCCTGGCTGGCGAAGTTTACGCCCTCGAAAAGCGCGCCCTCGTCGGTACGGGCGCTGCACCGGCTGCGCGCGCCATTTTCGGTGGATCGACCCAGCGGCCAGACGCCAACGGCGCGGCGCGCCTGTTGCCAGTCATAAAAAGCTTCGACCCGGTCGAGGATATTGCTGCCCGGCAAATACCGGAAATCGCGCATGCTGCCCCCGAGCGCGTCAACGCCGCCTTTTTCTTGTACCATGATAGATGCCCCGTTAACTCTACGAATGTCCTGGGGCCTGATTAACGCCCGAGTGTAACAATGTGGTCAGCGAAGATAGTTAACCGAGCTTATGTTTCTCGATTTTTTCAAGGAGATGCGGCAGCGAAACTGGTTTTGTCTCGAAATCGACGCATCCCACCTGAATGCTTTTCAGGCGATCACTTTCCAGCGCATGGGCCGTCAGCGCAATCACCGGGATTTTCGCTGTTCGGGTATCGGCACGCAGGGCCGTGGTCGCTTCCCAGCCGTCCATGTCGCCGAGCGCAACATCCATCAGAATGATGTCAGGTTGCTCGGTCCGCGCCATCGTAATCCCCTCGGGGCCGTCAACCGCGCAGATGACCTGATAGTCATTACGCTCAAGCCGCCGCCGAAGCATGTCGCGATTCATTTCATTATCTTCGACGATGAGGATCGTTGTCATGTGAGTGCCTATAAGATCAGATGGTTAGCGAGCCGTTAAGCGGCTTCGCTATATTCGATAACCCGCGCTGTCAGGTCGGGGATGATGAGCAGATTGGCAGCGCGACCGTCGAGCTGGCGCCCTGGCTTAATAATACCGTCGATAAGCTTTGCGAATTTATGCGCCAGCGCAATTTCGATGCCCGTCCCGCCATATTTGGTTGGCGAAGCATCGTCATGATGATCGAAGGTTTCATGAATGCTTGCTTCGGGTATCAACGTGGTGTTGTTATTGTCCTCGGTTAACGCCATCGTCACACCGCCGAGACCATTGGGTTCGACTGACAATGTAAGCAGATGCGTCCCAACAGTGCGCGCAGCAATGCCAGTGGCGAGATGACGAAGCGCGCCGCCGACGGCATCCCAATCAGTGCTGAAAACGAAATCGGCACCGTGACCGGGCGCAACGACAAGCGAATAACCACGGCTTCCGAGCGCCGCATCAAGCTTGATGCTCCAGCGCGGCATATGTTCGGCCACGGTGCCAAAGCTGCCATTGACGGGCATCTTGCCCGCCTCAATCCGCGAATAATCAAGAATGTCATCGATCAGTCGCAGCAGATCGGACCCTGCCTTGTTGACATGGCCAAGATCAGCCACCGATTCCTTGTCGTTTTCGTCGAGTGCTTCTTCGAGCAGAAGCTGACTGTAGCCTATGATTGCGTTCAGCGGTGTGCGTAATTCATGGCTCATGCTGGCCACGAAATCCGCTTTCGCCGCGCTCGCTTGATTGGCCGCAGCAGTCAAGTTGCGAACATTGTCCGACGTCGAGACCAATCCATTGAGTTCGCGCGAAAACTCACGCTGTTCATGAAACATCTTGGCAAAATAGAGCGACATCATCGCGAAATAAAAGGCGACAGCTGCCATCGAAATCATACCAATCACTTGGAGATTGTCGAGGTTCACAGCCGGAAAATCATAGCCGCCCACGACCATCGCAAGGAAGACGCCTAGACTGCCGAAAATCTGAGCCAGCAGGACGTTACGCACCCAACCCGTCGGCGGGAGATAAAGAAACGCAAGCAATGGAAACAAGAGTATCCACGGGATGAACGGCGATCCCATCGCGCCAAAAGAATAACAAGCCCACAGCACGCAGAAGATGAGGTTTTGCACAGAAAGCAGCGCCAGCGTCTGGTAACGCCCGGTCCACCGCAGGACGAATGGATAAAGCCAAAACGCGAGGATTGAAAAGAAGAAAACGGCTGCGCGATAGTCGCGCGAAATGCCCATGATGACAAGATAAAGCGGCAAAGAACTTCCGATAACCGGTCCGAAAACATGACTGAGCATGAACATCCGCGCGCGGCGATGTGCTTCGGGAATGACCTGAATATCGGCCGGAATGAAATAGTCGAGCAAGTCGCTCAGGCTGAATTTTTTCATCAACCCCAATTTCATTGTCATTGCTTCGGAACCCCCATCGCGAATGCGGTCATGGTTCCGTCCAACGGCACCCGCCACAATCCACCTATGCCCGAAAGCTCTTAATGGGGCGTAAAGGCTGACATGCTGTGCAGACATCCTTTGCGGATTGTTAAACCTTTTCCCCTAGCGGGACATTGGGCGACACGGGGGACCCAAATGCAACGCGCTCTTTACAACATCATCGACTGGTTCATTCCGCTTGCGATCCGCGAGACCGAATCCGACCGGCTGATGGCGCGCACGTTTGTGCTTCTGCACTTGCTCGGCCCGTTGATGGGCCATTCAGTGACTTACTTCCTGTGGCAAACCCCGGCAGGCCGCACGTGGCAGTTTTGGGTCACCGAGGCGATGGTTGCCAGCTTCTTTACAATCCCCTTCATGCTCCGCCACTGGGGCAGCATGCGCGCCGCAGCGATTAGCAGCGTGCAAATGCTCGTCTGCCTCAGCTTGTTCGGCTCCTTTTTCTTTGGTGGGATTAGTTCGCCATTCCTGCCGTGGTTCCTGATCGCGATGGTGCTTGGCTTCTTCTATCTCTCTGATTCAGTGAAACACGTCCTGGTCGGCGTCGCACTTCAGCTCGTTGGCTTCTTTGGCATTCGCTTATTCTATGGCGAGTTTCCGATGATTCTCCCCATCGAGAGCCTCAAATATGCAACGTTGCTGTCGATCGTCGCCGCGCTCGCCTACATGACATTGCTCACGCTTTATTATGAAACCGTGATGCGGATCAGCGTTCAGGTCGAGCAGGAAGCTATTGAGCAGCGCAGTAAGCTTGTTGCCTTGCGCGCCGCGATGGAAGCCGCCGAACTTGCCAGCAAACGCAAATCAATCTTCCTTGCCAAAATGAGCCACGAGCTGCGCACGCCGCTCAATGCCGTCATTGGCTACACCGAAATGCTCCGCGAAAATTTCGAGGAACGAACCAATGCCGGTCGCAAGATGGAAGATCTCGACCGCATCCATACCGCAGGACGCCACCTCCTCGCACTCGTCGATGACGTTATTGATCTTAATTCCATCGAGGCGAATCGTATCGAACTTGTGACGCAGCCTGTCGAAGTCGCATCGCTGATCAATGAAGTGATGGCCACAGCGTCGCCACTGATCGGAAAGCGCGACAACCGGATCGTGGTCAACATGCCAGAGGATCTGGGCATCCTCGAACTCGACGCACTCAAACTGCGCCAGTCGATCCTCAATCTGTTGAGCAATGCCGCCAAATTCACAACCAAGGGCATGATCATGCTAACGGTCCTGCGCAAGCAGACCGATCACGGCGAATATATGCTTCTCGAAGTGACCGACAACGGCATCGGCATAAGCCCCGAAGGCCTCAGCCGCTTGTTCACTGATTTCAGCCAGGCCGAGGCTGACACGTCAAGCAAATTTGGCGGCACCGGCCTTGGCCTCGCGCTGACGAAGCGCTTCTGTGAAATGATGGGCGGAACAATCGACGTCCGCTCCGAACGCGGCGTCGGCACCAGTTTCACGATGGAAATTCCGATCCGAACCGGGGCCGCTCGCGCCCTGCCCGCGCCACAGACTGCGCACAAAACCCTTGGAGTCGCAGCATGATCCATAGCGAATTCGACCTCAAGAAGGTCGAAACCCCCGCGCTGACGATCACGGCGCGCCGAACAATCGCGCGCCTCGCTTTTCTGGCGATCAGCGCGACTTTAATCGTAACCGGTGCAGGGGCATTCGGAATTTGGGCGGCAACGGCAGATCTCGGATCCAACAGAATCCCGATTTTTATTGCAGCATCCATCACGGCGGGAACAATATTTGCCATCGTTTCGGCAACCGTTCTCGGACGGCTTTTTGCCGTTCCCGCGTCGCGCGCTGCTGACCTGTTAATGTCTTACCTCATCATGGCAGGCGAAGACCCGACGACCGACATCAGCCTCCACAACGAACGATGGATGTCGGTCTCCGCGATCATGAAAGACTTCGACAAACTTGAATCGCGTGTCGCAAATGTCGTCACGCGATCGCAGGGGGTCATTGCCGAGCTTGAGCGCGCACGTGAACATGCCAACCTCCAGAATCTCGCCAAGTCGCAATTTTTGGCGAACATGAGCCATGAATTACGCACGCCCCTGAACGCTATTCTGGGCTATGCGATGCTCCTGACCGAAGACGCGATCGAAGCCGACAACAAACCTGTTGTCGCCGATCTGGATCGCATTCAGCAAGCAGGTCGTCATCTCCTCTCGCTGATCAACGAAATTCTCGACCTGTCGAAAATTGAAGCTGGCAAAGCCACGCTCGACCGAACGGTTGTCGACGTCAACGCCCTGGTTCGCTCAGCCGCGATCAAATTCGATGATGAAGCAAAACGCAATGGCAATCAGTTCGCCGTCACTGTCGCACGTGAAGTCGGCATCATGATCGGCGACGAGGGCAAAGTCCGCCAGTGCCTCAACAATCTGCTGAACAACGCCTTCAAGTTCACCACCAATGGAAACATTGCGCTCGATGTCGATCTCATCGAATTTGGCGAAAAGGCCGAGGTCGTCTTTCGTGTCAGCGATACGGGTATTGGCATCAGCGCAGTTCAGCAGGACAATCTGTTCGAACCATTCCGGCAAGGCGATAGCAGTGCCTCGCGCAAGTTTTGCGGCACGGGCCTTGGCCTTGCCATCACACGCCGCCTTGCGCGGTTGATGCTCGGCGATGTGACCGTTGAAAGCACCGAGGGCAAAGGATCCGTGTTCACCTTGAAACTGCCGCTCAATTCGGGCGCGGGATCACATTTCGACGAAGCCCGCGCACCCGGCGCGGCGCAATCCATTGAAAGTGCGATGCAGTCCGTCGAAGGCTATGAACGCACCGCACTTATTATCGACGATAGCGACAGCGCGATCGATCTGATGCGCCGGTGGCTCGCGCGCCTCAACTATGGCGTGATTTCGGCAACAGATGGTGAAGCTGGATTGGCGCTTGCCAGAGCACAAAAGCCTGATTTGATCTTGCTTGATGTCCTTATGCCGGGACGTTCGGGCTACGACATTCTCGAAGAATTACGCGCAGACGAAGCGTTAGGTGCAACGCCGGTCATCCTCGTCACAGTCGATGATGATCGCGCACGCGGGCTTGATGCCGGCGCGACCGATTATATCCGCAAACCCGTGGCCGAGTCGCAATTACGAGCAATGCTCGAAGTGTACGCGACCAAGGCTACTGGCGAGATTTTGATTATCGAGGATGATGATGACGCCGCTGAACTGGTGGATCGCTGCGCGCGTCAAGTCGGCTTCACCACGCGCCGCGCGACCGATGGCGCACAGGGACTTAACATGGCGGAGGATCATCCACCCATTGCTATCGTGCTCGATCTCGCCATGCCGAATTTTAACGGGTTCCAAGTGATCGATGCGCTGCTCGCCAATGAGGAACTGCGGTCGATCCCCGTCATTGTGCTGTCGGCATGCGAGATCTCGCTTGAGGAACATCGTCGCATTCTCGATGCCGGCTATCTCTTTTGTGCCAAGGGATCGTCGTCGCCACGCGAAATTGCGCAACATCTGAAGGAGATGGTGCGATGAGCCCGCTCGATTCAGCGGTCGGCATGAACGCCCAGAAGCGCGTTCTGATCGTCGACGACGTCGAGGACAACCGCATCCTGCTTGAGCGCGGCCTGAAAACCTGTGGCTATGCCACCGAAAGCTGCGACAGCGGCCGCGCGGCGCTTTCGATCATCTCACAAAAAGCACCCGACATCATCCTGCTTGATTGGATGATGCCCGACCTGTCGGGCATGGACACGCTGATTGCCATCCGCGAACTCTATGACAGCGCAAGGCTGCCGGTCATCATGTGCACGGCGATGGACGAGGAAATGTCTGTCGTTGCCGCAATCAATGCCGGGGCGAACGATTATATGGTCAAGCCGATCAGCCTCCCGATCCTGCGCGCGCGGATGAAAGTACATCTCGAACAACGCGCGCTGGTCGATACACTCGACACGCAAAAAAGCCTTGCCGAACAGCGGTTGACCGACCGCACGCGCGCGATGTTTGACCAAATTCCCAAAGGGCCCTCGTCATCGCCCTACACCGGGCGCGACGGGCGTTTTGGACGCGACTGATGCACGACCAAATAATGCCACACACAAGTTTGACTTCCGTAAAACCGGATTGGGTGCGTATCTCGATTACGCTCATCGGGCTGCTTGCGCTTGCTGCGCCCGCCTATCTCGTGACAACAGCGCTGGGTTTCATGCGCGAGCAGGCCATGGTCGGTACTGGGATTGGCGCGCTCGCAGCTATTGCCGTTCTTGTTGCCGGGTGGCGTCACCGCAGCTTGATCAATGCCCATGACGAATTGATCCGCATCCGCGCCGAACAACATGAAGTGATGCTGCGCGATCCGCTAACACAATTACACAATCGCAGCGCTTTCCATGCCGCTCTCGAAGACCTTTCGGTCAAAGGTGGCATCACGACTCTGCTGTTTTTTGATCTCGACCGTTTCAAGGACGTCAACGATAATCTCGGCCACAAGGCGGGCGATTTATTGCTTATCGAAGTCGCGCGGCGCACCGAATCCGTTCTCGGCGAAGCAACCGTCATTGCAAGGCTCGGCGGCGATGAGTTCGCTGCGATCCTGCCCGCGGGCACAAAGCGGCAACCCGAAGACCATGGCCTTGCCGTTGTCGAAGCCATCAGCCACCCGTTCGTCATCGATGGCAAACCCGTCGAAGTCGGCGCGTCGGTCGGTATTGCAGTTGGCGACCCCGCGATTGACGGCGCCCATGAGTTGTTACGTCGCGCCGACACCGCGATGTATGAGGCCAAGGGCGGTGTGCGCGGTGCCTGCCGCGTGTTTGATGATGTGCTCGACGGGCGCCAGACACTTGAAAGTTCGATCCGCGTCGAACTCGGTCGTTCGATCATCGAAAATGAACTCGCACTGCATTACCAGCCAATTGTCGACGCGCGCACGGGTGCGTTAAGCAGTACCGAAGCCCTGCTGCGCTGGCGGTCGAGCCAGATGGGCGATGTCTCGCCCGCAACGCTGATTCCAATTGCCGAAGACAGCGGCCAGATCATGGAATTGACAGAATGGACAATCCATAGCGCCTTTGAGGCGATCCTCGCGCTCGAAGATTTGCCCGTCGCCGTCAATATTTCACCGATCTATTTCAAACATCCCGATTTTGTGCAGCGCATTTTTGACAAGATGCTTGCCGCGCATATTCGCCCCGAATTGCTCACGATCGAATTGACCGAAGGCGTCCTGATCTCGAACTTTGACCAAGCGCGTCAGGCGATTGCGCAACTCCGCGAAGTCGGCGTCAAAGTTTTCCTCGACGATTTCGGCACTGGTTATTCGTCGCTCAGTTATCTTCAGCATTTTGAACTCGACGGCTTAAAGCTCGATAAATCGTTCCTGCGCAACGCCGACAAAAAGCGTCAGGCGACACAGATCATCCGTGCCGTCATCGAATTCGGCCACAGCCTCGATATGCGTGTCGTCGTCGAAGGTGTTGAGAGCGACTGGCAGGCGCGCTTGCTCCAGTTGCTCGGCTGTGATCTCCTGCAAGGTTTTGAAATCGGGGTGCCGATGCCACTCGAGGCCTTGCACATCTACCGCAGGGATCTGGCAGCGGCGCAGCTTGCCCAATCATTGGAACCGGTGGTGCTTCACCCTGTTGCGAATGTTGGCTAAAGTCATAATAACAAACAATATTTTGGAGCGGGTGAAGGGAATCGAACCCTCGTCGTAAGCATGGGAAGCTTCTGCTCTGCCATTGAGCTACACCCGCGTAGGTCTTTGTTTGCCATGCGGGCGTGCGGCGGTCAACGGCCCTGAAAAACGGGTTTTCGCTTCTGCAGGAACGACTTGGCTCCTTCGACCGCGTCGGCACTGGCCCCGGCGATCCGCTGACCCTCGGCTTCTGCAACCAGTGCACTGGCATAATCCGCATCCAGAGCGCCGGCGATGTTGCGACGCATCACGCCAATCGCCAGCGTCGGTCCGCCAGCGAGCCGCTTGGCCAGTGCTAAAGCGTCGTCCATCAATGCGGAATCCTCGACACATTTATGAATGAGGCCCCAACTTTCAGCTTTCTCACCCGAAATCTTCTCACCCAACAGCATCATTTCGGTCGCACGCGCCTTGCCGATCAGGCGCGGCAGCATCCAGCTTGCACCGCCATCGGGCACGAGACCGATGTTGACAAAGGCCTGCAGGAAGTAAGCTGACTTTCCCGCCACCGCGAAATCGCCCGCCAAGGCAATCGAACAGCCGATTCCCGCCGCCGGGCCGTTGACCGCGGTCACCACCGGCACGGACAGCCGCGCGAGCTTCATCATCAGCGGATTATAATGCTGCGTCAGCGCGGCATAGGGCGCGCTACCTCCCGCAATCGACGCGTCGCCGCGACTTTGCAGGTCCGCGCCCGAGCAAAAAGCGCGTCCTGCGCCCGTGATCAACACCGCCCGAGCGCCATCACGCTGGTCGAGCGCCGCATTGATTTCGTCGGCCATGTCGAGCGAAGCGGCATTCAGCCGCTCGGGCCGGTTAAGCGTTATCACGAGGACATCGCCGTCGCGTGCGGTCAGGATGGTTTCGTAGGTCATGGGGCTTGCTAGCGCTTTACGTTAACGTAAGTCTAGTGCGCTTCTTTGGGGCTTTCCATAATCTCGGTCAGCATCCCGCCCATGTCTTTGGGATGGACAAAGAAAATCAGCGTCCCGTGCGCGCCAATGCGGGGTTCGCCGAGAACACGCTTGCCCATCGCGATAAATTCAGCGCGGGCGGCGTGAATGTCGGGCACTTCAAAACAAACATGATGCTGCCCACCGAGCGGGTTCTTGGCGAGAAACCCGTGGATCGGCGAGTCCGCGCCAAGCGGCTCGATCAGCTCGATCTGCGTGTTCGGCATGTCGACAAAACACACCCGCACGCCCTGCGCGGGGAGGTCAAACGGTTCGTGAATTTTGGTCGCGCCCATAACGTCGCGCCAATGCGCGATGCTGGCTTCGATCGACGACGTAGCAACACCGATATGGTTGAGGCGGCCGAGGTTCATCTTCCCCCCTCCCCTTCAGGGGAGGGGTTGGGGTTGGGACTGTTCGCCAGAACCGAGCTTCGGACTCGTTGACAGTGCCCACCCCCCGCCCCACCCCCGAAAGGGGGGGGGGGTGATTAAACAAGGCCCCCGCCAACCAAAAGGGGGTTGTAAGGAGTAGATCGAAACCCGAAAACAGCAAAGGGGCGACCGTATTGGGGG